>CAZHTF010000014.1:0-51063 GCA_964535305.1 uncultured Planctomycetales bacterium | reverse complement strand
ATTGTGGACCGTGATGCGCATCAGGATGTCGTCGGGCGCGGCCTTGGCGTATTCGACGAAGACATCGAAATAGCGATCTTCGTCGAATGCGCCCGAGTCGAGCAGCTCGAATTCCGGCTCTTGCTTGCCGCGGCGGCGATTCTCCTCGACCAGTCGCGCGTATGGAAAGGCCCGCTGCGGATACTTGTAGAGCATCTTCAGATACGAGTGCGTCGGCGTCGCGTCGAGGTAGTAATAGAGCTCTTTGACGTCCTCGCCGTGGTTGCCCTCGGAATTGGTCAGGCCGAAGAGCCGCTCCTTGAGGATCGGGTCTTGTCCGTTCCAGAGCGCGAGCGAGAGGCACAGCCGCTGCTGATCGTCGCTCAGTCCGGCGATGCCATCTTCGCCCCAGCGATACGCGCGGCTGCGGGCGTGATCGTGCGGCAGGTAATCCCAGGCGGTGCCGCTGCTGCTGTAGTCTTCGCGGACGGTGCCCCATTGCCGCTCGCTCAGATACGGGCCCCACTTGCGCCAGAGGGCCTCGTTCTTCCGTGTGGCGTCGAGTCGCAGGCGTTCGGCGTTCGGTTGCACATGAGCTCCTTGCGGCGAACTGCGGGATCGCAGATACGATGCATTCGATGCTCGCCTGGTGTTGGCGTTACGTCAGAGGCCGGGCGCGCTGCTGCTGTTGAGCGTGACGGATCGTGGCCGTAGAGTTGCGCGACAACGCCGCTTAAGGGTGCGAATGCGCCGGGGCGCACGCAGGTCAATTCGGATGGTCGGGCCGCCATCCGGTCGGCAGAATTGCCAGGCGTGCAATTTCCATGAATACGGTTGTGCTGTTTGTTTTCGGGGTGGTACTGCTGCTGCTGGGCGGGCGCTCGCTGGTTGCAGCCGCGGTGGATGCGGCGCTGCGTTTTCGCGTGCAGCCGTTGCTGATCGGGCTGACGCTGGTGGCGTGGGGCACGTCGTTTCCAGAGCTCGCGTTCAATCTGAGCAGCGCGCTGCAGGGCAAGCCGGATCTGGTGCTGGGCAACGTGATCGGCGCGAACATCTGCAACCTGGGCTTGGTATTGGGCGTATCGGCGCTGTTCGCGCCGCTGCTGGTGTCTGCCAGCGTAGTGCGGCGTGAGATCCCGCTGATGGTGGCGATGTTTGCACTGCTGCTGGGGCTCTCGCAGATGCGGTCGATCGAATACCTGCTCGGCGGGCGGCTCGGGCCGCTGCTGCTGCTGACGGCCTTCGCGGCGTACAGTATCTGGACGCTCTACACCGGTCTACGAGAACGCGGCGGCAACCAGCCGCTCGCCGAGCAGACTGCAGCCAGCGAAATCGCACAGAGTCGGCGGCCGATCTGGCTGCTGGCGCTGATGATCGTCGGCGGGATTGCGCTGCTGGGCTGGGGCGGCAGCCTGGCATCGAGCGCGGCGAGCGGAATCGCGCGGGTGCTGGGGCTGAGCGACCGCGTGATCGGCCTGACGGTGGTGGCCGTTGGCACGACGCTGCCTGAGTTGATTACATGCGTTCTGGCGGTGCGGCGGCAGCAGGTGGACCTAGCGGTCGGCAACGCGGTCGGCTCGTGCGTGTTCAACGTCGGCGCGATCCTGGCGCTGTGTCAGCTGATCCATCCCGCGCCCACGCCGGCCGCGGCGGTGCCTTCGCTGATCTGCATGCTGTTGCTGGGTGTGCTGCTGATTCCGTTTTCCCGCACGTTCGCGGGGCATATCGCGCGGATTGAGGGGCTGGTGCTGCTGCTGCTGCAGGCGAGCTTCATCGTGTTTGAACTGCTGCGTGCCCGCTGAGCGCGCCGGCCCGCGTGACCTGCCGCGACGCTTCACGAAGCTGCGCGCGGCCCGCGCGTCTGAAACCCGCCCGCCGCTTGCCGCATCGTATGTGTGCACTTCGACAGTGGAGCGTGCCGCACTGTGCGGCGCCCAGGTGTCCGAAGCATCCAGCAGGAGCCGCACCATGGTGCACAGCGTCCGTAGATTTCCGTTTGGACTTACGAGTATGGCCGTCGTGCTGATCGGCACACTGGCTGCGAGCAGCGTTCTCGCGCAGAGCAACAGCGGCAAGGCCGCGATGGATGGCAAGCACACGAGCAGCGTGTTCAAGGGCGCGAAGGTCAACGCCGGCACGGTGACGCATGAGCACAAGGACGGCAAGCATGTGCTGACCTGGTCGGATGACTTCAAGATCCCCGACACTCCCGCGCCGCATTGGCAGGTGATCGACTCGAAGGGCAATGCCTATTTGTTGCAGCGGCTGAAGATCAAGGACGACAAGACCAACCGCAGCATCACCGTGCCAGGGTACGTGCCGGATATCGCCAAGGTGCAGATCTGGTGCGCCTGGGCCGAGGCCAACCTGGGCGAAGCATCGTTCGAGAAACCGGTCAAGTAGCCCAGGTCCGCAAGCGCAGGTCGCGGATTTCGGCCCCTTGACGTGCGAATGGTCCAGGCCTGCCGGATGGGATGAAGCTGGACCGGGTCGGCAACTTGTTCGCGACTGGCCCGGGCGGTCTGTACGTCTTCGCTGCCGACGGCACGCGGCTGGGAACGATTCTCAGCGGCGTGCCGACGTCGAATTGCGCCTGGGGTGGCCATGGCCACGACCTGTTCATCACCGCCGACGCTGCGATCTTTCGCCTGCGGCTGACGACCAGCGGCGTGGGTTTGAACGCTAGTCCGCGGCTCGGCGAGCACGCACGATGATTGAAGCACTGACGCGACATTACCCCGAGTATCTGATGGAAGCGGCGCTCCTGGGCTGCTTCATGGTCTCGGCCTGCGTGAACGCCGTGCTGCTCTTTCACCCCGAAGGGCTGGCCGCCGGCCGCATCCGGTCGCGGTTCGCACGGCGGGTGCTGATGGGGGCGGCGATGGGCCTGACGGCGGTGGCGCTGATCTATTCGCCCTGGGGTCAACAATCCGGGGCGCATATGAACCCGGCGACGACGCTGACGTTTTTGATCCGCGGGAAGGTCGCGCCCTGGGACGCGCTGTTTTACATCGTGGCGCAATTCGCCGGCGCGGCCGCAGGCGTAGCGCTGGCGAGGCTGATCCTGCGCGGCGCCATACGGCACGCCGCGGTGAACCACGTCGTCACCGTTCCGGGAGCGCGCGGGGCGCGGGTGGCCTGGCTGGCCGAGCTGCTGATCGCGTTCGGAATGATGCTGACGGTGCTGATCGTCAGCAACCACGCCTTGCTGACGGCGTACACCGGTTTCTTCGCGGGCGCGCTGGTGCTGCTGTACATCACATTTGAAGCGCCGCTCTCCGGAATGAGCATGAATCCGGCGCGGACGTTCGGCTCGGCGCTGGTCGCGCGGCATTGGCGGGCGTATTGGGTGTACCTGACGGCGCCGGCGATCGGGATGCTGCTCGCGTCGGCCGCGCACGCCGCGCTGCCGCTGAATGGTCACGTCTACTGCGCGAAGCTGGCGCACTGCAACGAGCGCCGCTGCATTTTTCACTGCGAGTTTGGACAGCTACGCGGCGAGCCGGTGCCGGTGCGTGGCCGGCCGCGCTGATCCTGGCGCGGTACACAGCACGATCTGAGCGGGCGCAGCGGCTGGCGCGACCGGCCGATCGGCTTGAAACGCCGCGCCGCGATCGGCATCTCAGTTGAGCCGCCGCGTCCGCGGTGGTGCAACCTTCGAAAGGCGAACGCCTATGCCAGACTTCACGCTCGTGATCACTGGGGATTCGCGCCCTGCGCGGCGCCGGCTGTTCGCGTCGCGTTTGGTCGCGATCTGGATCGTGCTCGGTTCGTCCGCGGCGCTGCGGGCGCAGACGAACTCTGGTGGCAATTTTGCCACTTCGACGAGCGCGATTGCCGAGACGCCGTGTGCGCCGACGGCACAGAGCGCGATCGCGGCGGTGGAATCGGTGGGCATGACCGTCTCAGACCTCGAAAAGTCGGTCGCGTTCTTTGTCGATGTGCTGACATTCGAGGAGGTCTCGGAAACGCGCGCGTCCGGCGCCGAGTTCGCTGCGTTGCATGGCCTGCCGCCGACGGCGACGGCGCGCGTCGCGCGGTTGCGGCTGGGCGATGAGTTTGTCGAGCTGGCCGAGTACGCCGCGCCGGGCATGGCGCCACGGACATTTCCGGCCGACACCCGCAGCAACGATCGCTGGTTTCAGCATATTGCGATCATCGTCAGCGATCTCGACAAGGCGCATGCGTGGCTGCAGCGACAGCAGGTGCGCGGTGCATCGCGCGGGCCGCAGCGGCTGCCGGATTGGAACCCGAACGCCGCCGGGATCAAGGCGTATTACTTTCGTGACCCAGATGGACACTTCCTTGAAATTCTGGAATTCCCGCCCGGGAAGGGCGATCCCAGGTGGCAGCAGATGCGCGGCAGGCGCGACGAAGCGGGAAAAGAGCGGCTGTTTCTAGGGATCGATCACACAGCGATCGTCGTCGGCGACACGGCAACCAGCTTGCGTTTCTATCGCGACATTCTGGGCTTTTCGGTTGTCGGCCGGAGCGAGAATTTTGGTCCGGAGCAGGAATCGCTGAACAATGTGAGCGGCGCGCGGCTGCGAATCACCACGCTGCGCGGTGCGAGCGGCCCGGCGATCGAATTCCTCGAGTATCTGGAGCCGCGCGATGGACGCGCGTATCCGCTGGATGCGCGCGTGACCGACCTGCTGCACTGGCACACGACGCTGCGCGTGCATGATGCGGATGCGCTCGCCAGCCGGCTGCGTGCGGCACAGCATCGCTTCGTAACGGAGGGCGTGGTTGCGCTGCGCAGCACGAGCGGTGTAGCCGCAGGAGCGCAGCGCGGCTTCATCGTCCGCGACCCGGATGGACACGCAATGCGCCTGTTCGGCGAGTAGCTGCGCTTCCGCGGGCGGGTCGCTCCCGCGATCAGCCCGCGCCGGTGCTCAACCCAAACGGGCCTACATCCGCACCGTGACCGTCTTCACCTCGGTGTAGTTCGCCAGGCCATATTCGCCCAGCTCGCGGCCGATGCCCGATTGCTTGAACCCGCCGAACGGGGCGGCGGCATCAAACACGTCGTAGCAATTGACCCAGACCGTGCCGGCGCGGACGCGGTTGGCGATCGCGTGCGCCTTGCTGATGTCGCGCGTCCAGACCGCTGCCGCCAGGCCGTACATCGTGCGGTTGGCCCGCTGCACGACTTCGTCGACGCTGTTGAACTTGATGATGCTCATCACCGGGCCGAAGATCTCCTCGCGGGCGATCTTCATTTCGTCCTTCACGTTGGTGAATACGGTCGGCTCGATGAAGTAGCCCTTCGAGCCCACGCGATTCCCGCCGTGCGCCACGCTGGCGCCCTCGGACTTTCCGGCTTCGATGTAGCCCATCACCTTTTGGAACTGCTGCTTGTCGACCTGCGGTCCCTGGGCGGTGTCGCGCGCGAATGGGTCGCCGACGCGCTTGCCGCGGGCCTTTTCGACGATCTTCGCGACGAATTCGTCGTGAATGCGCTCTTCGACGAAGACGCGCGAGCCCGCCACGCAGCACTGCCCCTGGTTGAAGAACAGGCCGAAGTATGCGCCCTCGACCGCCGCATCCATGTCAGTGTCGGCGAAGACGATGTTGGGGCTCTTGCCGCCCAGCTCGAGCGTGACGCGCTTCAGATTGCTCTCGGCGGCGTAGCGCATGATTAGGTGGCCGATCTCGGTTGAGCCGGTGAAGGCCACCTTGTCGACATCCATGTGCCGCGCGATCGCCTGGCCCGCGGTCGGTCCGTAGCCTGGTACGATGTTCACCACGCCGGGCGGGAAGCCGGCTTCCATGATCAGCTCGCCGATGCGCAGAGCGCTGAGCGGCGTCTGCTCGGCGGGCTTGAGCACCACGGTGCAGCCGCAGGCCAGGGCCGGGCCGAGCTTCCAGGCCTGCATCAGCAGCGGGAAATTCCAGGGGATGATCTGACCGGCGACGCCGACCGGCTCATGCCGCGTGTAGCAGAAGTACGGCCCGTTGACCGGGATCGTCTTGCCCTGAATCTTGTCGGCCCAGCCGGCGAAGTAGCGATAGCAGGCGATCGTCAGCGGCAGATCGGCCCGCAGTGACTCGCCCAGCGGCTTGCCGTTGTCGAGCGTCTCGAGCGCCGCCAGCTCTTTCTTGTTGGCCTCGATTAGGTCGGCCAGCTTGTACATCAGCCGCCCGCGCTCGCTGGCGGCCATTTTGCTCCAGGGCCCTTCTTCAAACGCGCGACGGGCCGCGGCGACGGCGCGTTCGACGTCGGCGGCGTCACCTTCGGCGACGCGTGCGATCACTTCCTCCGTCGCCGGGTTGACCGTGTCGAATACTTTGCCGCTGACCGCGTCCTGCCATTCGCCGTTGATCAGCAGCTTCGTAGGGCCGAGCTTGACGTCCTTGGGGGTCAGTGTTGCGGTCGACATGCGCGATACTCCCGGGTTTTGCCGCTACGCGGCCCGAATTTTCCTCAAAACGATTGGTGAAGATCGTTATTGTGCTTGTGGCGTGGGCGCGGGTCAATCGCAAGCCGCACCGTTTCCGGACGTGGCGGGACGGGCGCTTCCCGCGGCGGTTCTCTCAGCCCGGCCCGAGCGCCTCGGCGAATTCCGCCACGAAGCGCGGCACGACGTTTTCCCAGGTGCCGCGGAGCCGCGCTCCGGCGGCACGCGCATGCCCGCCGCCGCCGTAGCGTCGCGCGAGTTCGGCGACGTCAAACCACTCTTTGCTGCGCAGGTTGGCGCGGACGACGCCGTCGGGCTCTTCGGTGAAGAGCACGGTGGCCTCGGTGCACGCCAGCCGCCCGGCTTCGTTGACCAGGTCCTCTGTCATGCTGTCGTTCGCGCCGCTTTCGGTGAAATCCGCGCGGCGCAAAGCCATCACCGCCAGACGCTGTCCGGCTTTGAGTTCGAGCGTCGCGAGCATGCGCCCGATCAGCTTCAGCTTCTCAGGCGGATCCTGCTGATACAGCTCGCGATAGAGCCGCGCGACGTCCGCGCCAGCTTCGGCCAGCGCTGCGGCCGCCCGAAGCGTGCGCGCGTCGGTGTTGCTGAAGCGGAACCAGCCGCAATCACTGGCCAGGCCGATCCACAGCGCGGTCGCCAGCGGCGGGTCTAGCTCAAGCCGCGCGTGTGCCAGCCACTCGGCGACAATCAGCGACGCGGCCGAGGCGCTCTCGTCGATGACACGCAGGTCGCCTTCGCGGATACCCAGCTCGTCGCGTGTCGCATGGTGATCGAGGACCAGCATGCGCGGCGCGCCGCGGAGATACTCGAGCGCCGGCTCGAGCTGCGAGAGCGAGCAGGTGTCGACGATGATGACGCTGTCGCAGCCCTCGGCGGCGGCCGCATCGGCCACGTTCCAATCGCGCCAGTCGGCGCTGCCGCGGAGGCGTTCGAAGCGCGGCGGCAGCGGCTCGAACAGCGCGACGCGCGGGCTGGACCCCAGGCGGCGCAGCGCGAGCGACATGCCCGAAAGGGCGCCCAGCGCGTCGCCGTCGGGTCGGCGGTGCGAGAAGAGCAGCGGCCGGCGTGCGGATTCGAGCCAATCGCTGATGGCTTGAAGCTGGTTGGAATCGAGCATGATGGGATGTTACCAGACGCGGCCGGCCGAACGCAGGCGGTCGAAGCGCCCGTGTCGCTGCAAGCTGGATCCTCTCCGCGCGTCCGCTTACCGAAATCGCTCTCGGGTGGTCTTAGTTCTTATTGACTCCAAGCGGCGGTGTGAATAGATTGCGATTTGGTTACCTGTCTGGTCCGAATTCGAACGCGCATCGCGCACCCATTCGGCCGGTATCGACGAGGGACTTCCCCGCAAATCCCATCGTCGCGGCGACCCCTTTGCCATGCCGCATACCTGGGCGTACCAGGTGCGGCCCATCTGTACAGGAGGAGGTCAAGCTATCCATGCGTAAGATCATTGCGTCCCTGTGCGCGCTCACAGTTGTGAGCGGCGCTGCGTTCGCCGCCGATTTCCACGTCGGCGACGCGCACGTCTCCGCGATTTTCTCTCTGGCTGAGCCGAACTCGATTTCGCTGCGAAATCAGGCGGGCGCCCCGTACTCCAACATCGACACGTTCACCGGCACGGTCGTGACGAATGGCGGCGCGACTGCGGGCATCACGCGGCTGTTCGCCGACGATCTCACGCCGGCGGCCAACTCGGGAAATGCCGACGTGACGACGTTTCGCTTCACGATGGCAAATCTGAACACTACGGCGGTCGCGGCACGGCCGCGCGTGCGTTTCTGGTTTGCGGACGGCGCGGCGGGCGCGCCGGGCACGTACTACAATCTGCCGGCTGCGGTGGGCTTCTCGTTCAATCCGATCACGATTAACGCGAACACCGTCAGCGTCGTCACGGCTATTATTGGGGCCGGTCTGTTCAAGATGCCGAACACGCGCATCTGGGCTGGCGTGACCTTCGACAACGTCGGCACGACGACGACGAACGCGCAGCTCAACAACCTGGGCCAGGGCGTGTTCGCCGCGACGCCCGTCACCGGCTCGAGCGCGGACGAGATCTTTGCCACGACGGCGGCTGGCTCGTTCTTCAACGTCGCGAATCCGGCCGGCACGGTTGGTAGCCTCGGCGCCGGCGCGCCGTACGCCAACTTTGGCTGGGAACTGGTTCCCGAGCCGAGCTCGCTGGCTCTGCTGGGCGCGCTGGCCCTGATGGGTCTGCGTCGCGTTCGTTAAGCGCCGCGCGCTTTCGATTTGAGTCGACGCCGCGATGCGTACGACTCGCCGTAACTTCAAGCTGTGAAAACCAACACGCCACGCGAGATTTGCAAGTGCGCGGGGCGTGTTGTTTTTTTGTGCGGCCGGGCCGCGACCGCGGCGGTGCTACTGCGCGTTTACGATTCGGCCGGTGAAGCCGTCTGCGGTGGTGGTGGCCGGCAAGCTGGCGGCGATCAGCCGCTGCTTCATCAGGCGGCCGATCTTGAACTTTACGGTGCGCTTACTAGGCACGCGCACTTTCTCCATCGTCTTCGGATTCTGGGCAACGCGCGCCGCGCGGCTGCGCAGCTCAAACACCCCAAAGTCACGGAATTCAAGGCGATTTCCCTCGCCCAGTTCCGCGACGATCTCATCGAGGAAGCGCTGGATGATGCGCTTCACGATGACGCGCTTGATCGAAGACTGCTCGGCAATGCGGTCAACCAGGTCCTTTTTGGTAACCGTTTTCATCGCGTACCCCAAGCCACCTTCGGCGGCGCACTCCGAGATGAACCTTCGCCTACGCCCAGAGGTCGAACACGACGCCCTCAATTGGCATGCTAGCGAGCCAACCCTTGCGGTTCAAGGCGGAATTCTAGCAATACAAACGAGTTATGGAGCGTATTGCAATCATGGCCCTGGCCGCGTGCGGCGCGGGGCCGCGCGGCGCCTCAGCGTTGCCCGACGGTCGCGCGCCGGCACTTTCGCGGCCGGCGGTGCCGCCTGCGGAACAGCGACCTCCAGCACCTGTTCGGCGGTCTCTGCAAACACGAACTGCAGCTCTTTACGGACGTCGGCGGGAATCTCGTCGAGGTCGTGACGGTTTCGCGCGGGCAGAATGATCTTTTTGAGTCCGGCGCGGTGCCCAGCCAGGACTTTCTCACGGATGCCACCGACCGGCAGCACGGCGCCGCGCAGCGTAATCTCGCCGGTCATGCCGACACTGGCGTCGGCCGGCCGGTTGGCGAGCAGGCTGTAAAGCGCGGCGAGCATGGCGACGCCGGCGCTGGGGCCGTCTTTCGGGATTGCGCCGGCCGGGACGTGCACGTGCAGGTCGCGCGTGGCGAATTCGCGTAGGTCGATTTTCCAGCTCGCTGCCCGCGAGCGCAGCAGCGAGAGCGCCGCATGGGCGGACTCGCGCATCACATCGCCGATCTGGCCGGTGAGCGTGAAGTTGCCGCGGCCGTTCATTTGCGTGGCTTCGACGATGATGATCTCGCCGCCGACGGGCGTGTACGCCATCCCGGTGACCACGCCCGGCGGCGTGTTGCTGAGCGCGTCATCGTGCTCGAAACGCGGCGGCCCGAGGAACTCCGCCAGGTCGTCGGGCGTCACGGTCAGCCGCACGTTCACGCCGCGGGCCAACTTTGCGGCCAAGCCGCGGCAGACCGAGCCGATGTGCCGCTCGAGATTTCGCACGCCGGCGTCGCGCGTATAGCGCTCGATCATGGTGCGCAGCGCGTCTTCGCGAAATTCCAGGGCCGCCTTGCCCAGCCCGTTGCGCTCCTGCTGGCGCTTCACCAGATAGCGCTTGGCGATCATCAGCTTTTCGGCGGTGGTGTAGCTGGGAAGCTCGATCACCTCCATGCGGTCGCGCAGCGGCGCGGGCACCGGGTCCAGGTAATTCGCGGTGGCGATGAAGAGCACTTTAGAAAGATCGAACGCGACGTCCAGGTAATGATCGGTGAAAGACGAGTTCTGCTCGGGGTCGAGCACTTCCAGCAGCGCCGCCGCCGGGTCCCCGCGGAAGTCCGCTCCGAGCTTGTCGATTTCGTCGAGCATCAGCACCGGGTTGCGCGAGCCGCACTTGCGCAGCTCCTGCACGATTCGCCCGGGGATCGCGCCGATGTACGTCCGCCGATGGCCGCGAATGTCGGCCTCGTCGCGGCAGCCGCCCAGCGCGATGCGGACGAACTTGCGGCCCAGCGCACGGGCGATGCTCTGGCCCAGCGAAGTCTTGCCAACGCCCGGCGGACCGGCAAAGCACAGGATCGGGCTCTTGCCCTCGGGATTCAGCTTGCGAATCGCCAGGTATTCCAGAATGCGACGCTTGATCTTCTCCAGCCCGTAATGGTCGGCGTTCAGCACCGCCTCGGCGTCGTCCAGCTCGAGATGATCGGTCGTCTCGTTGTGCCAGGGCATCTCGATCAGCCAATCCAGGTGATCGCGAATCACGCCATGCTCAGCGGCGCCCTGCGGGATGCGCTCCAGCCGCTGCAGCTCGCGATTGGCCTCGGTCAGCACGCTGGCGGGCATGCCGGCGGCGGCGATCTTCTGCCGCAGCTCGCCCAGCTCGGCGGCGCGCGGGTCGCCTTCGCCCAGCTCGCGCTGGATGGCCTTCATTTGTTCGTGCAGGTAGTACTCGCGCTGCGTCTTGTCGATCTGCGTGCGGACGTCGGTCTGGATCTTCTGCGAAAGCTCCAGGACCTCGAGCTGATTCTGCAGCGTCGCGTTCACCTTGCGGAGCCGGTCGAGCACGTCGAAGGTCTCGAGCAATTCCTGGCGCTGCACCAGCCCGAGCGACAGATTGGCCGCCAGGAAGTCGGTCAGCGCGCCAGGCTGCTCGAGGCCGGCGAGAATTTGCTGCATCTCGTCGGGCACGTTGGGGCTGAGCTCGACCACCTTCTCGGCGGTGCGCCGCGCCGTGTAGATCAGGGCTTCGAGCTCGATCGAGCGGGCAACTTCATCGATGTGCGCGTTGACCAGCGCCAGCCAGAATGGATCGGTCGAGACGAACTGCTCGAGCCCGACGCGGCACAGCCCGTGCACTAGCAGTGTGTGCGTGCCGTCGGGCATGCGTAGCAGCTTGAGCACCTGGGCCGCGGTTCCGACGCGATAGACGTCGTTGATGCCAGGATCTTCGACGTCCTCGCGGCGCTGGGCGCAAACGCCCAGCAGCTTGTTTCCGGCCAGGACCGCGTCAATCAAGCGCTTGGATTTCTCGCGGCCGACGCTGAGCGGCACGACCGTGCCGGGGAACACCACGACGTTGCGCACTGGCAAGATCGGCAGCTCGCGCGGAATGTCCGCCGCGCGCACCATTTCGCTGCCGAGCGCTTCCGCGCTGCTGCTGGGCGGCTCGGCCGGCTTGGCCCCGACAGCGCCGAACGGGTTGGTGCTCATTTGCCGCGCGCCCGCGGCAGCGCGATCCACAGATAACCCGCGTCGTACTTCGCACGCACGTCGTCGACGCAGACCGGTTCGGGCAGCTCGATCTCGCGGCGGAAGCGGCCTTCATCAATTTCGAGCACGTGCACACTCAGCTCCAGTCCTTCCGCGGGCCGCGGCTGGACCCGCTGCCCGCTGATCACGACGCGATCTAGCCCGACGCACTCGACCTGGATGTCACCGAATTCCATGCCGGCGAGCTCGACGCAGATCAGATACTCCGAAGGGGATTCGTAGACATTCGTAGGCGGCTTGAAATCGCCAGCGTGGCGGAAGTGAACGAAGCTGCGTTTGAGCATCTCGTCCATGATCTGGCTGACGTTGCGCGTCCAGCGCTCCATGCCTTCGTCCGAGCCGAACGGATCTGTGCCCATTCCGTCGTCCTTGCCTGCGTCGTGGCGCGGCGCCTTCGTCCTGGCGCGCATCATAGCGAGACGTCCGTCGCGATGCCGCACGGCCAGGCGTTGCGTGTCGAGGCGGCAAACCCTCGCGCGGCGCCGCTCAGGGTGAGAGCCGCGTGCGCTGCCAGCGTGCCGCTGCGATCGTCTCGCGCTCGTAGCAGATGCGATCGTGCAGCCGATTGGGCCGGCCCTGCCAGAATTCGACCCGCAGCGGCAGCAGCCGATAGCCGCCCCAGTAATCCGGCCGCGGCACGTCGCCGCCGGCGTACATCCCGGCCGCGGTGAAAAAGCGCCCCATCAGCAGCTCACGTTGTGGCAGCGGCTCGGACTGTTGCGACGCCCAGGCCCCCAGTTGCGCGTCACGCGGCCGCGTGGCGAAATACGCGTCCGATTCGGCCGGGCTGACGCGCTCGATCTGGCCTTCGATCCGTACCTGTCGCTCCAGCTCGATCCACCAGAAGCACAGCGCCGCGCGCGGGTTCTGCGCCAGTGTGCGGCCCTTGCGGCTTTGGTAGTTGGTGTAAAAGACAAAGCCGCGCGGATCGACGCCTTTGAGCAGCACGATGCGCGCTTCGGGCCGCCCGTCCGAACTGCAGGTCGCCAGCGTCATGCCATTTGGCTCGCGCAGCCCGGCGGCCACGGCCTGCTCAAACCACGTTTCGAATTGACGGATTGGATCCGGATCGACGCTGGCTTCGGTCAAGTCGGCAGCCTGGTAATCGCGCCGCAGCGATTCATCTGCTGGGTTGATCATGCCCAAAGTGTACCGCCTGCGGTCAGGGAACGAGCGGCGCTGCGGCGCTTCGGCGGGCGGGGCGCCGGCGAACGAAACGCGAGCGCTCGGTTACGTGGCAATCGCAGTCGCCGCGATCGCGGGGCGGGCGCGCTCGCGCTTGCGATGCCCCAGATGCAGCGCCGTACACAAGCGGAAGCAGATTGAGCCTGCGAGCCGAGGCAGACCCGGTTCGTGAATAGATCGATACTGGCGAAAAATGCCCGCTATGCGTCGCAATCGGCGATCATCGCCGCCGGGCGGGAGGCCGGCGTGATCGCCAGATGTAAGCTCAGTTCAGCGGGTTCAGCGGCTCGCGCCCGCTCAGCACGGCGATCACGTTTTCCGCCGCCATGCGTGACATCTTCTGCCGTGCGGCGTGCGTGGCGCTGCCCAGGTGCGGGAGCAGAACGACATTTTCGAGCTCGCTCAGGCCGGGCGTCAGCCGCGGCTCGTGCTCATACACATCGAAGCCAGCCGCGGCGAGTTGACCGGCGCGCAGGGCATTCAGCAGCGCGGCTTCGTCGACGATCGGGCCGCGGGCGGTGTTGATCAGGATGGCACCGGGCCGCAGCAGCTTCAGCCGTTGCGCATCCAGCAGGTGGCGATTCTCGGGCCGCATCGGAATGTGCAGCGTGATGACATCGGCGCTGCGCAGCAGCTCGTCAAGATCGACGCGCCGCGTCTGCGGGATGAGATCGAGCGGCGGGCATGGCCGCGGGTGCGTGTAGAGCAGTTTGGCGCCGAAGCCTACGGCGCGCTCGCCGACGGCCGTGCCGATGCGGCCGGCGCCGACGATGCCGATGACCGCGTCGCGCAGCTCCAGCCCGAGCATCTGCGTCGCCGACCAGCCGCGCCACTGCCCGCTGCGTATCAGGCGGTCGCCGCGGACGACGTGCCGAGCGGCGGCGAGAATCAGGGCCCAGGTGATGTCGGCGGTGGCGTCGGTCAGCACGCCGGGCGTATTGCTGACCCTCACACGCTGCCGCGTACACGCCGCCAGATCGATGTTGTCATAACCGACCGCGTAATTCGCGACGACGCGAAGCGCCGGGCCGGCGGCGGCCAGCAGCGCCTCATCCACGCGATCGGACAACACCGTGATCAGCCCGGCACAGCCGGCCACACGCCCATGAAGCACGTCACGCGGCGGGGAATCGACGCCGGGTAATGCCACCACTGAAAATCCGGCCTCGCGCAGCAACTGCTCCGCCGGGGGTGGAAGGACGCAGGTAATCAGCACGGTCTTCTGATCGGGCACGCGCGGCAGTCTAGCCCGCATGTCGCCGCGCGGCTACGCGGCGGGAGTCTCGGGCAGCAGCGACTTGGGGGTCGGCCACGCGGAAAGGGCGCGCGGCGCTGGCTTCTTGGGGCCATGCGCGCGGGGACGGCCACATGGAGCGCCACGTGGGGCGTGCCGTGTGGCGCCAGGGCATTGGGGTAAAAAAAGTGCGGCCGGCTCGACCCCAGTACGCCCCCCGAAGTGCGACACTCGGATTTCGAGCGCGGCCGCCGCGCGGACGATTCGGAGAGGCACTTCCGAACGCCCGCAGTGATCATCGTCGCACCGCGAAAAGCGTCAAGATCCACCGTTCTGGGCACGCGCCGCGACATTTGCAGGTCAGCGCCGCGACCGCAACGGAGCGGGCGCGCGGGAATGCGAATGCGCCGGATTCGAAATCAGAGCCGCTTGCTCACGCGCGCGGCTCTGGATCGGCTGTCCGGTGCTGAATCGCAAGCCGCGCGTGCGCGCGGCACACAGACGGCATTGCGTTTGGCGGCGCGCCGGGTAGGCTGACCAGTCTGCGGCCGATGATTTTGGACCTGTTCGCCGCGCGTCCTGGGTTTGGCACTGCAAGGAGCGCCACATGGGCTTGTGGGATCGCCTGAAAGCCGAACTGATCGACATCATCGAGTGGCCCGATCCGACGCCCAACACGATGGTGCATCGCTTCGAGCGCTATGGGAACGAAATCAAGTGGGGGGCCAAGTTCATCGTGCGCGAGGGGCAGGTGGGCGCGCTGGTGAAGGAGGGCCAGCTCGCCGACGTGTACCAGCCGGGCACGTACACGCTCGAACTCAAGAACATGCCGATCCTCTCGACGCTGATGGGCTGGAAGTATGGCTTTGCCAGCCCATTCAAGGCCGAGGCCTACTTCGTGGTCACGACGCGCTTCACCGACCTCAAGTGGGGCACGATGAACCCGATCATGCTGCGCGACGCCGAGTTCGGACCCGTGCGGCTGCGCTCGTTTGGCACCTACGAAATCCGCGTCAAGGATCCGGTCGTGCTGCTGCGGCAGGTGGTCGGCACGGACACCAAGTACACCACGGACGAGATCAGCGAGCAACTGCGGAACCTGATCGTCTCGCGTTTCGCGGACATCGTCGGCGAAAGCAAGATCCCCGTGCTCGACCTGGCGGCGAATTACCAGGAACTGGGCGATTTCCTGCGGCAGCGCATCGCGCCGGATTTCGAGGGCTATGGGCTCGAGCTCACCAAGCTGCTGGTCGAGAACGTCTCGCTTCCGCCGGAGGTCGAGCAGGCGCTCGACAAACGCACCAGCATGGGCGTGATTGGCAACCTGGCGGCGTACACGCAGTTTCAGGCGGCCAACGCCATCGGTGATGCGGCGAACAATCCCAGCGGGATGGCCGGCGGCGGCATGGCGCTGGGCGCGGGGTACGTGATGGCGCAGCAAATGGGGCAGGCCATGGCGCAATCGGCCGGGCTTCAGCCGGCCGGCGCTGCCGGCGCCTTGGGTAGTTCGGCTCAACCGCCTCCACTTCCGAGCGCTGCG
Source organism: uncultured Planctomycetales bacterium (assembly GCA_964535305.1). Taxonomy (GTDB): domain Bacteria; phylum Planctomycetota; class Phycisphaerae; order UBA1845; family Fen-1342; genus CAZHTF01. Next base: position 35,267 of record CAZHTF010000014.1, on the reverse strand, counting down.
GCGATATTTCTGGCGCTGAACGGGCAGCAGGCCGGTCCGTTTGACCTGGCTGCGCTGCGCCAGCAAATCGCCGCGGGTCAACTCACGCGCGAGACGCTGGCCTGGCGCGCCGGGCTGGCGCAGTGGGTGCCCGCCGCACAAATGCCCGAAATCGTCGAGCTGTTCGCGAGCGTCCCGCCGCCGCTGCCGAAGTAGCGCGAGCGCGGCGTCAACTGGTGAACTCGCCTCGCGCCGCGCCGCGCTCGGCGGGCGGCGCGCGAGTGCAGGAGCACGCGTGTACATCGATATCGCCGGCGGCCAAGCGGATTGGCGCGAGATCTACAAGCTCTGCATCGGCTTCGTGAACCCGCGGCCGATTGCGCTAGTCTCGACGCTCAGCCCCGACGAGCGGCCGAATCTGGCCCCTTTCAGCTTTTACAACATGTGCTCGGGCAATCCGCCGGTGGTCATGTTTTGCCCGGCGCTGCGGCGCGACCGCAGCCGCAAAGACACGTTGCAGAACGTCGAAACCCGCGGCGAGTTTGTGATCGCGACCGTGTCGCGCGGCATCGTGCGGCAGATGGTGGCCTGCGGCGCGGATTTGCCCTACGGCGCGAGCGAATTCGAGTTCAGCGGCCTGACGCCGCGACCGGCCAGCCGCGTGCGGCCGCCGCTCGTGGGCGAGGCGCCGGTGAATATCGAGTGCGTCCTGCGGCAGATCGTCTACACCGGTCGTGAGCCGGGCAGCTCAGCGGTTGTGTTTGGCCAGATCGTCGCGCTGCACCTGGCGGATGAGCTGCTGGATGCGAACGGTGCGGTTGACCCGCGCAAGCTGACGACTGTCGGGCGGCTGGGTGGCGCCTGGTACGCCGACGCGTCGGACCCGTATGAGCTGAAGATTCCCGCCGCCCCGGGCGGGTAACCACGTCGCCGACGCTGGCCGCGGAGCGCGTGATTTCAGAACCAACCTCAGGTCGCGGCGCGGGTCACTGCGCGGACGGGCCGCGCTGTCGTGCGGTTCGGCGGGCGGCCGTCATGCAACGTTCGGCGGCTCGTGCCGAACTTACGGGAAACGGTCTTTCGGCTCGGCGTGTACGGCCGCGAATCAGCGCCGCGGCGCCGCTGAGCCGCGCGCAAGGCCGAACAAGGCCCCAGCGCGGCGGGATTGCGCCGTCTCGCGGTTGAAGCTGCTGCGCACGCCGGCAGCGACCTACCACTCCGGGCCGCCGTCGTACGTGCCGTAGACGGATTTGAGCGTCTCCATCATCTCGCCGACGCTGGCGAGCGCCATGCTGGCTTCGATCAGCGCGGGCATGACGTTTCCGCCCTGGCGAGCGACATCCTGCAACGCACGCAGTGCAGCGCGGTGTCTGCCGGGGTCGCGCCGCTGGCGCAGCGCCTTGAGCCGCGCGAGCTGCTCACGTTCGACGGCGTCGTCGATCCGCAGAATCTCGAGCGGCTCGTGGTCGTCGTCGACGTACTTGTTAATGCCCACAATCGTCCGCTCGCCACGCTCCATCTCCGCCCCGAAGCGGGCCGAGGAATCGGCGATGGCGCGGCGGAAATAGCCGCGCTCGATGGCCGCGAGCACGCCGCCCATGCGGTCGATGTGCGCGATGATCTCGAGCGCCTGGCGTTCGACCTCGTTGGTCAGGCTCTCGACGAAATAGCTGCCACCCAGCGGATCGACGCAGTTGGTCACGCCGGTCTCGCTGGCCAGCACCTGCTGCGTGCGCAACGCGATCTTGACCGACTGCTCGGTGGGCAGCGCCAGCGTCTCATCCATGCTGTTGGTGTGCAGGCTTTGCGTGCCGCCCAGCACGGCCGCGAGCGCCTGGTACGCGACGCGCACAATGTTGACCATCGGCTGCTGCTCGGTGAGCGATACGCCGGCGGTCTGTGCGTGCGTTCGCAGCCACCAACTGCGCTCGCTGCGGGCCTGAAAGCGCTCCCGCATCAGCTTGGCCCAGATGCGGCGCGCGGCGCGGAATTTCGCGATCTCCTCGAAGAAGTCGTTGTGCACATCCCAGAAGAAGCTCAGCCTCGGGGCGAATTCGTCGACCGCCAAGCCGCGCTTCAGCGACTCCTGCACGTAGCAGATGCCATCGGCCAGCGTGAAGGCCAGCTCCTGCACGGCGGTGGCGCCGGCTTCACGGATGTGGTAGCCGCTGACGCTGACCGTGTTCCACTGCGGCATGTGCCGCGTGCAATATTCGATCGTGTCGATCACCAGCTTGACGCTCGGCCCGGGCGGGAAGACGTATTCATTCTGCGCGTGGAATTCCTTCAGGATGTCGTTCTGCAACGTGCCGCGGAGCTTGTCGAGCGGCACGCCCTGCTCGCGTGCGACGCAGATGTAGAACGCCAGCAGGATCGCCGCGGGCGCATTGATCGTCATCGACGTGCTGACCTCCGCCAGGTCGATGCCGCTGAAAAGCACGCGCATGTCTTCGAGTGTCGCGATTGCCACGCCGCACTTGCCGACTTCGCCCAGTGCCAGCGGGTCGTCGCTGTCGCGGCCCATCAGTGTGGGCAGGTCAAACGCGGTCGATAGCCCGGTCTGGCCGTGCTCGAGCAGATACTTGAAGCGCTCGTTGGTCTGGGCGGCGCTGCCGAAGCCGGCGAACTGACGCATCGTCCAGACCTTCTTGCGATACATGTCGGCGTGGATGCCGCGCGTATAGGGATACGTGCCAGGTGGCGGGACGCTTTGCTCCGTCGCCGCGCCGGCCAGGTCCGCCGCGGTGTAGACGCGCCGCACCGGGATGCCCGAGAGTGTGCTCGGATCCGCCGCGGCCCGGGCCGGCGGTGTGTGATCGGGCGAAACGGTCGGGGCGACGACGGGCGCGCTCATGCAGGCGACTCCCTAAAGTCTGTACGAGACCAATTTTCCCAAATTGTAACGTCCGCGATTGGCGCGGCGCTGTTTTGTGTGCGCGATTGTGCTTGATCTGCACCCCGGCGCGACATGTACAATCCGGATGAGGTCTGCGCGCAGGCCCCGCGTCAAAGTCTCCGTAAAGGGATTCAGTCGATGAGGCGTTTTCCGAGTCATTTTTCTCTGATCATCTCGACGTTCACGCTGGCGCTGTCGCCGCTGGGTTCGTCCGCGGCGCAGGCCGACGTGGTCACGCTCGTGCCGACCGCGGACAACACGCTCTACGAGAGCCTGACCGGTGCGGACAGCAACGGCGGCGGGCAATACATCTTTGTGGGGCGCGTCGCGACCGGCGAGCGTCGTAGGGCGCTGCTCCGCTTTGATCTTTCGAGCATTCCGGCGCGTTCGACAATCAACAGTGCGCGGCTGCAGTTGAACATGTCGCGCACCATCGCCGGCGCGACCAACGTCACGCTCCATCGCGTGCTGCGCGACTGGAGCGAAGGCGACGTCGACGCGCCCGGGCAGGAGGGCGGCGGGGCGGATTCGCAGCCGGGCAGCACGACCTGGATTCACACTTCGTTCCCAGACCAGCTCTGGAGCAGCGCCGGCGGCGATTTCGATCCGCTCGCCAGGGCGACGACCAGCGTCAATGGCGTCGGCAACTACGTCTGGCAATCCAACGAGATGGCCGCCGACGTGGCCGACTGGGTGCAGAGTCCATCGCAGAATTTCGGCTGGCTGCTGCGCGGCAATGAGAGCGTGGCGACGACGGCCAAGCGCTTCGGATCCAGCGAGAATCTGATCGCGACGCAGCAGCCCACGCTGCGGGTCGACTTCACGCCGCCCTGTCCGGGCGACCTGAACGCCGACCGCGTTGTGAATGAATCGGACCTGGGGCAACTGCTGTCAAACTGGCAAGCGGGCCCCGGCGGCGATCTGACCGGCGACGGTCTGACCGACGAAGCCGACCTGGGCCTGCTGCTCTCGGTCTGGCTGTCGAGCTGCCCGTAGCGGCGCTCAGCGCCGCGTGCGCAGTCCGAAGCGCTCGCAATAGCGTCTGAAAAGCGTGTGGGCCGCGGGGTAGATTGAGTTCGGGCTGAGAAAGTGCGAGAACTCGAACGTAATCAGCTTCTCGACGCCGGCTTCGCGTGCGGCGTCGATCTTGGTCTCCAGTTTGCGCCAGTCGGTCGGCGGGAACTTGATCGGCATGTCGCGGTCGAACGTCTCGACGTTCGACCAGCAGCGGATGCCGGCTTCGCGCGCCAGCCGCAGGTTGGTGCGTAGATACTCTGGCAGCTCCAGGTAATCGACGTGCCCGTCCTGAAACGCGACGATATCGATGCATTCGCGTACGCGGCCGAAGATCGCGCGCCACTCGTCTTCGTGTTGCGCACGCGAGATCGCCACGTCGCCCGGCGGCGCTTTTGAACCCGCGATGTAGGGCGAAATCATCGTCGGCAGCGCCGGTGTGAGCTTCTTGGCGTGTCGCCCGGCGGCGAGCACCAGCTCAACCTGTTCGGGCTTGTTGCGCGAAAGCTCAAACGTGATGTACCAGCCGGCGAACGCCGGGTGCTCGCCGAACTGCTGCTGCACCTCGTCCATGAAACGCTGATTGACGCGGAGTGCGTCGGGCCCGCGGACGGCCCAGTCGCCGGGATCGTAGATGCCCCAAAGCAGCTTCATGTTGTTCACATGCGCCAGATCGAGGAACATTTGGGCCAGGTTTTCGCGGGCGGGCATCATCGCGCGGTACTCCCGCAGCGCCCACGAGTTGAAAATCGCCTGGTCGCGATAGCCGGCGCGGATGATGATCACGGTGTCGATTCCGACCTGCCGCATGGTGTCGAAATCCGCCGACCACTCGTCGCGGCCCCAGTTCTGGCTTGGGATGTCGTGCGTGATCTCGTCCAGAAACGTCCCGGTAATCTGCATCCGTCAGGCTCCCTGATCCGCCCGGAAGTGCGCGGATTTACGCCGGGAAGACCAACCGCGATTGCGGCGGGCCTCCCTGGCCGCTAAGATTATATAACAATTTGGATCCCGCTCCGCCGCACGATATCGCGAGGGATGGAATGCCGACAGCTCGAACACCGCGACGCAATCTTGCGGTCGTCGCGGCTGCACTGTTTCTGATGCTCACGGGGAGCGCCGCGGCGCAGGCCCAGGCGCCGGAAGTACGGGCCTGCTGGCTGACGCAGTACCAGTATTTGAACAAGTCCGAGGCGCAGCTCCGCACCATCGCTCAAAACATCAAGAACGGAAATATGAACACGGTGTACATCGCCGTCTACAGTGGTGGCACCGTGTATTGGCCGTCGCAGGCGTACAAGGCGGCCGGCGGAACCTGGGGCAGCAGCAGCGTCGACTGGACCGATTACCTGATCGACGTCTTTCACGACGAGGGCCTGAAGGTCGGGGCCTGGTTCGAATACGGGCTGGCCCTCAGCAGCGTCAATCACCCCATCGCGCTGGCACACCCTGACTGGCTGGCACGCGATCAAAATAACGACCCGGTCACGGGCGAGAACGGCGGCTTCGTCTTCATCAGCCCGGCCAGCCCTGGTGGCACGGACATGATCAACGCCATGGTCCGCGAGCTGGCCGAGAACTACAACTTCGACGACATCCAACTGGATCGCTTTCGCTGGGGTCGCAAGACCACCGGCCGCGAATACGGCTACGAAGCGGTGTGCGCGGCGCTTTATCAGTCGACGTTTGGCACGAACCCGCCGACGAACGTGAACAACGCGCAGTGGGTCACGTTTCGCGAGGGGCTGGTCAACAGCCTGATGCAGCGCTGCTACAACACAATCAAGGCGGTCAATCCGCGGATCGTCGTCAGCAGTGCCCCGACCGGCTCGTACGGCATTACGCAGCACCTGCAGCGCTGGTCGGCCTGGGTCAACGGCGGCTACATGGACCTGGTCATGCCGCAGATGTACATGACTACACTCAGCGCGTTTCAGACCGAGTTCAACACGCAGCGCAACCAGGCTCCGGCGCACATCAACAAGCTGGGCGTCGGCTATCGCGCGCAGGATGACGCGGACTGGTCGGTGGTCTCCAGCCAGCTCAATTACGCCCGCAGCTTCGCCGTCCCGCACGGCTGCCTATGGGTCTATCACCAATACACGGCCCAGATCGCGATTCAGGACGAGATCAACAACCTGCCCAGGCCGGGCCAACCCTGGGCGCTGTCCGCATACAACCCGTTCGTCAGCGAGCGCATGCTGCAGATCGTCATCGACAATCGCGACACGCTCGGCGGGCAATATGTTGAGTCGGCGCCGTGGGGCACTTCGGCGCAACCGGACTTCTTCCGCTTTGATTCGAAAGTCGTCGCTGGCGGAACGCCCGCGCCGCTGACCGCGACATTCAGCGCGGAGGTTCCCAAGCCGGGCCGCTACGACGTCTATGCCTGGCACACGGCTTCAACCAATCGCAACCCCGCCGCGCAGTGGACGATTCACCGCTACGGCGGCGACACGAGCGCCACGGTCGACCAGCGTACGCTCGGTGGGCGCTGGACCCTATTGGGGCGCTACGTGTTTGACGCCGCGGCTCAGACGCCGCTGCTGACGGTGTCGAACGCGGGAAGCAGTGCGGCGGAGTATACTTCGGCGGACGCGGTCAAGCTGGTGCTGGTGGATTACGCGCTGGGCGATGCGGATGGTGACGGGCAGCTTGAGACCAGCGAGTTCAACACGCTGGTCAGCTGCATGAACGGGCCGACGCCCGCGGCGCTGGCCGGCACGTGCCCGGTGTTTGACTTCAACGACGACGCGGACGTGGATCTTCTCGACGTGCACGACTTTCAGCGCCGCTTCGGAAACTAACGCGGTCAGTCTGGCCTAGCACTCTGGCCTAGCGAGTCGGGGCCATGCACATCATGCCTCTCGCCGGACGCTTGATCTTCACGGCGCTCGCGGCGCTGCCGCTGCTGTGGGCGTCGGCGGGCGGCGTAATTGCCGACGATGGACCGCTGACGCTCTCCCAGGGGCCGCTGACATTCACGCTGCATCCGTATCCGCGCGGGATGCAGATCAGCGTCGACGGCGTGAGTGTCGTCAAGAGCAGCAACCAGGTCGTCACGAAGCCGCCTTGGGCTCCGCACTACTATCTGGGCCCCTCCGCCGAGGCGCTGCGCAGCGCGCAGCGCGAAGTCGTCGAAGACGGCGTGCGGCTGCGGCTCAAGCACAGCGGTGAGCAGGGCGCGTTCGCAGCGGACGAGACCTTCAAGCTTACGAATGATGGACGGCTGGAGCACACGTTCGAGGGGCGCTTCCTGCTTGAGCGCGGCGAAGCGCTGGTGCAGTGGCAGTTGGCAGCGCTGAACCCGGCCGTGCTGATCGGCCGCCCGTACCGCGCCGCGTCGCGTGATGGAAAGGAACGTGCGGGCGTGGTCCCGGTGATCGCGCGGCACGCCGATACGCAGAAATCGCTGCTGGCCGACAAGCTGGGCTGGATCGAGTTTGACGCGCGCATCGGCAAGATTCGCATCGAGGTCGAGAGCGATCGCGATGTGGTCTGCTACGACCATCGCAAGAACCAGTGGGCCGATCCCAATCGCCCGCTGTTCTGGCTGGGAGACCTGGGTTCGCGCTGCAAGCCCGGCGACACGCTGCGTTACCGGGTGGTCTATCACTTGCCGCTGAAAACGCAGCCGAGCAGTGCTGCGAGCGCGGCGGCGCTGATCGAGGCTGTCGCGCAGCTCGCGCCCCGTCCGCAAGCGCAACTGCCGGCGGCGCCCGAGCCGCGCGTGATCCCGCGGCCCAAGCAGGCGAGCTATCGCGAGCAGCGCGTGCCGCTACTGGATGTTTCGGGCACGGCGCTGTACGCGACTGAGGGCCTTCCGCAATCCGCGTTGGCGGAGGCCGAGCTCGAGCGCTGGCGCCGCACATTGAGCAGCAGGGCCGCGCCGGCATCGGCGAAACCCGCTGCGCCGGCGGAATCGCCGCCGGGTTCGCCGCCGTCGGCAAAGCGGCCGCTAAAGTTCATCGCGGCGCCGCCCGAGTCGATCCCCGAGAGCTATACGCTGGAAATCGCGCCCGAGCGGATCACCGTCAGCGCAATCGACGAGCGCGGCTTTCTCTACGGCGTGCAGACGCTTAAGCAGCTCGCGCTGCTGGGCGCGGACCTTCAGACGCACGTGCCGGCCGCCACGATTCGCGACTGGCCCAGCCTGGCGTTCCGCGGCGTGCACCTATTCACCGGCGGTCAGGGGCCAGCGCTGCACGAATCGCTGCTGCAGAATGTGCTCGGCCCACTGAAGCTGAACCAACTCGTGCTGCAAGCTGAGTACATCAAGTGGGACGGCCACGAGAACATCCACCACGCCGAGTGGGGCATGTCGAAGGCGGACGTGCGGCAGGTGCTGCGCGCGGCGCGTGCGCAGGGCTTGGAGGTGATCCCGCTGGTGATGTCGCTGGGGCATTGCCAGTGGATGTTTCACAATGATCAGAATCTCGACCTGGCGGAGGATCCGCAGGCCAAGTGGGCCTATTGCGTGACGAATCCGAAGACGTACGATTTCATTTTCGACGTCTATACCCAAGCGCTCGAGCTGTTCGAGCCGAAGGTCTTCCACATCGGCCACGATGAATTCACCGATCGCGGGCGCGTGCCGTTTCGCGAGTCGAGCAAGTCCTTCAGTATCGAAGAACTGTTCATGACCGATCTGAAGCGGCATCACGAGTGGTTCCGGCAGCGCGGCGTGCGGATCATGATCTGGGGCGACATGCTGCTGACCAAGGGCGACGCGCCGGACGCCTGCCACGCGCCGTCGCCGGAGGCGGCCCGCCGCATGCGTGAGGCATTGCCGGATGATGTGTGGGTCGCGGATTGGCACTATGCCGGCAACCCGCCGGCAGACTTCAAGAGCCTGGGCATTTTTCACGCCGGCGGGAATCAGACGGTCGCATCGAGCTGGTCGCGGCCGCAGAACATTGTGAATTTCGCACGGGCCGCGTTCGAGCAGCGCAGCGCCGGTCTGCTGCAGACCACCTGGGCGGGGTATTCGCTCGATCCGCAGAGCTTCAAGAAGGAGCTGCGGCAATACATGGCGTATGTGTTGGCGGCGGAGGCGGCCTGGAACGCCGACCAGCCGCCGTTGCCGGCAGAGTTGCCTTACCAGCAGCGCTTTCTCGATCTGATGCAGCTCAATCCGCTCAAAACAGCGCTGCGCAGCGGGTGGTGCGCAGCACTGGGCAGCGTACGGAACACGCCGCTGCGCGCGGCGGACGCGGACGGCTGGCTGGGCCTGGGCCCCGAGCACGATCTATCGAACGTGCCGCGCGGCTTGGCGCGGCTGGGCGGCATCGAATTCGACCTGGGCGACCCGCCGGCGGGCCTGTTGCTGGCGCACAAGCTCGCGGGGGCGCGCGAGCTGCCGCGCGCGGCGCGGATCGAGCTCCAGGCTCGCGCGGATCGGCTGGCGATTCTGCATGTCGCGAGCTTCGCGTGCGAGCCGAGCGTCGAAGTCGGCCGCTACGAGATCGAGTACGAAGACGGGGCCCGCGAGCCGATTGTGCTGCGCTACGGCGAGAATATTCACGCCTACGACGATGTCGAGGCGGCGGTCGCTTCGCCGCTCGTTTGGCGCGGGCAATCGCCGGCGGGCACGCCGGTCGCGCTGCGCGCGCTGCTGTGGGAGAATCCGCGGTCGGGGCAGACGATCCGCAGCCTGCGGGCTGAGTCGGCCAACGCCGACGGAGGGCTGCTGCTGCTGGCAGTGACAGGACTGAGCGATCAAGCCGCCACAGCGCCGGGCAGCGCGCCGTGACGAGCGCGGCGGGCATCGACACAGGTCGCGATCTGCTGGACGAGCTGGCGCGGGCGGACCTGACGCTTTGGGTGACGCAGCAGCCGCTGCGAAGCGGCCCGCGGCGCGTGCTGGGCGCGTGGGACCCGCTGCTGCGGCGAATCGAGCTTTACGAAGTCGCGGCCCGCAGCGATCGGCAGTTGCTGGCGACGCTGCTGCACGAGCTGGCGCACGCTCGCGGCGTTTTTGGCGAGAGCGAAGCGGCCGAGCTGGCGTCCGCCGCGCTGGCCAATCTGGACGAATCGCAGCTCGCGGCCGCGGCGCAGCGCGTTCGCGGGCTGGCGCTCCCGGCGAGATCGCACGAAGATCGTCTTCATCATCCATGACAGCGCTGCTGCTGATCGCAATCTTCCTGGCGTTTGCCGCGCTGATGTTCCTGGAGCGCATCTCGGCGCTGTTGGCACTTCCGCTAATGGCAGTGTGCTTCATGCTTGTGGCGCTGGCGTCGGATCTGCTCGCGCCGGCCAGCACGCAGGAGCTGATCTCGAGCGAAACGACCGACGCGCTCGGTCGCCGGCAGGTGCAGGTGCGTGCGGAGCCGAGCCGCTCGCGCTTCAGCGCCTGGCGCGAGCTCAAGATCGCGCGGCAGGAAGCGCTGGCAGAGCGCACCGCGCAGCGCGGCGCGGCGCTGCGCACGCTGGAGGCGATACTCGCGGACGAAACGTGCGACCCGGTCGCGAGTCTGGCGACGGCGCTGCCGCGGTTGCGTGAATCTGAGTTGGCGCAGGCTACGGTCGTGGCGCAGAAGCTCGACGAGCTTGCCGCGCCGCTGAAGAAGACGCCGCGGTTTGCCCCTGGGCAGGCGGCGTTTGACGAGACCCATGCGAGCCTCTCGGCAGTAGCGCTGCTGCGCCCGCTGGTCGACGTAAGTGACGCTGCGCTGCTGCGACAGCGCGGCGCGGCGCTGCTGCGCTCCGCGACGTTGGAGCAATCGCGGCTGGCAGCGCGGCACGTCGCGCCGGCGCCGCGCGGCTGGACGAGCGGCATTCGCGACGCCGCGAGCTACATCTTCGAGCATCTGGCGTTTGTGCTGCGCAGCGGCAGCCTGGCCCTGCACGCCGCGATCATCGCGACCGCCTTCGGCGGGATGTTCGCGATGTATGTGCGGAATCTGAAGCTCGCCGAGCGGATCATCTATTTCACTGCCGAGTTCGCGGGTGAGCAGCCGCGCGTCATTGCACTGCTGGTGTTCGTCGTAACGGCAGGCATCTTCACGTCGGTCGGCGGGCTGGGCACGGTGATCATGCTCGGCACGATCATCCTTCCGGTGCTGCGCTCGGTCGGGCTCTCGTCGGTGGTGGCCGCCGGCGTGTTCCTGATCGCGATTGCCGCCGGCGGAACGCTGCAGCCCGTCTCGCGCCGGCTCTGGATGGATTTTTACGGCGTTTCCGCGGCGCAGCTTGACGGGATTCTCTGGACCGTGGTCGGCTTCTACGGCGCGTGTGGGCTGGGCTGGATTCTGTGGGGCACGCGGCGGACGCTGCTGAGCAGCTTCGAGCGCGAAGCGCAGGCCGCGCCGGAAGTGGAGCGCATCCCGCCGCTGCTTCTTGCCGCGCCGCTGATACCGATCGCGCTGGTGTATTTGCTGGGCGTTGAGGAGATCACCGCGTTTGTCGCGTCGATTGTGTACATGTTCTTGTGCGTTTGCCGTCGCAGCGGCGCGACGCGGGTGTTGGCCCGCTCGCTGATCGAAGGCGCCCAGGCGGTCGCGCCGCCGATGCTGCTGATGCTGGGCATCGGCATGCTGATCACGGCGCTGTCGACCGCGCCGGTACAGAGCTATCTGCGACCGATGCTGGCGGCGGTGGTTCCGGGGACGCGCTGGGGCTACATCATGCTTTTCGCGCTGGCTGCGCCGCTGGCGCTGTATCGCGGGCCGCTGAATGTGTGGGGCATGGGGCTGGCCGTGTCCGCCACGCTGCTGGCGACTTCGCCGCTGCCGCCCGCGGCGATCCTGTGCGCGATTCTGGCGGCGGGCATGCTGCAAGGCATCTGCGATCCCACCAATACCGCCAATGTCTGGGTCGCCGGCTTCCTTGGAATTTCGGCCAACCAGATTCTGCGTTACACGCTCTGGCCGGTGTGGCTGACGGCCGCGGCGGCGGTGCTGCTGTTTGGTTTCTGGTTCGTGCCGTAGGGCTGCGCAGCGCGTCGCTTCGAGGAACCGATAAGGAAGTGCCATGGCGGGCCGGCGCGTGCGGATCGGGATCGACGTCGGCGGGACATTTACCCACGCCGTCGCGATCGACGCCGCTACCCTTGCGATCATCGGCAAGTCCAAGGTGCCCACCACGCACGCCGCCGATGAGGGCGTGGCCGCCGGCGTGGTGCAGAGTCTGCTGACGCTGCTGCGCGAGTGCGCGATCCAGACGCACGAAGTCGTGCTGATCGCGCATTCGACCACGCAGGCCACCAACGCGCTGCTCGAAGGCGACGTCGCCCCGGTCGGCATCGTCGGCGTCGGCCGCGGCCCCGGCGCGCTGCTGGCCCGCATGCAGACGCGCATCGGCGACATCCCGCTGGCCCCAGGCCGCGCTTTGCGCACGTTTCACCGCTTCGTCCGCGGGCACGCGCTCACCCCGCAACGCGCCACGGATCTGATCGAATCGCTTCGCGCCGCCGGGGCGCGCGTCATCGTGGCGGCGGGCGCGTTCAGCGTCGATGACCCGCGCGAAGAACTGCTGATCTGCGAGGCGGCGGCTCAGCTGGGAATGCTCGCGACCGCGACGCACCACGTGAGCCGGCTGCACGGGCTGGGAATCCGCACGCGGACCGCTGTGATCAACGCCAGCATGATCCCGACAATGCTGACGACCGCGAACAAGACCGAGCAGGCTGTGCGGCAGGCCGGAATCACGGCGCCGCTGATGATCATGCGCAGCGACGGCGGCGTGATGGATATCGAGCAGATGCGCCGCCGCCCCATCCTGACCATGCTTTCCGGTCCGGCCGCGGGCGTCGCCGCTGCGCTGCTGCACGCGCGCGTCTCCGATGGCATCTTCCTCGAAGTCGGCGGAACCAGCACGGACATCAGCGTCATCAAGAACGGCCGCTGCCAGATCCGCACCGCGGAAATCGGCGGCCAAAAACTGCACCTGAGCACGCTGGATGTTCGCACGATCGGCGTCGCAGGCGGATCGCTGGTGCAGTGCCGCAACGGTTCGCGCCTGCAGAGCGTCGGGCCGCGCAGCAGCCACATCGCCGGCCTGCCGTACCTGAGTTTCTATGACGGCGCGACCGCCGCGCTCCGCGGCGGCCTGCATGCGCATGACGGCGCGACGTACCTTGCCGCCGATGCGCCCGGCGGCGCGCTGGCGATCACGCCCACCTGCGCCAGCAATCTCCTGGGGCTCGTGCCGACGGGCGACCCAGCCCGAGGCCGCGACGAGGCCATCCGCGCCGGGCTGCACTCCGCCGCCCAATTCGCGAGCTTCCCCGATGCAGCGGCGCTGGCCGACGCGATTCTGCGATTGGCGGCGGCCAGCGTGGGTGACGTCGTCCGCGGGTTGATGCGCGACTACAAGCTCGAGCCGGAGCTGACGCAGCTGGTTGGCGGCGGCGGCGGGGCCGCTGCCATCGTGCCCTTCGTCGCAAAGTCGATGAACCTGCCGTTCGAGCTCGCGGACAACGCCGACGTGATCAGCGCCATCGGCGTCGCGCTGGCGCTGCTGCGCGATACCGTCGAGCGCACCGTGATCGCGCCCAGCGACGAGGACATCCGCCGCATTCGCGAAGAGGCATTCAACAGCGTGCTCACGATGGGCGCGGCGGCCGACACGATCGAGGTCTTCGTCGAGGTCGACGCGAAGCGGAACCTGCTGCGCGCGACAGCCGAAGGGGCCAGTGATCTGCGGCCGTGCGAAGGGCGTACCCGCGGGCTGGATGAGTCGCAGCGCCGCAGCCTGGTTCAGGCCAGCCTGGGCAACACGGTGGCGCCGCCGCGGGCGACGGTTGTCGCGGCGGGATTCGAAGTGTGGTCGGCGCAGCGCATCGTGCCGGGCTTGCTGGGATTTCTGTCGCGGCCGCGGCCGGCGCTGCGCGTGCTGGACCGCGCGGGGACGCTGCGCTGGTCGTCGAATCGCGGCGTGGCGCGCGCCTGCGACGCTGCCAGCGCTGAAGCTGCGCTTGAGCAGCTTGCCGAGAGCGTGACGCGCTACTCCGATGCCGGCGCGACGATCCCGCGCTGCTTCGTCCTGCTCGAAGGTCGCATTCTCGATCTTTCGGGTCTGGTCGAGATGCGGCAGGTGCTGGATGTGCTTCGCATCGAGTTGAAGCGACACGCGGCCAGCGTCGCGTGTGTGCTACTGGTCGACTACTAGGCCGAACGGCCCGGCTAGGCTCTCGGGCGTTCCGCTTGCCGGCGGTCAAGGAACGTTACATTTGGTCGGGCACGCGGCATTTCGCCCGGCAGAATTTCATTGTAACCATTTTCTGCTGCGAAGGTTAAGATGCTTGCACATCGCTTCGTCCGTCCTCAAAAATGAGATTGAAGTGGCTTTCATAATTATATAACATTGATGCCTGTAGCCTGACGAGGCGTCCATGTCGTGGTCACGGCACATCTATCGCGCCGTCTGCACTGAGCGAACCTTGGTGCATGCGCGTACTGGCGGCCGCCCGTGTGCGCTCGTTCGGGTGATGACCGGTCAACTCTACAGGACAGGAGGAGGTTCGGAATGAGGACTCGTTTTTTGGCGCTCGTAGCGCTGGGGTTTGCGACAGCAGGGCTCGCAAACGCCGCCGACTTTTACCTGCACAATACGCTTGATCTTAGCAACACCAGTTTCTTCGGCGCTCCGCTCTTCGACAACAACTCGCCGCTGGGAACCAATCCTTCCGCCATCACGACGGACGGCCAGTCGCTGTGGATCGGCGGATTTAACGGGGGCACCAGCGTCGCGTCGGTCGCGGGCATCACCAAGATCAGCAATCCCTGGAGCGCTTCGCCCAGCGCGACGCAGCTCACCAGCCTCTCGACCCCCGGCAGCCGCGGCTACAGCGGATTGGCGTACGATCCGGTGAACGGCGTGGTCTTCGCCGCCTACGACGACGGCGCAGCCGACCCGAACGGAATTACCGGCTGGAGCGCTTCGACCAATGCCAATTTGTGGGCCAAGAACGCCCGCGGCGGCAGCGGCGTCGCGTACGACACCGGATTTGGCGGCGTGGACAAGGGCGCTGCCTGGACGACCTTTGGCTCGGGCCGTCGTGCGCTCCAGAATTCCACCACCGGCGTCGACATCTACACCACCTCGGACGGAATGATCATCAATGCCGGATCCGGCTCCTTCTGGCGCGACATGTACTTCGCGCCCGATGGCGACGTTTGGGCTCGCCGAAGCAACGGCGTAATCAAGACCGATCGCACCGGCGGCAACAGCGGCGTCGTTTCGACGATCGTCGCGCCGGTCGCTTCGGCGGATTTCGTCAACGGTCACAACATCGCGTACCTGGCCGGCGTTACCGGCGGTGACTTGGTGATCTACAACGATCGCCCGAGCACCGCGCTGGGCCAGCTCTTCGCGACGGCGATCAAGGTGCTGAACGCCGACGGCTCGGTTGCCACCACGCAGTTCTTCGATGGCAACGGCGGCGCGCTGCCCGCCGGCTTCGGCCTGGGTTCTGGTTACTTCGACTTCGCCTGGGACCAGGCGAGCGGCTCGCTGCTCGTGCTGGATCTGGCGAATCGCAGCGTCTACCGCTTCCGCACGGCGCCGATTCCCGAGCCTTCGACCCTGGCGTTGCTGGGTCTGGGCGCGGCGGCGTTCCTGCGTCGTCGTCGGTAGGTCTGGTTTTTGGCTCACTCCCGGGCGGGGCTGAACCTCTCGGCCCCGCCTGGTAGGCTTGCGAGCGGCGGCAGAAGCGGAGTGCATCGGTATGGCAATTGCCCGAAATAACATTGAATGGACCCGAATTGGGTCTGGAGACACTGGGAGCCAAACCATGAAACGGACGTCGGGCGGCTTCACGCTGATCGAGCTTCTGGTGGTGGTCGCCATCATCGCGCTGCTCATCAGCATCCTGCTTCCTTCTCTGCAGACCGCGCGCGAGCAGGCCAAACGAGTTGTCTGCGGGAGCAATCTTCGCAGCATCGCGCAGGCCATGGTCAATTACTCCGTGCAGAATCGCGACGTCGTTCCGGCACACCAGGGGCCCGAGCCGGATTACGTCTTCATCAAGGGTTCCACCAGTATCATGGCGCCTGGCAACCAGTGGCACCTGGGTGAGCTGCTCCTGCCGCAGATGAACACGGCCGGCCCGCCGCGCAATGGTCCCGGCCAAACGTTCCTCGATCAGGACTTGTTTGATACGAAGGCGGTCGGCCGCGTCTTTTACTGTCCGAGCACGGGCAACGGTGTGAACTCGGATCCAAACTTTCCGACCTGGGGAAATCCGAACACGGTCGGCTCATTCATGGATTATGCGCAGTTCTGGAATTACATCGGCATCGCATCGATCCGCGTCGGCCGGCAGTTGTACGCGACCCAGCCGCAAGGCGTTTTCCAGGTCCTGGATGACGACGTGAACGTGATCCCCGGCAATCCGACCAATCCCAGCGACCCATCGGCACTCGTTTCGCTCCCGTACAGTGCTAGTCGCGACGATCACCTGAAGATGCCGAACTCATCCGTGGAAGTGCCGCTGTTTGGCGAGTACATGACGTCGTTCAATCGCCAGGCCGCGACGATTCGCTCGGACTTTCTCGCCGGCCGGCTAAAGCCCGAAGGCGGCAACCACCCGTGGACAGGCCACACCAGCGGCGGACCGACGCCCAACGGCGGCAACTTCGGCTATGTGGACGGGCACGTGGAGTGGCGCACCAGCGCCAAGCTGCGCCCGCGGCTTTTGATCGACCGTGTGTTCGTTGGCGGTTCCGTACGGCCGACGTATTGGTGGTAAACCGACGACGACTCCGCAACATACTTTCGCACGGAGGAATTGAAGCATGAAGGCTCGATTGACATCGGCGGCGGCGCTCGCCGGCGGCTTGCTGGCCGTCGCTTCGCCGGCCGTCGCGCAGCAAGATCACCCGTTCACGCTTGTGAACGTCGTGGATCTGTTTGAAATGTTCGCCCTGACTGGCAACGACACCACGTTTGACCCCAATACGCAGGCACCGTCGAACTGGGCCGCGTACAGCGCCGCCCCGCGCATCGGCACGAATCCTTCCGCTGTTGCGGTTGATGGCAACCGCGCCTGGATCGGCGGCTTCTACAACGGCGTGAATTTCAACCGCTTCCTCAGCGTCACCGACAACCGCATCGCCTGGTACGCGGCCGTCGGCGTCGCCGAGATCGGCGCCATCAACACGCAATCCGGCTTCGGCGGCAACTGGACGCGCTACCCCGGCACGTTCCAGGTTGGCCCGGGCATCCTGAACACCGACTGGATCAGCGGGATGGATTACGACCCGGTCAACAAGCGGCTGTACGTCGCGTATGACGCGAATCAACCGCCGTTCCCGATCATCATGCCGAATGCCGGGCTGCCCTGGCAGTTCTACGAGACGTTTATCGCCAGCGTCGATGCAGATCCGACCAGCGGCACGTACACGCAGAATGTGTGGAAGCGGATCAATCCGGTTCCGCCGCTGCCAGGCTTCCCGGCCGACGAAGTCCGCTCGTACGCGGGCATTTCGGTCGACCCGCTCGCGCCGAACTGGCTGGCTTTCCCGGTGCAGGGTCTGGGGCGCGTTTCGTTCTTCGACGCGAACAACCCGTTTGGACCGACGGTCGATGTGTTTGTCACCGACACGACCGCGCTGCAATGCAACTCGACCGCGTTCAGAGGCAACGACTTCCATCCGCTGACGGGCGAGTGGTACAGCCGCGTGTTGAATGGCATTCAGTGGGTCGGGCGCGATACGCGGCAGCAGCTCGCGCCGTATCGCCCGTACTCGCGGTTCATCCGCGAGCCGGACGCCGGCGGCAACGGCACGGCGGACACCGCGGCGGCCGGAGACGACGTGCAGCTCATCGCGGTCGGCCAGGCCGCGGCGCCTACTGCAGACATCATTGGTGTCGGCGCCAATGGCGTGCTCGACACGAATCCGGCCGGGGACGATGTTCAAAGCGTATCTGCGATTGTGACGGATCGCATACTGGGCAACCCGGACGGCAACTGCCCAACCGATCCGAATGGCCTGCCCGCCGGCAACAACCCGCAGGGTCAGGCGCTGGGGATCATCCCGGCGTCGAACCTGGTCGGCGTGCCGGAAGACCTGATCCTCGCCAACAACCGCCCGGTGTTTGGCGCTGGCCAGGCGACGGACATCCGCTTCTTCACCGCCGACGACGGCACGCAGTATTCGACGCTGGCGCTGCCGTGCTCACCGCCGGCGGGTCCGCCGCCGCTGGGCCTGGCGCTGCATGACATCGATTACGACGCGACGACCGGGACGCTGGTGGTGCTGGAGTTTGAGCGGCGGCTGCTGTTCGTGTATCGCGCGCAGTTGCAAGGCGGCCCGCCCTTCCCACGCTTTGACTTCACCCGCAATCAGCGCACGGATCTGGCGGACTTCGCCGGCATGCAGACCTGTTTCACCGGTCCGAGTAACCCGGCCGGCCTGACGCTGAATTGCCTGCGGATGAACAGCGACAGCGATTGTGACGTGGATTTCGCGGACTTCGAAAAGATGGTCGCGGTGTGGAACAGCGCCGGCGGGCCTTAATGCCCGCTTTCTGATCGGCCTGAGGCGGCGCGCCGCAGCGCGGATCTGCGGCGGCCGCCCTGAACTTGCCCGCGCGCGGGACGACTCGCGCAGGACGAACGCACGCGTGCACGAGACCGACCGACGCAAGGATGCGCCGCCGCGCCCGACCGCGGCGTCTGGAACGGTGAGCATGAGCCGACCAATCAGCCTGGCCAAGGTGAACCACACCGACCGCATGCCGCGCTACATCCAGGCGCGCGACATTCTGCTGGAGGCGATTCGCTCGGGCCGCTTCGCGCCCGGGTGCAAACTGCCTTCCACTAAGGAAATCAGCGCGTTTGTCGACGTCAGCCTGATCACGGCTCACAAGGCGCTTGAAGAGCTGGTCGAAATGGGTTGGCTGCGGCGTGAAGTGGGCCGCGGCACGTACGTGCGCGAAGACGTCGACGTCAACGGCCGCGCGGCGCAGCAGCTCTCGATCGGCCTGCTGTTCGACCATCGCGAGCACGTCAACATCAATGATTACTATCACAGCACGCTGATCGACGGCCTGCGGCGCGCGTCGCGCGACGACCCGCGCCGCACGGAATTCTTCTTCCACGATCAACTCGACCTGCGCGACTCGGCCCGCAAGGACGTCGGCGCGATCTGCATTCACCCGCCGGTCGATGCCCAGCCCGAGGTTGAACGCCTGGCGCGGCATCATCCGGTGGTGGTGCTGGGCGGCAGCTTCCCGGGGCAGCGCGTCGCCTGCGTCGATTGCGACAACGAGGCCGGGGCCCGCGCCGCTGTGCGGCACTTGCTGACGCTTGGGCATCGGCGCTTCATGGTGCTTTCTGGCCCGATGAATTTGAGCAACTCACGCGACCGCGCCCTGGGCGCAGCTCAGGAGCTGGCTGCGAATGACATCGCGCTGGCGGATGCGGACCGACCGGTCTCGCGCGACGCGGTTGTGCTCGATGACCAGACCCGCGCCCGCATCGAACGGCGGCTGCTCTCGCGCGATCGGCCAACGGCGATCGTCGCCGGCGGGTTCTACTTGGCGCTGGAGCTGATGCAGGCCGCCCGCCGCGTCGGGCTAACCGTGCCGGGCGATGTCTCGATCGTCGGCTTTGACGACCCGCCCTCCGCCGCGTTGCTCAACCCGGCCCTGACCACCGTGCGCCAGCCGCTGGCGCAGATGGCGGCGGCGGCTTACCAGCTCGTCTGCGACGGGCTGCTGCGCGGCAGCGCCAGCATGCGCTCGCTGCTGCTTTCCACCGAATTGGTCGAGCGCGAGTCCAGCGGTCCCTATCCACGCACTCGATGAAACACCGCCAGGCGCGTCGTTGGTTTTTCTCTGAACTGCTTGCCGATCCCACAAGTTCATCGCGGTTGTCGCTCGTCACCGTCGGCGAACGGGCACGGCCACACGGCGGGGCGTGTTGCGCTCGGTCGGTGTTCAAGCCGGCGCAGCGTGGCGTTGCGCGGCGCACGCACCCCAGCAAATCGCGGAGCTTTCCATCGAGGAGTGATCATGCACGGAAGTGACCCAGCCGCGCAGCGCGAGCGCATCCCGACGAAGGTCTTTCAGCACGCGCACGAAGTCAGCAGCGCGGTCGCGACACAGATCGCTGAGCTGATCAACCGTCGCGCCAGCGAGCGCAAGCCATGCGTGCTGGGGCTGGCGACCGGCTCGTCGCCTGTGACGGTGTACAACGAATTGGTCCGCATGGTGCAGCGCAAAGAGCTCTCGTTCAAGCATGTGATCACGTTCAACCTGGACGAGTATTACCCGATGGCGCCAGGTGAGCTGCAGAGCTACCGCCGCTTCATGTTCGAGCATCTGTTCGATCACGTAGATATCGACCCGGCCAATGTGCACATCCCTGACGGCCAGACGCCGATCGAGCAGGTCGCTGCCTTTTGCGAGGGCTACGAACGGGCCATCGCGCAGGCCGGCGGCATCGATCTGCAGCTCCTGGGCATCGGCCGCACCGGGCACATCGGCTTCAACGAGCCCGGCTCGGCACGCACCAGCCGCACGCGGCTGATCACGCTCGACCGCGTCACGCGGCTCGACGCCGCCAGCGATTTCTTCGGCGAGGCCAACGTGCCACGCCGCGCCATCACGATGGGCGTGGGCAGCATTCTCGACGCGCGGCGCGTGATCCTGATGGCGTTCGGCGAAAACAAGGCCCAGGTCGTGGCCGCGGCCATCGAAGGTCCGGTCACGCCCCAGGTCGCCGCTAGTTTCCTGCAGGAGCACGCCAATGCCGCGGTGTACCTGGATCGAGCGGCGGCGGCGGAGCTGACGCGCTACAAATGCCCGTGGCTGGTGCGCGCGGTCGATTGGGATGAGACCGCCATTCGCCGCGCGGTGCTGTGGCTTTCGCGCGCGGTGAGCAAGCCGATCCTCAAGCTGACCGCCGAAGACTACAACGAGCACGGTTTGCAGGAGTTGCTAGCGCAGCGTGGCTCGGCGTACGACATCAACCTGGCCGTGTTCCGCGGGATGCAGCGCACCATCACCGGCTGGCCCGGCGGTAAACCGCGCGAGGCCAAGCAGACCGGCGACATCGATCGACCCACCGACGAGATTTTCCCCAAGCGCGTCATCGTCTTCTCGCCGCACCCGGATGATGACGTGATCTCAATGGGCGGCACGCTGATCCGCCTGGTGGACCAAGGGCATGAAGTGCACGTGGCCTACCAGACTTCCGGGAATATCGCGGTCTTTGACGACGACGCGCTGCGCTTTGCCGACTTCGCCGTGGAGTTCAACCGGCTCTTCAAGGTCGATCAGGAGCGCTCGGCGCAGATCGAGCGACACATCGAGGAATTCCTGCGGCACAAGCGGGCCGCGCAGGTCGACAGCACGGAGGTGCAGGAGATCAAGTCGATCATCCGCCGCGGCGAGGCGCGGGCCGCGGGGCGATTCTGTGGCGTTTCGCTGGAGAACCTACATTTTCTCAACATGCCCTTCTACGAGACGGGCCGCGTGCGCAAGAAGTCGCTCTCAGATGTGGACATCGAGCTGATCGTGGCGCTGCTGGAGCGCGTTCGACCGCACCAGGTTTACGCCGCCGGCGATCTCTCCGATCCGCACGGCACGCATCGGACGTGTCTGGCTGCGGTGTTCCAGGCTGTTTCGCGGCTTGCGGCCAAGCCGGGCAGCCAGCCGTTCGAAGTGTGGCTGTATCGCGGGGCGTGGCAGGAGTGGGATCCGGAGCAGATTGAGATGGCGGTTCCGCTGAGTCCGAATGAGCTGGAGCGGAAGATCGGCGCGATTTTCAAGCATCAGTCGCAGAAGGACCGCGCGCTATTTCCGGGAACGGATGAACGTGAGTTCTGGCAGCGTGCGCAAGCGCGCAATCGTGAGACCGCGCGGCTTTACAATTCATTTGGCCTGCCCGAGTACGAGGCGATCGAGGCGTTCGTGAAATGGGACGGCGGTGCGGCGGATTCGTATTGACAGGCGCTGCAAAGGCTTTCGGTAGCCTGAGGTACATATTTCGCAAGAGTTTGTTATAAAAAGGCTTATGTCAATTCTGTCATCAGGATCAGGTCGCAGTCGAAAAATCCGCAAACGAGGAGAAATTCTTGTTGACCGGCCGGGTGTGGGGGCCTATTATGACGTCATCTTTGGAGTACCGCTGCGCAACCAGCGCGCATTGAGTGTCTAGGGGTGCTCAAGGTGTAGCTGGCGCTGAGCAGTCGGAAAGAGGCAACAGGAGGAGAAGGTTCAATGGCTCGTATTTCGAAATTGCTCGCAATTGCGACTGGCGTAAGCTTGACAGCTTCGTCAGCCCTGGCCGGAGTCGTGTTCGACTTCAACGGTCAGGCGGGTAGCTTTAACCTGTCGCCTTACATGACAGGTGTGTACGGTTCGCAGGTCACGCAGACGGGTGGATTTGGTGACAACAACACCATTATCAACCCGAATCCTGGCGTGATCTGGAACGGCAATCCGACGGATTACCTGCGTCTGGGCAACCCGTTGACTCCGCCGTTCGACAAGGACTTCGAAATCTCGTTCGACCAGGTTCCGATCACAGGTCTGCAGGTTCGCGGGTACGTCTTTGACGAATCGCGCGGCCCGGTGGATTTCCAGATTTTCGCGTACGACAGCACGTATGGTAACCGCGAAAATCCAAACCCGTCGGCTCTGGTTCTGCACCAGGTGTACAACACGCTGGGCAACGGGGTTGAGATTCCGGTCGGTCCCTTCGTGTTCAGCCGGAACGTCAGCCTCATCGTCATCAGCGATATGGGTCGGTTCGACGTCGGCATCGATGACCTCGATGTGACGCCGGTACCCGAGCCGGCCGCTGGTGCGCTGCTGCTGGCCGGTCTCGGCTTGGCCGCGTTCCGCCGCCGCTAAATAGTCGTCTAAACGACTCCAAAGTAACGAGCCAATTTCACCGGAAGTGCTCAAGATGAGCACTTCCGGTGATCGCTCATTTCCAGGCATCATCAGCCACGGGTCGTCAACCACAAGCCGCCCAGCCAAATTCAACAGCCGTACGCGGCGCGACAGTCGTTTTACGCCGCGGCAGAATGCCCTCACCGCGCTCGAATCGCGCGAGAGCGGCTCGCCGGAACCAGGCGATTTCCGTTTCTAGCGCGGCCGGGCGCTCGGCGGCGATCAAGTAACAAGCAACACGGGAGTGTGCCGGGAACGCCCCGCTGCGAACGCGGACTTCGTGCCCACGGCGTGGCGATTATGGTCGTAGCGGATCGAGCATTTCTGGGCAGATCAGAACGTACAGCATCGTCCGGCCGTTGAACAGGCAATGCGCCAGCACGCACGCCGTCAGCGAGTTTGTGTACAGCCGAAGTACGCCCAGGACGATTCCAAGCGTGACGATCGGCAGAATTGTCTCGGGCGGAGCGTGAATCGCGCCGAACGCAGCTGCCGAAAGCAGGATCGCGGGCCACGCCAGCCCGCCGCACGCGGAGCGCAGCGCATCCAGCAGCAGGCCACGAAATAGCAGCTCCTCGGTGAGCGGGGCTACCAGCACCGCGAGCACGCAGAGTTGGGCCGCACCCCAATTGCCCCAGGCAGTTTGGTCGAGCGCCTGCAAGACCGCATGTGGCGCCGGCCGGTAGTCGGGCTGCCACCAGCCACGCAACTCGTGCGTCGCGGCCAGTTGGCTGGTGGACAAGGGCAGCACGATCAGGGTCGCGATCGCAGCGCTGACTACGATCCGCCGGCCGCTGTGCACCGACGGTGCAGTGCCGCGGGACGACGGCGCCGGGTCGGTCTGTAGGTCTGCGTCAGGAGCGGCCGTCGAGTGCGCGGCGCTGTGCGGCGGCGATCCGTGCACGGGCGCGTGTGCGAGCGCTGCCGGCGACGGCCCGCGCCGCTGGGCCGCGCGATTGGCTCGAACAAACCCGATCATCAGCAACGCGGCGACAAGCTTCGCGAAAGCGTCGAGCATCTGCAGCCAGTGCCAGGCGTGTGCCCCGGGGCTGCTCAACTCGCCGCGGTCGAATCGCCAAAGCAGCGGCTGCAGCAGCGTGAGCAGGCCGAAATACGCGGTGAGCGCCGCCACGGCTTGAAGCAGAAAATACCCATCCGCGAGCGGGGCGGCCTCAGCCAGAGGCGTCGAAAGCAGACCGCGGGCCCGGAGTTGCCAAAGCCATGCGGCGGCGGCCAGAAGGCCGCAGGCCTGCAGTGTCATGTCAAACGCGGACAACGCGTCGCGATCGATCATCGTCGCGGCGACCTCGAAATGCCGATACGGCGCAGGCTAGCCGCAAGTGCGATCGTTCGCCATTCGCGGTTCGCGGAGGTTCATGCGTCAGGATGTGGGGCCGTCCGGCGTCGATGCGTCGGTGCTCGGCGATTCGGCCATCGTCGTCGTCGCGGCGGAAGTGGCCTGGGCCAGCACGTCTGCCGCATTTGCATCGGCCTGCTCGAGCTTGTCGGTCGCTCTGGAAGCGGCTCGCGCGAGCTCGTCCGCGACGGCGTCGCTTCCGGGCTCGACGGGCGCGGCGCTGGTGGAGTCATGACCATCTTGCGCGACGAAGGCCGATGGCGCGGCGCCTTCGGCGACGGGCAACTCGCCGCGGGCGGCCGCCTCGGCCTTGGCCCGCTCGGCTGTTTCGCGCTCTTCTTCCTGGCGGATGACCTCTTCGCCAGCGGATTCGAGGATTCTTTCGGCCAGCGTCGGTTCGAGCTGCAGGTTCTCGACCAGCGGCTCTGCGCCGATCTCGTCGATATCCAGAACGGAGACGCAGCCCATCGCGACCAGCTTGTCCAGCAGCATGTCGTCGACGCCCTCGACAGCGCGAAGCGTCTTCTCCATTGTTTCGAGGTTCTTGTTGTATTCGGCAGGCGTGAGGATATCGATGTCCCATCCAGTCAATCGGGCCGCCAGCCGCACGTTCTGCCCGCGCTTGCCGATCGCGAGCGAGAGCTGGTCTTCGGCGACGACGACGGTGGCCTTGCCGAGTTCGAGGCACAGCGCGATTTCCTGGATTTCCGCGGGTTTGAGCGCGTTTTGAATCAGGATCTGGCTGGACTCGTTGAAGCGGACAATGTCGATTTTTTCGCCGCCAAGCTCCTCGACGATGTTCTTGATGCGGCTGCCGCGCACGCCAACGCAGGCGCCGACCGCGTCGACCTTTGAGTCGATCGAGGCGACCGCGACTTTGGTCCGATAGCCGGCCTCGCGGGCGATAGCCTTGATCTCGATGATGCGCTCGGCGACTTCGGGCACCTCCAGCTCGAAGAGCCGCAGGATGAATTCCGGATGCGAGCGCGAGAGGATGATTTTGATCTGGTTCGGCTGCTCGCGGACCTCGAGAATCAGCACGCGGATGCGCTCGCCGATCTGGTGCGTCTCGCCCGGAAGCTGCTCGCTGCGCGGCAGGAAACCTTCGGTACGGCCGAGATTGACCAGCAGGTTGCCGCCTTCGATGCGTGTGACCGTGCCGGTCAGGATGGTCCCGCGGCGCTCGGTGAAGTCCTCAAAGATGCTGGTGCGTTCGCGCTCGCGTGATTTCTGGATGATGACCTGCTTGGCGGTTTGGGCGGCGATGCGCCCGAGCGTTTGCACGTCGATACTCTCCCCATCGCGTGTGGCGCTGATCCGCCCGCTGAGCGGGTCGATCTTGACGTCGCAATTTTCGCTTTCGAACGCTTTTCGGACCGCGCCGGTCATCGCAGCTTCGAGATCGGCCAGGAAAACGTCGCGATCGATGTTCTTGTCGCGGCAGATGCCGTCGACGATGCGCAGCAGATCCTGACTCACGGCGAGCACTCCCATCGGCGCCGCGTGGCGGGGAAACTCGCATGCCGCCACTGCCCGGAGAATGAAAAAGGGTCGCTTCTGCGACCCTTTCAGCGCCGTCCCGGGCTCTGAATCTGGTCTGGCGTCAGACGCGACCCACGGCATGGCCGCGCGAACGCCACTCAAGACATTTTAGCATAACTGGAATCTCGGATTTACGCCACTTCGGGCGGGGCGGCGGAAGGGGGCAATCGGGGAAGCTCGCGACGGTTAAAAGGGCCGCGGGCGGATGGCGCCGATGGCATGTCGTGGCTCGCTGCCGCCCGTGTTCTGCTTGGCTTTAAACCGCCGCTACGGCTTGACCACAAACGGAGCGGATACGACCGTCACACCGTCCGGCAGGCACGATTGCACCGCCGACGCCAGCGTGGCGTATTCCTCGTTGCGAGGCGGGAAGCTGGCATCATTCAGGCAGGACAGCAGGTGCGCGCCTTCGCCGGTGCTGGCGAGCTGGTCGCGCCGCGCCGCGACCGCCAGGAATAGCAACTGCGTCACCGGCGGGGACTCGGAGACATTCAGCGCGATGTCCGTGGTCTCGCCGGCGGCAAACTGATCGACCACTCGGCCGGGGTCCCACTCGTGCAACTTCCACGCCAGGCACTCGCACTCTTTGCTCCAGGCGCGGAAAATGGCGACCACCACGCAAGGCTCGGTCGTGCTCGAGCGGAATCGGTCGATCCGCGGTGTGCTGGGTAGCGCGCCGCGCTGGCCTGGTATGTGTCGGATGGTGATCGCGGACGCGGGAATCACGCCAGGCGCGTGCCCTTCCCGGATGGGCGCGAACATCCACGCCAGCGCGGCCGCTGCCGCAAGCCCCACCAGCCCAATCCGCGGGAGCACGCCGCGCAGCGCCGTTGCTGACGCGGCGTCGGGCGCAGACGTCAAGCGTTGGCGTCGCGAGTTGGGCTCGTGGAGCGCGTCCGCCTCGGCGGCGAGGCGGATCAGCAGGTTCAACTCAGCGTCGCGCATCGGTCCCTCATCCCCTTCTTACCACGGCGGCGGCGGGCGCTCGGCCGACTCCGCCGAAACGCCCTTGCGGGCCAGGCAGCGGCGGAGCTTGGCGTACGCGGATTTCTTGCGCTCGTGCACCGTGCTGGGCGCCAACCCCAGCTCGCCTGCCAGTTCGCGCTCCGATCGCTCGTGTGACAGCGCAAGCACCACCGCCCGCTCCTCAGCCGTCAGGCTCTCGGCCGTGCCCTCGTGCGAAAGGCAATGCCGCATCGCGTCGATCCGCTCCGCCCCGATCAGCACGCGTTCGGGATCATCCGCGTCGATCAGTGAGGCGGCAAATTCATCCGCCGCTTCGAGGCTCCGATGCGTCGTCGCGCGGGCGTGCTTGAGCCAGACCCGATAAGCGATGGCGTATAGGAAGGTAGAGAGCCGGGCGCGGTTGGCGTCATATCGTTCCGCGAGCAGCACCTGCCACAGCGTGGCCCAGGTGCGCTGTGCCAGCTCTTCGGCCGCATCGGCCCGGGCGCCGAGCCGTTGCGAGAAGAATCGCAGCAATCCGCGGCCATAGCGGGCGTGGGCCTGCTCGAGCATCGTGGCGGCCGGATCGGCGGCGCGCGGCTGCTCTGCCGGGCTGGTCGTGATATTCGGCATCGGTTGCATAGCGGGTCGACACGCGTTCGGCTGCAGCGTTATTCGCGCGGGGCGAGCGATCGCTCGGCGCGATGCGGCAACTTCGCGATTACCACTCGTAGAATACGAAGAAGACCGCCGCCAGCACGAGCGCAAATCCGACCAGGTAGTTCCACTTGAGCGGCTCGTGCAGGTAGGTGACGGCGAATACGCAAAAGACCACCAGCGTGATGATTTCCTGCATGATCTTGAGCTGCGCGGCGCTGAAGCCCTGATTGTGCCCGAACCGATTGGCCGGCACCTGCAGGCAATACTCGAAGAACGCGATCAGCCAACTGACGAGGATCGCCTGCCAGAGCGGGGCGCCCTTGAAGCGCAGGTGCCCGTACCAGGCGACGGTCATGAAGACATTCGAGAGCGTCAGCAGCGCCAGCGTGGTCATGAGCCGCTTGCGCTCGCGGGTCGCGGCGTCACGGCGCTACCAGCCGATGACGTTGTAGCCGGCGTCGACGTAGTGGACTTCGCCCGTCACGCCGCTCGAAAGGTCGCTCAGCAGGTACAGGCCGGATTTGCCGACCTCGTCGGCCTCGATGTTGCGGGCCAGCGGGGCCTTGGTCGGGTAGTGCTCGAGCATCTTCGAGAAGCCGCTGATCCCGGCGCTCGAGAGCGTTCGCACCGGTCCGGCCGAGAGTGCGTTCACACGCACCTGTTTCTCGCGGCCGAATTCGGCCGCCAGGTAGCGCACCGAAGATTCGAGCGCCGCCTTGCACACGCCCATGACGTTGTAGCTGGGCACCACCTTGACCGAGCCCATGTATGTCAGCGTCAGCACCGCGGCGCCCGGATTCAGGTGCGGCAGCGCCTGGCGACAGACGGTAACGAGCGAGTAGGCGCTGATCTCCATGGCTTGGAGGAAGTCGGCGCGGCTGGTCTTGTAGAACGGGTTGTAAAGCGCATCCTGGCTGGCAAACGCGATCGCGTGCAGCACGAAATCCAGCGGACCGAGCGATTCGCGGGCCTGGTGCAGCGCGGCCTGGACCTGGTCTTCGTTGCTGACATCGCAGGGCACGATCACTTTCGAGCCGATTGGCTCGGCCAGCGCCCGTACACGCCGCTCCATCTTGGGGTTTGGCAGGTGATTGAACGCGAGCTGCGCCCCTTCCTGGTGCAGTCGCTCCGCCACGTGCCAGGCCAGCGAGTGGTCATTCGCTACGCCGAAAATGAAGCCCTTCTTGCCGCTCATCAGCGCCATGCGCAACCTCCCACAAACGCAAAGAGTGTAACGCAAGCAGCCGGCGCGGTCAGCGACCTGGCGGCGGCAGCGGCGACAGTCGCTGCGGCCGAGACGCGCGCACCCGCAGCAGATACGCCTCGAGCCAGCCGCGGCAGGTGTCCGGCGATTGCGCGCAGTGCAGGATGGCCTCGTGATCGAGCGACTCGATGCGGTCATTCGCGGCGCGGATCGCGTCCATGCTGATGCGCAGCGCGGTCGTCACCGGCATGCGGACGGGGTTGATGTCGATGCCGAAGTAGCCACGATAGCCGTGCATTTTCAGCGTGTAGAGCAGGGCTTCGGTCTGCTCCGGCGAGACGACGCCGACGTTCAGATCCTGGTCGTAGTTGCCCAGCGGCTGGCTGTTCCAGTGCGAGTGCGCCAGGCGGCCCGCGCTCAGCGGCCAACTGAAGGCGTAGGGCAGGTCTTCGTAGCCCATCAACACGTGCCCGACTTCCGGGTTCATGCAGAGCAGCGCGTGTCCGTCTTGAAGCAGGCGGCGATTCTCCGCGCTGCGCAGCTTGGACTCGACCTGGCCGGCGAGCAGAAGCCCCTCGGCGGTCGTGCCGAAGAGAATTCGTCCGCGCGGCTCGTAGGGTTTGGGCTCGAACGCGATCCGCACGCCGGGGACGGCGTCCAGCGCTTCGGCCAGGCCGTCGGCGAAGCGCTCGCGCATGCTGACGAAGTCAAGCCCGAAGGGGTTTTCGTAGCCGTCGATTCCTGGCCAGACGACGGCGAAATCGGTATCCAGCGCGCGGTTCAGCTCGAGCGCTCGCCGCGTGCGCTCGATGGCGAGTTTGCGCGGAGCGGGCAGCGGGCTGGAGAGCGCGCCCCATTCGAACTGCGCTTCCCAGAAGAGCAGCGGCACGACCGTCAATACGCGCATGCCGGTGTCGCGCGTGAAGGCCTGCCACAGCGGCAGGTTGTCCTCGTTGATCTCATTCGGGTAGTGCGCTTCGAGCGCGGAGAGCCCCTCGTCCTTCAATTCAGCCGCCAGCTCGAGCCGCTGCGCGATGGGCAGCTCGGGCGAATAGCGCGTGTGAAAGCGGCTGGCCGGCGGCGAGAAAAACCAGATCCCAGCAGAGAATTTCAGCTCCAGCGAAAAGCTCCGCAGGTGCGCCAGCATCTGCTCCGGCGTGCGGCGCGTGGCCTGGTCGCGCAGGTCTTGTCTGGGCATGTCGCAGCTCCAACGTCCGTCACACACGGTACTCGCGCCGCGCCGCGATGGCGAGCCGCGCTCCCGCGGATCGCTCGTGCGTCCCGCTTCGGGTCGCAACGGACCGCTGCGGTGAGCGGCAGCGCAAAACGGTCCATGGGAAAGTCGCGAAACCACGTTGCGTTTCGCCCGTCAGCGCCAGCGGCTCAAGCCCAAGGAAACCCGCACGCACCGCATTCCGGCGCGACCGCTCCCGCAGGCTCGCGGCTCTGAATTCGAGATCCGGCGGTTCGAAATTCCGGCGACATCTGCGCGCTTGAGACGCGCGGCGCCGGTCGCTACTGTCGTGCCGCGACATGAGCGACCACGCGACTAACGGGAGAGGAGCGCGCCAGTGCCAGGGGCGAACAGGAGATTGGGGGCGATTTGGCGATTGCGCGCGATTGGGTTCGCGCGAACGATTTGGTTATCGCGAGCGATCGGGTTCTCGCGGGCCATTGCAATCTGCACGGTGCTCAACATGACCGCGGCCGCGCACGCACAAACCGGCGAAAATGCCGCGAGTGCTGCTGTTGTGGCGCCAGCGGCCGACGCGGTGCACGGGCCGGTGACGGCCTGGCCGCGGCCGGTGCTGATTCGCACCAAGCCGAGCGGCCGCGACGATGTTCTGTTTCTGACGCTCGGCGACGTGCGCACACCGGTCGCAAATGGCCTGTTTGACCCGGTGCATGATCGCGTGCAGCTCAGCAGCGGCGGCGTGATTGAGAACTACTTTAAGAACGAACTGAAGATTCCGAATTACAAACCGATCGATAAGTCAGTTCATCCCGTTCCGCCGTCGGGCTGGTGCTCCTGGTACTACTACTACCACGAGATTACGCCAGAAGAAGTGCTGACCAACGCCCGCTGGCTGCGCGAGCACCTGGCGGCGTATGGGGCGCGCGTGGTGCAGCTTGACGACGGCTGGCAGGGGGCCGGTCGCGGCGTGGGCGAGAATCGCGACTGGACCACGATCAACCAGCGCTTCGCCGGCATGGGGCTGGAGGCGCTCGCCCGGCAGATTCGCGAACTCGGCTTGATACCGGGGATCTGGATCGCGCCGCA
This sequence comes from uncultured Planctomycetales bacterium, assembly GCA_964535305.1. GTDB lineage: Bacteria > Planctomycetota > Phycisphaerae > UBA1845 > Fen-1342 > CAZHTF01. The sequence goes on along the minus strand of CAZHTF010000014.1, from coordinate 4,540 downwards.
TGGGCAGAGTAATCCAGCGGTGGTCGCCGCCAGTGACGCGTTTCTGACGAACGCCGAGGGTAAGAGCCCCTCCGATAGTTGGGAAGGCAAATTCCTGCTGGACCCCGGTGCGCCGGCAAGCGGCACGTATCTGCGCGACCTGTTTGGAAAGCTGCACCAGTGGGGCTATCGCTACTTCAAGATCGACGGGCAGCCGGTCGTGCTTGATGAGCTCGCCAAGCACATCGATCTGTCGCGTGGCGTTCGGCTCGCCGACGAAACCGACGCGCAATTCGTCGAGCGGCTTTATCGCGCCAGCCTCGCGCACATCCGCGCCGCGATCGGCCCGGATTCGTACCTGCTGGGCTGCTGGGGAATCCCGCTTCCGGGCGTGGGAATCATGAACGGCTCGCGCACCGGCGGAGACATCGTGCTCGGCTGGGATGGATTCCTGATCGCGAACGACGCCGTGCAGCGCTGGGGTTTTCTGCACAACATCGCCTGGTATTGCGATCCGGATGTGCTCAGTGTTCGTCCGCCGCTGGCGGATGGCGCGGCGCGGGCCTGGGCCACGCTCCAAGGGCTGAGCGGGCAGGCGCTGCTGACCAGCGACCGACTCATGGATCTGCCCGCCGCGCGGGTCGAGCTGCTGCGGCGCGTCTACCCGGCGGTGGATGTGCGGCCGCTGGATCTGTACCGTCCGGAGACGACGCGCCGCTCCATCTGGGACCTGAAAGTCGCACACCTGGGCCGCAGCTATGACGTGGTCGGGGTGTTCAATTTCGACGACAAAGAGGCCCAGAATCAGTGGGTGCCGTGGGGCGCGCTCGGGCTGAATCCGGAGCAGGTGTACCACGTGTATGACTTCTGGCAAGGCGCGTACCTGGGCGCGTGGGAGTCTGGCGTATTCATAGAGACGCCGCCGGCCGACGTGCGCGTGCTGACGCTCGTGCCGCACTCGGAACGGCCCGAGCTGATCAGCACAAGCCGGCACATCACGCAAGGCTGGGTGGACCTGCTCGAATACCACGCCGCGAAAGACGAGGCAGCGCCGCGGCTTTCCGGCACGAGCCGCGTGTTGCCTGGGGAGGCGTACAAGCTGGTGATCGGGCTGCCGCGCGGACCGCAAACCTGGCGTGTGGCGCGGGTCGAGGTCGAGCCGGCGTCCGCCGTTCGCGCCGCGCCGCTGGTGCAGAACGGGCTGGGGCACGCGCGCGTCACGCTGCATTCGGCGGGTGACGGGGCGTCGAATGTGCGTTGGACGATTCACTTTGAGCGCGCCGAGGCGTTTGGTTTTCCGGTCGAGGCGCCGAGCGCGGCGCGGGCCCGCGCGATCGGGCTGGGCGCGGTGGAGTTGACCTGGGCCGAGCTATATCACAACCGCGCGGGGTTTGAAGTCATTCTCGATGGCAAGCCGCAGGGCATAGCGCTGGGCAATCGGGCGGTGCTCCGCGATCTGCGTCCCGGGCTGATGGCGGATTTTCGCGTGCGGACGGTGTGGTACGACGGAACGCGCAGCCAGAAGCTCCTGAAGCTCGAGTCGAAAATCGAGCGGCCGGAAAGTCTGTGGCTTTCTGAAATCGAGCCCGAGCGCTCGCGGCAGGAATGGGGCAAGCTGCGCAGCGATGCTGCCGTCAGCGGCACGCCGTTGCTGGTCGCGGGCCAGGGGGCGGTGAAGGGCCTGGGCACGCACGCCGAGTCGGCGCTGATGTATCGGCTTTATCGCGCGTACCACCGTTTCGCGGCGCGCGTCGGGGTCGACGATGGCGCGAAATCGCCGCGCGCGAACGAGGTGGTCTTTCAGGTCTGGGGTGACGGGCGACAGCTCTGGGAGAGCCCGCTGATGACGTTCGGCATGCCGCCGGCGCCGGTCGATCTGGAGATCCGCGGGGTGGATGAGTTGGAGCTGCGTGTGTTGCCGGGTTCCGATGGGAACGAGCACGATCATGCGGATTGGCTTGACGCGCGCGTGCTGTTTGATGTGGACTGACGCGGAGGGGCGGCCGCGTGTTTTTGCATCGGGCTGCGGCGGCGCGTAGGTGACTTGATGGCGCACGAGCTTTTCGGCATTGATGTGGACATTCGCAGGGCGCACACGCCCGCGGCGCGGGTCTATGTGGATCCGGCGTTGTACGAGGCGGCGCGCGAGCGGATCTTCGCGAGATCGTGGCAGTTTCTGGGTGATGACCGGCTGGTGCGCGTGCCGGGGCAGGTTCAGCCGCTGACGCTGCTGGCGGGCCTGCTGGATGAGCCGCTGCTGCTGACGCGCGACAGCGCGGATCGGGTGCATTGTCTGTCGAATGTGTGCACGCATCGCGGCAACCTGGTGTGCGACACGCCGGGAGTGGAGCGGGTGCTGCGTTGCCGTTATCACGGGCGGCGTTTCGGGCTGGACGGCGCGTTTCAGCACATGCCGGAATTTGAGCAGACGGCTGATTTTCCGCGTCCGCAGGATGACCTGCCGCGCGTCGAGCTGCACGGCTGGGCGCCGCTGTTGTTTACGTCGCTGGCGCCGGCAATGTCGTACGATGAGTGGATTGGGCCAGTGCGGGCGCGGCTGGGCTGGCTACCGCTGGAGCAGTTTCAGTTCGACGCGGAGCGTTCGCGCGACTACCTTGTGCAGGCGAATTGGGCGTTGTACGTCGAGAATTACCTGGAAGGCTTCCACATTCCGTTCGTGCACGCGGGCCTGAGCGAGCAGCTTGATTTTGGCCAGTATCGCAGCGAGCTATTCCGCTATTGCAGTGTGCAGGTGGGGATTGGGCGCGGCGGTGAGCACGCGCTGCCGCTGCCGGCTGGGCATGTCGATGCCGGGCAGCCGGTTGTTGCCTACTATTTCTGGCTTTTTCCGAATCTGATGTTGAACTGGTATCCTTGGGGGCTGTCGATCAACGTGGTCAAGCCGCTGGGTATCGAGCGCACGCGCGTGAGCTTTTTGTCCTACGTTTGGCGCCCGGAGCTGCTGGAGCGCGGGGCGGGCGCCGGGCTGGACCGCGTCGAGCGCGAAGACGAGGCGGTGGTGGAGTGCGTGCAGCGTGGCGTGCGTAGCCGGCTGTATGAACGCGGCCGCTATTCGCCCACGCGCGAGCAGGGCACGCATCATTTTCATCGCTTGCTGGAGGAATTTCTCTCGTAGCACGTCGCCATTTCACGCCACATCAGCCTTCGAAATGGCAACAGCTTACGTCTAGCACGGCAAGAAATGCCGCTGTCGCGGACGCTTCTTCGCCGCTGCTGGACACCTGGGAACTTCCAAGAATCGTGCAAATCTCGCTATTGGCGGTCAGGTGCGTCTGAATCCGGGGGGGCCGCAATCGATTCGGCCGCCGCGGTGGGTGGAGGAGAGCAGATGCGCGCATTCCGTTCGCCACAGCGGCGATCCGTTGGGCCCTTGGGTCGATTTGCCAATTCGCCGCTCTGCATTTCGCTGATGATTCCGCTGTTTTCGCTCGGCTTGGGCGGTTGCCCGAGCCAGCCGACCGATGACGCTCGCGCCTCGCTCCTGCGGCAACCGCCGCCGACGGAAGCTGCGCCGGGCGGTCTTGAAAACGGTCCGCCGACGCTGGATCCGCTGCGCTTTCAACTCGAAGAAGACACGCGCGGCACGTTGGTGCTGAGCGCCAGCGACCCGGACGGCGATCCGCTGCGATTTCGCGTGCATTCGTTGCCGCAGAACATGTTGCTGGTCGATGCCGAGTCGCAGGCCGAGCTGCGGGCCGACCAGCTACCCGTCGATCTACTCTCCAACGCGCTGGAAATCGTTCCGGATCCGGATTGGTTCGGCGAAAGCGCCTTCACGGTCAGCGTGACGGACGGCCTTTCCAGCAGCCCGCTCACCAGCGTGCGCGTCGTGGTCACGCCGGCGAACGACGCGCCGGCGTTCGTGCAGCGCGGCCTGGTGATCATGCTGGTTGACGAAGACAGCCCGGCCGATCAGCCCACCAACCAATTGCTGCTCTCGGCGACGGATATCGACACGCCCGCCGCCGCGTTGCAATTCCGCCTGGGCAGCGCGCCGAACTTCGGCCGCGCGACGCTGAAATCAGCCGGGCCCGGGCAGGCGCTGCTGAGCTACGCGCCGAACGCCGGCTACATCGGCTTTGACCTGTTTGACGTGCAGGTCAGCGACGGCGGCGGCGGTCTGGGTCAGGTGCAGTTGCAGGTGGTGGTGTCGAACATCTCGATTGCCGGAAGGATCGAAGATCGCAGCGGTCAGCCTTACGCGGGCGTCGAACTGGAGCTGCGCGGCGAAAACGGCGTTGTTGAGCAGCGGGCGGTAAGCGACTTCAGCGGCTTTTACGCCTTCATCGTGCCGCGCGACTGGTCGGGCTCGATCACTTCGAGTCCGGACTATCGCTTCGAGCCGGCCAAACGCCCGTACCAGCGTGTAATCACATCAATCAATCGCCAGGACCTCGTCGCGTTTCGCAATTTCTACGTTGCGCCGAATGGCTCCAACAGCGGCGCGGGCCGCTTCGTCGCGCCGTACCGAACCATTCAGACTGCGGCCGACGCGGCCCGCCCGGGCGACCACGTGCTGGTGCGGGCGGGCACATACACG
>CAZHTF010000013.1:0-52464 GCA_964535305.1 uncultured Planctomycetales bacterium | reverse complement strand
CACCCGCGACGGCTTGGTCAAGCGGTTCGAGCAGAAGGCCTGGACCGGCGGACCACCGCCCTACGGCTACCGGATCGAGCAGACCGCCGACGGCTTGCACCGGCTGGCGATCGACGAAGCGGAAGCCGCGGTCCTGCGGTGGGTGTTCCAAGTCTACACCACGGAGTCCGTTGGCCTGAAGGTGCTCGCCCAGCGGCTCGCCAAGCGCGGCGTGCCGACGCGCCGGTGCCCGACGTGGACGCACACCAGCGTCCGGCGGATTCTGACGAACGACATCTGCATCGGGCGGATCATCTACAACCGCCGCAGGTACAAGCTCAACAAGCGCACCGGTCGGCGGGTGCCGGTCTGGCGGGACGCCTCCGAGCACATCGTCCAGAACGACGAACGCCTGCGGATCATCGACGACGCGACGTTCAAAGAGGCGCAGGACCGGCTCGCGTTGCACGCGCGGCCGCGCCGCGACAACGGGCAGCTTCTCGCCCCGGCCTACCGCCCGTTCACCGGGATGATCTTCTGCGAAGCGTGCGGCAGCGTGTGCTATCGCCGCACGAGCCGGAACCGCAAGGGCGAGTACCACTACTACGAGTGCGGCTGCCGCCAGCGGAACGGCCCGGACGCCTGCCGCAACACGGGCAGCGTCCGCGAAGACCTGCTGATGGAGCGGATCACCCGGACCTACCAGGAGGTCTTCGCCGACGCCGATTCCCTGATCGAAGACGCGATCGAAGAGGCGCGCAAGCTCACGCAGTCCAACCGCGGCGAGCTTCAGCGCGTTCGCGCGAAGATCGGGGAACTCGACAAGAAGATCGGTTCGATGACGCGGCTCCTGGTGGACCCGGACATCGACGCCACGGCCAAGCGGGCGGTGTCCCGGCAGGTGGGGGAACTCGAAGCGGAGCGTGAGCGGCTTCAGCAGGCGGTGGCCGAGCTCGCCAACGACGCCAACGACACCACGGGCCGGCTGGCCGGCGCCGTCCGCCAAGCCCTCGCCGAAGCTCAGGAATCGCTTGCGACGGTCGCCACGCCGACGGAGATGCGGGACTTCATTGAGCAGTACGTTGGGCCGATGGTGCTCAAACCGAGCGGGGACATCGCCAGAAAGCACACGGCCCCGGCCGAAGCCGAGGCCGTGAAGCGGTCAATAGCGGGGGGAGGACTCGAACCTCCGACCTCCGGGTTATGAGCCCGACGAGCTACCAACTGCTCTACCCCGCAATCGAAGTCGATATCGTACCGCGCCGGGAGAAAACGTCAATCGCGCCGCAGCCGCGCACGGCGCGCAAATCGTCGTCGGTGATCTGCACCGCCGCGCGGATCGGCGACGCGCATCGGCCGCGCATCTCGCAACCGGGCGATCGCGCGCGCCCGCCGCGGGCCGCACCCCAATCGCCCCTCGCGCGCGGGTCTGATTCGCCGGCGACTCTTGCATCGGCGCGCGCAAGCCCGAAAGTCCCGCAAGCGCGGCACGCGATCGGGATTTGGCCTGTGCTCGATGTCAATCGCCCCTCGCGCGCGGGTCTGATTCGCCGGCGGCTGTCGGATCGGCGCTCGGCATGCACTCGACGGCTGGCCTCACCGTCGCGGCTCCGGTTCCCTTCACGTCAACCCCGATCGCTCTCACCGTCGCGGCTCCGGTTCCCTTCACGTCAACCCCGATCGCTCTCACCGTCGCGGCTCCGGTTGCCTCCACGTCAACCCCGATCGCCCTCGCCGTCGCGGCATCGAATGGCTGCGCCGCTTCGAAACGTATTATCCCCATCCGCATGCACCCGCCAGTTCTCGCCGCAGCGCGCCGACGTTGTCGAGATTCGCCGTAACCGCCATGCTTACCGAACATCGAATTCGCAGCGCGGAGCGTGCATGACCATGGCAGACCTGTATACCGCCGTCGGGATCGCACAGGCGATCCTCTGGCTGGTTGCGGCGTATGCCGCGATCGGCATCGTTTTTGCGCTACTATTCGTGTGGCGTGGCGTCGAACGGATCGACCCCGCGGCCCGCGGTGTGCCTTGGAGCGTGCGTGCCTTGCTGCTGCCCGGTGCGGTCGCGCTATGGCCGACGCTTGCCGCACGCTGGCGTCGCGCGACGCACAACCACACGAGCGGATCATGACCCGCCGGCAACGCCGCTGGCATCTCAGGATCTGGGTTGCGTTGTCGGCGTTGATCACGATCGCAATGATCGCCGCACTGCTGGCGCGGCCTGCGATAGCGCTCGCCGACGCTGAGGCGCCGTACGTTGTCAGCTTCGTGTCTGCCCGCGCGCGGATCGAAAAGTCGCCGCGCAGCTTTTTCGCCGTCCCCGGCTTCGCTTCGCTCGCCACCGCGCCGGAGGCGTCGCCGTGAGTGTGGGCTACGTGACTGTTCAGTGGAATCGGCACAAGCGCGTGTACGACGCGTGCGTCGTCGGCGGCATCGTCGGCTACGTCGGCATGTTTTTCCTGGTGGGCAAGCTGCTGTTCCGCCCGCCGCACGAGATCAGCGACGCGATTCTCGCGATGCGGGCGTTGGGCACGGGCGCGTATCTGCTGCTGCACGTGATTCTGTGCATCGGCCCGCTCGCCAGGCTCGACCGTCGTTTTCTTCCGCTGCTCTACAACCGCCGGCACCTCGGCGTGGCGACATTTCTGGTCGCGTTGGCGCACGCGACGATCGCGATCGGCTTCTATCATGGCTTCGGAAGCGTAAGTCCGCTCGTCTCGCTGCTGATCAGCAACACGAGCTACGCCTCGCTGTCGGCGTTCCCATTTCAAATCCTGGGTCTGCTCGCGCTGCTGATCTTGTTCCTGATGGCCGCGACCAGCCACGACTTCTGGCTCAAGAATCTCGGTGCGCCGGCGTGGAAACGCCTGCACATGTCGGTCTATTTCGCGTACGCGCTGCTCGTCATGCATGTCGCGCTCGGCATCCTGCAGACGCAGCGCAGTCCCTGGCTCGCGGCCCTGGTCTGCGCCGGCGCCGCACTCGTCGTCACGCTGCATCTGCTCGCCGGCGTGCGCGAGCAACCGCGCGACCGCAGCGTAGCGCCGCAAACGCCCCCGCCGCACACGGGCGAATCGTGGGTGGATGTCGGCTCTGTCGACGAACTCGACGAGGGCCGCGGCAGCACGGTGACGATCGGCGGCGAGCGGATCGCCCTATTTCGCCACAATGGCCGCATCTCGGCGACGACCAACGTGTGTGCCCACCAGGGCGGGCCGCTGGGCGAGGGCAAGATCATCGATGGCTGCATCACTTGCCCGTGGCACGGCTGGCAGTATCGGCCGGAGGACGGCCGCTCGCCGCCGCCGTTCACCGAGAAGATCGTGACCTATCGCGTGCGGGTGGATCGCACTCGAATCATGATCGACCCGACGCAGCTGCCGCCGGGAACGCCAGTGACGCCGGCGGCCATCGACGAGGGCGTCCATGGCTGATTTGCCGCAGATGGGGCAATCGAGGCGTTTGGCCGCGCTGCGCGGCGGCGCGGAGTTCTACGTCGGCTACCTGCCGGTACCGCCGGGGCTGGCTCGGTTTGTATTTTGCATTGCGAGCGGATTGCTAGCGTTGCTGGCATCCTTCGCGGTGCTGCTGGCGAATGCCCAGCACGACCCTGGCGACGCCGTCTGGGACGATGCCACCGCGCGCAGCTTTCACGGCGTCATCGCGGCCCAGCCATATCCGCACCTGCGCATCCCGCGCGACGACCCACAGAAGCCGGTCGAGAGCCTGCTGCTGGTCGAGGTCGGAAAATTCGGCGGCGGGCAGCGCGCGGCGCCGCTGGCCGGGCAGGCGGCGCGCATCAGCGGCTGGATTCTCGAGCGCGACGGCCGGCGAATGCTCGAGCTCGAGCCCGGTGTGGCGCTGCAACTCGCCGACGGTCTGACGGCTGCGCAGCTCGCCCAACTCGCAGCACCCGTCCGCCGCGAGCTTGGCCCGGTCACGCTGCGCGGCGAAATCGTCGATTCAAAATGTTATCTGGGCGCGATGAAGCCCGGCGCGGGCAAAACACACAAGGAGTGCGCCACGCTCTGCATCGCCGGCGGCATCCCGCCCGTCTTCGTGACGCGCGACAGCACCGGCCAGCGGCAATACTTCCTGCTGACCGACGCGGCTGGGCAGGCGCTTGCTGGCCGCGCGATGCAAGACCACGTGTTGCCGTTTGTCGCGGACGCGGTGGAAATCAGTGGACAACTCGAAGCGTGCGATGATCTGCTGCTGCTGAAAATCGATCCGCGGCACATTCGGCGATTGTGAGATCTCCAAGCTTGCGATCCACTTCACTCCGACCACGCGGCACGCAACCAACCACCCGCGCTTTCGGCCTTAGCGTGCGAAACCGGCCCTTCCCTCCAGAAATGCCATCACGTCGTCCACAATTTCAAACATGCGCCGCAATCCGCCAACTGTCCGCGCCGCGACGTGCGGCGTGAGCAGGCAGTTCGGATGGCTAAACAGCTCGTGATCCGCCGGCAGTGGCTCCGGATCGGTGACATCCAGCGCCGCGCCCGCGAGCCGGCCATCGCGCAAGGCCGCGAGCAGTGCCGTCGTCTCGACCACCGCGCCGCGGGCCGTGTTCACCAGCAGCGCGCCGGGCCGCATCTGCCGCAAAACCTCGGCGGAGATCAGCCCGCGCGTCAGCGGCGTGAGCGGCACATGCAGCGTCAACACATCCGCCCGCGGCCAGAGCTCGTGCTTTTCGACCGCATCCGCCGCAAACTCGAATGGCCCGAGCGGCACGATGTCGTTATACAGCACGCGCGCGCCAAAGCCCGCCGCGCAGATTCGGCCGACGCGTGAGCCGATGCGGCCCATGCCGACGATCCCGACGCACAGTTCTCGCAGCTCGCCGCCTCGGGCAGTCTTGCGCGCGGCGGCGAACGCGCCGTTGCGATAGGCGTCCGTCAGCGGGCCGATCGAGCGCAGCAGGTTCAGGATCAGCCCGATGGTGAGCTCAGCGACCGCATCCGAAGCCGCCGCCGGCCGATTCAACACGACGATGCCGCGCTGCTCGGCCTCCTGCAGATCGACATTCTCAGTCCCGACGCCGGCGACGCCGATGCAGCGCAGCCGGTCGGCGGATTGCAGCAGCTCGCGCGTGACGCGCTGGTGCGTGCGCACGATCAGCGCGTCGCAACCGGGCAGCAGCGCCGCAAGCGATGCCGCATCCGGCTGTGCCGGGCGCAGCACCTGGCAAGCGGCCTCCAAGCGCGCCTCGCTCGGCGGATCGAGCGCTTCCGCCAGCAGCACGCGATGCTTGTGCGTCTGCCCCATAACGCGAGTCCTCAAGGTCGCCAGCGCGGCATACAGATCGTAAGGACGCACGTGCCGAAACGCGAAGCGCGGCCCGCCGCGCTCCTGAACAAACCGCGAAGGTCAGCCGATCTAGGGCGTAGCGGTGCGCGATGTCGCCAGCGGTTGGTGTCACACAGAATCCGTCTTCGGTGCTCGCCGTGCTGCGCCGCGTTGTGCACGTTGCGACCGACGTGCGCACGATGCGACTGTTCGTGGCCGCCGGCGTGATCGGCTGGCTGATCGCCTTCCCCGCCTTCGTCATTTCGCAGACGCAGATTCTGTCGCGCAGCGGTCAGGCCTTCGGCGGTGATTTCGTCGGGTTCTACACGGCTGGAACCATGATCATCGCGGGTGACGGCGCGCGGCTCTACGATCTGGAAGCGCAGCGCCAGGCGCAGGCCGCGATCGTTGGCGCCGGGTACGACGATCTGCAGGCTTATGTCAATCCGCCGCTGCTGGCCGCGCTTTTCGCACCGCTCGCGCTGCTTCCGTACCAGGCTGCATACGTGCTGACGTGCGTGCTGCTGCTGGCGGCGCTGGCCGGAGCGATTCGAATCCTGTTGCACCCGTGCCACTGTTTCCGCCCGTACGCCGGCCTGCTGCTGGGCCTGACTTTCTTGTTCTTTCCAATCAGCCGCACGATCACCGGCGGGCAGAACACCGCGCTCACGCTACTGCTGCTGGCGCTGTTGTATCAGGCACTGCGCGGCGGACGGCCGCTGCTGGCGGGGCTGGCGCTGGGCGCACTGACATACAAGCCGCACTGGGCCGCGATCCTGGGCTTTCTGCTGCTGATTCGCGGGCAAGTTCTGGTGCTGGGCGTCGCCGCCGCGTGCGCCGCGGCGCACTACGCGCTGGGGGCGTTGCTGCTGGGTGGCGATTGGCCGCTGCGGATGTTGGACGGGCTCGCGCAATTCTGGGTGCTGGAGAACGCCAGCAACGGGCACAACTCGATCGCGCTGATCGGCTTGTGCGAGCACTGGCTGGGAGCGCGGGCAGCTCCGCTCGGACTGCTGGCATCCGCGGCGCTGCTTGCGGCCCTGGCCTGGGATTGGCGGCATGTCCGCTTTGACCAGGACGAGTTCGGCCTGCACTGGGCCGCGGCGATCTGCGCCGCGATCGTGATCAGCCCGCACACGCTCTGGTACGACGCCGGGCTGGTGGTTCTCAGCGTGGCCCTGGCCGTTGAATTCGCCATGGTGCGGCAGGTCCGTGTCTCGAGCACGGCCCGCGCCGCGCTGCTGGCGGCGTTCGTACTCTTCCCGCTCCACGATTCACTCGCGCAACGCGGCCTGCAACTGCTGCCGCTGCTGCCGCTCAGCGTCTGGTTGTGGACGCACCGCATGCGGCATGCTCGGCGGCTTTGCGACAATATCGGGTTCGTCGCGGCCGCGCAGCCGCGCTGAACGCCGCACATCCGTCGCCCCGGTTCTTCCACAGCGAGAATAGAAAACGGCCGCATGCGCGCAGCTCGGCGCTTGCCCGCGCATCGGCTCCGCACTTGCCTGCGCGCAGCCCCGCGCGTGTCGCGGCGCTGATCGCGCGCCCGCCGCGCACCAATACCTGAAACAGCTCGGCTCGGCTCCAACGCGGATTATCGGAGAGTGCCGGCGAGTTCCGCTTGCAATGCGGGCCGCGCGCTGCGACCGCGAGGTGATCGCATTCGTCGCTAGGCAGGTCCGCGCATGAGATGTAGAACGGCGCTGCGTGTCATTGGCCCGATAGTCGGCCGCGCGAAAGTTCGCGCGTCGTCGCGTTTTTCGTTGTCAGTGCCCATCCGCGAATTCTATGTTTCCCCAAGTTGCGAGGTTTCATGGACCCACGGCGGAGAAATCGCTCATGGCATTGACAGTCACAAACGTAAACTCGCTTTCGCTGCTCAACATCCTCAACCGCACATCGCTGAATCAAAGCCAATCGCTCACACGCCTTTCGACCGGCTCGCGCATCAACCAGGGCGCCGATGATCCGGCCGGCCTGATCGCGGCCAGCAGCATCGAGTCGCGGCTGACACGCGTCGAAGGCTCGATCTCGAATAACCAGCGCTCCAAGGCGCTGCTGAACGTGGTCGACAGCTCGCTGGGCGAAGTCAACAAGCTGCTGGGCGAGATTCAGTCCCTGGCGCAGAAGTCGGCCAGCTCGGCCGGTATCAGCGCCTCGGAACGGGCCGCCAACCAGTCGCAGATCGACGACGCGATCGCCGCGATCGACCGCATCGTCGGCACCACGGAATTCAACGGCAAGAAGCTGCTCGACGGCACGCTGGGCATCAACACCAGCGGCGTGACTTCGTCGCAGATCACCGATGTGCAGGTCTTCAGCCGCGACGCCAGCTCCTCCTCCAGCACCTCGGTCTCGGTTCGGTTGAACGCGTCGGCGACGCGCGCGACGCAAACCAACGCGATCGTCAACTCGGCCGCCGCCGCGACATCCTTCTCGATCCAGGGCGCCAAGGGCACGGCCGTGATCGACATCGCCGTCGACGAGAATCTCTCGGCGATCACCGCCAAGATCAACGCCGCCACCGCCCAGACCGGCGTGGTCGCGTCGCAGACCGGTGCCACCGCGGCGATCGGCCTGCGCAGCGAGAATTTCGGCGCGAGCCAGTTTGTCAAGGTGTCGGTGCTCTCCGGTGGGGACCTGTATGGCGCGACCGACCTGACGGCCTTCAACGTCTCCGGCACCGATGCATCGATCAGCGTGAACGGCCAGAACGCCGCCGTCGACGGCCTGAACGTCAGCTTCAGCGCCGGCGGCCTGAGCTTGAATTTCAACATCACAAGCTCGTTCAACTCGTCCGCGGCCGGCACGACCAGCTCGTTCAGCGTCAACTCCACGGGCGGCGCGACGTTCCAACTCGGCGCCGAAGCTTCGACGCGAACGACCATCGGAATCGACGGCCTCTTCAGCCAGCAGCTCGGCTCGTCGCTTAACGGATACCTCTCGTCGCTGAAATCGGGCGGCTCGAACAGCGTGCTGACCAACCCGAATAACGCCTCTACCGCCGCTACCATCGCCGGCGATGCGATCTCGCAGATCGCGCGCGTCGCGGGCCGCATCGGCGGGTTCAACAAGTTCCAGGTCGATACGGCGCTGAACCAGGCGAACGCGACCAAGGAGGGCTTGACCAGCGCGCTCAGCACCATCAAGGACACCGACTTCGCCAGTGAGTCGGCCAACCTGAATCGGCAAAACGTTCTGTTGCAGTCGGCCATCCAGCTCCTGGGCCTGGCCAACCAGCAGACCTCGCAGGTGCTGGGCCTGCTGCGGTAGTCCCGCCGCCGAGGCCATATCGGAAAACTCGCAACGCGGGCCGGGCGGCGAAAGCCGTGCCGGCCCGCCGACGTTTGTGCTCCGCCGCGCAGATGCAACCGGCGCGCGTCAGCGGCATCCAACACCCGCGGCGCAGCGCCGCTCGCGTCGGTTTGACGATGACCAAGGCGCGTCCTAAGATCTTGCCGGTCGCGAAAAAGCGCCACCGGCGCGGAGCGCACAGGAGGATCGAGCATGGCCGGAGCAAACGTGCTGCACTTTGACGACAGCAATTTCGACGCCGAGGTGCTGCAGTCCAGCCAACCGGTGCTGGTGGATTTCTGGGCCACCTGGTGCGGCCCGTGCCAGATGTTGGCGCCGACAATTGACGAGCTGGCCACCGAATACGCCGGTCGGGTCAAGGTCGGCAAAGTCGATATCGAGCAGGCGATGAAGGCCGCGACAACCTACGGAATTCAAAGCGTTCCGACCGTGATGGTCTTCCAGAATGGCAAGCCGGTGGACCGCATCATCGGGGCCCGTTCGAAGAAGGACTACAAGGCGCTGCTCGATGCCAAAGTCGCCGCAAAGTAGCCCGACCAGAAGCCGCGCGCCACGGCGCAGGCCTCGACCATCGCGCGGGCCGGCATGGCGACAACTCCGCCGCACTGAATCGCCCTGCGGCGACAACTACGCTTTCGTGCTCTGCGACGGAGCCGCGCTCGGCGGGCGCTAGCTCACAATGTGCAGCGTCCGCAGCGTGTTGACGATCACTTCCACTGCCTGATCCTGCGTCATCCGCCCGGCATTCACGCACAAATCGAAACGGGCCGTCTCCGCCGCGCGCTTGCCGAAATGGTGCTTGAGCCACTCGGCCCGTTCCTGCTCGATTTTGCGGACCTCGGCCTCGGCCTCGCTGTAGGAAAGCCCGTTTCGCTGCGCGAACGACTGAACGCAGTATTCATGCGGCGCCGTGATGCGTACGCGCAGCCCCTGGTGCTTGGGCAGAATCAGGTCCGCGCCGCGGCCGACGAACACCAGCTTGCTCTTCCGCGAGAGCGCCAGCACCGTCTCCGTCAGCCGATGAAAATAGTCATCCTGCCGCCAGCCGCCTTCGAAGACCCAGCGCAGCATCTCCTGGAGCCAGGATGTGTCGTGCTCATCGAGCTGCTGATAGAGCCGGTTGCGCGTGGCGTCGTCGCCCGCCATCGCCTGCAAAATCTCGCGATCGAAGATGGCCCAGCCCAGCCGCTCGGCCAGCGAAGCGGCCGCCGCGGCCCCGCCCGAGCCGACCGCGCGCGAAATGCATACGAAATCCTGCACTTTCGCGGTCGCGTTCGGCTCCAGGAATGAAGCGTGCTGTTGCCGCGTCATCTCCCAGCGCCGCAATTGCCGTTCGACCAGCCGTGAAATCTCCGGGCCGACATTGCTCTGGTGGACCATCGCACACCTCGATTTCGAACTCCGCCACGCGTCTAATTCAGAAGGGGTACTAGCAAAACGCGTTCCGCGGCCGGGGAATCGGCGCGGCCGCTGGCGACGTCAAACGCGCGGCGCGGCGCTCAAGCGAGGCGGTTCGACCCGTCGGATCGCCCGCCGAAGCCGCTCAATTTCTGCGATTTCTGACAGCGGCGCAAGCACGAACGGTCGCTCCCACATGCGTGGATGTGGAAGCGTCAGCGCCGTATCACACATTTGCAGGTCGTGATAAGCCAGCAGGTCCAGGTCCAGCGTGCGCGGACCGTCAGGCTGGCCGCGCCGCCGACCGAAGGCCTGCTCCAGCGCCTGCAACCGCCGCAGCAACGCGTGCGGCGAGAGCGTCGTATCCAGTTTGGCGGCAGCGTTCAGAAACCGCGGCTGATCCAGCGGGCCGCCGACCGCCTCGGTCTCGTGAAATGAGGACACGGCTAGCACGCGCACGTCGCGCCAGGCGGAGATCGCCATCAGCGCGCCGCTGAGCGTCTCGGCGCGGCGGCCCAGATTCGAGCCAAGCGCGATGAAGATGCCCGTCGCAGTCACCAGCGCACGTTCCGCATTCGCGCCAGCGCTTCGCGGATTCGCTGCGTATCGACGGTCACGGCGAAGCGCACGTAGTCTCTGCCGGCCGGTCCAAAGCCCGCGCCCGGAATGCAGACCACCGCGGCTTCTTCCAGCAGTTTTCCGGAGACCGTCATCCCTTCGTAACCGCCGGGCACGCCAGCCCATACGTAGAACGTCGCCCGCGGTGGTTGCACGCGGAAGCCGAGCTCGCGTAAGCCTTCCGTCAAGAGCGCGCTGCGTTCTCGGTACATTGCTGCCCGCGCGGCATTCTCCGGCCGCGCAATGCCGGTCAATGCGCTGATGCCGGCCTCTTGAATGGCGGAGAACGGACCGCTGTCGACGTTGGATTTCACTTTCGCAAGCGCCGCGAGCACATCCGCGTTGCCGACCGCGAACCCGAGCCGCCAGCCAGTCATGTTGAATGTCTTCGAGAGTGAATGAAATTCGACCGCGACCCGGCGGGCCCCGTCGATCTCCAACACGCTGTGGGCCGGCTCGTCGAAGCACATTTCGTTGTAGGCGGCATCCTGCGCCAGCAATATCTCATGCCGGTGGCAGAACTCGACCGCGCTTCGCAGGAATTCGCGCGAGCAAACGCTGCCAGTCGGGTTGTTCGGGTAGTTCAGGTACATCAGCACCGCGGCCCGCGCGACGGATTCGGGGATCTCGGCCAGGTTTGGCAGCCAGCCGTCGCGTTCGTGCAGGCGGAGCGTCCAGGGCACGCCGCCAGCCATGATTACGCTCGCGCTGTACACCGGGTACGCCGGGTCGGGCACGATCACCGTTTGACCGGGATTGACTGCGGCGAGCGGCAGGTGCCCGAGGCCCTCCTTGCTGCCGATCAGCGCCAGAATCTCGCGCTGCGGATCGAGCTTCACGCGGTAGCGATGCTCGAAGAACTCCGCGACGCACTGGCGAAACGCCGCCGCGCCCTCGCCCGCCGGGTAGCGGTGATTGGCGGGCTCGCGCACCGCCGAATGCATGCGCTCGAGGATGTACTCGGGCGTCGGCTGATCGGGGTCGCCGATTCCGAAGTTGATCACGTCTTTGCCGGCGGCGATCGCGGCCCGCTTTTTGCGATCAATATCGACGAATAGATACGTGGGGAGCTGGCCCAGTCGCTGCGCTGGCTGAAAGGTCATGGCTGGCTGCCTGCTCCGGTGTGCCAACGACGACGGCGCGGTCCGCGGCGCGAGTTTACGCATCGGCGCCGAACGCGACAAGCCAGGGGCACCGCTCATTCCGCGCCAGCTCATTTCCTGCTATGATGAAGCGAATCGGGCGTTCGAGGATCGGTTGTGTTGATCTTCACGCTTCTCTCATTCCCGTCCGCCGCGTTTCTCACCCTGATCGAGGTGTGCTCGTGACCACTGCCGCCGCGCCGTCGCTGGGTTCCAATGGGGACCGGCGTGTCGAAGAGAAACTGCATGCTGCCATCCGCTTCGCGGGGGACTCCGGCGACGGCATGCAGCTCGCCGGCACGCAGTTCACCAACACTTCCGCGATCTTCGGCAACGACGTCAGCACCTTGCCCGACTTTCCCGCTGAGATTCGCGCACCAGCCGGGACGCTCGCCGGCGTGTCGGGCTTCCAGATCAACTTCAGCAGCCACCCGATCCACACGCCCGGCGATCAGGTCGACGCGCTGATCGCCATGAACCCCGCGGCCCTGCAAGCCAACGTCGGCGACCTGATCGGCGGCGGGCTGCTGATCGTCGACGTCGACGAGTTCGACGATCAGAACATCGCGCGGGCCAAGTACGCCGCAAACCCGCTCGAAGGCGACGCGCTCCGCAGCTACCGCGTGTACAAGGTGCCCATCACGCGGCACACGATGGAGGCGGTTGCGCCCGCCGGGCTGACCACCAAAGAAGCGCAGCGCTGCAAGAATTTCTACGCGCTGGGCCTGATCTATTGGATCTATGACCGGCCGCTCGAAACCACGCTCAAGTGGATCCGCGAGAAATTCGCCAAGCAGCCCGCCATCGCCCAGGCCAACGAGCTGGCACTCAAGGCCGGTTTCTATTTCGGTGAAACCGCTGAGCTGTTTCCGGTGCGCTACCGCGTCGAACGCGCCAAGCTGGCACGCGGCACGTATCGCAATCTGACCGGCAATCAGGCCGCCGCGATCGGGCTGGTGACCGCAGCGCGGCTGGCCGGCAAGCCGTTGTTCTACGGCACGTATCCGATCACACCCGCCAGCGACATCCTCCACGAACTCTCGACCTACAAGAACTTCGATGTGCGCACCTTCCAGGCCGAGGACGAGATCGCCGCAATGGCCGCCGTCGTCGGCGCGGCCTACGCCGGCGCCATCGGCGTCACCGGCTCCAGCGGTCCGGGCATCGCCCTCAAGCAGGAGAGCGTGGGGCTGGCCGTGATGACCGAGCTGCCCTGCGTAATCGTCAATGTGCAGCGTGGCGGACCCAGCACCGGGCTGCCCACCAAAACCGAGCAGGCCGACCTGTGGCAGGCGATCCTAGGTCGCAATGGCGAATGCCCCGTGCCCGTGCTCGCCGCGCAATCACCCGCGGATTGCTTTGACTCCGCGATCGAAGCGGTGCGCATCGCGGTCAAGTACATGACGCCCGTGTTCCTGCTGACCGACGGCTATCTCGCCAACGGCGCCGAACCTTGGCGCATCCCAGACCCGAACACGTTGCGGCCGATCGAAATCCGCCACGCCGACGACCCCGCGAAGTATCAGCCCTATCAACGCGACGCGCACGGCGCGCGGCCCTGGGCAATTCCTGGAACGCCCGGCTTGCAGCATCGCGTCGGCGGATTGGAGAAGTCCGACGTCACCGGCAACGTCGATTACACGCCCGAGAATCACCAGCGGATGGTCGAACTGCGAGCGGCGAAAATCGCCAACGTCGTGCACGACATCCCCGACGAGCAGGTATTCGGAACGCCGCAGGGCGAACTGCTGCTGGTCTCCTGGGGTGGGACCTTCGGCGCCGTGCGGACCGCGGTCGAACGCGCCCGCGACGCGGGCAAGGACGTCGGGCACATGCACCTGCGCTGGCTGAACCCGCTGCCGCGAAACGTCGGCGAGGTCCTGCGGCGTTTCAAGCGCGTGCGGGTGTGCGAGCTCAACGCGGGCCAGTTGCGCTATGTGCTGACGGCGAACTTCGCGCTACCGCTGCTCGGGCTGAACAAGGTGCAGGGTCGGCCGTTCATGGTCAAGGAAATTCTGGACTGCATCGATTCGGAGCTGGGAGGCAGGGCATGAGCGCCGCTGTCGAACTGCCGCTGAAATCCAAGGATTACAAGAGCGACCAAGAAGTCCGCTGGTGCCCCGGCTGCGGCGACTACGCCATCCTGGCGCAGATGCAGAAAGTGATGGCCGACGTCGCCGCCAAGCGCGAGGCGACTGTCTTCGTCTCCGGCATCGGCTGCTCCAGCCGCTTCCCGTATTACATGAACACCTACGGGATCCACGGCATTCACGGCCGCGCGCCGGCGATCGCCACCGGCGTCAAGCTCGCCAACCCACAGCTCGATGTCTGGGTCATCACCGGCGACGGCGACGGACTGAGCATCGGCGGAAACCACTTCCTGCACGCCATCCGCCGCAACATTGGCCTGAAGATCATCCTGTTCAACAACCGCATCTACGGCCTGACGAAGGGGCAATACTCGCCTACAAGTGAGTTCGGCAAGAAGACCAAGTCGACGCCCTATGGCTCGCTCGATTATCCGATTCACCCGGTCTCGGTCGCGATCGGCGCGGAGGCTACGTTCGTCGCGCGCGCCGTCGATGTCGACGTGCAGCATCTGCAATACGTGCTGAAGCGCGCCGCGCAGCATCGCGGTACCGCCTTTGTCGAAATTTACCAGGACTGCAACGTCTATAATCACAAGGCGTTTGAATTCGCCACCGACCGGCAATCCAAACTCGACAACGTGGTCTACCTCGAGCACGGCAAGCCGCTCATCTTCGGCAAGGACAAAAACAAGGGCATCCGCCTAAACGGGACGACGCCCGAAGTCGTCGCGCTGGGCGCAGGCGGCGTCAGCGTCGATCAATTGCTGGTGCACGACGAACACGCCGCGGAGCCGACGCTCGCGTACCTACTCTCGCGCATGCGGCACCCGGAATTCCCCGAGCCGCTCGGCGTCTACCGCGCCGTCGAACGGCCGACATTTGAAGAACTCGTCGTCGGCCAGATCGACGATATCACACGCAAACTGGGCCCCGGCGATCTGCACAAACTGTTCAACGTCGGCGATACATGGTCGATCGAGGATTGAAGTCCCCGCCAACGCGTGCCGACACATTCAGCGGCCGCGTAGGTCGAAGTCGCAGCTTGCGGATCCCAAACAATAGAACCGGCCGGCACGCGAACCCGGTTCGCAGCGCGCCGGCCGGGATCTCGTCGCAACGACTGTGCGATCCGACCTGGCTAGGGTTCCGTGCCTTCGGCCAGGCCGCCGAAGATCGGGTCCACGTCTTGACTGCAGAAGGGCGGGAATGTGCAGAAAGGGTCGACGTCCGGCCGCACGCCTGGACCGTCGATGCCGGACTGCACAAATTCGAACGCGCGCGGGTCGCAGAGCAGGATCGTCCCGCACGGGTTCAGGCTCGAGGCCAGTTGCCGCAGCTCTGGCAGGCCGCACGGCCCGAGTTGCAGGCACGTGCCGGCGGACGCGGCCGTGAGCAGAGAGACCAGTGGTTTTCGCAGGTTTCGCATGTGAGTACCTTGAGCGCGACTAGGGGTTGCCGCCATCCGCCACCAGGTTTGGGCAATCCACGAGCAACGCGACCGGCTCGCAGAAGTTGAAAAATGACCCGCCTTCGCAGTTGAGCACGCTGCAGAAATCAAAGGCGGCCACACCCTGAAGCAGCGAGAATTGGTAGCAGCTCCCGGGGAGGAGCTGAAAGGCCGTTGCAGTCGAGAAGATAGCAACGGTCGCGATCATCTTGCGCCGGAACGCGGACATACTGGCTCTCCAGGGGGTTGGCAAACTCGCCTCGTGCGGCTCCGCCGGTTTGGGAATATACGCCTGTCTAACTGGCGGCGACAAGGGCGCTGCACGAAAAACCTAGGGCCATTCGTGGGAATCCGGGTCCTGACGCGCGCCGGTGGCTGGGACAAAGCAATCGGGGTGCTCGCCGATCAGGCAAGCACCCCGGAGTACCGTTGTGGCTCGCAAACCGCCAAGCATCGGCGGCCCTTGAGCGTGCCGGCTAGCTAGCGGTGGTGAGCGGGATCCGAATCAGCGAGCCGATGTTCGGCAGGCAATTCAGGCCCAGCGCCAGCGCGTAGCCGCTGGCCACGATCAGCAGCAGGGCGAGCTTACGCTTCGACATGTGGTTGATCTCCCTTTGTCATTCAGCGCCGCGGGGCCTGAAAGCACCGCCGCCGCGACTGTGGTTTCGAACATCATCATCCGTAGCGCTTTTCGGGCTGGCTTCCGAACGGAAGCATCGCCCGCTCAAGGCGAACTGAATCGATTAGCCGAAGAGCTCTTCGTTCAGAATGTCGATCGCCAGGTTCAGCGTCGGATTGTCGGTCGGCCAACCAGTGCTGAAGAAGCCGGAGACGAACTGGTTGATGCAACCGCTCTGGAAAACGGTGGCGCCGCCAAAAAGCAGCGCGGTCAGCTTCACGAGCTTGTTCATTTTCATTTCGTGATTCTCCATTCTCCGCATCGGGCGAGCCGCGCTAAGCCTCGGACCCGCGCCGCCGCAGAGCAATTTTCGTTCTTGGATTAGTCGATGCCGCGCAGCCAGAGCGCGTCGCCGGCCAGATCGCCAAGGAAACGAGCGCAGTTGCCCAGCTGGAAAGCCAGCGTGCCAGCGCTCAACGCCAAGAGCGTCAGCTTGAGTCGCAGTTTCATTTTGTGTTGCTCCTCGTGTTCTCGTTCGGTTCGTTCAATTAGTCGAAGTTCACGGCGACCAGAATGCGCTGCACCGCCGCGCTCAGGCAGCCCCCGTCGAACCCGAACTGAAAGAGGGTTCCGCCGGTGACCAGGAGCATTGCCCCCTTCACCCAGAGCTTTTTCAACATCTGCGAGCCTCCTGAAAAACTAGTTCCTGATCCCATCTGTTGGGCCAGTATCCACCGACCGGTAACGCACCGATCGTCAGCGTGGAAGCAAAACGGCCGCTCACGATCTGTGGATGCGGGCTGCCCCAACGTGGGTTGCCCAGATCTGACCGCGCCGCCAAAACCGTCGCGAAGTGTAAGACGCTCGACCATCAAATCAACCCTCGTGACACAAAAATTGCCGAATAATTTTGTCCGTAACCGGTTTCAGCAGCCCCTTTTCCGTGATGATCCCGCTGATCAGGGCCGCGGGCGTCACGTCAAACGCCGGGTTCAGACACGTCACACCCGCCGCCGCCACCGGCTCGCCGCGCCACTCGCGCACCTCGCGCTCATCTCGTTGTTCGATCGGGATTTCCGCGCCGCTCGCCAGCGACGCATCAAACGTGCTCAGCGGGGCTGCAACGTAAAACGGAATCCCGTGATGCTTCGCGGACACCGCCACCGAATACGTCCCGATCTTGTTCGCTGTGTCGCCATTCGCCGCGATGCGATCCGCCCCGACAATCACGAGCTGAACGCGACCCGCGCTCATCATGCTCGCCGCCGCGC
This sequence comes from uncultured Planctomycetales bacterium, assembly GCA_964535305.1. GTDB lineage: Bacteria > Planctomycetota > Phycisphaerae > UBA1845 > Fen-1342 > CAZHTF01. The sequence goes on along the minus strand of CAZHTF010000013.1, from coordinate 35,288 downwards.
TGTCGCACAGAATGCTAACGTCGATGCCCGCGGCGGAGAGCTCCAGCGCGGTCAGCCGCGCCCCCTGCAGCAGCGGACGCGTCTCGTCCGCCAGCACGCGGAATCGTCGCCCGGCCCGGGCCGCGGCATACAGCGGGGCCAACGCCGTCCCGTGTGCCACGGTCGCCAGCGCCCCGGCGTTGCAATGCGTCAGCACGCCCATGCCGTCGCGGATCAACTCACAGCCGACCTCGCCAATCCGCCGGCAGGTCTCCTCGTCCTCGCGCGCGATCTGCTGAGCCTCGTGCAGCAGCCGCGTCCAGAGCTGCGGTCCGTCGCCGGGGTGCTCACGGGCAACGCGCGTCATCCGCGCGGTCGCCCAGAACAGGTTGACTGCGGTTGGGCGAGACGAGTTCAAATACTGAACCACCTGGTCGAGCTTCTCGAGGAACTCGGGCCGCGCTCGCGAGCGCTCGCCGCGCGTCCCGATGCACAAGCCAAAGGCTGCCGCCACGCCAATGGCGGGCGCGCCGCGCACGCTCAGATTGCGGATCGCCTCCCAGACCTGCTCGATCTGCGTGCAGCGCAACACGCGGATTTCCCCCGGCAACCGCACCTGATCGAGCAGCAGCAACACGCCGTCTTCGCCGCCTTCCCATTCAATCGTTTTCGGCAATGCTTGCGGCACTCGGCGGCTCTCCCTTGGAGCGAACGATGTCGGTCGAATTGCGGGCGCTACTTTGCGCCTTGCGCGGATTCGGCGCGAACTTTTCGCGCTTATCAGACGCCATAACGCCGATCGAGGCAAGCCGAATCGCGGCTATAATGATTTGATCTCGCGAGTCGATTTCGGGCGTAACGGCACTTGAAGGACATGGAGGGTCGTCGTGAAATTCCATCGCTTTGCGCTGGTTATCAGTGCGCTCATCCCGCCGATTCCGGCGGCGTTCGCGCAGAACAGTACGATTGTCGGGCTCGACGCACTGCGGGCCCGCTTGGGCGTCGCAAACACGCCCACCGGCGCTGGCATCGTCGTCGGTCAGGTCGAAGCGCCGTCCGGCGGCGCGTATGGTCCGAATCAGGCGGACGCGCAGTTCGTCGGCAAGAGCTTTACCGCGCAGAGCGGAACACCCGGCGTCTCGAGCCACGCTACCACGGTCGGGATGAACCTGTACGGCAACGTCAGCAGCATCTCGCCGGGCGTGACGCAGATTCATCTCTGGGAGGCCGGCAACTGGGTCCAGGGGTACCTGCGCGTGCAGCTCGGCAGCGGTTCGCCGCCGCTCACGCCGCCCGCGGGCCTGAAGACGTTTAATCATTCGTGGATCGGCTCTTTCGGCAGCGGTGCGGTGGACAACGAGGCGATCCGACGGGCGGATTTCGCGGTGGCACGCGACAACATTCTGGTCTTCACCGGCATGAACAACTCGGGCTCGACCCCGGCGCTGATGAGCTCGATGTACCACGGGATTTCCGTCGGTCGCCGCGATGGCGCCGCCTCGTCGACCGACTCGGTCGCGACTGTCGACGGCGCGGGACGCATGAAGCCGGAGCTGGTCGCGCCAGGCAATCTCACCAGCTTCACAACGCCCGTTGCGGCGGCCTGCGGCGCGCTGTTGGTCGAGACAGTGCGCGACACGCCGGCGCTCGCGAGCAACCCGAACGCTGAAAAGGCCGACACGCTGAAGGCCATCCTGCTGGCCGGCGCGTGGCACGAGCCGGGCTGGTCCAACAACGCGCCCGATACCGGCCCGAACCGCGGCCTGGTGACGCGCTCGCTCGACGACGAACTCGGCGCCGGCACCGTCAACGTCAACACGAGCCACATGATTCTGACCGGCGGCGAGCAGGCCGCCTCGCCCAGTGTGCCGAGCGGGCCGACAGCCGCGAGCAACGGTTTCCATCGCGTTGATGTGCTGCCGCAAGGCAGCGTCTATTGGCGCTTTCGTTTGAATACGGTCGCGAGCGCCGCATCGATCGCGGCCGCCTGGCATCGCAGTGTCCCGTTCACGTTTGGCCTGCCTTCGGTCGCGAATTTCGATCTGGAGCTCTGGAAGGTCGACGCTGTCGGCAATCTGGTCAGCCTGGTCGGCGACGGCGGCCTGGGCGTCTTTACCCGCGGAAATGTGGCCAGCCAGAGCACGATCGACAATGTCGAGCACCTCTTCATTGAATCGCTGCAGCCGGGCGACTACGTGCTCGAGCTGCGACGCGTCGACACCCTGACGAGCTTCCCGACCTGGACCGCCGCTGTCGCTTGGACCTTCTACAACTGCGCTGCCGGGGTCGTCGGCGACCTGAATGCGGACAACGCGGTCGGCGAAGGTGACCTGGGGCAATTGCTGGCGTCGTGGCAGACCGGCAGCGGTGGCGACCTCGACAACGATGGCGACACCGACGAAGGCGACCTCGGCATCCTGCTTTCAGCCTGGGGAGATCGCTGCCCGTAGCAGCCGTCGGCGCTGACGTGAGCCTCAGAATCGCTAGGACTTTCGATGATTTCGCGGCGCAGGCCGCGCTGCCGCCACGTTTACGCCGATAATCAGATTGATTGACACGATTGGCGGGAACTACGCTCGTGCGCGACAAAGTCTGCGACGCCTGTGGCGCAGAAGCCCGGGTGCACCTGCTGGAGGGATATCGCGGCGGTCTGCCCGCCGGGCGGAGCCTGTGCTTCGATTGTGCCGATCTCGTGCGGCGCGTCGATCGCGTTGGCGGACTGGGCATCGGTCGCAGCCGCCGAGGATTATCAATCATACTCGCTTGCTCGGGCGTGGCGCTTGCGGCACTGGGGCTGTTAGGCGACCGTCTGGGCATCGGCGACACGCCCGGAATCGGTTGGCTGCAGCGTTCTGGGCTGGCGGTCGGGGCGCTGTTTGTGGTGCTGGGCGCCCTGCTGAGAATCGATCTGATCGCTGTCGCGGGTACGATCCTTTTCGGCCTGGCCGCCATCGCGGATTTGTTGAAGGGTGCGGCGGGCGATGTGATTGGCTGGAAGCAGCAATCCGCGATCCTGGTCGGCGCATTCATTACCTGCCTTGGCGTGATGTTGGGATTGCGGAGTCGGTCGCGGGAGCGCGCCAATCCGCGGTGATATTGCTTACGACCAAGCAATGCGCTTGCGCGCCGCTCGTACGACGCTGATGAACGGTCGATTTAATTTGGTCGAGATGACTACGCCGTCCGAACATGCCGTGCTGGAGTTGCCAGCGATTGCGCCGGAACCCGATCCGTACGCGTTCGAGCCGGTGCTGGGGCGCTGGTGGGTGCTGCATACGCGCTCGCGAAACGAGAAAGCCGTAGCGGCCGCGCTCGATAAGTGCGGCATTCCTTATTACTTACCGCTGGTGCAGCATCGGCGGACGTACGCCGGCCGCAAAGTGGATGTGAAGCTGCCGCTGTTTCCGGGGTATCTGTTCATGAGCGGCGGGGAATCGGAGCGCTACGCGGCGCTGCGTACGAACCGCATTGCGAATGTGATCCCGGTCGCCGATCAAAAGCAGCTCGCCGACGAACTTCGGCACATTTCGCGGGTCGTTCAGAGTGACTATGCCGTCGACCTGTATCCGGCGCTGCGTGAGGGATGCCGTTGTCGCGTCGCGTCGGGAAGTTTGAAGGGCATTGAAGGCGTGGTGCTGCGCCGCCGAAGTACCTCACGGGTGTACATCGCTGCGACGGTTTTAGGCCAGTCGGCAGTGATCGAGATTGACAATGCGTTGCTGGAGCCGCTCGACTAGCTGCGCCCGCTTTAAGCAACGCAATGGCATGCTCTTGCATCGACTCCGCTTGTAGTCGACAGGGACGGAGTCCTTCCGCAGGCCGACTCGTGATGCCGGCGAAATCCGCCTCGGCAAGCTCCCAGCCCCGCAGCGGCAACCACAATTTTCATGCAGACGCTTGCCTGGTACGCACGCAGACTCAGCGCCATGTCGCCGGCGGAAATTGCCTGGCGCGTCGGATCCGTCGTACGCGACGCCTCCGACCGCTACCTGCTCCGCGCCCGCGCAAAACCGCGGCCCCTCGCGCAGCTTCTGACCGTCGACGCCGAGCGCGCAACCCCTGGATTCAAATTCTGCGACCTGACGGCGGCGGACTTCGAGCCGCAGAGCGGGCCGCACGCGGCGGCGCTGTCAGAATGGCGCGGCGCGCTGCTGCAGCGCGCCGAGAAGATCCTCGCGAACCGACTGTGCATTTTCGATCTCGAAGACGTCGACGTCGGCCCGCAGATCGATTGGCACAAGGATTACAAGAACGGCCGCCGCGCGCCGCTGAAATTTTCTGCCGACATCGACTATCGCGACGTCAGCGAGAGCGGCGACGCGAAATTCGTCTGGGAGCCGAATCGGCATCAGCACCTGGTCGTGCTGGCCAGAGCGTATCGCGCCAGCGGCGAGGTGCGCTTCGCGCATGGCGTCTGCGAACAGCTGGTCTCCTGGCTCGACCAGAATCCGTTCGGGCGCGGAATGAACTGGCGCAGCCCGCTCGAGCTGGCGATCCGGCTGATCAACTGGGTCTTCGCGCTCGAGCTGATCGCGCCGTCGAAGCTGCCGGCCGAGCCGCTGCGAAGCCGGCTGCTAAACTCCGTCTGGCAGCACCTTCACGATGTCTCGCGCAAGTATTCGCGCGGCTCGTCCGCAAATAACCACCTGATCGGCGAAGCCGTCGGCGTCTACGTCGGTGCAAGTTACTTCCACCAGCTCCACGGCGCCGCGCAGATGGCCGCCAAGGCCCGCAGCATCATCGCCCGCGAAATTCACGAGCAGACCTACGCCGACGGCGCGAATCGCGAGCAGGCCACCGGCTATCACCTCTTCGCGCTCGAGTTCTTCCTGATCGGCGGGCTGGTGGCGCGCTGGCGCGGCGAAGACCTCGGCCCGCAGTACTGGGCGCGGCTGCAGAGCATGTTCACGTATGTCGAAGCGCTGCGCGAAGGCGGGCCGCTGCCGATGTTCGGCGACGCCGACGACGGCTACGTGCTGGATTTGGGGCGCGAGCAGGACGCGGCGCTGCCGTTGGCGTCGTTGTCGGCGGCGCTGTTCGGATCGGCTCGCGGCAAACGGCTGAGCGCGACGCCGCGCGAGTCGACGCTGTGGTTGCTGGGGCGCGACGGGCTGGCGAAGTTCGACGCCAGCGATTGCGAGCCGGCGAATACGCCGCTCGTCTCGCGTGCCTTCGAAAGCAGCGGGCTTTATCTGCTGCAACGCGGACCGGCGAACGCGGCGAATCGCATCAGCGTTTCGCTGGATTGCGGCGAACTGGGCTTCAAGTCGATCGCCGCTCACGGGCACGCCGACGCCCTCAGCGTGACGATGCGCGTCGGCGGTGTGGACTTTCTGGTCGATCCCGGCACGTACGACTATTTCACCTGGCCGGCCTGGCGAAACTACTTTCGCAGTACGAGCGCACACAACACGCTAACCGTAGATGGGTTTGATCAGTCTGAGATGTTGGGGTCGTTCCTGTGGGGCGCACGTGCGAACGCGCGTTGCGTCGAGTGGTCCCCGAACGACACCGGCGGCCGGATCATCGCCGAGCACGACGGCTATCGGCGTTTGGCCGATCCGGTCGTTCATCGGCGCGTGGTTTCGCTAGCGGCCGATAACCGCGTTGTGGTTCAGGATGAGATAATCGCGCGCGGCGCGCACGGAATTACGCTATACTGGCATGTAGATGAAACCTGGCTGCTCAGCCGCCCTGCGATAAATTGCTTCAAGTTTGGTCGGCCGCAGGGTGAAGTGACGGTGAAACTGGATCCGTCGCTTGAAATTACGGTACTCGTGGGTAGCGAAGACCCGCGTGGGGGCTGGATCAGTCGGGGGTATCATCGCCGTCGAGCCGGTTGCACGCTCGTCGCGACTCGTGCGACGAACGGACCGACTGTGCTTTCTTCGGAATTTGTTGTTCGCAACACGTAGTTGGGGCACCGTGCGCCGGGTATTGGGGCCGTCGCACGAACTGGTGGAGCGAGGATCGATGGCTGGCGGCGCTAGACCCAGCGTCTGTGGGGTCGTGCTTGCGGGCGTGCACCGTTGGCAGAATGCGCCGTTTGACGACGCGTTGCCGCGGCCGCTTGTTCCCGTGGCCGGCGCACCGCTGATCTCCTATCCGCTTCGCTGGCTGGTCGAAGGTGGAATCTCACAAGCCGTCATCTGTGCCAACAGCGCGTCGCGCGCTGTTCGCCGTCGGCTGCGCGACGGCGCGGGCCTCTCGATGAGATTAGACTATTTCGAAGACTGGACGCCGCGCGGGCCGGCTGGCTGCGCGCGCGACGCGGCCATCGTCGCCGGTTCCGACCTGATTGTGATTGTTGAAGGCACCATCCTGCCGCAGCTCGACCTGGTCGACCTGCTCGCCACGCATCAGCGCACCGGCGCGGCCCTGACGGTCGCGGTGCACCACGACCGCGGAGGCAGCTTCGGCGCGTCGGATAGTCCGGTTCCCAGCGGCGTGTATGTTGCGCGGCGCCGCGCGCTCGAATATGTGCCCGAGACCGGCTATCAAGATATTAAGGAAATGCTCATTCCGCGGCTGCATCGCGTGGGTGAGCAAGTCGGCACGTACAACGCCGCCGATCCTTCGCCGCGGATCAGCAACCTTGTGACCTACGTCGCGGTGAATGCCTGGATCCTGGAACGCATGGCGCAGCACGGCGCTGAGCGGCAGATCGACGTGAGCGCGTCGGTCTCGAACGAGGCGCTTTTGGTCGGGCCGGTCGTGATCGGCGCCCGGGCGCGGATCGCGGCGGGTGTCACACTGGTCGGGCCGATCATCGTCGGCAACGATTGCAGCATCGAGCCCGGCTCGGTGATCTCGCGCAGCGTCATCTGGGACGGTTGCACGATCGGGGCGAATTCCGTGCTGGACCACTGCGTCTTGACCAATCACAGCCAAATCGCAGCCAACACGCGCGGCAGCGACCACTGCTACTCTGCGCCGCGCGCCCGCTCCGCCGGCCGTGCCCGCTCCTCCGGCCGCACCCGCGGCGTACGCAACGAGTCAAAGCCACTGCCTCCGCTGGAGGCGATCGCTGCACCGTCGTCGTTGGTGCGACTCAACGACAACAGCACTCAGGCTCGCCAACTGGTTGGGGCTGGGCGCGAGCGTCAGCAACTGTAGCGAATGTCCAACGATTCAAATTCTCCGGGTTCGACGCCACCGACGCACGGGCTGGTAGTCCGCGAGCGCGCCACGGACCTCTTCGCCACGCCGCGCGATCTGCTCGCTGCGCCCATTCGGCAGCCGCAGGAGGAGATCCAGCAGGCCGATCCGATGCAGCGTCTGCTCTCGCTCACGCTGCTGTACCGGAACAAGTGGCTGATCCTGGCGGTGTTCCTGCTCTCGGCGATCCCTGCAGTGGCGCTGGTCTGGACAAGCACGCCTGAGCAGTTCACGGCGCGCGGCACGATCGAGATTCTGCCGGGGGCCGGCGGCGCGCCGGAGCGCGTCAACAGTAGCGCCATTCGGCTCTTCATCAGCTCGCAGACCGCATTGATCCGCAGCCAGCCGGTGCTGGCGCGCACGCTCGAAGATCGCGACGTGCAGAACACGCGCTGGTACAACGAAGAAGCCCGCACGCTGTTCGGTGCGCCGCTTTCGCGCGGCGAGCGAATCCAGGAAGCGATCGGCGCTGGCGGCATGCGCGGTGTACACAACCTGCTGAACATCACGGCCACCACGCTGCGGCCGACGGATTCGGCCGTGCTGGCGAACGCCGTGATCCGCGCGTTCATCGAATATTCGCGCGAGCGGCAGGAGCGCAATCTCGAGCTGATTTACGAGCAGCTCATCAAGCAGCAGCTCGATCTGAAGCAGCGCGTCGAGGGGCTCGAGGCCCTCACCGCCGGCCTGCGCGAGCGGATTCGCACCGGCGACGGCGACGACCTGATCAAGACGCAGTCGTCGCGAATCGCCGGCCTTCAGCATCAGATTGAAGACCTGGCACGCGAGATCGACGCCGCCAAGCACGAGTTGACGCGGCTCGAAAGCGCCGCGACGCAGCCCAGCACGCGGCCCGACGCCGATCAGCAACTGGTGTATGAGCGTGACGCGGAGTGGACCCGGCTGCGCACGCGGATCGAGCAGGTTCGCGACGAGATGGAGCTGGCCCGCGCGCGCCTGGGCGAGCAGCACCCGCAGATCGTCAGTTGGCGCACGCAGATTGAGCAGCTCGAGCGCAAGCAGCGCGAGCGCGAAGAGCAGCTCGCCTCCCGCACCCTGGTCGCGGCGAACGTCGCCGGCGAGCAGGCCGTGGCACACACGCCCGCTTCGCTGCGGCAGGACATCGAGAACCGCGAGTTTCGCAAGCGCCGGTTGGAAGAAGACTTGACCCGCGCGAAGGATCGCTTCAATCGCGACTTCGAGGTCGTGCAGACGCTGAATCAGCACCTTGCCGAACTGGCCCGAACGCGCGAGCAGTTGCGCCAGGTGCAGGACAACATCGCCAGCCGCGAGCTGCAGCGCGAGCTGCCGCCGGCGATGCGCGTCTTCGCCGAGGCGCTCCCGCCCAGCAGCCCGAACAATGACAAGCGCATGTTGAACGCGGGGCTGGCCTGCGGCGGCTCGCTGGCCTTCGCGATCGCGGTGGCGCTGGCGCGGGTCTTCTTCACGCGCTCGGTGCAGACGCTCAAGGACGTGCCCTCGTTTGCCTCGGCGCCTTTCCTGGGCGAGCTGCCGCTCGCGACCCGCAACCAGGCCGTCCCGCTCGAGCAGTGCCCGATACAGGGCGAATCGATGCGGATGATCCGCACGGCGCTGATGCAGCGCATGAATGGCGGATCCAGCAGCGTGGTGCTGATCACCAGCGCCGGGGCCAAGGCCGGCAAGACCACCGTCTCGGTGATGCTCGGCACCAGCTTAGCGCGGCTGGGCAAGCGCGTGCTGCTGGTTGATGCCGACCTGCGGAACCCCTCGTTGGCCAAGCGTTTCGCGATGGCGCAGGAGCCGGGCCTGCTCGCCGCCCTGCAGGATCGCGTGAACGACACGCTGACGATCCGCGAGGCGCCCACGCCCGGCTTGTGCGTGCTGACCAGCGGCCGCGTCAGCGACGCATACGGCGCAGAGCTGCTGGCCAACGGCAGCTTCAGCGAATGCCTGGCGCGCTGGAAGCGCTCTTTTGACATTGTGCTGCTCGATAGTCCGCCGGTGCTACCCGTCGCCGATGCGCGCATCCTGGCGCGCGTCGCGGACGGTACCGTGCTGGTCGTTCGCGAAGGACATTGCAAGCGCAGCGAAGTCGTCGATTGCCTGGCGTATCTCGGGCTCTCGGGCGCGAAGATCGTCGGGACCATCTTCATCGGCTCGCACGCGCGGCATCGCTATGACTACGCCTATGGCGCATACGGCTACGCACCCGGAGCGGCCAACGGCGCTGGCGGCTGACGTTTGACCCTGCAGAGTCTCGAGGAAGGGCCTGGTTGGCGAATCCGGATTCGCGGCTCGGCGATCCCAGGCTGAGGTTGCATGTCGCTCTTCGCGTATATCTATGATTGCCAGCCGCCGGCGCTGCGCGGCAGCCACCCGCCGCTCTCGTTGCTGCTGACGCCGGTCGGCGCCGGCACGTTGCTGGAGTATCTGCACGCTTCGATCGGCCCCGCGCCGCTGCACGCGCTTTCGGTCGTCACCGTCAGCGAGATGCCCGCCGACTACGAGCCGGCGCTGCGTAGTGTCGGCGTTCCGCTGCACACGCTCTTGTCCGTCGCGGAGCTGCCGGGCGTGGTCGACAATCTCGAGCCCTCGGATTGGCTGCTCTTTGTCGACGCCCGCAATTTTCCGATTGAAGGGCTCGACATTTCGCCGCTGCTGCGCGAACTCACCGATTGGCGTCTGGCCAAGCATCTGGTGGCGCTCGAGGCCGCCGCCGACGGCACACGCGAATACGTGCAGCTCGATGCGGCGGGCAACGTGCGGCGCGTGCAGCGTTATTACGACGGTTTTACGCGTTTGCGCAGCTCGGGCGTGACCTGTTCGCTGGTGTCGGCGGCTTCGGCGCGGGTCGTCAGCCAGCGCGGCTTCCAGAGCCTGGCCAGTTTGCGCTGCGAGCTTGCCGCGCAGGGCGTGCCAAGCCGCGACTACGCATTCTCCGGCGGGACGTTTGACCTTACGGACGAGCACGCGCTGCTGGGCCTGATCGAGCGTTTCGTCTGCACCGCAGTGGATCAACCGCCTCCGGCTGGGTATCGCGTGCTGGATGGGGGCGGGCTGGCGGCCGAAAGTGCCAGGATCGATCCGAGCGCGCGGTTGCTAGGCGCGGTGGTGCTGCAAGAGGGGGTCGAGCTCGAGGCGGGCGCGACGATCATCGGGCCAGCGCTGTTGGGCGCGGGAGCGCGCGTGCGGCGTGGGGCGGTGTTGGCGCAGTGCGCGGTCATGCCCGGTCGCACGGTCGCCAGTGGCGTGACACTGCGGCAAGCGCTGGTCGCCCGCGATGACGCCGGCCGGCGTAACGGCACCAGCCCGCGAAACGGATCGTCGTATCACGTGCACGCGCCGCGCCGCGCCGCATCGCGCTCGCGCGGAAAACGCGCGCAGCGCCGCCAGCGGATTTATCCGATAATCAAGCGCGGCTTGGATGCGGTGACGGCTTTGCTCGGGCTGATCACGCTCGCGCCGCTGCTGGCGCTCGTCGGTTTGGCGGTCCGGCTCACTTCCGCCGGCCCGATGTTCTTCGGGCACGAGCGCGAAGGCCTTGGCGGGCGCGTGTTTCGCTGCTATAAGTTCCGCACGATGGTGCACGGAGCGCACGCGCTGCAGCGCTTGCTCTACGCCGCCAATCAGGTGGACGGGCCGCAATTCAAGCTGCGTTCGGATCCGCGTGTCACCTGGGTCGGGCGCCTGCTGCGTGCCAGCAACATCGACGAACTGCCTCAGCTTTACAACGTGCTGATCGGCGAAATGAGCCTGATCGGCCCGAGACCTTCGCCCTTTCGCGAGAACCAGATCTGCGTGCCTTGGCGGCAGGCGCGGCTCTCGATCCGCCCGGGAATCACCGGGCTCTGGCAGATCTGCCGCCACGAGCGCAGCGCGGGTGATTTCCACCAGTGGATCTTCTACGACATGCTCTACGTGCGGCACCTGTCGCTCGCGCTGGATCTCAAGATCCTGCTGGCCACGCTGCTGACCTTTGGTGGGCGCTGGAGCGTGCCGCTGGAGTGGATGATCTCGGACCGCAAGCTGGCTGGCGATAACGAGGAAGTCCCCAGCTTCACCGCGGCGCCCGAGCTGTATCAGCCTTCGGCCGATGTCGCGCCGCAGCGGCGCGAGCTGCCCTTGGAGTCCGCATGACGACCGCGACGCGCGCGACCTACTCGGCGGCTACAGTCGAGCTGATTGAGCGCATGCGAAGCATCGCGCTGCGCGCTTTGCCGGGCATGTTTCTGCGCGATCAGCAACTTTATGCGTTTCGCGTGCGGCGCAGCGAAGCGGGCGACGCCGGCGTGCAGGCCGAGGGCGTCAGCCGCCGCTACACGGCCATCACGCTGCTGGGGCTGGCCGAGGAGCAGGAGCACGATGCGCGCCGCGCGCTGGGCGGCTATGCGCCCGCGGAGATCGCGCGTCGTCTGCTGCGCGACGTGGCGACGGTCGAGAACCTCGGCGACGTGGCTTTGACGCTCTGGGCGGCGCGGGCCGTCGAGCTAGAAGACGTCACAGCGGCACTCGACCGGCTGCGCGAGTTGATGACCGCCAAGGAGAGTCACTGGACGGTCGACTGGGCCTGGTCGGTCACGGCTCTGACGCTGTGCGACGTGCGCGACGCCGCCGGACTGCGCGACCAGGCGGCGGCGCGATTGATGTCCAGCTTCAATGAACAAACCAGCATCTTCCCGCACGTGGTCGGGCCCGATCGTCGTCTGCGGGCGCACGTCTCGTGCTTCGCCGACCTGGTCTATCCGACGCAGGCGCTCGCGTATTACGCGCTGGCCCGCGGCGACGAGCGCGCCGCGCGGCAGGCGCGAATGTGCGCCGACAAGTTCTGCGCGGTGATGGGTCCTGCCGGGCAATGGTGGTGGCACTACGACGTGCGCAGCGGGCAAGTCGTGGAAGGCTACCCGGTGTACTCGGTGCACCAGGATGCGATGGCCCCCATGGCGCTGCTGATCGCCCAGGACGCCGGCGGAAGCGACTACGTCCGCGCCATCGAGAAAGGCGTTGCCTGGATGGGCGCCGCGCCCGAAATCGGCGGCCGCTCGCTGATCGACGAGCGCGTTGGCGTAATCTGGCGGAAAGTCTGCCGGCGCGAGCCCAATAAGCTCACGCGTACGCTGCAGGCGCTGGCAACCAAGCTCAACCCGGCGCTGCGCGTGCCCGGCGTCAACAGCCTCTTCCCGCCCGGCCGGATCGACTACGAGTGCCGCCCGTACCACCTGGGTTGGCTGCTGTTCGCCTTCCCAGCCGGCGGATTGATCAAGCGCTTCCGCGGCAGTGTGACGCGCTGATGCACCACCGCACGAGAGCATCCAAGACCCGCCGCGCCGCCATCCCGATGCCCGGGCAACCGTCTTCATGAACGCGATTGCGCAGACACACGCGGCCCCGGCGAGCGCGAGCGACGCTCGCCCGAAGCAGATCCTGGGCGTGCCGGTTCATGCGCTGCGCATGGATGAAGTGCTGGCGCGGATCGACTCCGCGGTCCGCCGCCGCGCGCGGCTGCTGTTGGGCGTGGTGAATGCCGCCAAGCTGGTGAACATGCGCAGCGACGCGGAGCTGCGCGCGTCGGTGCTGTCGGCGGACCTGATTCTGGCGGACGGCATGTCGCTGGTCTGGGCCGGCCGCCTGCTGGGGCAGCGCCTGCCCGAGCGTGTCGCCGGCATCGATCTGATGACCGCGATGCTGCAGCGCGGCGCCGCCGCCGGTTGGCGCTTCTTCCTGCTCGGGGCCACGCAGGAAGTTCTGAACGAGTGTCTGCAGCGGATCGAGCGCGACTACCCGGGTGCGATCGTGGCCGGCGCGCGAAACGGCTATTACAGCGCCGAGCAGGAAGCCGAGCTCGCGGCCCAAATCAGCCGCTCGAATGCCGATGTGCTCTTCGTGGCCATGAGCTCGCCCAAGAAGGAGCGCTTCCTGGCCCGCTGGTTCGAGACGCTGAACGTGCCGGTCTGTCACGGCGTGGGCGGCTCGTTCGATGTGTTGGCCGGCAAGGTGAAGCGCGCCCCGCGGCTGTGGCAGGCGACCGGGATGGAGTGGCTTTATCGCGTGCTGCAGGAGCCGGGCCGGCTCTGGAAGCGTTACCTTATTACGAATACTGTGTTCGTCGGGCTGGTGCTCAAGGCGATGATCCTGCGGCCGTTCACGCGCCGCGCGACGGGTTCGGGCGTCTGAGCGTGAGTGCGTTTCATCTGTAATCAAAGGAGCGTTCGGTGGCAAAGCCGAGAGTGGGGGTTGTCGGAGTCGGGGTGGTCGGTACTGCGATGCAGAAGCTCTGTGGCGAAGACACGGTGCTCTACGACATCAAGCCGCCGTACGACGTGAACAAGGCCCTGATCAACAAGTGCGACGTGGTTTTCATCAACGTGCCGACGCCGATGAAGCCAGATGGTTCGTGTGATACCGGCATCGTGGAGGAGGCGGTGGCGTGGGTCGAAGCGCCGCTGATCATCATCCGCTCGACCGTCGCGCCGGGCACGACCGATCGGCTGCGGACCAAGTACAAGAAGCAAATCGTCTTCCAGCCCGAATACCTGGGCGAGACGGTGGCGCACATGTTCGGCAACATGGCCGAGCGGCATTTCGTTGTGCTGGGCGGCGAGCGCGAGGCGATCAGCCGCGCGGCGGATTTCTACAAGAACTACTACAACTCGATGGTGCACATGTATTTCTGCGACGCGATCACCGCGGAAGTCGCCAAGTACATGGAGAACGCCTTCTACGCCGTCAAAGTCACGTTCGTCAACGAGTTCTGGGACATCGCCAAGGCGCACGGCGTGGACTTCAACATCCTGCGCGAGATCTGGCTGGCGGACACGCGCATCAGCCGCGACCACACCTTCGTTTACCCCGAAAACCGCGGCTTTTCGGGCAAGTGTCTGCCCAAGGATACCAATGCGATCGTCAAGAGCTGTGCCGATCGCGGTTATGACGCCAAGCTGCTGAAGGCCACGCTTTCGATCAACGAGCACTTCCTGGCGCACAACAAGCCGCGCTAGTCGCGCCGCCGCGCCACACATGCCCGTGTTGGAGCAGTCCGCGTCCGCCACCTCCGCCACGCCGCGACCATCCGCCGCGGCGCTGCCGATCGTGTTGCTCGTCAGCAGCCTGGAGCACGGCGGCGCGGAGCGCCAGGTGGTCGAGCTGGCCAATCATCTCGACCCGGCCCGCTTCCGCGTCACCCTCTGTTCGCTCTCGCGGCATGTCCCGCTCGCGGCGCAGCTGCGCGACCCGCAACACACCCTGCAGATCATCGAGAAGCGCGGGCGCTTCGATCGCGGTGTGATCGGGCGCGTCGCGGCCCTGCTGCGCGCCCAGGGCACGCGGCTGATTCACAACTTCCTCTTTGACGCGGAGATGGTCGGCCGGCTGGCGGCGCGGCGCGCCGGTGTCCCGGCCGTGATCGCCTCCGAGCGAAACAGCGACTACCGCCGACCCTGGAGCCACTGGCTTGGCCAGCAGCTCACCAAGCGGCTCTTCGACGTGATGGTCGCCAACTCCGACGCCGGTAAACGCTTCAACATCCGCACGCTGCGGCTGCCGGAACAACGCATCTTCGTCGTGCGCAACGGCGTCGACACCAGGCGCTTCGCGCCCGCGGATCGGGCCGCGGCGCGGCGCGGCCTAGACCTGCCGGATGCACCGCTGGTCGGGATGATCGCGAGCTTCAAACGCCAAAAAAACCACGCCGACTTCTTCCAAATGGCTCGCCAGGTGCTTCAGCGCCTGCCGGCGGCGCGTTTCGTGTGCGTGGGCGAGCCACTGCGCGACAACCTTCAGGGCGCCGGCGACTACCATCGCCAGATGCAGGCGCTGCTCGATCAGCTCGGCTTGCGACCGCATTTCCACTTCCTCGGCGCACAGCAGAACATGCCCGCGGTCTACAACGCGCTCGACCTCTGCGTGCTGACCTCCTCACGCGAAGGCACCCCGAACGTGCTGCTTGAGGCGCTGGCCTGCGGCGTACCCGTGGTCGCGACCGACATCGCCGACAACGCACAAATCGTGCCGGACGGGCATGTGGGGCACGTCGTGCCGCTGCATGACGTCGCCGCGCTGCGCGACCGTGTGGTCGAATTGCTGAGTGACGGGCAGCGCCGCGCGGCGCTATCCGCCGCCGCGCGCGCCTGGGTGCAGCAGGAGTTCTCGCTGCCGCGCATGGTGCAGCGGATGCAGGATGTGTACGAGCGTGTGCTGCGTGAGAAGCACATCCTGGATTGAGCTGAATTGAGCCGGGTTCGGTACGCACCGCCGCCTCGCGATCATGTCTACACGCGTTGACAACCAGGCCGACGATCGTAAGCCCGGCACGCTGCAGTCCTTCGCGGCCCGCGCGCTCGTGCTGCAACTGTTCATGTGGGCGGCACTGTGGGTGCTGCTCTGGCGCGCTTTCTGGTGGCCGTGGCACCGGCAGCGGCATGGCGGGACGTCGCCGGTTCGGCGACTGATGATGGTTGGCACGTTTTACAACGTAGGCTGGTATCGCGCGCACGTGTTGCCGCTGGTGCAGTGCGCCGCGCTGCAGCGCGTGATTGTCGTCTGTGATGAGCCGCTCGCGCCGCTCGACAAGGTCGTCTACGCCTGCCCGAACGCGAAGCTGAGATCCTGGATCGGCCGCGGCCCAGCCCGGCTGGTCGCGATGCTGACCGCCGCGATCCGCGAGCGGCCCGAGTGCCTGATGGGCTATCACATCATGCCCAACGGCCTGCTGTGCCTGGCGCTGGCCGCCATGCTCGGCCGCTCCGCGATTTACCAGATGACCGGCGGGCCGGTCCAGATCATCGGCGGCGGCAGCGGCAGCGAGAACGTGCTGCTGCGAAAAATGGGCCGGCCCTCCTGGCTGCGTGAAAAACTGCTTTTCTTCCTGGTGCGGCGTTTCGACCACGTGGTCGTCCGTGGCCAACAGGCGCTGCGCTTCGTCCGCGAAAACGTCGGTGTGAACGCGGCCCTGGTCGTACCCGGAAGCGTCGATTGCCAGCGCTTCAGCCCCGCGGAGACACCGGGACAATACGACCTGGTCTGCGTCGGGCGGGCCGTGCCCGTAAAACGCTACGACCGCGTGCTGCGCATCGCGGCGGCCTTGCGGCGACGCCGCCCGGCGACCCGCATCGCGATCCTGGGCGACGGGCCGCTGCTCGAAGCTCTACGGCGCAGCGCCGATGCGCAGGGCGTCGCGGACGTGGTGGAGTTCCTCGGGCGGCGCGATGACATCGTGCCGACGCTGCGCGCCAGCCGCGCGTTCCTGATTACATCCGCCAACGAGGGTCTTTCGATCGCGATGATGGAGGCAATGGCCACGGGCCTGCCCGTCATTGCGCCAAACGTCGGCGATTTGGCGGAAGTGCTGCTCGATGGCCGCACGGGAGTCTTCATCGATCCGGACCATGCTGAAGAGACCGCCGAGCGCATCGATCAGATGCTGAGCGACGCACTGTGGCTGGAGGCCATGTCGCGCGCCGCGCGCGCGCACATCCTGGGCTATTCGAGCGTGCAGCGCGTTGCGGCCACCTGGGACGCGACGTTCGGCGAAGCCATTTCGGGCAATCCACCTGCGCCCGCTGCAATTTCAGCTTCCGCAACTGGGCCTGCCGCTGCGTCCGCGGCGGCGGCACGCGCTTGCGTGCCCGTGAAACGCCGCGTGTTCTCTAAGAAGCGCCTGTGGGAATCCGCGCCGCGCTGGCTGAAGCGTGCCGCGGCGCCGTGCATCGCGCTGGTTCCGCCGGAGCGCTGGCTTGGCGGCCGATTCCGCGAGACATTCCGCTTTCTGGAACAGGCGGATCGCTGGTCGGCACAGCAGCATGCCGAGTATCAACTCGAGCAATTGCGGCGAATCTGCCGCATCGCCTACTGGCAGACGCATTTCTACCGAGAGGTCTTCGACGACTGCGGCTTCGATCCGGAGCGGCTGGAAGACACGGCGCAGCTTCTCAAGCTTCCGTTGATCGACAAAGACACGCTCCGCGAGCACGGCGAGCGCATGTACGCCGTCGCGCCCGATGCGCCCGGCGTCGAATTCACCGCGACCGGCGGCACCGGCGGCTCGCCGCTGAAGTTCCTGATCGGCACCGATCGCTCGGCCATCGAGTTCGCCTACCTGGTCCATTGCTGGGCCCGCGCCGGCTATCGCCTGACATTGCCGCAGGCCGTCATTCGCGGGCAAATCGTCCGGCCCGATGTACGCGGGCTGCGGCATGAATACGACCCGCTGCTACGGCGGCACTACTACAGCAATTTTCACATGAGCGATGTCGAGATGGCTCGCTATCTGGCTCACATCGAGCGGCTGGGCCCGTGTTTTCTGCACGTATATCCGTCGTCAGCCGCGACGCTGGCGCGCTATATCCAGCGCAGCGGCCGCGCCGCGCCCGCGAACATCCGCGGCACGCTGGCCGGCTCGGAGAACGTCTATCCCGCGGAACGGGCGCTGGTCGAGCGCGTCATCCCCGGGCGCTATCTCTCGTGGTATGGGCACACCGAGAAGCTGGTGCTGGCCAGCGAATGCGAGCACTCCAACGACTATCACGTATTTCCGACTTACGGGTTCTTCGAGCTGATCGACGCCAATGGGCGGCGCGTCTGCACGCCCGGCGAGCAGGGCGAGATCGTCGGCACGGGCTTCATCAACCGCGCCATGCCCTTCATCCGCTATCGCACCGGAGATTACGCCACCTACGTGGCCGACGGCTGCCAGGCCTGCGGCCGGCAACACCCGCTCATCCGCGACATCCGCGGCCATCGCACGCACGAGATGCTCGTCGCGGCCGACGGCTCGACCATCTCGTGGACCGCGCTCAACATGCACGACGACACGTTTGAAGGCGTGCGGCAGTTTCAGTTCGTGCAGTGCGAGCCCGGCCGCGCCACGCTGCGGGTTGTCCCCGCGGCCGGCTTCGGCGAGCAGCACCTGCAGCGCATCCGCCGTGGCATGGAGAGCAAGCTGGCCGGCCGGCTTCTGTTTGATGTGCAACTGTGCGAGTCGATTCCGCTTACGCCGCGCGGAAAAAGCGTCTATGTCGATCAGAAGCTGGACTTGTCGGCGTATGGGCGTGAAGCTGTCGCGTCCGCGAGCGCGTAGCGCAGCGAAGGCGAGGTTGGCTTGAAACAGGTGGTGCAGAACTACAACTCCGGCGAGCTGCGCGTGGAAGACGTGCCGGCGCCGATTTGCCGCGCTGGCGGCGTGCTGGTGCGCAGCGCGTATTCGCTGGTCAGCACTGGCACCGAGAAAATGAAGGTCGCACAGGCCCGCATGAGCCTGATCCAGAAGGCCCGCGCCCGGCCGGACAAGGTCAAGCAGGTGCTGCAGAGCGTGCGGCAGGTCGGGTTGTTGGAGACCTACCGCAAGGTGCGCGAGCGGCTCGACGCGCTCACGCCGCTGGGCTACAGCCTCTCGGGCACAGTCGCGGAAGTTGGGGCCGGGCTGGACGATTTCCGCGTCGGGCAGACGGTGGCGTGCGCGGGCGAAGGCATCGCCTGTCACGCCGAGTTCGTTTTCGTTCCGCGCAACCTGTGCGTCGGTGTGCCCGAGAGCGTCGATCTGAAGGAGGCGGCGTTCGCGACGGTCGGCGCGATTGCGATGCAGGGCGTGCGCCAGGCGCAAGCCGGCCTGGGCGACTGCGTGTTGGTGGTCGGCCTGGGCCTGGTCGGCCTGCTCGCGGTGCAGATCCTGAAAGCCGCCGGCTGCGTGGTCATCGGCGTCGACCTCAGCCCGCAGCACGTCGAGCTTGCCAAGCTCTGCGGCGCAGACGCGGCCCTGCGACGCGACGACCCCGCGCTGGAAGACACGATTCGCACGCTCAGCGGCGGGCGCGGCGCCGATGTCACGTATATCGCCGCCAGCACCAGCAGCAGCGACCCGATGGACCTGGCCGGCCGCATGACGCGCGACCGCGGCACGGTCGTGATCGTCGGCATCGTGAAGGTCGAAGCCGACTGGCGCGTGTACTACCACAAAGAGCTCTCGGTGCTGCTCTCGCGCTCGTACGGCCCGGGCCGCTACGACCGCAATTACGAGCTCAAAGGCATCGATTACCCGGTCGGCTACGTCCGCTGGACGCAACGCCGCAACCTGGCCGAGTTCATCCGCTTGGTCTCGATCGGCGCGGTACGGCCGAGCAAGCTCGCGCCGCAGGTGTTCAAGCTGGACGAGGCGCCCAGCGCATACGCGCAGCTCAACAGCGGCGATAATCGCCGCGTGGCGCTGCTGTTTGAATATCCGCCCGATGCGCAAGCCACGCGACGCATCGCACGGCCCGCCGCCGCCCAGAGCAACGGTCAGCCGCTGCGCGGCGGCGTGGGAATCGGCTTCGTCGGCGCGGGAAATTTCGCCACCGCCACGCTCATCCCGGCGCTCAAAGCGCTGGGCGACGTTCACCTGCGCGTGATCTGCTCGGCGGGCGGGCTCTCGGCGCGGAGCACGTCGCTTCGTCACGGCTTTGAGTATGCCGCCAGCGGGTTTGACCAGGTGTTGGCGGATGAGCGGGTGCAGGCCGTGCTGATCGCCACGCGGCACGATACGCACGCGCGCTTCGCGGCCGAGGCGTTGCGGTCCGGCAAGCATGTATTCGTGGAGAAGCCGCTGGCGCTATCGCAGGAGCAACTCGTGGAAGTCGAGCAGGCGCAGCGGCAGAGCGGCAAGCTGCTGATGGTCGGCTACAACCGTCGCTTCAGCCCGCTGAGCGTGGCGCTGCGCGATTACTTCGGCACGCGCACCAGCCCGGTGGAGATTCAGTGCCGAGTCAACGCGGGCGCGATCGGCGGCGAATCGTGGTATCAGGACGCGGAGGAGGGCGGCTGGCGGATCGTCAGCGAAGGATGTCACTGGGTGGACCTGATCCAGTTCATCTGCAACGCGCCGCCCGTGCGCGTTTATGCCACGATGATCGGTGGCGACGTGGCCGGCGGGCAAAACGACAACTGCATCCTCTCGCTCAGCATGGCCGACGGCTCGATCGCTACGCTGATGTATATCGCCAACGGCGACCCGCGGTTCGAAAAGGAACGCATCGAGGTCTTCGGCCAGGGTCGCGTCGGCGTCATCGACAACTGGATGCGGGCGCAACTGGTTGGCGGCGGCAAGACCAAGCTGATCTCGCCCGCCGGCAGCGGCAAGGGCCATCGCGCCGAGATGGCCGCATTCATCGCCGCGGTCCGCAGCGGCGGGTCGGCCCCGCTCAGCTTGGAAGAAACGCTGGCCTGCTCGCGCGCCACGCTCGCGGCCGCCGAATCTCTGCGAACCGGGCTGCCGGTCCGCTGCGACACACATGTTTCTTGATTCAACACCCGGCGGGGCAAGCCCGGCGCGCCCAGGCGTCAAAGCCCGTTGCCGCGAACTGCGCAACCGACATTATCCGCAGGAGCAGTGGCCTGGTAACATCCACCTGCAGGCCATGATCGACGCGGGCGGACCCGGCCGCGTCCTGGCCGAGATCGGCTGCGGACGCGAGGCGCGCCGGCTGCGAAAAGCCGCCGAGAATTACAGTTTCTCGATCGGGCTTGATTACGAAATGGCGATCACGCCCGCCGCCCACGAGCGCTGGGCGGTGGCGCGGGCCGACGGGCATCGGCTGCCGCTGCGCGACGCGAGCGTCGACACGGTCGCGATGGAGAACGTGGTCGAGCACCTGGCCGAGCCGCTGGTCGCGTTTCGCGAGTGTGCCCGCGTGCTCAAGCCCGGCGGCTGCCTGTTGATCCTGACCGTGAACCAGACGCATCCGCCGATCGTCCTGGCACGCGCGCTGCCGCATCGTGCGCGGCAGTTTCTGAATCGCGTCGCGACTGGCACGCGCGAACAGGACACGTTTCCAACCTACTACCGCGCGAACAGCGAGGCGCGGCTGTGTCGCGCGGCGCACGCAGCCGGCTTCCAGATGCGCTCATTCCGTTACCTGAGCGGTCATCCGCAGTATCTGATGTTCTCGGTGTGGGCGTATCGCGCCGGGATGTTGCTGGAGGGGCTCGTGCGGCGTTCGCACTGGCTGCGACATCTGCGGCATTTCCTGCAGGCGGAGTTCGTTCGGCAATGAGCACGCCGCCGCGCGCGATAGGTTCGGCGCCGCCCGCGGTCGAGCACGACCAGAAACAGGCGGTCGAGTTGTATTTTGGCAAGGCCGGGCACGACTGGGGCATGCGCTACGAGCGGCCCCCGACGCGCATGTCCGACCTGGACCTGCTGCTGCGGCGCAGGAGCTTTCAGACGCTGCTCGCCCCGATCCTGGCCAGCGCACCGCGCGCCTTGCAGGCCTTGGACATCGGCTGCGGCGGCGTCAGCGTGTTTGATGGCATGCCGCGCGACCGCGTGCGCGTGGTCGCCTGCGACCTGGTGAAGGAGATGGTGCTCGCGGCCGCGGCCCGCAATCCCGCCGACGCCTACTTCATCGCCGACGCGGCCCGTTTGCCGCTGGCAGACGCTTCATTGGACCTGATCGTCTGCTCCGGCGTTCTGGAGTACGTGCCGGACGCACGCGGCGCGCTGCGCGGCATGCAGCGCTGCCTGCGCCCCGGCGGCGTGCTGCTGATTTCGTTCCCGAATCGTGCAAGCTGGCTGCGGCGCCTGTCGCAGGTGGAAATCGCGCTGGAAAACGCCGCCTGGCGCGGGTTGAATGTACTTCGCGGCCGGGCCGCGCGCCTGCAGAAGCCGCCGTACCGCCACACGCAGTGGTCGACCCGCGAGGCCGCTGGGCTGCTGGCGTCGGCGGGCCTGGCGGTGCAGCAGGTGCGTTTCAGCACGTTTGGCCTGTGGGGCCGGATCGGACGCTGGCGCTCGAGCCTGCGGCTGGCGGAGTGGCTGACGCAGCGCTGGGGCGCCAACCGGGCGCTGGGCGGCACGCTGGCGTCCACGCTGGTTGTGCAGGCCGTGCGACCGCTGCACGGCATGCCGGCCTGACGCGCGGAGCAGATGTGGAATCGGTGGCGCTCTGCGCGAGCCGGGTAGGGCGAAATCGTTGTACGCAAGTGACTTTCCAGCTTGATCCGCTACGCAATCCTGATGGTGTTCGTCGCCGCCGTGATGTTCACGGCGTTGCGGAACTGGTATTTCGCGATTTGCGGGCTGCTGTTCCTGACGGTTTTTGCGCAGCACCCCAGCATGCCCACGGGGATCTTGGACATTCCCGGGGCCAATCCTTGGAACGCAACGCTGGCGGTGATCGTGCTGGGCTTCCTGTCGCAGCGCAGCCGCGAGCCGCGCGGCGCGCCGACGCCGCTGATCGTGAAGCTGCTGGCGGGCGGCTACGTGCTGATGGTGGCCTTGAGCGGGTTGATCACGGCCCTGACGCCCGGCTCGATCATCAACCCTTACCAGATCGGCGTGGATTTCAACGACCTGATCATCAATGGCTGCGTGAATCCGCTGAAGTATACGCTGGTGGGCTTCCTGGTTTATTTCGGGGCGAACTCGCGCGAGCGAATCGCGGCGGCGCTGCTTTCCGTGGTCGGCAGCGGGCTGCTCTACGCGGCGATGATGTTCAAATCGCTCGGGGCGCGCGTGCTGTCGATCGATTTCGAAGATGCGCGGCGGCTGACCGACAAGCTGATTGGCCTGTACGCCAACGACATGGCCGAATTGCTGGCGTTCACGATCTGGTCAGCGCTGGCGGTGTACTGCCTGTTGCCCGAGCGCTGGATGAAATGGGCCTGCGGCGGCGGCACGGCGATGGCGCTGCTGCCCTTCGAAGCGCTCAAATCGCGAGCCGGCTTCCTGGCGTTTGGCGCGGCGGGGCTGATGCTGGGTGTCTATCGCTGGCGCAAACTTCTGATCATCCTGCCGCTGGGCGGCGCGATCGCGGTGCTCTCCGTCGCGGATCTGCGCGACCGGATACTCACCGGTGTGAGCGAGGAGGGCCAGACCAACTGGGACGCGGTCTCCGCCGGCCGCATGACAAACATCTGGCCCGCCTGCATTCGGCAGATCGCGCAATCTCCGATCATCGGTCATGCCCGCTACTCGATCCGCCGCACCGACTGCTACTGGGACATCGCCGCGGCGGAGGGTGTGGTGCCGACGCATCCGCACAATTCCTACATTGAGATTGCCATGGATGCCGGGCTGCTCGGGCTGGGGATCTGCGTCGGCTCGTGCCTGGGTATTTTCTGGGCCGCGACGCGGCTGATGCGGCTGAAGGCCGATCCGTTGATGCGTGCCTTGGGTACGTGTGGGGCGATCGCGATCGTCTGCGAGCTGAGCGCTGGTGTCGCCGGCTCGAGCTTCTATGCCACGCAGAGCAAGCTCCCCTATCTGTGCACCTGGGCCATGGTGCTGCGGGCGCTGATCGAGCTGCAGCGGCGGCCGGCCGCGTTTCAGAAGCAGCTCGAGCGCGAACCCGCCCGCCGGCTTGGAGTGGCCCAGGCGCCGGCATTGGTGCATCCCTGATCGATCTGACCTACATCGCCTCGCCGAGCTTCTCCGGCTCGACGCTGCTGACGTTCCTGCTCGCGTCGCACCCGCAGGTTTCGACGATCGGCGAGCTGAAGTGGGGCCCGATCGATCTGGAAACGTATCGCTGCTCCTGCGGATCGCTGCTGAAGTGCTGCCCGTTCTGGGAGCGCGTCTCGCAGCGCATGGCGGCCCGCGGTCTGCCTTTCGATCTGCTTCGCCCGCCGACCGACTTCCGCTGCCGCGAAAGTGCGCTCGCGGATCGCATCGCCCGTGCTCGGCTGCGCGGCGCGCTGTTTGAGGCGGCCCGCGGGGCGGCGATCGCGATGCTGCCGGCGCTGCGCTCGAATTGGAGCGTGGTGCGGCGGGTGAACCGGGCGCTAATCGAGATCGTGCTCGAGCTGCAGTCGGCGCAGGTGTTCGTCGACGGCTCGAAGGATCCGGTGCGCTTCAAGCACCTGCGCGACACGCGCGATTACCGCATGCGGCTGATTCACCTGGTGCGCGATGCGCGGGCGGTGGTGCACTCGGCTGGCAAGAACCAGTCGATCCCACTCGGGGCCGCGGCGCGCGACTGGCGGCTGACGCATGAGCAGATCGAGCGCCTGGCGAGCGATTTGCCAGAGCGCAGCTACCTGCGAATTCGCTACGAGGATCTGTGCGCCGAGCCGCTGCGCGTCATGCGCGAGGTGTTCGTCTGCGCCGGCGTGGATCCCGAGCTGGCGCCGCCGGACTTCGCGCTGCGCGCTCATCATGTGCTGGGAAATCGCATGCGCTTGAATTTCAGCAGCGAGATTCGCGTCGACGAGCGCTGGCGCGCCGCGCTGTCGCCCGCGCAGGTGCGGCGGGTGCTGCAGCTCGCCGGCGCGAAGAATGCCGAGTATGGCTATTCCTGAAGTTGCGAGGCATGCCGCGCGAGAGCTGCGGTGGGCAGCCCGCGCGTTGTGCGAGCGAGGATCGATATGAGCCTGGTTGAACCGCTCTTCATTGTGGGCTGCATCCGCTCGGGCACCACGATTCTGCACGACGTGATGACGCAGTTTTGCCCGCAAGCGATCGACATCGACGACGTCGACTTCGAGTGCCGCACGTTCTGGCAGACGCGCGGCGTTGCGATCGGCAGCCCCAAGACCGGCACGCGCTGCCCGCCCGCCGACGCCAGCAGCGTGACCCCCGCGCAAGCCGCCGAGATCCGCGCGTACTTCGCGCGGCGGGCCGGCCGCGAGCGGCACATCGTCAACAAAAACCCGCATCTGAGCAACAAGCTCGGGCTGCTCTGGGCGCTATTTCCGCAGGCGCGCGTGGTGCACATCGTCCGCGAGATCTACTCGGTCGTGGCCAGCACCAAGCTGCGCTTCCTGGCCGCCGCGGAGCGCGAGAACTATGCTCGCGTGCCGTTCGTGGCCTATTGGCCGGCGGAGGAACACCTGCCCTGCTGGTGGACCGTGCCAATGGCGCGCGGCCGGGCGCCGTTTTCGTTGAAGCATTTTGCCAAGCGGCTGCTGGCCGGCCGCAACGCCCCGCCCGCGGCGCAGCACGATGATCCGCAGCAGTTCCGGGCGGAGTTCGGCGATGCGTCGCGCTATTACCCCGGCGAAGGATTCGCGCGCATCCCGGAATCCTGGCTGAAGATCAACGCCGGCGTGATTGAGCAGGTGCGCGGGCTGCGAATGGAATCGCATTACTTGCCCGTGAATTACGACGACCTGGTCACGAACACGCCGCAAGCTCTGGCGCGGATCGCGCAGTTCTGCGGGATCGAGCAGGTGGCGCCGCAGCGCGTGCCGCAGACACTCGACGCGAGCCGCCGGGACAAGTGGCGCAAGGACCTGAGCGCCGCCGAGCAGAGGAGCGTCTGCGAGATGGTCGAGCGATTTGCCGCGCAAGCCGGGCTGATTTCGCAGACCGTTCCCGGCGCCGTGCTCCCGGCCCAGATGACGGTCGCGTGAACACGGCCGCGGCGGACAGTGCGAAGCAAGAAGCGGCCCGACCCCGCGGCGGTTTGGCTGCGAGCGCTCTGAGTAACTGGCTTTGGTACTTGCTGGTGCTGGCCTCGGGCTTCTTGCTGCCGCCGCTGATCGACCGGCATTACGGCCGCGAATTGCTGGGCGTCTGGGATCTGGGCTGGTCGCTGGTTTTTTACATCGGGCTGTTGACGCTGGGGATTGGGTCGGCGGTGAATCGTTTCATTTCACGCAGCCAGTCCACGCAGGATTGGGACGGGCTGAACGCCGCCGCCAACTCGGCCTTGGCCGTTTTGCTGACGACCTCGGCGGTCGGTGTCCTGCTGGCGATCGGGTTTTCGTGGATGATCCCGCTGACGCTGCCGGGGCTGAGCGCGTCGGCCCGCGAAGTCTGCCAGCAACTGATCCTCGTACTGGGTGTCAACGCGGCCCTGCAATTGCCGGAGGGCGTATTCAACGGCGTGATCACCGGCTTCGAACGCTTTACGCTGCTGAATGCGATCCGTGGCGTGCGCGACGTTCTGCTGCTGGCCATCATGGTGCTGCTGATCCTTACGCAGCAGGGGCTGGTCTCGCTGGCCTGGAGCCTGCTGATCTGCGAACTTGCCGCATTCGCGGTGACGGTCTTCGTCGCGCACCGTGTTTGCCCGCAACTGCGGATCCACCCACGCCACTGCCGGCCGGAGGTGGTGCGCGGCGTGCTGGCATTCGCAGGGAAAACAGTGATGCAGGAGCTGGCCCGCAGCGGCGTGTACCAAATCAACGCGCAGATTATCGCCAGCTTCCTTGGCCCGGGCGCGCTGGCGATCTTTGCCCGGCCGCGGGCGCTGCTGATGCACCTGATGCGCTTCGTGAAGCAGTATGCGCAGGTGTTTGTCCCGCGCAGCGCCGCGCTGGATGCCACCGGCGACGCCGCGGCCTTGCGGCGGCTGCTGGTGCAGTCGTCGCGCTACGGGCTGCTGTTGGCGCTGCCGCCGACGATCGTGCTGCTCACCATGGGGGATTGGCTGCTGCAGATCTGGATGGGGCCGGAATATCGCGTGTACCAGGTCACCGCCGTCCTGGCTTTGGGGCATCTCTTCAGCGTGCCGCAGTTGGGCGTGTACTCCATCCTGATGGGCATGGCTCTGCACGGAAAGACCGCGCTGTTCGAGCTGATCTCCGCGGCCTGCAGCATCGTGCTGGGCGTGGTGCTGGTCGGTGTGCTGCAGTGGGGGCTGCTGGGCGCAGCGATCGCCATCTCGCTCCCGATCGCGATTACCGGCGGCGTGCTGGTCCCGGCGTACGCGTGCAAGTGCGTCGAGCTGCGGCTGAGCGAGTACGTGCGCAGCATCGCGCCGCTGCCGCTGCTGCTGAATCTTCCGCTTGCAGGCGTGCTGATCGGCATACGCCTGGGGACGACGCTCGCGCCTGGCGTGCAGTTGCTGCTGGGTCTCGCGATCGGCGGAGTTCTGACGACACTGCTCTATTACCTCTGGGCGCTGCCTGAATCACTGCGGCGGCGCATCGCGGCGCGCTTGGGATTCTCGCGCAGCGCGCAGCCGCGCACTGTGGACGCCTGATCCGTTTCACCCGCCTGCTGGCACGTGACCGCCGCTTGATCGCCACCGTGACCCCGATTCAACACGCCAGCGTGCCGCCGAGCCCGAGCATCTGCTTTGTTGCACCCGACGCGTTCGGAGTACTCTCGGGCGCCGGAGACCTGCAGCGCATCGGCGGGGCGGAAGTGCAGCAGGCGCACATCGCCCGCGGCCTGGTGCAACGGGGCATCGGCGTGCGCTTCGTTACGCTCGATCACGGCCAGCCCGATGCGCTTGATTGCAATGGCATTCGCGTCTTCAAGGCCTGTCGTTGGGATGCTGGTCTGCCGGGGCTGCGCTTCTTTCATCCGCGCTGGAGCCGGCTGGTCGCCGCGCTGCGGCGCGCGGACGCGGACATCTACTACCAGCGCGCCGCCGGCGCCGAGACCGGGCAGATCGCGCTTTGGTGCCGCATGGCCGGCCGGCCGTTTGTTTTCGCCGTCGCGCTGGATGACGACTGCCTGCGCTCGCTGCCGCATTTGCGCGACTGGCGCGAGCGGCGGCTTTACCGCTACGGGCTGCGCTCAGCGGCGGCGGTGGTCGCGCAGACCCAAAGGCAGCTCGACACGCTGCAAAGCGAATTTGGCGTGCGCGCCAGGTTGATTCAGAGCTGCGCCGCGGACCCGTTCGCCGATCGATCCTGGAGGCCGCCTTCGCGCAGCGATTTCCGCGTGCTCTGGGTCGGGCGCTTTGCACGACAGAAGCGCCCGCACCTGCTCGCCGAAGTCGCGGCCCGCGCCGCCGAGTTGAATTTCGTCGCGGTCGGCGCGGCCAACGATCGCAGCGATTACGCCCGCGATTGCCAAGCGCGGCTGGCGGCGCTGCCGAACGTCGAGCTCGCCGGCTGGGCACCGCACGCCCGCATGCACGAGTACTTTTCGCAGAGCGCGGCGCTGCTTTGCACTTCAGCGTCCGAGGGCTTTCCGAATATCTTCCTGGAAGCCTGGTCGCACGGTGTGCCGGTGGTCTCGACCGTCGATCCCGACCGCGCCATCGAGCTGAATGGCCTGGGCAGCGTCGCCGATGCGCCCGAGGCGCTCGCCGCGGCATTGCGACGACTAGCGCAGGACCCGGATCTGTGGCAATCTTGCGGCGAGCGCGCCCGCAAGCATTTTGAGACGCGGCACGCGATCGATGCGGTCGCGCAGCGTTACGTTGCGCTGATCGACGAATTGGCCCGCCAGCGGCGAACCCCGCGGGCGCGGGGTGCGTAAGCAGGGTCGGGCGCTCAGGGGCCAGAATACATGTGTGGGATCTGCGGAATCTGTCTGCCAAGCGTGGGCGATCTGGTCGAGGAGCGCGCCCTGATCGCGATGCGCGACGCGATGCGCCACCGCGGTCCGGATGGCGAGGGGCTGCTGATCGACCGCAACATCGGTCTGGGCCATCGCCGACTGAGCATTATCGATGTGGCTGGCGGCGCGCAGCCCATGTTCAACGAAGATCGCTCGATCGCGATCGTCTTCAACGGCGAGATCTACAACTACCAGGAGCTGCGCCCGGCCCTGGAGCGCGCCAATCACCGCTTCGAGAACTTCTCAGACACCGAGGTCATCGTGCACATGTACGAGGACCTTGGCGAGCGCTGCCTCGACGAATTCAACGGCATGTTCGCGTTCGCGATTCTCGATCGCCGCACGCGGCGCGTCTTCGTCGCCCGCGACCGGCTGGGCGAAAAGCCGCTGTTCTATCGCTTTCACAACGGGATGCTGGCGTTCGCCAGCGAGCTCAAGGCGCTGTGCACCGATGCGTCGTTTCCGCGGCGGCTGGATTACGACGCGCTCGACGATTACCTGGCGTACGGCTACGTCCCGCAAGATCGCTGCATTCTGCAGGGCGTGCAGAAGCTCGCGCCGGGCACGTGGCTGTCCTGGCAGGACGGGCGCATGCACACGCAGCGCTACTGGACGCCGCGCTTCGATGCGCCTGAGCCGATCGACGCGGAGCAGGCCGTCGAGGAAGCCGACGCGCGGCTGCGGCAGGCCGTGAAGATCCGCCTGCGCTCGGATGTACCGCTGGGTCTATTTCTCAGCGGCGGCGTGGATTCGAGCACGACCGTCGCGCTCGCCAGCGACGCCGGGCAGTCGCGCGTGCGCACCTTCTGCGTTGGCTTCGGCGAGCGTGACTACAGCGAGCTGCAATTTGCGGCGCGGGTCGCGGAGCGCTTCAAGACCGAGCACACCGAGATCATCGTGCGCGACAACGACATCGGCGTGCTGGACGAGATCGCGCACCACCTCGACGAGCCCTTCGCTGACCCGTCGGCACTGCCGACCTACTACGTCTGCCGCGAAGCTCGCAAACATGTCACGGTGTGTCTCTCCGGCGACGGTGGCGATGAAGTTTTCGCCGGCTATCGCCGCTACGCCCAGGCCGCCGCGTATGCACGCATGGACCCCTGGACGGGCGTGGGCGTCAAACAGCTCGCTGGCGTAGCGGCCCGCGTCATGCCGCGGCACTGGACCGGACGGGGCGTGCTCGAAAAGACCGCCGTCAACGGCGCGGCGCGCTACTTCGCACAGTGCGCGAAATTCAGCGCAGCGGAACGGCGCGGGCTGCTACGCGCGGCGCTGCACACGCACGTCTGCGACAGCCCGCGACTGTTTGAGCCGTATCATCGCAGCGGCGCAGCGCCCGACCTGGTCAGCCGCCTGCAACTGACCGACTATCACACCTATCTGCCCGACGACATCCTGGTCAAGGTCGATCGCATGGCGATGCGCAGCTCGCTCGAGGTGCGCGTGCCGTTTCTGGATCACACGCTGATCGAATGGGCCAATCGGCTGCCGCTGCGGCTCAAGCTCCATCGTGGCGTGGGCAAACGCCTGCTGAAGCGCGTCCTGTCGCGCTATGTGCCGGAATCGTGGGTGACCCGGCGGAAAATGGGCTTTGGCATCCCGATCAAACACTGGTTCCGCGACAGCCTCGTGCCGTACGCCGACGAGCTGCTGCTGGGGCCCGCGTCGCGTACCGCCGCGCTGCTGCAGCGCGAGAGCGTGAAGCGGCTGATGGCCGAGCATCGCAGCGGCGGCCGCGACTTGAGTCGGCGAATCTGGGCGCTGCTGATGCTCGAACTTTGGTCACGGCGCTTCGGCGTATCGATCGCGTGATTCAAGCTCCGCGTCGCGATTCGCCCGCCGGGGCGAAGGCGAGTGGCGAACGCAGTGCACGTCCAAATCCGCACGTGTCGCAGATCCGGCCTGACCGCTCCCATCCGGTCGCGGCTCTGACTTCGGTTGTCGAGGCTCAACGCCGCTCCTGTCACGCCTCAGCGCGATTCGATTGCGCCCATGTCCGGTCCTGAGCCCAGGAACGTGTTGTTCACGCCATTGATCAGCAGCGCCTGATCCACCAGCGGGCTACCTACCGCCAGACTCAGTTTCTGCAGCACCTGGTTCTTGAGGAAGGCGTGCTTCTGCGCCGGCGTTATGGCGCTGGCCGGGAAGTTCACGTCGATCGTCAGCGTTTCATTCGTGAACTGCGGGTCGGTCGAGACGCGCGTGTGACCTCCGTGCGGGATAGCCCAGTTGTGCGTGTTGTTATCTGCGACGCTGTTGTAGTCGCAAACCGCGACGCGCGTGGCAGCGCCGTTGCGGCCCAGGTCGCCTTGCGTGCCGCCGTTCTTGACCACGTTGTTGTAGATCGTCTGACCGCCGGTTCCGGCGCGGGTGGCTTCGAACCAGATGCCGAACCAACCGGTGGAGAGCACGGTGTTGTTGTAGACGAACGAGCGCTCGGAATCGGCCATGTCGAACCCGGCCCGCGGGTTGTTGAACGAGATGTTCTGATAGACCAGGTTGTCCAGCCCGCCGCGCACGCCGATCTTGATGCCGTTTCCGTCGCCGGCGCTGGTGCGGGTAGGGTTGGCGTCGAAGGCGATGTTGCCGCGATAGGTGCAGCGGGTCGAGCCGACGCCGTCGATATTGTCGTCCGCGTTGCGGAAGGCGATGTTGTCCTCGATCACACATTCCACGGCGTAGCGCGGCTGGATGCCGTTGCTGGATTCGGGCCGAACA
The DNA here is from genome assembly GCA_964535305.1 of uncultured Planctomycetales bacterium. Taxonomy (GTDB): domain Bacteria; phylum Planctomycetota; class Phycisphaerae; order UBA1845; family Fen-1342; genus CAZHTF01. Next base: position 4,243 of record CAZHTF010000013.1, on the reverse strand, counting down.
TCGTTGTCATACGCGATGCAACGGCGGATGGTGCAATAGCGCGCGGCGATGTTGATCCAGCCGGGCCACGAATCCCACTGCGATTCGGGCAGATCCGCAGTCGTGGCCTGGATATTGCCGGCCTTGGGCGGCACAGCGCACGAGGTGCTCGTCTGCGTTGGATACTCGCGGAACTCGAAGCCGTTCGAGTTCTTGTAGGCCACGCATTCTTCGAAGAGCACGTAGGTGACCTGTCCCTCGGTGCGGAACGCGCCGCCGATGAAACTGGTGTCGAAATTGTTGTGGTGCGCCACGCAGCGGCGAATGTTGATGTGATGCGCATCGCTGACGGCGTCGGTATTGGTGTCGACCACGGAGATGGCGGTGCGGTCGGCAAAAGCGAACTCGAGGTCCTCGACGTCGACGTACGAGACGCGGTCGAGGATCATGAGTTCGCGCGTCACGCCATTCGCGCCGCTGATGACGACCGCCTCGCCCGGATAGGCCTTGATCGTGACCGGGAAGCCGGCGACGCCGCCCTGGCCTGCGCTCAGTCCCAGCACCGGCGTGCTGGAGTTGGTGGTGCCGCTGGTGTAGGTGCCGGCGCGGATCAGGATCGTGTCGCCGGGCTGGGCCGCATTGCCGGCAGTCTGCAGATTGCCGAAAGGAGTCGCGATCTTTCCGTCGCCTGAGCCCGAGCCGCCGGGCGCGACGTAGTAGTTGCGAAACGCCTGGCGATCCTGGTTTGCGACGCCGCCCGAGACGTTCGCATATGACTGCGACGCGGGCACCAGCCGGTAGTTGGCGCTGGCGACGACCGTGCCGGACCAGTTGTTCGGCACGACCAGTGCGTAGAAGCCGTTCGCGTCGGTGGTCGCGGTGGTGGTGACGACGTTGCTGGTGTTGCGGGCCTCGAGCTCGACACCCTGGTGCGGATTTCCGGCGTAGTCGCGCACTACGCCCGAAATCGGATTTCCGCCGACGTTGACGGAGACAATGATCGTGTCGCTGGCACTGCTGGCGTCACGCGCCTGCACCACGAACGAATCGACGCCCAAGTAGCCGCCGACGGGCTGGTACGAGACCAGCACCGCGGCGCCAGAGCTGCTGGGCGAGCCGCTGGCGATGGCCGCCGTCCCGTGCGCCGCGGGGCTGCTGATGCTCCATACGATGCTGTTTGCGGCGGCATCCGGGTCGGTCGCGGAGAGACTGACGCGGTTCGACGGGCTGCTGCCCAGGCTGTCTTGCGCAACCGCCAGGTTGACCAGCGTCCCCTGCGTGATCGTGGGCGGATCATTGACCGCGGTGATCGTGATGCTCACGTTCGCGGCGCTGCTGCGGACCACGCCATCGTCGGTCATGAAGGAGAAGGAGTCGGCGCCGGTCTGATTCGCGTTCGGCGTGTAGGTGACGACCTTGCCGTTCGAAAGCAGCATGTAGGGCAATTGGCTTGATTGAATCAGCGCGCTGTTCGACGCGTCGCGCAGCGTACCCTTGGTCGGCAGGCTGGCGATCACGTAACGCAGCGCCGCGCCCTCGGGGTCCGAGCCGGCCAGCGTGATCGAGCGGGCCGTGTCCTCGTTGGTCGAGACGCTCTGCGGCGTAGCGCTGGGCGGCTGGTTGACGGGGGTCGCAACGGTGCCGGTGAAGTTCTGACTGATGGTGTCGACGGTGATATTGGTCAGCGTGCGATTCGCGGGCGTAAAGGTATAGTTCAGCTTGGTGGGCGTCAGCGTGCCGCTGTAGCCGCTGGTGACGTTGAGCGAATAGTAGCCGGCGCTATCGGTCTGGCCGGTCGGGCCGCCGCTAAGTGCAAGCGTGACGCCCGAAATTCCCTGACCGCCGGGGTCGCGGACGAACCCGGAGATGGCGCGCGTGGTGCTGCCGCCGCCGCCGACCACGAAATCCACGCCGGAAACGTCGGTCTGCAGGTTTGAGAATGCGATCGACGGCGGCGTAACGCTCGCCTGTCCCTGAAGGCTGATGGTGCCGGTCCAACCGAGCGGGACGTCGATCTTGTAATTGCCCTGGCCGTTGGTGGTGTCGGACCCTGCACCGGAGGCGAGCACGGTGATGCCTTGCATGGGCGCGCCGCTGCTGTTGCGGACGGTTCCGGTGATCATCGGCCAGACCTGTACGGAGGCGTTTCCGCCACCACCGCCGTTGCCGCCGCCACCGCCGTTGCCGTTGCCGGGCCCTGCGGCGCGGAGCGTGGAGGTCGTGCCGGTAACCAGGATGGAAAGCGTGATGAGATGGACGCCGGCGGATGAGAAGGCGGCGCTGCGGCGTGAATGCGTGCTCATGGGGCCGGAATCCACCTGTCCCGCGATGTCCCACGAGTATACGCCATCGGGAAGCGCCGCGCCGTCGTCGGTGTATGCGCGCAGTTCGGTTGCCAGATTTCGCGGACCGGATGCCGGTATCGCGTCGATGCGCACCAGCGGGACGACCTGCACGATGGCGGTCGCCGGGTCGGAATTCGCACCGTTCTCACTGACCCGATAGCTGAACTGAGCCAGGCCGGTGAAGTCGGTCGGCGGCGTGTATTGCACAGCGGCGCTGGTCGCGTCAATCTGCGAAATCGGACCGAGCGTGCCCTGCGCCGGCGGGGCGACGATCGCGAACGAGACATTCGCGCCGCCAGTGGCGCTCAGTCGCAGCGTGAGCGGTGCGTTGACGAACGTAGCTTCATTGATATTTGCGGGTCTGAGCGTGCTGGTTCCACCGCCAGCGGGGTTTCCGCCGTCGGGACCGCCACCCGCAGGACCACCACCCGCAGGATCGCCGCCGCCTGGATCGCTTCCTGAGGGATCGCTCGGGCTTTCCGGGTCGGCCGAGCCGTTTGGATTGTTCGGACCGCCGGTCCAGGTAGGGATTCCGTTGAGTAAGCCGCCAGGTCCGGACCCTGATCCGCTGCCGTCAGCGTCGATCGGATCCGAGTTACCGGGACAGCCACCCAACTCCAGCGCGACAACGACCGCGAGCAGCGCGAGCGGGCCGCGCAGTGCGTGGCGCGAACTCAGCGGATTGCCCGTCGACATTTTGTTCAACCCCCACCCTAATGTGGCCGACTTCCCCCTCAGCGTCGCTGCCACACTTCCTGAGTCTGCAATACAGCCAATTTCCGCGCGCGGCGGGCATCCGCCACGCCGATAAATCGGATTCGGGCGGCGGCCGGTGTCGGTTCAGCGGTCGGAGTCCGATAGGCGCGGCAGAATTTCCGGATCCGACCGGTCGGTAACTCCTACCCAGATTCACAAATTGCGACTCGGCCCATGCGGCGCGGGCGTCCGCCGAACGCACGCAGCGCGCTACCGCACGGCAGCGCGCAGTGCGACCCGCATTCATACCTTGCATGATCCCCCGACCGACCGCCGCGAGCGGAATCAAATCGCCGGATCACCCGCTGGCGGCTGAAAAACGGATTGCTTCAGCTCGCGCAGCCGCAGCAGGTTCCGCACGCGCTCGAGCAGATCGAGCTTGTTCACCGGCTTGCTCAGGAAATCATCCGCGCCGCACTCGCGGCCACGCTCGACATCGCCGGCTTCGTTCAGCGCCGTCACCATGATGATCGCCGTCTCGCGGTAGCGCGGATCGGTCTTGAGCTGTCGACACACTTCAAACCCGCTGCGCTTGGGCATCATCACGTCGAGCAGAATCAGGTCCGGCGGATCGCGCTCGACGGCGCCGAGCGCCGCCTGTCCATCGGCGGCGCTGCTGACCTGGACGCCGAGCGGCTCGAGATAGGCCTCGAGCAGCTCGAGGATCTGCGGGTTGTCGTCGACGATCAGGACCTTCGCGGTGCGCGTCTGGGCTTGCCCGCTCACGACTCTACTCCGTTCGCTGCCTCGTTCGTCGGCAGTGTCAGCGATTTGAGCCGCGTACGCAATGTTTTCATTCGCTCGCGCAATTCGCGCAGCGGGGCGGAGCGGCTTGTCCGCAGCCGCGCGATGAGCCGCAAGACGTCCGCGGGTGAATCGATGTCCTGCCACGCCGGCAATTCCAGCAGCGGCACGCCCGCCGCTCGCGCGGCGGCGCGGGTCTGGTCGGCGACGATCGGCGAACCCCAAGCGATGTTTTCGAAGAGCTGCGGGCGCGGCCGATCCAGCGCCAACATGCAATAGCCGCCATCGTGCGCGGGGCAGAGCGCACACTGGCGGCGTTGCGCGGCACGAAGCCCGGCGAGCAGCGTGGCGCGCGGCAGGTCGGGGGCGTCGGTGCCTAGCAGCACGAAGGGCGTTTGTTGCGACGGGTCGAGCGCCAG
>CAZHTF010000012.1:0-53338 GCA_964535305.1 uncultured Planctomycetales bacterium | reverse complement strand
GTAGCCCAGCAGCGCCATCAGCAGCCCGGCGACATGGTGCGAGCCGTGATGGCTGAGCATCACGTACACGCCGCGCCCGCGGGCCAGGGCTGCATCCACCTGTTCGCGTCCGTGAAAGCGAATCCGCCGCAGGATCTTCTCGCGCGGCAGGCGATCGAAGATCAGGTACAGCAGCTTGTCGCAACGAGTGCGTTGGAAGTAGCTGCGGACGATGGCCTTCTCGCGGGCCGGCGTGAGCCGGTCGCCAAAGATGGCCCGCAGCTCGGCGCGATAGCGCCCACGGCGCTTGAAGTTGATCAGGAATTCGATCGTGCCAAACGCGCGGCCCAGCAGATACAGGCCGCGCAGGCTGAAGCTCTGAGCCCAGGCCCACAAGAACCAGCGCACCAGATCGAATTTCGCCCGTGAATACCAGCCCACACGCCGATCCAGCGCCAGCGCAGCGCGCTCCGCCAGACGCGACGTGCCCAGCGGGACCTCGTCGGCGGTCGGCGAACACGGGGGACTGGAGGCTTCCTGCAGCATCTTCCGCAGGCATTGTGGGTGGATTCGTTCAGACACGCAATAGCGACGGGCGCTCTCCGCACGTTCAACGAGCGCGCGCGGCCGCAGCGCCGCGCTAGTGATCCGCGGCCGTCTCGCGCGAGATGTCGCCTATCTCGCGCTGCAACTCGTTCAGCGCGGCCCGCACGCTGGCGAGAAAGCGATCAACCTGCACCTCGGCCCGGTGCGTAGTGTCGTGCAGCACGTCCAGCAGACCATCCAGCTCCAGGATCAGCCCGGCCAGCCATTCGCGATCATGCGAGCGCAGCGCACGCACCAGCGCCTGATATTCGCGCTCCGCCGTCAGGTAGCGCGGGTCGTCGTGCGGCAGGTCGCGGACCAGCGCGTGAAACGCGCGGATCCCGTCGGCCAGGTGCTTGATCTCGGCCGCGACCGCCCGCTCGCGGGCCAGCAGCTCGCGGGCCGCCTGGCGGTGCTCGTGCTCGTGCGAGGCGGTCTCAATCCGCGCGCGGATCCGCGCGAAGTGTTCGTCGGGAAACAGCTCAGGCCGGGCCGCGTGCAACGAGCTCAACCGCTGCAGCGCGCGCGAAACCTGCTCGGTCGAGCCCTCGCGGGCCGCGGCGAACGCGGCCTCCTCCAGCTTCGAAATCTCGCTGAGCAGCAGGTGCCGGCGCGTCTCGAGCCGCTGCAGCTCTTCCGTGAAGCGCTCCAGCCCGGCACCGGGGATCAGCGCCGGATAGCGCGCGTGCAGCGCTTCGGCCTGCGTCAGAATCTGCCGGCAACGGGCAATATCAAAATGCACCAGCGAATCGTTGAAGTCACGCCGCATCCGCTCGAACGCGGTCAGCACCTGCGTCGCGCTTGGCGAATGATCGCGCGGCGGGGTCGACTCGCCCGCGGCGGGCGCAGCGTCGCTCTGCGCCGGCGCCGGCGGCGCGGGCCGCGCTGGCCGCGTGAACCAATCGGTCGGCATCTGCTCGGCTTCGTGCCGCTGCTGCGCCATGCGGCTGGCCAGCTCAGATTCCCTTTCGCTGACGAAAGCGCGAATCGCGCTCTCCAGTTCCGGATCCGCGATCACACCCGGATGATGCAGCGCGCGGGCCGCCGCCATCCGCAGCCCGCTCTCGTCGCGGCACTCGCGCATGATCTCGGCACACAGCGTTTGGCGCAGCGCCTCGCGATGGCGCGAGTCACTCTGGCGCCCCTGGCCGGCGGGCCCGAACAGCGCCAGCCGGGCCAGCTCGCGCATTTCGCCGCGCAGCGCAACCGGGCATCCCGCTCCGTCGAGCACATCCCACGCCGGCCGCAGACCGCGCGCCAACAGATCGGCCCGCCGCAAGCCGCGTAGCAGCGCCGCGGCACGGGCGCGCGGCAATCGGCTCGTCACGCGGCGCAGCAGTTCGGCGTGCGTCAATTCGCGCTCGGTGTTGAGTGCGTACAGCAGGCAGCGGCGAATGTGCGCAAGCAGGTCGTCTGACTGCGATGTCCGTGACGTCGCCGGCGACCTCCCGCGATCGCGTCGCATACGCGGCATGACACAACCTCGGCCCGCGAAGCTGTCGCCTCATTGTACCCGAGTTCGCGATCAGGATCGACGCGCCGGCGATTCCACGACACAGCCGATTCACAGCCGACAGCGGCGCGGTTTGACCAGCGCTGCCTGCTGCGGCATGATGGCCGTTCTCGAACAAAGGAGCGTGCGTGTCGCATCACCACCCGCAATCGTCGTCGCGCGGCATGGAATCGCTAGCCGACGGCTGGTCGGACAAGCTCAAGCCGCTCGAGCCGCTCGACGTCAAGAAAACCCGCAGCTTCTCGGACATGCTCGACGCCATGTCGCGCACGGCCTTCGCCGGCCGCGGCCTGGGCGAGGCGGCCGAAGTGCTGACCGACATGGTCCGCGACGACAAGTGCTTTATCGTCGGAACGTTCTCTGGCGCGATGACCATCGCCAAGCAGGGGCTGCTGATCGCCGAGATGATCGACCAGGGCATGCTGCACGCGGTGGTCAGCACTGGCGCGCTGATGTGCCACGGTCTGATCGAGCAGACCGGCCACACGCACTTCCGCTACGACCCGACCTGGAACGACGACCGCCTCTACGAAGCCGGCTACGCCCGCGTGTACGACACGCTCGAGCTCGAGCGGAATCTCGAGCAGGCCGCCGAGATCATGGAGCACGTGCTGCAGCAGCTTCCGCCCGATCAGCCGTTCGGCAGCCACGAGATCAATCGCCGCATCGGCGAACACTGCCGCAAGGCCTTTCCCGGCCGCGGGATTCTGCAGTCGGCGTATGACAAGAACGTGCCGGTCTACGTGCCGGCCTTCACCGACAGCGAGCTGGGCCTGGACCTGATGGTGCACAACATGGTCGCGGCCCGCGCCGGCAAGCCGCTGCTCAAGCTCGACATGCTGCGCGACATCGAGCACTACTACGAACGCTGCGCCAAGGCCGAACGCATGGGTATCTTCACCATCGGCGGCGGCGTTCCGCGCAACTGGGCCCAGCAGGTCGGCCCGCTGGGCGAAATCCTGGATCGCCGCACCAAGGGCGAGTTGGGCAAGTGGATCCGCTTCCACTATGCCGTCCGCATCTGCCCAGAGCCGGTGCACTGGGGCGGGCTATCCGGCTGCACGTATTCCGAAGGCGTCTCCTGGGGCAAGTTCGTCTCTGCGGCCGAAGGCGGAAAGCACGCCGAAGTGCTCTGCGACGCGACCATTGGCTGGCCGATCCTGGTCCGCGGCGTGCTGGAGCGGCTCGGCCGAGTCTAATCGCGTCAATGTCGAGTGAGCGCTGGCCATGCCATTGCGCGGAATCGTCAAGAATGGTGTGATCTGGCTGCAGGACAGCGCACACCTGCCGGACGGGACGGCCGTGGACGTTGTGCCGCGCGTCTCGCCGGTGAGTTCGCTGCGCGAGCTGCCGGCCTTCGGGCTGTGGCGGAATCGGGCGGGCGGGGCTGCGCCCGGCTCGCAGCCGCCGCGTGCGCCGCGCGGTTCGCCGGGTGCGGGCGCGTCCAGCGGCCCGCCGACGACGGCGACGGAGGAACCGCGTGGCTGAGCCGGCTGCCGAGGTCGTGGTTGATTCGACGGTGATCGAGGCGTATTTGCGCGGGAACGACGCCGCCTGCAACGTCCTGGACGAGCTGCGGCGCGAGGGCCGCCTGGCGACGCATGCAGTGATCGTCGCGGAGCTGCTGAGCGCGGCGCAGAATGTGACCGAGCAGGACGCGCTCGGCGAGATGTTCCAGCATTATCAGTTGGTGCCGCCGGCGCAGACGGACGCGATTGCGGCGATCGAGCTGCTGCAGCAGTTTCGCATGTCGCACCAGGTGAGCTACGACACCTGCCTGCTGGCGGCGACCTGCCTGCGCTGCGGCCTGCCGCTGATGACCGCCGCGGCGGCCCGCTATTCAACGTTTGACGGCCTGGATTTGCTGCACGTCGACCTGCGCTGAGCGGGCTTCGCCGATCCGCGCGACGCCGCATCAGGTGCGGCCGGTTTCTTGAGTGGACCGCGGCGTGCGTGCCGTCCACCACCTGGCGCTGCCGTTCGCGCAGGTTTTCGGCGCGTTGGTTCGCGCTGGTTCTCGGCGCAGCATATCCCGTTGTAGTCGTGCAATTTGGAGAGCTCGCATGCGTCGTAATGTCAGCGTCGTTCGCTTCGCCATCGGCACCGGATTGGCACTGCTTTTTACGTACACGCCCGGACTGCCCGGCGCGGCGCTCGCCCAGAACAGCAAGACCGCTCCTCACGGCGGCATGATCCGCTTCCCGGATGTCAGCGCCACGCACATCGTCTTCGTCTACGCCGCCGATCTCTGGAGTGTGCCGCGCGGCGGCGGCATGGCCACGCCCCTGGCCAGCCCGCCGGGAGAAGAGCAGTTCCCGCGCTTCAGCCGCGACGGCAACACGATCGCATTCATGGGAAACTACGACGGCAACCGCGACATCTACACACTGCCACTGACCGGCGGCGTGCCGACGCGCGTCACGCACCATCCGGGCGCAGAAATACTGAACGATTGGACGCCCGATGGCCGCCTGCTTTTCTACACCGACAGCCTCGGCCCCATGAGTCGCCAGCAACTGCTCTTCACGGTCGCCGCCGGCGGCGGGCTGCCGCTGCGCGTCCCCGTGCCGTTTGGCACCATCGCCGACATCAGTCCTGACGGACAGTGGTTGGCGTACACGCCGCACACCAGCGACTTCCGCACTTGGAAGCGCTATCGCGGCGGCCGCGCGACCGACATCTGGCTCTTCAACCTGACTGACAAAAGCGCCCGCAAGATCACAGACTGGGAAGGCACCGACACGGCCCCGATGTGGCAGGGAAACACGCTCTACTACCTATCCGACGCCGGCCCGGAACACCGCCTCAACATCTGGTCGTTCGAGATCGAAAGCGGCAAGCGCGAGCAACTCACGACGTTCCGCGATTTCGACGTGAAGTGGCCTGCGCACGGACCCGGGCCCAGCGGCGCGGGTGAAATCGTCATGCAGTACGGATCGCAAATTCTGCTGCTGGATCTTGCCAACCCCGTCGGCCCGAGCAACCCGCGGACCGTCGAGATCCAGATTCCCGGCGATCGGCCGACGATCAAGCCGCAGCGCGTCGACGTCTCCAAGCTGATCGAGAATGCCGACATCTCGCCTTCCGGAAAACGCGTCGTGTTCGACGCCCGCGGCGACATCTGGTCGCTGCCGGCCGAGAGAGGCGCCGTCCGCAACCTGACGCGTAGCAGCGGCGTCGCCGAGCGCGACCCGGCCTGGAGCCCGGACGGCCGATGGATTGCTTATTTCTCCGACGCCACCGGTGAATACGAGCTGTACCTGACCCAATCCGACGGCCAGGGTGACACGCGGCAGCTCACGCGCGACGGCGCGATGTTCCGCCTTTCACCCAGTTGGTCGCCGGATTCCAAGCACATCGCTTTCACCGACAAGAGCGGCGCGCTGAATCTGCACAGCATCGACAGCGGCCAGACGCGCACGTTTGACCGCGAGCCCTGGGGCAACGGTTCGCCGCTGAACTGGTCGCCGGATTCGAAGTGGATTGTCTACACGAAAGGCATGGAAAACCGGCTAAATGCGATCTGGGTCTACAGCCTCGACACGCAGCAGCCGCAGCAGCTTACCAGCGGGATGTTCGCCGACTCCTGGCCGACGTTTGATCGCAAGGGCGACTACCTCTACTTCGCCAGCCAGCGCAGCTTCTCAGCGCCGATTTACGAAGACATCGGCACCACGTTTGTCTACGCCATGACAGACCGGCTGTACGTCGCGCCGCTGCGCAAGGACGTGAAATCCCCGCTGCTCGCGAAGAGCGATGAAGAGAAGTGGGGCGACGAGAAGTCGGACAAGAAGTCTGACGGGGCCGACGAAAAGGACGCCCAGAAACCCGACGGGCCGGAAGAGAAATCCGATTCCGAAAAGAAGCCTGGCGCGGACGAGAAGAAGTCCGGCACTGCTGCGAAATCCGGTTCAGAAAAACCAGACGAAGCGGGCAAGAAGGGCGACAAAGCGCCACCCAAGCCAGTGACGATCGACGTGGCCGGCTTTGAAGCGCGGGTCGAGGAACTGCCCGTGCCGCGCGGCTCGTTCAGCCAGATTTCGGTCAATAAGAAGGGCCACCTGATCTACGTGCGGCAAACGCTGAGCGACGTCGAGCGCAAATCTTCGGTGCGCATCCTGGACCTCGAAGACGACAAGCGTGAGGAGAAAACGGTCATCGACGAAGTCGGCGCGTTCAGAATCTCCGCGGACGGCGAGAAGCTGCTGGTGCGTGCCGGCGATCGCTGGGGCGTGATTTCGGCTGCCGCCGGGCAAAAGCTCGAGACGCCCGTGCCGCTGGGCGAATTGTTCGCACAGGTCGACCCGCGGCAGGAGTGGCAGCAGCTCTTCGATGACGCCTGGCGCATGCAGCGCGACTATTTCTACGACCCCGGCCTGCACGCCGTCGATTGGAAGGCACTGAAATCGCAATACGGCGCGATGCTGGCGGATTGCGTCTCGCGCGAAGACGTCGGCTACGTCATCTCCGAGATGATCTCCGAGCTGAACGTCGGGCATGCCTACTACATCGCACCGCCCGACGGCCAGCCCGCTGTCAGCGTCGGCCTGCTGGGTTGCGATTTCGAGCTACGCGACGGCGTCTACATCATCGCGCGGATCTATTGTGGCGCCGATTGGGATGCCGACGCGCGCAATCCGTTGCAGCAGGCCGGCGTCGATGTGAAAGTCGGCGACGCGCTGCTGGCAGTCAACGGCGTGCAACTCGACCCCACCAAGGACCCCTGGGCCGCGTTCCAGGGCCTGGCTGAAAAAGTCGTCACGCTCACCATTCGTGACGGCACGCCAGCCACCCAGCCGGCAACCGCGCCGAGCACGCAGCCCAGCCGCTTCCCCGGCTGCCGCGATGTCGTCGTCAAACTGCTCGCGAGCGAGGGCAATCTGCGCTACCGCGATTGGATCGAGCGCAACCGTAAATACGTCGCCGAGAAGACCGCAGGACGCGTCGGATACATTCACGTGCCCGACACCGGCGTCAACGGCCAGAACAACCTGTTCCGCCAGTTCTTCGGTCAAATCGAGATGCCGGCCCTGATCATCGACGAGCGCTGGAACGGCGGTGGCCAGATCCCCACGCGCTTTGTGGAGCTGCTCAATCGCCCGCGGCTGAACTACTGGGCCCGCCGCGACGGACGCGACTGGCCTTGGCCGCCCGATGGCCACCCCGGACCCAAGTGCATGCTGATCAACGGGCTGGCCGGCTCCGGCGGCGACGCCTTCCCGCATTATTTCAAAGAGGCCAAGCTCGGCAAGCTGATCGGGACGCGCACCTGGGGCGGGCTGGTCGGAATTTCCGGCAATCCCAGATTGATCGACGGCACAAACGTCACCGCTCCGACATTCGCCTTCTACGAACGCGACGGTACCTGGGGCATCGAAGGCCACGGCGTAGACCCGGATATCGAGGTCATCGCCGACCCGTCGAAGATGCAGAACGACGCCGACCCGCAACTCGACGCGGCGATCGCACAGATGCTCAGTGAACTCGAAAAGAACCCGTACCGCCCGCCGAGCCGGCCGGCGTACCCGGATCGGCGCGGCATGGGCATCCGCGCGGAAGATAAATAGGCCGGGATGCGACGCGGCGACCCGCGCGCGGGAGGCAAGCAGTCACGCACGCGGGACAAGAACCCGCTGCGACCCAAGTTCCTAGTCACCGACAATCGCGTCGACCCACCCCAGCCCTTTCGAGTCGACGAGAGTCTCCGGCTTCGCGCGGATCCGGTCATTCGAGGAATTGCTCCGCGCGACGCGCCTAGTCGCGCCGCAACCAGCGCTACGATCCTCGGGCTCGTGGCGATCGGGGGCATCTTGGGCGTGCGCGTACTTGTGTTATACACCACAGAACGCGCGCCAAGCTGCGCAATTTCGTGGCGCGGCAGCGGCGCAGGGCGCGATCGGGTGGCCTGACTGCGGGCGTGCGCCTGGCACGCGACGTGCCGGAACACTCCTGCGTCTGTGTCCATTGTCACGCGCTGGCATTGCCGGCGCTAACGCGAGGGTGCCGCCATGGAGCCCGTCCGCGTTCAAGCCGAGCGCTGCAAGGGCTGTTCACTGTGCGTTGAGTTCTGTCCGCAGCATTGCCTTTCGCTCTCGGACGAGCTCAACGCGCTGGGTTATCACGTCGCGAAGCTGCATGACCCGGAAAAGTGCAGCGCCTGCGCGCTTTGTGCCGAAATGTGTCCGGAATCGGGCATGTCGGTCTATCGAAAGCGCAGGAAACCCCGTGATCGCCAGTCCCCCAGCAATTGAGCGTCCACCTGCCGCGCCCGCGCGCGATGCCGGCACGCGCCGCCTGGTGAAAGGCAACGAAGCTTTGGCGCTCGGCGCGGTCGCCGCCGGGGCCGAGGCCTTCTTCGGCTATCCGATCACGCCCCAGAATGAGATTCCGGAGATCATGAGCGCCCTGATGCCGCGACTGGGGCGCGTGTTCATTCAGGCCGAGAGCGAAGTCGCCTCGATCAACATGGTCTACGGCGGCGCCGCGGCCGGGCATCGCGTCGTGACCAGCAGCTCCAGCCCCGGAATCAGCCTGATGATGGAGGGGCTCAGCTACATCGCCGGTGCACGGCTGCCTTGCCTAATCATGAATGTGATGCGCGGCGGGCCGGGGCTGGGCAACATCGCACCCTCGCAATCTGATTACTTTCAGGCGTGCAAGGGTGGTGGTCACGGAGATTATCACAGCATTGTGCTGGCGCCCTGGAACGTGCAGGAGATGTTCGAGCTGCCGCGGCTGGGCTTCGAGCTGGCGGAGCGCTACCGCATGCCGGCGATGCTGCTGGCCGACGCGGTGCTCGGCTCAATGCTCGAGCCCGCGAGCGTGCCGAGCGAGTTCCCGCTGCCACCGCCGCCGCTACGGCCTTGGGCGGCAGCCGGGCGCGGCACGCGCGCGTCGATGAACGTCGTGCACTCGCTGTTCCTCGATGCCGACGAGCTTTGCCGCCACAACGAGCTGCTGCAAGCGACGTACCGCGCCGCGCGGGTTGAAGTGCGTTGGGAGGAGCGCTGCACGCAGGATGCCGACCTGCTGATCGTCGCGTTTGGCGTGTGCGCGCGCGTGGCGTATTCGGCACTCTCGGAGCTGCGGCGGCGCGGGCTACGCGTCGGGCTGTTGCGGCCGATCACGCTGTACCCGTTTCCCGCCGCGCGGATTGCCGAACTTTCACAGCGCGTGCGTGGCGTGCTTTCGTTTGAGCTCAACAGCGGGCAGATGCTCGAGGACGTTCGCCTGGCGGTGCTGGGCAATTGTCCGGTGCACTTCTTCGGGAGGATGGGCGGGATCGTTCCGTCGCCCGAAGAGCTGGAAGAGGTGCTTGTGCGGCTGCTGGCGGAATCGGGAGTGCCCACATGAGTTCCGCGCCCGGGATCGGTGAAGACGGCGGCGTCGAAGTGGCCGCGTGCGATCGTGAGTGCGTCTTCGAGCGGCCCGAATCGATGAGCGACAAGCCGATGCATTATTGCCCCGGTTGCGGGCATGGCATCATCCACCGACTGCTCGGCGAGCTGATCGACGAGATCGGCGCAGTGGATCGCACCGTCGGCGTCTGCCCGGTCGGCTGCGCCGTGTTCGCGTACGAGTATTTCAATTTCGACGCGATTGAGGCGAGCCACGGCCGCGCCTGCGCCGTCGCCACCGCGGTGAAACGCCTGAACCCGAAACGCTTCGTATTCACGTACCAGGGTGATGGCGACCTGGCCGCGATCGGACTGGCGGAGACCGTGCATGCCGCCGCCCGCGGCGAACGCATCACGGTTTTCTTTGTCAACAACGGGATCTACGGCATGACCGGCGGCCAGATGGCGCCCACTTCGCTGCTGGGCCAGAAAACCACCACCTCTCAGGCTGGCCGCAGCGAGCCGCAGGCCGGGCGCCCGCTGGGGATCTGCGAGCTGCTCGCGACCTTGCCGGATGTCGCGTTCCTGGCGCGGGTCGCGGTCAGCTCGCCGAAGAATGTGATCGCGGCGCGAAAGCTGGTGCGGCGTGCGGCGCGGGCACAGCTTGAGGATCGCGGCTTCGCGCTGGTGGAGTTCCTCTCGTCCTGCCCGGTGCAATGGGGCATGACGCCCATCGCGGCGATGCGGCACATCGATGCGGACGTGATCAAGGTTTTCCCGCCCGGCGTTTTCGTCGACCGCCTGGATCAACCCGCTGCGGCGCTCGCCGCGGCCGGCGAGGCGCACACATGAAACACGAAGTGCTGATCGCGGGCTTCGGCGGACAGGGAATTCTGCTGATGGGCCGCATGCTGGCGGAAGCCGCGATGGACCAGGGGCTCTTCGCTACCTGGTTCCCATCGTACGGCCCGGAGATGCGCGGCGGGACGGCCAATTGCACCACGATGTTCTCCGACGAGGAGATCGGATCGCCGGTCTCGTCTAGCTACTCGGCGGTGCTGGTCATGAATCAGCCGTCGCTGGAGCGCTTTTCGAGAAGTGCGCGCCGCGGCGGGCTGCTGCTGGTGAACGAGTCGCTCGTGCCGGTGCGCTGCGCACGGGCCGACATCGTGGCGCACTACATTCCAGCGGGCCTGATCGCGCGCAGCGCCGGCGCGGAGCGCTCCGCAAACGTCGTGATGCTTGGCGCTTTCCTCGGCGCGACGGACGCCCTGCCGCTGCCGCGCGTCGAGGCGGCCATCGCAAGGCTGATCGGCGGCAAGCGCCCCGAGCTGCTGGAAGCAAACTTTGCGGCGCTGCGCGGCGGATACGAGCACGTCTGCGCCCGCCCGTCGGCGGCGCAACACGCACCGTGAACAACCCGGAGAACGCCCATGACCGCGTCGCAGGAAATTCAAATGACTCGTGAATGGCTCGCCGAGCATTGCCATCGTCCGCTGGTGAAGGACACGCTCGAGCGCGGCCTGGCGTATATCGAAGCCATGCAACGGGCCGGACTCACGCCCGAGACCATTGACGGAGACGACCTGTACGAGTTTCTGTGCGACGATTCGGTGGAGGCGGCGCGCGGCCGCGCGTTCCATCAGGCAACCATGTAGTTCCGCGATCCGAGCGCGGTGATTCGCTCCGCACGCGATGAAGGGATGCGCGCGGTGCCGTACACGACGACGCGAAGATTGCCGCGCGTGATGACGCGCTCATCAGGCCGCGCGCGGCGCCCTACGTGCTTACGTGGTTTGCGCCTGCTTCGCGCGCGGCGTTCGAGCGGTGCTGGCCGATTCAGCAAGCTCGAGCAGCTTCGCCAGTCGCTGCGCGTCGACCGTCTGGCCCTCGCCCCAGAGCGTCACATGCCCGAGTTTGCGACCGGCCGCGGGTGATTTGCCGTACAGGTGCACATGCGCCCCCGGCACGCGCAGCATCGACTGCACGTCTGGAACCTCACCGATCAGGTTCACCATCGCCGAGCAGCCGACCGACTCCGCCGGGCCTAGCTCCCAGCCGAGCACGGCGCGCAGGTGGTTCTCGAATTGGCTGGTGCGCGCCCCTTCGATCGTCCAGTGCCCGGAGTTGTGCACGCGCGGGGCCATTTCGTTCGCCAGCAGCCGCCCCTGGAATTGAAACAGCTCGAGCGCCAGCAACCCGACGTACTCGAGCTCATCGACGAGCGCATGCGCGTATTCCGCGGCGGTTTGCTGCAGGAGCAGCGTGCTCTGCGGGGCTGGCGCGAGCGAGAGCGTCAGGATCCCGTTGCGATGGCGATTTTCGATCAGCGGGTAACAGGCGAACTGGCCGTCCTGCCCGCGCACCGCGAGGATCGATAGCTCGCGCTCGAACGGCACGTAGCGCTCGAGAATCAGGGGCGCGTCGCCAAGCGCCAGCCACGCCGCCGCCACGTCACTGCCGCTGCGCAGCACGAACTGGCCCTTCCCGTCGTAGCCCAGCCGGCGCGTCTTGAGCACTGCCGGCAGCCGCACGCGGGCGATGGCCTCGTCCAGCGCCGCGCGCGAGTCGACCGCCGCAAACTCCGGCGTCGGGATGCCGAGCTTGTTGAAGAGCTGTTTTTCGTAGAGTCGGTCCTGTGCGGCCGCGAGCGCCGTGGGCGGCGGCCGGACGCGCGTCCGCGAAGCGAGATATTCGGCCGATTGCAGCGGGACGTTCTCGAATTCGTAGGTCACGGCCGCCGCGCCGAGCGCCAGGCGTTCAAGCGCGTGCTCGCTGTCATACGGCGCGACGATCAGTTGCGCCAGGTGTCCTGCGGCGGCATCGGGTGAGGGATCCAGAAATCGGAATCGCAGCCCCAGCGGATATCCGGCCAGCGCCAGCATGCGTCCGAGCTGCCCCGCCCCGAGCACGCCGACAATCATGGCGACTTCCGCGGATCAGGATCGTCCAGCACTGCCTGGGTCTGGCGGGCGCGGTAGTCGTCCAATGCGGCGGCCAAGCGTGCGTCGCGGCCCGCCAGAATCGCCGCGGCGAACAGGGCCGCATTGACCGCGCCGGCCCGGCCAATCGCGAACGTGGCCGTCGGCACGCCCGCCGGCATCTGCACGATCGACAGCAGCGCGTCCAGCCCGTGCAGCGCCTTGGACTCCACCGGAACGCCCAGCACCGGCACGCTGGTCTTGGCCGCCGTCATGCCCGGCAGGTGTGCCGCGCCGCCCGCGCCCGCGATAATGACTGCCAGCCCGCGCTCCGCGGCGCTACCCGCGTACTCAAACAGCAGATCCGGCGTGCGATGTGCGGAGACCACGCGGACTTCGTACGCGACGCCCAGCTCGTCGAGCGTGCTCGCCGCGTGCGTCAGCGTTTCCCAGTCTGAGCGCGAGCCCATGATGATTCCGACCAACGCCTGCATTCGCCCACCTCTCAGAACACGACTGCCCCGCGCGGCGCCGCGGCCCTAGTGCGGCGCCGAAGCCATTCGCAAGCCGACCACGCCGCACACGATCATCGCGATGCAGCCCAGCCGCAGCGCGCCGCGCGGCTCCTGCAGGAAGAGCATGCCGATGACGGCCGCGCCGACGGCGCCGATTCCGGTCCAGATGGCGTAGGCCGTGCCGAGCGGGATTTCGCGGGCCGCCAAGCTCAGCAGCCAAAAGCTGCCGAGCATGCCTGTCAGTGTGATGGCGCTGGGCAGCGGGCGTGTGAAGCCGTCGCTGAATTTCAGGCCGACGACCCAGCAGACCTCGAGCAACCCGGCCAGCAGCAGATAGGTCCAGCCCATGTGAGCTCCGCGGCGGCTGGGCAGAATGGGCACCGGCCGGCGCGGCCCTCATTCTGACTGCTCGCCGAGCGGCCGCAAGCGCGACGAGCCGCGACGACGTGGAAATTCCGACGGGTCATCTCGCGACCGCGGCGTCGCGCTGGCGGCAGCCGCGGCGCGTTTGCCGCGAAGCACGTACGCTCGTACGATTTCGCGAAATCTCCGTATTTCCACACGGGAGCGGTGCGCGATGGTCGAATTGCTGTTCCACGGCGCCGCGGGCGAAGTGACCGGGTCGATGCACATGCTGCGCTTCGACGGCCGTTGGTTCGCGCTGGATTGCGGCCTGTTTCAGGGCAGCCGAAGCGAGTCGGAGAGCAAGAATCAGCAGTGGCCCGTTCCGCCGCGCGACATTTCCGCGGTGATCTTGTCGCACGCGCATATCGATCATTGCGGGCGGCTGCCCAAGCTGGTGCGCGACGGGTTCGACGGCCCGATCTACTGCACGCCGGCGACGCGCGACCTGTGCGCCGTGATGCTGCCGGATTCGGCGCACATTCAGGAAGAAGACGTCTATTACCTGAACAAGAAGCGCGCCCGCAAGGGCTTGCCCCCGATCGAGCCGCTTTACAGCTACTCCGACGCGGTCGCGGCCGTCTCGCAGATCCAGACGGTCTCGTACAACCGCTGGGTGCAGGTCGACCATGGCCTGCTGGCGCTGTTCCAGGAGGCCGGGCACATGCTCGGTTCCGCCGGGGTGCGGCTCGAATTCGCCAAACGCAACGGCAACACGCGCTCGCTGTACTTCAGCGGCGACGTCGGCCGCCTGAACATCCCCGTGCTGCGCGACCCGGCCGATTTCCCGCAAACCGACATCGTGCTCTGCGAAAGCACCTACGGCGGTCGCAACAACGAAGACGCCGGTAACTCGCGCGAGCGGCTGGTGCAGATTGTCCGCTCGACGATCGAGCGCCGCGGCAAGGTGATCATCCCGGCGTTCTCGGTCGGCCGCACGCAGACGCTGGTGTACTACTTGAGCCAGGAGTTTGCCGCTGGGCGGCTGCCGTGCGTGCCGGTCTACGTCGACAGCCCGCTGGCGGTCGACGCGACCGCGGTGTTCAAGATGCACCCCGAGTGCTACGACACCGAGGCGCGGCAATTCATGAAACGCAACGGCGACCTGCTGGGCAATCGCTGCGTCACGTACATTCGCGACGTGGAGGAGAGCAAGGAGCTGCATCGCAATCCGCAGCCGTGCGTGATCATCTCGGCCAGCGGCATGTGCGAAGCCGGCCGCATCCGCCATCACATCAAGAACAACGTTGAGAACCCGGCATGCACAATTCTGATCGTCGGCTATCAGGCGCACAACACGCTCGGGCGGCGGCTGGCGGAAGGCGCTCGCACGATCAACCTTTTCCACGAGACGTACGAAGTCCGCGCCGGCGTCGAGCAATTGCACGGCTTCAGCGCCCACGCCGATCAGCGCGACCTGTTGCGCATGCTGCAGCCGCTCAGCGGCCAGGCGCAGCAGGTGTTCCTGGTGCACGGCGAGGAGGACCAGGCCGACGCGCTGGCCAGCCTGCTGCGCGAGCGCGGCTTTGCCAACGCGCGCTGCGCGCAGCGCGGGCAGCGCGTGGCGCTGTAGCCATTTAAGAAGGGGAAGCTCCGCGTGTCGATTTTTCGTGGCGCACGCCTTCAGGAAGCCGGGCTGCTTCTGGTCATCTTCCTGCTCGGGGCACTGCTCACCTTCGGCGCGGATCCGATCGTCATCAACGACCAGCCGCTGAACAACTTCCTGCGGCTTGACAACCTGATCCCCAACGTCGCCACGCAGATGTCCTGGATCGCGGTGATGGCGGTCGGAGTGACGCTGGTGATCGCCGCAGGCGGGATCGACATTTCGGTCGGCTCGATCTACGGCCTCTCTGCCCTGGCGACCGCCGCCGTTCTGCAAACGCTGCCCGAGTATGCGCCGGCCTGGCAGGTGTTGCCGCTGGGCGTCCTCACGCCGCTGGCGGTCGGCCTGCTGTGCGGGCTGCTAAATGGGGCACTGGTAGTCGGGCTGCGGATGCACCCGTTCATTGTCACGCTTGGCACACTCAGCATCATCCGCGGCGTGGCGCTCATCAGCGTTCCGGCGAAGTCGCTTCCCAGCGGTGACCACACGCTGCCGGTCGCGTTTACCAAGCACTTCATCGCGCAGCAGCTACTGATCGAGCGTGTTGGCCTGCCGCCGCTGCTGCTGCAGCCGGCGCCGATGATCGTGATGCTGCTGTGGGTGGCGGCGGGCTGGGTGTTCCTTGGACACACGATCTGGGGCCGGCAGATTTACGCCGTCGGCGGAAACGAGGAGGCGGCGCGCTTCAGCGGAATCAACGTCGGTCGCGTGAAGCTCGGCGTCTATGCGCTGAGCGGGCTCTCCGCGGGCGTGGCCGGCATGATCAGCACCGGCTATTTCGGCTCAGCCAACACCGCCACCGGCGAGGGCTACGAGCTGATGGTGATCGCCGCCGCCGTCGTGGGCGGCGCGAGCCTTAGCGGCGGTCGCGGCACCGCGCTGGGCGCCTTGCTGGGCGCGCTGGTGATCAAATTGATCGAGAACGGCATCTTCATCCTCAAGCAGATCAATCTGGGTTTTCTGACGCTGACATTGTCAAAGGAATACAGCAAGATCATCATCGGAATCGCGATCGTCCTGGCCGTGGCCATCGATCGCTTCAGCGAGTATCTGCAGGCTCGCCGATTGGCGGCGAGCACGAAACGAAACTGACGCGGCGCGGCTGGCAGCTTGCCGCCCACGCGCCGCATTCCCGGAGTCGCGCATGAACTGGACCGCTTGCCACCGGATCGCCGCTCTCGCGCTGGTCGTCGCCGCAATTGCCTCGTTCGTCATCACGCCCGACGCGCAGGCGCAGGATCCGGCCGCGAAAAAGAAGATCACGATCGGGTTGGTAGCCAAGAGCCAGTCAAACCCGGTCTTTCAGGCGGCCTTCGCCGGCGCCAAGGACGCGGCGCGAGAGCTGGGTTCGAAAATGGGCGTGGAAGTGCTCATCGATTGGCAAACCCCGCCTGAAGAAGACGCTCAGAAGCAGGCCGAGGCGATTGAAACGCTGGCGCGCGGCGGCGTGGCGGGAATCGCCGTTTCGGCCACCGATGCGAACACCGTCACACCGCCGATCGACCGCGCCGTGCAGCTCGGCGTGCAGGTGGTCTGCTTTGATTCCGACGCGCCGCGCAGCAAGCGCCTGTGCTACTTCGGATCTGACGACAAGGTCTGCGGCCAGAAAGTGATGGAGGAGCTGGCCAAGACCATGGACGGCAAAGGACAGATCGCGATCCTCGCGGGCAATCAGACCGCGCCAAACCTGCAGAAACGCGTGCAAGGCGTCAAGGAAGAGCTCGCAAAGCACAAGGGCATCGAGCTGGTGCAGGACGGCGTCATCTATCACGCCGAGACGCCTGAGCAGGCCGTCGAAGCCGTGAATCAAGCCCAGAGCACCAACCCGCGAATCCAGGGCTGGGCCATGGTCGGCGGCTGGCCGCTGTTCACCAAAGACGCGCTGCGCTGGAAGCCCGGCAGCGTGAAGGTCGTCGCGGTCGACGCGCTGCCGGCGCAGCTTTCCTACCTCGAAAGCGGCCACGTGCAGGCGCTCTACGCCCAGGACTGCTACGGCTGGGGCTACGAGTCCGTCCGCATTCTGCTCGAAAAGATCGTGAACAAGCAGGACCCCAAGCAGCCGCACATCATCGACCCGCTGACGCGCGTTACGCGCGAAAATGCCGCCGAATTCCGCAGCAAGTGGAACAAGTGGCTGGGCAAGTAGCCCTGCGCCAACCTGGCACGAATGATCGAATTCCGCCAGATCAGCAAGTCTTTCGGCGGCATCGCCGCACTGCGCGACGTCTCGCTTGACGTACGCCGCGGCGAATGCCACGCGCTGATCGGCGAAAACGGCGCGGGAAAATCGACGCTGGGAAAGATCCTCGCCGGCATCCACCGTCCGGATCGCGGCGCGCTGCTGCTCGACGGCGCGACCTGCCGCTTCCGCTCGCCCGCCGACGCGCGCCGCGCCGGCATCGGCATGGTGCACCAGGAACTGGCCTTTTGCCCGGAGCTCTCCGTCGCGGAGAACCTGGCGCTGGGCCACTATCCGCGGCGCGGACGCGTCTTTCTGGATCGTCCGCAAATGCACCGCCGCGCGCAGCAGATGCTGGCGCGCGTTAACGCCGCGCTCGACGTGCGCCAGCCGATCCGCGCGCTCTCCACCGCGCAGGAGCAGCTCGTTCAGATCGCGGCGGCGGTCGGCAGCGGCGCAACGGTCCTGGTGTTCGACGAACCTACAAGCTCGCTCAGCGAAGTCGAGGTCCAGACGCTCTTCGCGCTGATTGACGATCTGAAGCAGCGCGGCGTGACAATCCTCTACGTCTCGCATCGCATGCCTGAGATCTTCCGCCTCGCCGACCGCATCAGCGTGCTGCGCGACGGCCAGCATGTCGCCACCTTGGAGCGTGACGCGGCCAGCGAGCCGCAGCTCGTGCGGCTGATGATCGGACGTGCTCTGAGCGAGTATCTGCCGCAGCATCTTTCGACGCCGCCGGGTGCACAGGTGCTGCGCGTCGCGCGGCTTTCGTCGCCTGCCGGATTTCAGGAAGTTTCGCTCGCGATTCACGCCGGAGAGATCGTGGGCCTAGCCGGACTGGTCGGCGCTGGCCGCTCGCAGGTTGCGCAGGCGATCTTCGGCCTCGACCCACGCGCCAGCGGCAGTGTACACATCTGCGGAAAGCCGCTACGACTCGGCTCGATCGCCGCCGCCCTGGCGGCGGGCGTCGGCCTGGTTCCGGAAGATCGCAAGCGCCAGGGCCTGGTGCTGATGCTCGGCGGCCGCTTCAACACCACGCTCGCGATGCTGCGGGCGTTCGCCAGCCGGCTGGGCCTGCTGCGGCAGCGCGCCGAGCGCCGCGCGGTCAAGGTCCAGTTTGAGCGCCTCGCAGTCAAAACCGCCACGCTCGACGCGCCAGTCGCGGCAATGTCCGGCGGCAACCAGCAGAAGGTGGTGCTGGCCAAGTGGCTCTCGCGGCCGCTGAAGCTTCTGATTCTGGATGAGCCGACGCGCGGCGTGGACATCGGCGCGAAAAGCGCCATTCACGCACTGATTGACGACCTCGCGAAACAAGGCTTGGCGATCCTGCTGATTTCGTCTGAGCTGCCCGAGCTGCTGGCGCTCTCGACGCGCATCGTCGTCATGCGCGCCGGCCGCGTGGTGGGCGAGGCGCCACGTGCCGCCGCGACGCAGGAATCGATCCTAGCCCTGATGGCAGGTGTGCAGACCTGACTTCGCGATCGGCGGTTCGCGCGGCGCGGCTACTCAGTCAGCGCGCCGCCTTCGAGCGCTGCCAGCCGCTTGTCGAGACCGCGGACGGTCTCGTTCAGCTCGGGCAGGCGCATGATGTACGCCACCTGCCGCCGCATGTCGCGAATGGGAATTGCCGGCTCGCCCAAGACGGTCTCACCATCGGGCACATTGTTGGTCACGCCGGCCCGCGCGCCGATCGTGGCGTTGTCGCCGATGCGCACGTGCCCGACGACGCCGCACTGCCCGGCCATGGTGACGTGGTTGCCGACGCTGATCGAGCCGGCCAGCCCGACCTGCGCGACCAGCATGCAGTCTTCGCCGATCTGTGTTCCGTGGCCAATGGCGATCAGGTTGCTCATCTTCGTGCCGCGACCGATGCGCGTGCGGCCCAGCGTGGCCCGGTCGATCGAGCAGTTCGAGCCGATCTCCACGTCGTCACCGATCTCGACGATGCCGATCTGCGGGATCTTGACCCAGCGGCCGCCGACCGGCGCGTAGCCCAGGCCGTCATTACCAATCACCGTGCCGGCGTGGATGGTCACGCGGTGGCCCAGCACGCAATCTTCGTAGATCACAACGTTGGGATAGAGCAGCACGTCGTCGCC
The DNA here is from genome assembly GCA_964535305.1 of uncultured Planctomycetales bacterium. Classification (GTDB taxonomy): domain Bacteria; phylum Planctomycetota; class Phycisphaerae; order UBA1845; family Fen-1342; genus CAZHTF01. The sequence continues at coordinate 34,199 of CAZHTF010000012.1, read as the reverse complement.
GACCTGGCAGCGCGGGCCGATGTAGCACCCTGGGTAAATCACGGCGTTCCGGCCGACGCGCGCGGCTTCGTCGATCGTGGCGCCCGCGTGGATCCGGGCATTCTCGCCGATCTGCGCGCTCGGCGCGATCTGCGCCAGGCTCGCCGCGGGCGGCGCGCGATGCTGGCGATAGCCGTGCAGCTCGACGATCAGGGCTGTGATCGCCGCGTAGGGATCGTCGACGCGGATCAGGTCCAGGTGCGCCGGCGCGGCGACGTCGGGCTTGAGCACCACGCCGGACGCGTGCGTGCTGCCGAGCAGCCGCTCGTATTTCGGGTTTGACAGAAAGCTGATCTCGCCGGCGTGCGCTTCCTCGAGCGTGGCGACGCCGGCGTAGACGCGCTGCGGATCGCCGTGCAGCGCGGCGCGAAATCCGTGCTTCTCCAGCAGCCGACCGAGCTCAGATAGCGTGTGTGGCATTCAATCCTGCGGGCCGAACGCACCGAGAAATGCAGCGTTCACCGCGAGAGAATACTACGCGCGGCGTGCGCGGCCTGTCAAAGAGCGCGGCGCGGCGAGCGCCGCGATCAGCAAGAGCGCCGCGCTACTCGGCTCCGGAATCGAGATGCTCAGCCCGGTGATGATCGAATCGGCCTGCAGCGATGCAACCACGCGCCGCGCACCGCTGAGCGCGTCAATCTCCAGGCTGCGTTGGCCGCTCGCGCCATAGAGCAAGTTGCTGTTGCGCAGCAGCCCGAGCGCGCTGAAGTCGACGCCGCTGAGCAGCGATTGGCGATTGGCGGCGTCGTAGCGATAGAGCGTTCCGTTGTTTTCGCTGGTGGCGACGAACAGGCGTCCATCGGCTTGGGCGGTGATGCTCTAGCTACGAAAACCAGCGCAGGCACAAGACCACGCACAGCAGGCACAGCAGGTCCACCACAATCCCGCTCACCAGCATCAGCCGCAGCGGAATGCGCCGCGTCGCATACACCAACGCGTTCGGCGGCGTTGAGACCGGCAACGCGAAACCCAGGCTGGCGCACAGCGCCACTAGCCAGATGGCCTGAACCGGCGTCAAACCCAGCGCCGGCGCCAGCGGCGCCGCGACCGGCACCAGCAGCGCCGCGGTCGCGGTGTTGCTGGTGATCTCGGACAGCAGCACGGTCACACCGCCCAGCAGCAGCATCAGCAGCCAGGGCTGCAGCGCCACACTGCTCACCAGCCCGGCCAGCGCGCGGGCCGCGCCGCTGTCCTCCATCACGCGCCCCAGGCACAATCCGCCAGCGATCAGAAAGAGCGTGTCCCAATCCAGCGCCTGAAAATCGTGCCGATCCAGCACGGTCGCGCCACGCCGATCGCTCGGAATCAGGAACAGCAACCAGGCCATCGCCACCGGTGGAATCGATTCATGCAGGAAGCGCTCGACCCACTTTGATACGCCGTGCTCATCTGGCAGCAACGCATTCGTAAGCGACGGCGCAAGCCAGAGCAGCACGGTTGCGAGCAGCGCCAGCAGCGCCCACACCCGCCCTTGCCGCTGTCGCGCAAGCTCCGCCGCGTCGTGCGCGGCGGCGGCCGGCAGTGTCGCCGGTCCGACATCCGTCTGAACAAACCCGTCGATCCAGCTCGTGCGCGCGGCGCCAGACCCGGCTCGCCCCGCCACGCGCGCCGCGAGCGCCAGCACGCCCCAGGTCAACAGCGACGTGCCCAGCCACACCGGCACGCCCACCGACAGCCAGCGCAGGAAGTTCATCGATGCATCGTGCTGCTTCATCTCCTCGAAGCCGATCATGTTCGGCGCGGTTCCGACCGGCGTAGCCATGCCGCCCAGCGTCGCGCCGTACGAGAGCGCCAGCAGCGGCAACGCCGGCAGGCGCGTCATTGCGGCGAGCTTGCCGACCGCGGCCAGCAGCATCGCCGAGACCGCGGTGTTGTTCTGGAATGTGGACAACGCCCCCGCCAGCGCCAGCACCAACAGCGCCAGGCGCAGGCCCGAGCCCCCGCCGCAGCGCCGGCCCCAGCCGCCGTGCGTCAGCGGCTCAAACGTGGCGTGCTTGTCGAGCGCGCGTGCCAGCAGGAAGGCGCCGAGGAATAGGAACACCGTTCGATCGGCGAACGCCGTCAGCGCCTGCTTCCATTCGAGCACGCCGCTGAACGTCGCGATCAGCGGGATCGCCAGCGCGGTGACCCCCAGCGGCGCCGCTTCGCCGATCCAGAGCACCAGCGTCGCGACCACCAGTGCCGCGCCGGCCCGCAGCCGTTGATCGGCGTGCCATTCGCCGCCGCTGACGGCGGCGTATCCGCCGGCCGCCAGCATGAGCACCATTAGCCGGGTTCGCGGATGCACAGGACTGGACCAGCTTGGCCGGCGTTTCGAATTACAGAAGGGTCGCCAGGTCTGCCGCGAACTCGCGACAGGCCGCTTCGACGCATGCGCGCCAGTCGTCGCCGAAACGCGCCTGCATCTGCGGCAATTCGTGCGCGAAGATCACCGAGCGCGAAGCGTTCACCAGTGCGCCGCCCCCGCCGGGCAAGAAGCACGCGCGACAGTCCTCGGCGCTGGCGCCCTGCGCGCCGTAGCCCGGCACCAGGAAGATCGTGCCCGGCAGCGCCGCGCGCAGGCGTCGCGTGCTCTCGGGGTCTTTGGGCGCGACCACGGCGCCGACATTCGAAAAGCCCGACGCGTTCCGCAACCCTTCGCGCTCGCCCCAGCGGCGCACGAGCTGCGCCATGTGCATGTAAAAGGGCGTCGCGCCCCCGAACTCGTGCACTTCATCCGCGCCGGGGTCTGAAGGTCGCACCAGGACGAACACGCCGCCGCCGCGGGCCGCGGCCGCATCGGCGAACGGACGGACGGCGCTCTGTCCCAGGTAGCCGGCGACAGTGACCGCATCCGGCACGCGCTGCGGATCGCACGCCACGCAGGCCGGCTCGGCCACATGACCGGCGGCATAGCGCTGGCTGGTCGAGCCGATGTCGCCACGCTTGATGTCGCCGATCACCAGCAGGCCGCGGCGATGCGCGGACGCGACCAGCGTGAAATAGGCCTCCACGCCCGCCGGTCCGAAGGCCTCAAAGAATGCGGAGTTGATCTTGACCAGCCCGACGTGCGGCGCGACCGCGTCGAGCACGCCTTCGCCGAAGGCGCGCAGTGCGGCGGCGCAGTCCGCCTGCGTGGCTCGGGACGGACGCAACTCTGCCGGCAGCCGCTCAAGCAGCGGATCAAGTCCAACGACACCCGGCGTGCGCCGCGCCGCGACCGCCTGCGCGACGCGATCGGCCCAATGGGTCACGCGTCACGTCCGCCAGCGCCGCACGCCGCGCACGCAATGGAGGCGGCAATCACTCGTCGTCCGCGTCGGTGAAATCGTCCAGGTCATCGTCGTCGTCTTCGCCGACGGCCGATTCAAAATCATCGTCGCGATCGTCGGCGACCTCCGGTTTCTCGACGCTGCCCAGCTCGTCGTCCATCGCGTCGAACGGCGACTCGCGCGGCGGAGGCGTCAGCGGCGCGGCTGCCGGCGGAACGAGCGGCGAAATCGGCCGGGCCGGCGCCGCGGCCTTCGGCGCCGGCATCGCCTTCGCCACGATGGCCTTCATCGCGGGCGCTGCTTTGACCGCTGGCATGGCCTTCGGCGGCTTGGCGGGCTTCGCCACGCGCTTGGCCGCTTTCGACTTGCTCGTGCTCTGCGCGGCTTTCTTCTTCGCGACCTTCTTGCTGCGATTCTTGGCGGATTTGCTGCTCTTGGCGGGTTTGGCGCTTTTCTTTGCGGCCTTGGCCTTCTTCTTGGCTTTTGCCATCGTCCGTCCTTTGTGCGTTCGATCACGAAATGCCACGCCGAGTCCACTCGCGAAGCGTGCGCTGGCGATCAAACGACGCGCCACGGTCCATCCAGCGCACGCCGCGTCGACGCGCTAGCCGGAAGATATAGCGACTTTTTCTTCACGTGCCAGACCGGCGCCACGGAATTGTCCGCGACGCGCCGCGCCGCTCGCGTGCAACAGCGCAGGCCGCGCGGCACTCGCAACGCACCGCACGGCCTGCACTATAAACCCATTACGGGAAATCAGTTACGAGCTACGGCGTCACGCCGCACTGCCAGTTGCCCAGCAGAACACCCAGGTCCGGCTCCGAGACGAATCCGTCGCCGTTCAGATCGCCGAGGGTGTTCGCCGGGACGCTGGTCTGCCAATTCGCGAGCAGCAGGCCCAGGTCGGCCTCATTGGCCACGCCGTCGCCACTCGCGTCGCCGGTGCACGCCGGGATCACCAGGAACGCCTGGCCGATCGAGGTGCCTGCGCCGTTTCGCAGATCCGCCATGAAGTAGTAGAAGCCATCTTCGGTCAGGAACGAGTCGTCGTTGTTGAAGATGTCAATGAACGCGTCGTCATTCGCAATGCCGTCATCATTCAGGTCGACCGCGTCGCCTTGACGAGCAATCACGCGCGCGCCGTTCAACACCAGCACGGCGTCGAACAGCGGGTCGGAGGCGTTGGTTGTGCCGCCGATGACATAGTCGCCGGCGTTATTCGATTGCATGATGAAGAATGTCGCCGTGAAGAGCGTGTCGTCGAAGGTTTCGGTCGCGCCCGGAATGATCGGGTCGTCGGTAGCGGCAAGTACGACGCCGTTCCGCACTACCCAGTCGACCTGGTCGGCGTTGTCGCCGCGGACGAACCAGTCGCCGTTCGTCATCATCAGCGCTTCGAGGTCAGTTTCCACCGGGCTGACGAAGCCCGAGCCAGGGAGCACCTGCCCTTCCTGAACGACAACAATGGAGTTGATCGTGACCATGTCGTCCGCCGTGCTGACGCCGTTGGTGTCGCCTTGAATCAGAACTTGGCCATTCTCGGAGACGAAGAACCCGGTGCTGTCGAGATTCTGCCAGGTGTCGGTGGCGCCGCCGGCCTGCCCGACAGGGACCGTCACGTTTCGCCGGGCAATGAGCGTCGCACCGGAATCCAGCACCAGGGCCGTGTCACTGGCGGGCGCGCCGATTAATCCGAACGAGCGGCACGCGACCTGGCCGGCGTTGTTGATGCTCGGGTCGCTGTTGCTCGTGCCGAAGTTGATGCCGGGCAAGGCCGCGATCGCGCCACCTTCGCGGATGACCACCGTGAACGTGCCGCCGCTAGCGGCGATGATGGCCTCGTCGTCCGTGGTTGCGCCGGACAGGTTGCCGGTGAAAACGACCGTGCCTGAGTCGTTGATGCCCAGCTTCGTATCGATGCTGGCCGAATCGATCGTCCGGCCAGGTTCGACGACGGTGGTACCTTCCTGCAGCACCAGCGTCCCGCTCCTGCCACTGCCAACCACGATGATCTCGTCAACGTTCGTGTTGCCGGTGTTCGTCAGCGCGGAGAACACCCAGCGCGTCCCATCCGGGCTGCGATACGGCCGATCAAACGATACGAACGCGGTCGCCCCGACCACGCCGCTCGGCGGCGCCGCCGAAGGCTGACCGACGATATCGCTGTAGATCACTTTGACCAGCGCGGCGTCGGCGGTTGCCAGCGACAGCCCCAGCGCCGCGGTTGTGAAGCACAGTCCGCACCAGCATCCACGTCGATTGCGACACATACATTCTCCCTCCAGTTAGATGATCAGAACAATCACTCGGTCGTTACGGGCAAGTCGCTTGCCAGCTCGAGAGCAGCACACCGAGGTCGCCCTCGTCGGTATCGCCGTCGCGATCCAGATCGCCGCCGACGGTCGTACCAAACGCTTGCAGCATGATGCCCAGGTCAGACTCATTTACCACGCAGTCGCCATTCAGGTCGCCGGCGACCGCGGTGATGCGCACGTTGTCCACGAACCAGTCGTCGAACGCGCCCGTGGTGGCGCGATTGCGGAAGCGGACGCGCACGTTCGGATGAATGGCCGCCGCCGGCAGCGTGATCGTGTCCTGCTGGAACGTGGTCATGTCCGGGCCGCTGCCCAGGTGCTGGCGCAGCAACTGCCAGGTGCCCTGCGCGCCCAGGTATTCGACAAACAGGTCATCGCCCGCATCCGGGCTCTCACCGCCGCCACGAATCTGGAACGAGTACGTCAGCCGCGCGGCGCGGGCCGCCGGCATCAGCAGCACAGCGCTGCGGATTTCGTCCGCGCCGCTCGGGTCACCGTTGAAGCGGGCCGCCAGCGGCGCTGAGGGGGGATTCAGACCCAGATTGTCAATCGTGGCCCCCGTCACCACAGTCCACTTCTGCGGATCAAACGTCGCCGCCGTGAAATTGTCCACGAACGGCAGCGGCAGCGGCACCTCGACAAAGACTGAGACCGTCGCGGCGTTCGAATCCATCTGCCCGTCGCTGGCGGTGTACGTGAACGAATCCGATCCGCCGCTGGGCGCGTAGCGCACCTGCCGCCCGCCGCCCAGCAACGTATACGGCACGCTGCTGATCACGCCCCCGCCCGTGCCCAGGTCGGTCAGCGTGCCCGTCGCGGGCAGCGAACGGATGGTGTAGGTGAGCGGATCGTTGGTCGGGTCGATGGCGTCAAGCGTGATGTTCACCGGCGCGGCGCCGACCGTCGCGGCGCTGATGTTCCGCGCCAGTGGCCGATCCGCGCGCGAGATCGAAACGTCGTCCACGAACCAGTCGTCAAACGCGCCCACAGTCGCAGTGTTGCGGAAGCGCAGGCGGAAGTTGCGGTGCAGCGCCGCAGCGGGCAGCAGCATCTCCTGGCGCGTGAACGTGGTCATGTCCGGGCCGCTGCCCAGATGCCGCTGCAGAGTTTGCCAGTTTCCGGCCGCGTCGATGTACTCGACGATGAGATCATCGTTGGCATCCGGGCTCTCGCCGCCGCCGCGAATCTGCCAGTGGTAGATCAGCCAGGCGGCGGGCACGTTGCTCAGGTCGATCAGGAACGAGCGCAGCTCGTCACTGCCGTCGGGCGCACCATTGAAGCGCGCCGCCAGCGGTGCGCTCGGCGGATTGAGGCCCAGGTTGTCAATCGTGGCGCCGTCCGCCAGCGTCCAGCGAGCCGGGTCGAACGTCGTGCTGTCGAAACTGTCGATGAAAGGCAGCGTCAGCCGCGGCTCGACCAGCGTGGTGAACGTAAAGCACGCGCCGGCGTTGTCCGCTACCGTGACGTTCGCGGCGCGATCCACCGCCTCGAGCACGATGTAATAATCCGACTCATCGATCAGGCCGTCCAGGTCGATCGTGTGCGCCGTCGCCGCCGCGCCGGGCCCAGCCTCCACATCCGTCAGGCTGCTGCAACTCGTGCCGTAGCGCACCGAGACCAGCGCCGGCTCGTCGGTATTGAACGTAACGCGCGCGGTGTGCGCCGTGATGTTCGTGATCTGCAGGCCGCTGATCTGCGACGGCACACAGTCAAGCGTCGCGCTGCGCGTCACGGGCACGTTCGTGCCGCCCAATCCGTCATCCGCGTCGACATACGTCAGCGAGATGGTGTCGGCGTCGGCGACGTGCAACGTGCCAGGCGCGTTGGTCGCGGCGAGCGGCAGCGTGCCCTCGAACTGCGCTGAGCCCGGGCCGGTCTCGGTCAGCACGAATGTCTCGCCGGCCGGCTCGGTCGTGGACGTTAAGGTGAGCTGGATCGACTCGATCGTGTTGTCGTCGGTATTGAGCCCGCAATCCACGACCGAAGCGGTGACGTTCGCGCCGCACGAATACGTGCCCCGATCCAGCAGTAACAGGCCCTGGTTCGAGCAGTTCACCAGCGTCGGCGAAGCCACGACGGAAAACGTCTGCGTTCCGCCGGGGATATTCGTGCCCAGCACTTCGACGCGGTAAGTGCCCGGGGCCGGGTTCGCAATGAACACCTGCTCGATGTTGTCGACGGCGTTGGCCTGCGTCTGCACGGCCGGCGCGCCGGGATTCGCCAAACTCAGCGTCCACGGGAAATACGTGGTCCCGAGCGTGTCCGTCACGCGAAGGTCCAGGTTGTTTACCAGGGCCGGATTGACCAGCGGCGTCCCGGGCAGATCGTCCCATGCCAGCGTGACCTTCAGCGACTCGCCAGCGGCGACGCGCACAAAGAACTGAAAAGTTCCGCCGGCAGCGACGGAGCGTTCCAGGAAATTGCCGGTGCGCAGCAGGTCGACCGCGGCGACGCCGCGCACCGAGCCATAGCCGAACTGATTGTCGGGTCCTACGTTGCCCAGGTCTGCGGCGCTGTGCGCCAGCAGGACTTTCAGCGTCGAGTTCAGGAAATCCGGCTGGCCGGGATATCGCGCGCGGTAGTCCTGCAGAATCAGGGCGCCGATTCCGGCGACCGTCGGGCCGGACATCGACGTGCCACAGAGCGTAGAGTAGGCGACGTCGCTGCTGCTGCCGCATGAGCGTACGCCGCCATCGCCACCGGCCTGGCAGCCGGGTCCGCTCACGTCGGGCTTCATGCGGCCGTCGTCGGCGGGTCCCCAACTCGAGAAGTCGGTCATGCTGTCGTCGTTGGAATTCAGCGCACCGACGGTGATGTGATTCTTGGCGCACGCTGGCGGACCGGTGGTGCGATAGGTCGAGCCGCAGCGAGCGCTTCCCTGACGTTCGTTTCCATTGGACCAGACCACGCGGAATGGTGCGCCCAGGTCGCCGCGGACGATGTCGTCAATGATCGTGTCGGTGAAGCCGTAATCGCCTTCGCGGGCACAGTCGAAGCCGTTCGGCGCGGTGTTGTTGCCGATCGAGTTGTTCGAGATGTCGGCGCCGAGCGAATTGACGGCCTGCGTGTAGTCGGCCTCCATGTCGCCCGGATCGGTGTAGAGAAAGCCGTTCCCGCCGGCGAACTCAAACGCGAAAGAGACGATGCCCGCACCTGGCGCCATCCCGCGGAACGTGCCACCCTGGGCCGCGCCCGTGCCGGCGACCGTGCCGGCCACGTGCGTCGAGTGATTCGAAACGGTCGCCGCGTCCGGCAGCTCGACACGTCCAGCCAGATCCTGATGCGTGCCGCGCACCTGGCCACCGTCGTACACCATCACTTTCACGCCAGCGCCAGTCAGTCCGTACGGCGCGGCAGCGAGCGTATCCGCTCCGACCCGCGCGCGGTTGCTGTCATTCAGCTCCTCCAGCGGCGGCAGCGGAGGCTCGATCCACAGCACGCGGTCGTCCTGCGCAAGCCGCGGCAGCTCGCTCAGCGGCAGCTCGATCACCATTCCGTTGTTCGTGAACGTCTGCGTGATCAGGCGCGCCTGCCGGGCAGCGGCGATCTCAGCGCCACTGTCAGCGACGGCCACATCCGGATGCAGCATCACGCACGCCGCCACCATCGGCTCGGCCAGACGGTCCTCGGCGTTGTCGTCTTCTTGTGTTTGAGGCGGCACGATCGCCCAGGCCGGGATATTGCCGCTGGCGAAATCACGATGCAGCTTCCAGGCCGGGTCCAGGTCGTGCACCGCCAATTGAATTTGCATCGCGTTCAGCGCCGCGGCGTCGATCCCGTTGCGTGCCGTGGCGAAGTAGGCGTCGTTGCCGAGGTAGCTGAGCAGCGTGATGCCGGCGGCCCGAACCTGCTGCTGGTCGGCCAGCGTCAGATGCCGATCAAAATGCAGCGAGAAGCGCGCCGCGCGCGTCGCGGCCGAGCGAAGCGCGTCGCCACTGGCCCCAGCCGGCGCAAACGTGCTGAGCACCAACCCACTCTTGAACGGAATGACCGCGTGCGTCGGGGCAGCGTTGGCCTGCGGTCGCCCGGCGTCCTGCGCCAGTGCGCTCGCGGCGAGCAACGCGCTGATCGCGAGCACGGCGCCTGCTTTCGAACGATAATCGTGGCGGTGAATATTGAAACGCACAGCAGTCTCCATGGCCGAGGGTTCGCATTCCGACAGAAGCCGCGGGTCTGGCTTCGGCGGACCGCAGATCATCATGCTAGCGAAACGCGCCCCGCCAGCAAACGAAAAGTTCGTCGTGTTGTGGAGGCTGCCCCTCCCGCGCGCGGCCGGCGGCGGATAGCCGGACTAGAGATCCAGCCGCTAGAAGTGCCGCGCGCCGATCGCCATCGCGCCGAATGCCGTCGCCAGCGCCAGCCCCAGCATCGCCAGCACCAGCAGCAGCGGCTCCGAAGTGAACAGCCGGCCCGCGGCAATCTTTTCACCGAACTCGCCCATCGTCAGCACAGCGACCGCGAACATCTCCGCCAGCACGAACAGCATCGACGCGATCAGGTTCAGCGTCCCGCCGAAACCCGCTGCGATCTGCGCCGGATTGCGCTGATTGCGAACGGGGAAGCGCGCCCCCAGCCCGATCGCCAGCCCGGATAAGCCCACGCAGATCCCCACTGAAACCAGCATGTGCATCCGAGCCACGTCCGGCGGCAGCGAGAGCACCTGCACCGCCAGCCCCATCACGCCCAGCGCCGATGCGCCCGTCATCGTCAGTGCGAAGAGGAACTTGGTCCAGAGCAGTTGCGTGCGGCTGACCGGTAGAAACCCCAGCAGCCAGAGTTGCTGGCTCTCCAGCGAGAGCAGCGGAAAGACGAAGCGGCTCGTGAAGGTCGCCAGGATCAGGCTGACCGTCGTCAGGTTTAGAAACGCGATCAGCGTCTTCATCGTCGGATTTTGAAGGTCGATCGGGAATCGCCGCAGGTTCGCCACGTACAGCACCAACAGCCCGAGCATGATAACCATCTGCGTCCACTGCTTCGGATCGCGCGCGAAGCTGCGCAGGTCTTTGAGCACCACGCGCCGCAGCCGCACCGGCAGATAAAAGAACAAGACGTCGCACAGGCCGGCGGTGAGCCAGCCTTCGCGAATGGTCGGCTCGAAACGGCCCTGCTGCGCGCGGCTGTAGGCCAGTGGCCAGGAGCCGCCCAGCAGATTGACCGCGACCCAGGTGATGAACGCCCCGTTGGCCAAGGCCACGCCCAGATAAAACAAGCTGTCCCCAACACGCTGCTCGATCGCGGCTTCGATGCCCTTGGCGGTCCAGGTGCTGGGCAGATAGGGCTGCCGCGCCAGCGTCAGGTTCTCAAAAATGACCTTGAGCCATTGCTCCGATTCGACTGCCTGCCGCGAGACCACCACGATCCAGATTGTCAGCGGCACGGCCAGCGCCAGCCCCAACAATGCCAGCGCCAGCCCGGGGCGGCGCGGCACAAACAGGGCCACGGCGCAGGCGCCCAGCAGCCCGATACTGGCGGGCGTCGCGATGAAGCCCAGAAATTGCCCGAGGAAGAGCAGGTAATAGTACCAGTCAACCGTCGTGTGCGCCGCGACCGCCAACATTAGCGGCACACCCAGCAATAGGAACGACCAGCTCGAGAGCAGCATGCCCTCCAGCCATTTCACCAGCACAATCTGCCGCGCCGTCACCGGCATCGCCAGCAGATGCGCCGCCTCGCTGCGGCCGTACAACGATGAGAACGTCAGAATCCCGTTTGAGAATGCCAGCATGACCGCCAGCACCAGGAAGAAGTGCACAAAGATCTGCTGATCGGCGACCGCGCCCACCAGCCCCCAGCTCCGCACGTGCCGCAAAACGGAAGTGAGCAGTAGATACAGCACGAACCAAATCAGCGCCAGCAGTGCCAATACCGCCAGCGTGCGCAGGGGCGCTTCCCGCACGTGCTGGTCCAGCGCGTTCGAGAGTTGACGCCCGCGGCAGCGCGCCAAGGTCAGGAATTCCCAGCGCGGCCTGGCCGTATCGCCGAATCGCGTCCACGGGGCTCGCGCCAGGCTGCTCACGAGCCGCTCCGGCGCAGCGCGGAACTTTCGCCGTCGGCACCGCGCCGCGCGCGGGATCGGCCGAAACCATCCTGGTTGTCCACGTCCTCGCCCGTCAGGTACAGGAAGATGTCCTCCAGCCGCTCATAGCGCGCCGCGCTGGCCCGCAGCTCGGCCAGCGTGCCCAGCCCGACCAGCGCTCCGTCGCGAATGATCCCGATGCGGTCGGCGACCGCCTCGGCCACGTCCAGCGTGTGCGTGCTCATGAAGACCGTGCCACCGGCGTCAGCGATCTCGCGGAAAATCGATTTGATCACGCGAATTGTCCGCGGATCGAGCCCGACGATCGGTTCGTCCACGACCAGTACGCGCGGCGCGTGGATCAGCGCCGCCGCCAGCGCGACCTTCTGCTTCATCCCATGACTGTAGGACTCGGTCAGTTGATCCAGAAACGACCGCATGTCCAGCCGCTCGGCCAGCACACCCAGCCGCTCGATCGCGACCGCTTCGGGCACGCCGTACATCTCGCGGGCGAACTCGATGAACTCGCGGCCGGTCAGCTTGTCGTACAGAAACGGCAGGTCCGGCACGTAGGCCAATTGCTGCTTGGCGATGCGCCCGTCGCTGCGCATGTCATAGCCGCAGACACGCACCGCGCCCTGATCCGGCCGCAGCAGACCAGTGGTCATCCGCATCGTGCTGGTTTTTCCGGCGCCATTGGGCCCCAGAAACGCGAAGACTTCGCCGGCGTAGAGCGTCAGCGAAATGTCGCGCACCGCGTGCTTGCGGCCGTAGCGCTTGTGAATCTGGGTGAGCTGCACAGTCGGCTCGCGCGTCTCGACCGCCCCACCCGCGGCAGGTCCGACCCGCGCCGCGGCCTGCTCCGGATTGCTGAAGCTTGCGTCCGTCATTGATACTCTTCGAATTCCACGCGCTGCGCCTGGCGGCCCAGATCGGCGTCAAACGGTTCATCCATCAAAATCAGCTTCTCAAAGACCGGTACGTCGATCTCTTGACGCAGCACGCGGCCATCTTCCGCCACCCAGGCGGTCACCTTGTCCGTCTCGACGCGGAAAGCCTCGACCGTTCGGCCAGCGTGCTCGATCCGCTCGCGCGCCGTGACGCGCACCAGCACCGTCGCGCTCGAAACGTACGGACCGTCAAAACCCGGCAGCAGCCGCGCAAACGGATTGATCAGCTTCACGCGCCAGCTCTGCCCCACCTCCAGACCCGAGAGCGACTCAAACGGGCGAATCACGCTGCCCAGGGCCTTGGTCGCTTCGCCATCCAGCACAAAATGCCCGTTGCGATCGCCAAGCTGCCACTGGCAGGGGAACATGTCTGGCGGATGCCAGTTGCCGTTCAAACGGATCATCAGCCCGAAGCCTTCGATCGTCATCAGTAACTGCTCGAGCTTGCCATCCAGCTTATAGGTCAGGTGCGTCGTCAGCCGCATGCGCGGCGTGGTGAGGTTTGGCGGAAGCTGCAGCGGCTCGAACAGCGCCCAGCTCCGCACGCCGACGAATGTGCCGGTGGAGCTGGAGATGCTCCAAAGTGTGCCGATGCGGACTCGGTGTACGTTGAAGATGCCAATCTGCTGTCGGAATTCCTGATCGACGCGCAGCAAGACGGCATTAGACGAGGGCGGATCGCCCGCGAGCCAATCGGGTACGATGTCGCGCAGCATCAGGGCGCTATTCGCCAGCAGCATCAAACTGGCCGTGCAAATCCCGATCCAGCGGTTCAGCATGTAGTCCGCCCATTGGAATTCGGTCGCCGATCCGGCAGACTATTCTAGGATCGTGCGCGCCGCGGTGAAAGCGACCGGGTGGGCAGTTCCGCGAAACGGCGCGTGCCGACGCGACCGCATCGAGCGAAATTAAGCCCCGGCAAGCACACGCGCGCTCACCGCCGCGGCGCTGTACTTCGCGCAGCGCTGCGCGCGGCTGGGAATTTGCGATCGTCACGATGTTCGCCCGACCCCGACGCATGAAAACCACAGGTTAGACTTCTTCTGCATCTGAGCGTAGAAGGACGCGGCGGGCCGGGCTCGCAACTGTGCTCCTTGGGACGCGAACGTGACCGACACCCCACCCAGCGCCTCGAGCTTCGCGCGCGAGTTGAGCGCGTTTTTAGAGCCGCGGGTCGAGCGCGACGCATTCAGCGGCGCGGTGCTGGTCGCGCATCACGGCCGGGTGCAATTCCGCCAGGCGTATGGACTCGCCGAGCGGAACTTTCAGGTGGCCAATCGCCCGGAGACGCGTTTCAACTTGGGCTCGATGAACAAGATGTTCACCGCGGTCGCGATCGCGCAGCTGGTACAGCGCGGGCAGCTGGATCTGCAGGACACGTTAGATCGCTGGCTGTCGAGCGACTGGCTGGCGGCGGACGTGCTCGCCAGAATCCGTGTCATTCACCTGCTCAATCACAGCTCGGGCCTGGGCAATTATTTCAACGAGCGCTTCCTGCGAGCCTCGCGCAGCGAATTCCGCAAGCTCGCCGACTACCGCCGCCTGATCGTCGACGATTCGCCGCGCTTCGAGCCTGGCAGCGCCACGCGCTACAGCAACACCGGCTACATGCTGCTGGGCGCGGTGATCGAGCAGGTCAGCGGCGTGGACTACTTCGAGTTCGTCCGCGAGCGGATCTACGCGCCCGCCGCGATGAGCGATTCCGATTGCTATGAGCTGGACGCGGTCACACCCAACCTGGCGGTCGGATACACGCGCAACGGGCCGCGTTGGGAGAACAACCTCTTCAAGCACGTGATTCGCGGCGGGCCGGCCGGTGGTGGCTTCTCCACCGTCGATGACCTGCTGCGCTTCGACCGCGCCCTGCGCACCGGCACGCTGCTGCCGTTGGAGCTGGCCGAGCGGCTCTGGACGCCGCTGAATGCGCAGGACGCGTATGGTCTAGGGTTCGCGCTGCGGCGCGAGCCGCTGGGGCGCGTGGTCGGGCACGCCGGCAATTTCCCCGGCATCAGCACGCAACTGGACATGTACCTCGACAGCGGCCACACCGTGGTCGTGCTGGCGAACATGGACAACGTCGCCAGCGACGTCCGCGATCGCATTCAACGCCTGCTCGCGCAAACGTGACGGCGCGCGGACGATGCTGCGGCGTCCGCTGCGCGCGTTGCGGCGAACTTCTCCGGGAGATCTCGCGCTGCCGCGAAGCCTCAGGTCAATTCGCCGCGCCGCGCGGCGCCGGCAGCGGCGTCTGACGGCCCTTGCTGATCTTGAACTCGCCGATCGGCGCAACCTTGCGGTAGCCCAGGTAGAGCATGATGTCGAGCACTTCCGTCCAGGTCGGGAACGGGCGATCGTTGATCCGCTTGTACTCGTCGATCGCCTTGATGAATTCCAACTGCTCCTCGTTCATGTGGCCTTCTTCCGCGTCACGCCGATAATCCGTTCGGCGACGACCCGGGCCACGGCGGCGATCCAGTTGCGAACGTTTCTGAGGCTTGGCACCCGCAGCGGAGGACCCCGGCTGCGACGCCGGGACGACCGCTGCGGCGGCCGCGGGAGACGGCCCAGGGCGGGCGATCTCGGCGACGAGCGCGGGAGTTTGCGGCGGCGGTGCGACGGTCGGATCAATTGTGGGCGTTGTCATCACCCAGGCTATCGACTGGGCTGCGGCGCGGCATCAACCTTGCGCCGCAACCGCGCCCGCTTCCGCCGATCGACTGGTTTTATGAGATGCAGGACGGCTCGCGGCCTACTGCTGAAACAGGGCCGTCGAGATATAGCGCTCGCCGGCCGACGCCAGCACCACCACGATCAGCTTGCCCGCGCTTTCGGGACGCCTGGCCACCTGCTCCGCGGCGCACAGCGCGGCGCCCGAACTGATTCCGCATAGTATGCCCTCTTCGCGCGCCGCGCGGCGGGCCCAGGCGAAGGCATCGTCGTTCGCGACGCGCAGCACCTCATCCACCACATCCAGATGCAGATTTTCCGGAATGAACCCGGCCCCGATGCCTTGGATCTTGTGCGGACCGGGCTGCGGCGTCTGCCCGCCTTTCACCTGCGAAATCACCGGCGAATCGAGCGGCTCCACCGCGATGCAGCGCAGCGCCGGCTTGCGCTGCTTGAGCACCTCGCCCACCGCCGTCATCGTCCCACCCGTGCCCACGCCGGCGATAAAGATATCGATGCGTCCGTCGGTGTCGCGCCAGATTTCTTCGGCGGTGGTGCGCTTGTGAATCTCGATATTCGCCGGGTTGCGGAATTGCTGCGGCATGTAGGCGTTTGGCGTAGCAGCCACGAGTTCCTCGGCGCGGCGGATGGCGCCGCGCATGCCTTCGGGCGCCGGCGTGAGCACGAGCTCCGCCCCGAAGTGCCGCAGAATCGCGCGGCGTTCGAGGCTCATGCTCTCGGGCATCACCAGCGTCAGGCGGATGCCCTTTGCGGCGCACACGAACGCCAACGCGATGCCGGTGTTGCCGGAGGTCGGCTCGACCACCAGCGTGTCTGGCCCGATCTTGCCGCTACGGATCCCGTCTTCAATCATGGCGACACCGATGCGGTCCTTCACGCTCAAGGCGGGGTTGAAGAACTCCAGCTTGGCGTAGACGCTGGCCGAGCTCTGAATCAGGCGGTTGACCCGCACCAGCGGCGTGTTGCCGATCGTCTGCGTGATGTTCTCGAAAAGTCGCGACATTGCAGCATCTCCCATTTCAATCCTGCAACTGCGGCGGGATTTTGCTCCGCGGCCGCGGCGACTGCAACGACTTCGCCGCTATCGAACATGCGTAATCGCGCCGCGCATGGGCCAACAAATCGCTACATCCGCTCGATCGCCTCGATGCCCAGCAGATACAGTCCGAGCCGCAGGCTGCGGGCCGTCAGGTCGCAGAGCCGCATGCGGCTGGCGCGCATCGGCTCGGATTCGGCCGCCAGCACCGGGCAAGCCTCGTAGAAGCGCATGAAATCCGACGCCAGTTCGAAAAGGTAGCTGCAAAGAATGTGCGGCAGCAGCTCGCTGCTCACCGCGGCGATCGTGTCCCGAAAGCGGCAGAGCCGCAGCGCCAAGGCCCGCTCGCTCGCATGCACCAGCTCGATCCGCACCTGCGGCGCGTAGACATCCGGCTGGCCGAAGCGCTCGGCGGCTTTGCGGTAAATGGAGCGGATGCGGGCGTAGGCATAGAGCATGTAAGGCGCCGTGTTACCCTGCAGCGCCAACATCTTGTCCCAGTTGAACACATAATCGCTGGTGCGGTCGCGCGCCAAGTCGGCGTATTTGATGGCTGCGATCCCGATCCGCCGCGCGATCTCGCGGCGCTCCTCCGGGTCCAGCGAGATGGCGACGCTGCGCGCGTCGGCGTCAAGCGCAGCCTCGCGCTGCTCCATCAGATCGAGCGCACGGCGCTGAGCTTCGTCGAGCAGCTCGGCCAGCTTGATGTTCTCACCGGAGCGCGTCTTCATCATCTTGCCGTCGGCGCCCAGCACCATTCCGAAGGGCGTATGCTGAAGCTCCACCCCGGCCGCCCAGCCGACCGCCCGCACCGCTGCAAATAGCATCTGCAGGTGCTGCGCTTGCGGCGCGCCGACCACGTAGATGATCCGCTTTGCACCCAGCTCCAGAATCCGGTAGCGGGCCGCGGCCAGATCCGTGCTGGCGTATAGATAGGCGCCGTCTGACTTGCGCACGATCATCGGAAGCTCGCCGCCATCCGGCCGACGAAAGCGCGGCGCGTGCTGCGCGTCGTACAAAAACAGGCACAGTGCCCCCTGATCCTCGCGCAGCTCGGCGTACTCACCCGCCGCCGGCTCGCTCTTGCTGCGCGGCGCAAGCCGCGCGCACAACTCCGAAAGCGTCGGCCCCAGGCGGTCGCGCGGCGTGGCGGCATCGACCGGGCCGATGCTGTAGAAACTCTCGCCGCAGAAATCCGCGAGCGTCAGCAGCGCGCCCAGCCGCTCGTAAATGGATTGGCAGTATGCCAGCGAGATTTCACGGGCCTTGCGCCAGCCGGCGCGTTCGAAGGCGCTGTGCGCGTCGCCGCGCTGCAGGTCCGCCGTGACGCGCCGCGGGATTGCCGCCAGGTCTTCGACCGCGCCGCCGCAGCCGGTCGCGACGCCCACCAGCGCCTGCACGAAGCGATAGCCCAGCTCCAGGCTGTCGAGGCTCAGATCGTAGCGC
The DNA here is from genome assembly GCA_964535305.1 of uncultured Planctomycetales bacterium. GTDB lineage: Bacteria > Planctomycetota > Phycisphaerae > UBA1845 > Fen-1342 > CAZHTF01. The sequence goes on along the minus strand of CAZHTF010000012.1, from coordinate 16,458 downwards.
TCAAAATCGTTCAAACGTTCGTCGCGCAGGGCCGCAACCCACTCATCCAGCAGCGGCTGCAGCGCGGCGGAGCGCTCCGCGGCCGGCTGGGGCTTCAGCTCGCTCAGCCAGGCAATCCGCCGCGCGATCACGTCGTCGCGCTCCGCATGCCGCAGCCGGCGGCTCTGCACATACCACAAACCCAGGATCACCATGCCGATGCCGGTGCCCCAGTCGCCCACGTGGTTCTGGCGGATGACGTGCTGACCTTCAAAACTCAGCACGCGCGCGAACACGTCGCCGATGATCGTGCTGCGCAAATGCCCAACGTGCATCTGCTTGGCGATGTTTGGAGACGAATAGTCGACCACCACGGTCTGCGGCGCCGACACCAGCGGAATGCCGACGCGATCCTGCGGAGCGGCGCGAGTCTCGCTCGTGACGGCGCCGCGTGCCACCAGCGGCGCTTCGCGCCACGCATCCGGAGTGCCGATGCTGCTGCGCGTGGAATCGTCGCCCGCCGCCGGGATTTGCTCCAGATACCGCGCCAGGAACGAGCTCGTCAGACGAATGTTGATGAAGCCCGGGCCAGCGATCTCCAGCGGCTCGGCGACGTTGGCAAGCCGAGGCGCCACCGCCGACACGATCGCCTCGGCCAACTCGCGCGGCTTGCGCGCCAAAGCCTTGGCCAGCGACATGGCGGCGTTGCACTGATAGTCGCCGAACTTCGCATCGCTCGAGGCGCGGATCTGCGGATCAAACCCGGCCTGAGGCTGACCGCTGACCTGGGCAAGCGCGGCGGCGAATTCGGCGCTGAGCGTCTGCAGTATGGAATCACTCATCCGCAGCACTATAGCAGAGGCGCCGCGCTACAGCTCTTGCGCCAAGGTCCGCGTAAAGCGCCGGCGAATGGCAAGCAGCAGCACGTTCAGCAGCAAGACGTTGACGAGCATACCGAGGAATGCCGCGCCAAGAATCTTGTGCGCGAGCTGCACCTTCTGGGTCAAAGCCGAACCGGCAAGCAGAAAACCGATGGCGCCAGCGTCGCCCGCCGAGCGCCAGCCGCAGCGTGTCCCACACGGGCTGGCCGCATTCCGGGCAGACGCCGGATTCGAGCTGCTTGCGCAAGTTGTAGCGACAGTGCACGCACTGCAGATCGCGCTGGATCACACGATTCGCATCGAGCAGCGGCTCGCGCTGGGCGTGCAGCACGTTTCCAGTCCACCCCGCAACGTGTACGCGTCGCCGCTCTAGGCGCTGCGCGTGACGTGCGCCGCTGCGTCGCCGGCTCGGCGGCCGGCCTCAAAGGCCCGCGCTCGTTCGCGCAGCCGGGCGGTGCGCGTCTGGATCAGCCAGAGGTTGCGGGCGTAAATCGCCAGCCCGGGCGCCTGGCCGGCGATGATCACGAGCTCTTTCTGCATGATGCCGTAGATCAGCAGCATCGATCCGCCCGCAAAGCTCAGGTACCAGAACGAAATCGGCACGTGGCTGCGACCGCGACGTTCGGACACGTACCATTGCACAACGAAGCGCATCATGAAGATCGCCTGACCGGCAAGGCCGAACACGACCAGCGGGTTTTGTAGCCGCGTCGAGACGTCTTCCCAGGTCATGGCCGCCAGCATCATCATCGTGCGCGATCTGGCCTTCCCACTCCGGCCGCGGTGCGGCTCACTTGTTGCAATAGTCAATAATGCGGGCGATCTCGCTGCGCAGGTCGCGGCGATGCACGATGCGATCGACGTAGCCGTGCTCGAGCATGAATTCAGCCCGCTGGAAGCCCTCGGGCAGCGTGGCCTTGATTGTGTTCGCGATCACACGTGGCCCGGCAAAGCCAATCAGCGCGCCAGGCTCGGCCAGCGTCACGTCGCCGAGCATTGCGAAACTCGCCGCAACGCCGGCTGTGGTCGGATCGGTCAGCACGACGATGTATAAGCCGCCGGCGTCGTCCAGTTTGGCGATCGCGGCCGAAGTCTTGGCCATCTGCACCAGCGAGACCATGCCTTCCATCATGCGCGCCCCGCCGCTGGACGTGATCATCAGCAGCGGCAGCGACTCGGCCACAGCCCGCTCGGCAGCGGCGGCGACCTTCTCGCCCACCACCGCGCCCATCGAGCCCATGATGAAGAACGGGTTCATCACCCCCATGATCACCGGCCGGCCCTTGATGAAGCCCTTGCCGACGACGATCGCCTCGCTCTCGCCCGATTCGGCCCTCACCTGCGCCAGCCGCTCGCGGTACGTAATTCGATCGGTGAATTCCAGCGGATCGCTGCTGGTCAGGTCCGACAGGAACTCCTCGAACGAATCCGGATCGTTCAGCTGCCGGATGCGCGTGCGGGCGTCAACGCGATAGTGCAGGTCGCATTCCGGGCAGACGTTCAGCGCCTCTTCCAGAATCCGCCGATAGATCATCGCCCCGCAGCGCGTGCAGCGGATCCACATCCCCTGCGGCACGTCGACGTTGCGCCGCGTTTGCGGCGGGCTGTCAGCCATCGCTGTGAACTCCTCGCGGCATGCTCACGCCTGTCCGGCGGCAGGCGGGTACTCAAACACCTCGGGCTTGGCCGGGCTGCAGGCATCCTGCCAGATCGTCCGCTCCGCGGTCGGTGCGAGCGTGAAGCGCAGCAGCGCCAACGCCAACGGCCGCAATACGACGCCCACGGTGCCGGCACCGTTCCGCCTGATGCGACGCCGCAGGCACGCCTGCAGGCGCCGCAGCGCGTCAGCAAACGGCTCGCCCTCGGGCGGGCTGACATTCAGCGGCGATTCGAGCAATTCATGGTAGGCGCTGGCGAAGCGAGATTCGAGTTGATCCGCGGTCAGCCCGGCCCACAGGCCAACGTCCACCTCCGCCAGCTCGTCGACGCTGCGGACCGTAACGCGCAGGGCCGCGGCCAGTGTCCGGGCAGTCTGCTTCGCGAGTTCGTCGGGACCATGCAGAATGCGGCTGAGCGCCGCGTCGCGCAATTCCGCGGCCCACTGCGTGGCATGCGCGATCCCCTGCGGCGCGAGCGGCAGCTCGACGCGCCCCAGGAGCCGCCCTTCGATCTGCCAATCTGAGTCGCCCACCGGAATGAGCGCGACCTTCATAGGCCGTCCCTGCCGCCGCTCGCGCTCAACCCAGTCCGACGCAGGTTGACCAGCGCCGCGCTCGGGTCGGGGGCCTTGAAGAGCGCCGATCCGGCGACCAGCGTATTCGCGCCGGCGCTGACGGCTCGCGCGATCGTGCTTTCGTTGATCCCACCGTCGACCTCGAGCCACTGATCGGGCCGCAGATGCTGAGCGAGCGTGCCGATCTTGGGCAGGCACTCTTCGTGGAACTTCTGCCCGCCGAAGCCGGGCCAGACGGTCATGACCAGCACCAGATCGACGTCGCGGATGATCTCGAAAATGGCTTCGGCCGGCGTGGAGGGATTCAGCGCGACACCGACGCGCACTCCCAGCGCGCGAATCTGCCGCACAAGCGTGGGCGCGTCGTGCGTGGCTTCGATATGAAACGTGACCAGGTCGGCCCCGGCCTCAACAAAGGCCGCGGCATACTTGGCCGGGTCGCGAATCATCAGGTGCGTATCGAGCGTCAGCCGCGTGCAGCGGCGGATCGATGCCACCACCGGGACGCCGAACGACAGATTGGGCACGAAATGCCCGTCCATCACGTCCAAATGCAGCGCATCGGCACCGGCGGCTTCAACCAGCGCGATCTGCTCGGCCAGCCGGCCGAAATCGGCGTCGAGCAGCGAGGGCGCGATTCGAATCGTTGCGGGGCGCGACATTTCGCGGCGTTTCAAGCGTCGTCGAGCACGTCGAGCGGCTTGAAACGTTTGCCCTCCAAAAATTCCAACGAAGCCCCGCCGCCGGTGCTGATGTGCGTGAAGCGCTCGGCCAGGCCGGCTTCCTCGACCGCCGCGGCGCTGTCGCCACCGCCGATGATCGAGATCGCGCCGCGCTGCGTGGCGTCGGCGATCAGCCGCGCGACCGCGAATGTACCGGTATCGAACGGCTTGGTCTCAAACGCGCCCAGCGGGCCGTTCCAGACGATTGTGCCCGCGTCGCGCAGTACGCCGCCGAAGGACTCCAGCGTGCGCGGGCCGATGTCCAGCCCCATCAGCTCGGCGGGAATCTCGCCATCGATGACGCGTGCGGCGACACCGGCCTTCAGTTCGCTGGCCGCCATCGAATCCAGCGGCAATTGCAGCTTGGGGCCGGCTTGTGCGAGCAGTTCGCGTGCTAATTCGAGCTTGTCGCGCTCGCAGAGGCTTTTGCCGACGCTGCGGTTCTGCGCCGCCCAGAATGTGAACGTCATGGCGCCGCCGACGAGGATCTTGTCGACTTTGGTCAGCAGGTTGCGGATCACGCCGATCTTGTCGCTGACCTTCGCGCCGCCCAATACCGCCACGAACGGCCGCCGAGGATCGCTGAGGGCATCGCCCAGGTATTTAAGCTCTTTTTCGACCAGGAAACCCAGCACGCGGTTGCCCGCGGCGGTGCGCTGCGGCACGTCGTACATGCTGACGTGCGCCCGGTGACAGGTGCCGAACGCGTCGTTGACATAAACGTCGGCATGCCGCGCTAGCCCGGCCGCGAAGGTCTCGCGCTGCTGCTCCTGAGCCGGCGTGAGCTTCTTGTCGGGGTTCTTCTTGGCCAGGTCGATCACCGTTTCAGCCGCGTGAAACCGCAAGTTCTCCAGCAGCAGCATGCCGCCGTCACGCAGCTTGTCGACCGCGGCGTCGGCCTCGGCCCCCACGCACGCAGGCACAAATGCACAAGGCGTGCCGATGATCTGCCCCAGCCGCGCGGCCACCGGCCGCAGCGACATTGCCGCATCCTTGGCGGGGTCGCCCGTGGGCCGACCCAGGTGGCTCATCATGATGACGCGCGCCCCGCGCTCCAGCGCGTAGCGCAGCGTCGGAACGAACTGCCTGATCCGCCGATCGTCGCTGATCTGCTGCTGCGAGTCGAGCGGCACGTTGAAATCCGTGCGAACCAGCACACGCTTGCCGGCGAGCGCGACCTCTCGAATAGTCTTCTTGGCCATACCTTCGTCCCAAACGAGCGCAAGCCCACCGGCATCGGTGAGCTTGCGCATCGACATGCTACGCGCAACAGCCGCTAAATCAAACCGTCCTGCCTGGCGACATACTTGGCCAGATCGACGATCCGCGACGAGTAGCCCCACTCGTTGTCGTACCAGGCGATCAACTTGAAGAACCGCGGATTGAGCTGAATCGCCGCGCCGGAGTCATACACGCACGAGAGCGGCGACGTGATGAAGTCGGAGCTGACCACTTCCTCGTCGGTGTACTCGATGATGCCCTTCATCCGCCCGGCCGCGGCCGCCTTCACCGCCGCGCCGATCGCATCCAGCGATGCGTCCTTGCTGGTGCGCACCGTCAGGTCTACCGCGGAGACATCGACGGTCGGCACACGGAACGACATGCCCGTCAGCTTGCCCTTGAGCTCGGGAATGCAGAGCGTGACCGCCTTGGCCGCGCCCGTGCTGGCGGGAATGATGTTCTGGCTCGCGGAGCGCCCGCCGCGCCAGTCTTTCCGCGAGGGGCCGTCGACGGTCGGCTGCGTCGCGGTCATGGCGTGCACGGTGGTCATCAGTCCTTCTTCGATGCCGAAGCTGTCATGCACGACCTTGGCGAGCGGGGCCAGACAGTTCGTGGTGCAGCTCGCATTTGAGATGATCGTGTCAGACTTGCTGAAGCGTTCTTCGTTCACGCCCAGCACGAATGTGGGGATGTCGGCATCTTTGGCCGGGGCGGAGATGATCACGCGCTTGGCGCCGCCGGTGAGATGCTTGCCGGCGCCGGCGCGATCGGTGAACAGTCCGGTCGATTCGAGCACGTAGTCGCAATTCAGCGATTTCCACGGCAACGCCGCGGGGTCCTTCTCGCTGAAGCAGCGGATGCTGCGGCCGTTGATGGTCAGCGTCGATTCGTTGCCGGACACCTGGCCCTGAAAACGCCGATGCGTGGTGTCGTACTTCATCAGGTATGCGAGCGCATCCGGCGGAACCAGATCGTTGATGCCCACGATCTCCACCGCGGAATCCGCGCTGGCAATCCGGCAGACCAGGCGGCCGATGCGACCGAATCCGTTGATGCCGATGCGAACAGGCATTGTGCAGCTCCTTGATTTCGACTTTGCGGCGTCCGCTGCGCTGACGGGGCGAGAGGACCCTGAAGCGCCTGGCGCGCTGCCGCATGAACAGCATACGGTCGCTGCCGCGGGCGGGTTTGCCCGAGCGCTCCAAGTAGCTTCGACAGCGACCGGTTGGCTGTCAAGCAAGCGGCGTGCCAGATGGCGGCGCTCGAGGCGACTCGTTGTGCACGGCGCCAGGCGGCCGCGTGACGGCGCCGTGTCCGCTCGGGCGAGCGAAACGCGAAGCGCTGCGAGCGCGCGGCGCAGCGCCGTACGCGACCCGTGAGCCGAGCGCGCGCCGCGTGACGACGGTGCCCAACGCGCGTCAGAAAAATCCGCGGGGTCTTCAGCTCTCCCGGCCTGATTTCTCGCGTTACTGACGAACCGACGCGGACAAACGCGGGCGTCGCCGTGTGGCGCGCCGCTAAGAACCGCGCGAGCCTGCTTACCCACCACAAAGGAGTTCGTCGTGACGCACCGCTCGTTCGCCGCCGGTTTGGCGGCCCTGCTCGTGTTCGCAATCAATCCGCTGGCGTGGTCGGACGTGCCGCGAAACCTCAGTTACCAGGGGCGGCTGCCCAGCCTGGGCACGACTACCGCCTCGATCACCGTCAATCTTTACGACGCATCCAGCGGCGGCACACTGCTCTTCAGCGAGACGCACGCCGCAGTTCCACTAACCAACGGCGTGTTTTCCATCAACATCGGATCGCAGACCGTCAACGGCATACCGCTGACGGCCCTGGGCGCATTGCCGGTCTGGCTGGGCGTGTCGGTTAACGGCGCCGCCGAGCTGACGCCGCGCACGCGACTGCAGAGCGTTCCGTTCGCGTTCAAGGCGCTCGGTGCGGAAAATCTGATCGTCCCAGGCACGTTCACGAACGCCGCGAAAGCGCTCAGCGACGGCAATGTGATCTTTGAGGACCGCGTGGAGATCGGGGCGGCGACGGACGGCGGGGCCCTGATCCAGCTTCGAAACGTCAGCGACGTGCGCACGATCAACTTGGACGGCGCAGATAGCGCCGACAGCGGCGGGCGGGTCGAAATCTTCAACGGGGCGAGCACGAATGTCGCGACGCTCACGCTGGATGGCAATGACGGCAGCGATTCGCGCGTGGACTTTTTTGACGCCGGCGGGTTCGACGCAATTCGTCTGCACAGCGATCTGACCAACGGCGCGCCGGAGGTGTCGCTGTTCGTGGCCAGCAGCACGCAGCCGCTGCGCGAGACCGTGCAGATCCAGGCGAATTTCGACGCCGACAGCAGCGGCGCCGGCGAAATCCGCCTGCGGCGCGTCGATCCCACCACGCAGGCCGCCACCACCACCGTCCAGCTTGCGGCCACGGGCGACAGCGTTCTCGGCTTGCCCAACGATGGCGGCCAGCTGGTGCTGAGTCATTCCGACGGCAACCCGGTCTTTACCGTGCACGCGGGTGACGGCGCGTCCGCCCTCTCGCCTACCTGGATGGAGCTTCGCAACGCCAACGACGTCCGCCGCATGCACGCCACCACGACCGCGCTGAACTACTTCGACATCAACGATAACCGCACGATCTTCATGTCGGGCGCCACCGGCGACGTGACCTTCAACGGCAACGCCACCATCGGCGGCGACGCGACCGTCGCCGGCGAGATGTCGGTCGGCGTGCTGATCATCGCCGGCGGCTCGGATCTCTCGGAGCGCTTCGACGTTCGCGGCGATGCCTCTGCGATCGAGCCCGGCAGCGTCGTCTGCATCGATCCGGCCAATCCCGGCGCGCTGCTCGTCAGCCAGCGCGCCTACGACCGCACCGTCGCGGGCGTGATGAGCGGCGCCGGCGGCGTCAAACCCGGCATGCTCATGAGCCAATCCGGCACGCTCGCCGATGGCAAGCACGCCGTCGCGCTCACGGGCCGCGTCTGGGTCAAGTGCGACACGACCCACGCCGCGATCGAGCCCGGCGACCTGCTGACCACGTCCGACACGCCCGGGCACGCCATGCGCGTCGATTCGCATGAGCGCGCTTCGGGCGCGTGCATCGGCAAGGCGATGACGCACCTCGCGAAGGGCGAGCGCGGCCTGGTCCTCGTGCTGGTCAACCTGCAGTAATTGAGGCGTGAAACCGCCAAGGAGATTCACGTGTTTTCAAAGTCGATTCACACCACGCTCGCCGCACTGGCGCTGAGCGCCGCCGTCACCGCGGGCGACTCGATCGCCTGCGATGACACTGCCGGGCAAGACGCTGCCGGCGAGAACGTGCGCTCTGTCTTCGCCGCGCCGCGCGCGTTGGGCGGCGTGCCGCTCTCCAAGTGGCAGCGCGGCACGCGTCGCGCGGCGGAGTCGGTCGCATTGCCGATTCTGCTGCCAGCGGCGCGGCCGATCGAGCCGGAGACCGGCGACGACGTCGGCCCGCGCTCGCTCTCGAACAAGGTCGGTTACGTCGAGGACTTTCAGCCCGAATGGATGCCGGCCTGGCCCTGGGACGCGCGCGGCGACGGCAGCGAAGCCGGCGCGATCGAGCTGTTCTCCGCCAATACCTGCGGGCTGCGCGTCCGCCTACAGGATTTTGATCGAACGGCCGCGATCGAAATCCGCTTCTACGACCCCGCCAGCGACACGGTCTACGGACCGTTCAAGAACCCGCCGCTGGACGAGGACGGCGGCTGGTGGAGCCCGACCATCTGGTCGAGCACGATGGGAATCGAGCTGTTCGCCGAAAGTGGTTTGCGTCACGGAGCGCGGCCGCCGCGGATTGCGCAGGTCGCGTACATTTCGATGGGCGTAAATTGCGGCACCACGCCGGGCGCGACGCTCAATTGTCACAACGATGTGAACTGCTCGCCGGCGTTCGCGGGCGAGGCCAGCGGCGTGGCGCTGATCTACTTCACGCAGGGCGGAAGCTGTTTCCGATGCAGCGGCGCGCTGCTGAACCGACAGCCGGGCGACTTCTCGCCGCTGTTCATCACCGCCTCGCACTGCATCAGCGGCACGGCCGCCGCCAACAGCGCCGAGATCTACTGGTTCTACGAGACTTCCACTTGTAACGGGTCTGCGCCCGCGACGCCCGCGGGCCAGCCGATCACGCTCGGGGCGGCGCTGCTCAAGCAGCAGGGCTCGTCAGACTTCACGCTGCTGGGGCTGGCCGAGCCGCCGCCCGCGGGGGCCGCGTTCCTGGGCTGGAATTCCGCCAACTGGAATAACAACGAAACCGCGGTCGGAATCCACCACCCGCTCGGCTCGTTCAAACGCATCAGCTTCGGCGACACGGGTGGCAACTCGAACCGCCGCTTCTGCGACGCCAACGGCAACAACTGCTTCAACGCCGACGTGCGCAACGTGAATTACTTTGACGGGACGACCGAGCCCGGCTCATCCGGCTCGCCGATCTTCGACGCGGCCGACCAGATACGCGGCGTGCTCAGCGGCGGTGACAATGGCTGCCCCAACGACCGCATCGACATGTTCTACGGCCGTTTTGATCTGGCATACGCCAACCTGAAGTTCTTCATGAGCAACGCGTCGATCGCCAGCCCGGTGCATGTCAACGGCGCCATCGCCGGCGACAGCAACAACGACGGCGGCACCGAGCAAGGCTCCGTCATCGCCCCGTTCAACGCCGTCCGCGAGGCGACCTTTGCCGTCCGTAATGGCGACGAAGTCCGCATTACGCCGGGCACGTACAACCAGCAGTTCACCATCTGGCGGCCGATGACGCTGAAACGCCAGGGCAGCAGCGGTGTCGTCCGTATCGGCGGGTGAGGCGCGCGAACAAGAAATCGAAACGCATCGAAAGACACGGAGAACCTGAGATGACGCGTAAACGGAGAGATCAAATCCTGACGCTGGCCATGCTGCTGGCCGCAGCGCCGCGTGTGCTGGCGCAGGTTGAATGCCCGCTGTTCAGCAGCGGCGGATCGCTGCAGAGCGACGGGACCATCCTGATCCTGGGCCAGCTTGCGACCCAGATTGTCGGCAGTGGCGCTGACGAACTGCGGCAAGGCGCGGTGCACTGCTACCCCGCTAACGACTGCCCCGGCGACGCGACCGGCGACGGCCGCGTGGATGAATCGGATTTGGGCCTGCTGCTCTCGAACTGGCAGGCGAACGTCGCGCCCGACACGCTCGGCGACCTGACCGGCGACGGCCGCGTGGACGAATCGGACCTGGGACTGCTGCTCTCGCGCTTCGGCACGGCGTGCTCGTAGTGCGTCAGGCCGAGCTTGATCGGAACGCGTGGTGGCATGCCGACGGGCGGCGCGTCGGCATGCCCCTTGCTGCTCGAGTGCCGAGCGCCGAGTGACGAGTGTTCAGTGGCGAGTAACGAGCGACGCCACTTCCGCGCCATCCGTCCGGCTGTCAGTAACAGCGGAATCCGTATCCAGGCGAAGCGCAACGCGACGCGCGCGGCGTCTGGCCAGTCCGCCAATGCAGGGCTGATGTAGCCAGCGACTTCAGCCTCTAGAACGCAGTCGGCACTACGAGCGCGGCGGCCTTTCTTGTAAGATGTAACCTGAGTCGCTCAAGGGATCGAACATGAATAGCAGCTTGACCACTCTGTCCGCGAAGTCGCGGCTGCTCGCGCCAATCCTGGTGCTCGTGCTGGGTTTGGCGAATCCGCCGATCGCCCGCGCCGGCTTGCCGGATGTCGCCATCGTTGCCGCCGCGGTGAACACCAGCATGCCCGACAGCAACACGCGCTTCACGGATGTGCGCGACAAGCTGCTGGGTACGGGACTGTTTAACACGGTCGCGATCTTCAACGCCACCCGCTTCGGGCCCGGTACGCCGACGCTCGCGTACCTGCAGGGCTTCGACGCCGTCATCGTTTGGAGCAACGACAGCTTTGCCGACGCGGTGGCGCTGGGCAACGTGCTGGCCGATTACGTCGACGCCGGCGGTGGCGTGGTTGTTTGCGTGTTCGCCAACACGAGCACCAACGTCGACCGCTTTCTGCAGGGCCGCTGGCAAATGGGCAATTACATCGCGATCCCGCAGAATGGCGGCTTCGTGCAGGGCGCCGGGCAGCTCGGCAACGTGCTCGACCCGTCACACCCGATCATGAACAACGTGCATACGTTCGTCACCCGCTGGGCCGTCGGACCCAGCGGCATCTTCGGCGGATATCGCCCGACCGACCTGACCGTCACGCCTGGCTCGACCAAAATCGCGCTGTGGGACACCGGGCACACGCTGGTCGCGCTCACGCCGAATCCGGGCGTGGTTGAGCTGGGCTTCCACCCAGTGTCGAGCGACGTGAACGGCAACGCGTACTGGGATGCCGCCACCGACGGCGACCTGCTGATGGCCAACGCGCTGCGCTACGTCGGCGGCGGCTCGACGCCCTGCCCCGGCGATCTGAACGGCGACCGCGCCGTCAACGAAAGCGACCTGGGCCTGCTGTTGCAAGCCTGGCAGACCAGCCCCGGCGGCGACGCCGACGGCGACGGCGACACGGACGAATCCGACCTGGGCATCCTGCTGCAGAATTGGCAGCAGAGCTGTTAACGCCGTTTCATTTTTTCTCAGTCGCGCAGGCTGCGTGCGTGATGTAGCAGCCTGCGTCGCGGGCAGTCGGTCGCATTTGCTGGCCGTCGCCCGTCTGCTCGATAGCGAACGTGGCGCGCGTTTCGCCCCCCAACGGAGCGGCGGAATCACACGCCGAAGCGCGCGGGGTTCGCATGCGCGCGCGATGCATACGTCGCGCGCGTTCGACTCTCGGGCCCGCGCGGCGTTTCTCCTCCGCCCCATTCAGGGCGGGTGTTCAATGTCGCATCGCATCCACGGGTTGCGCTACGGGCCTGTGGCCCTGCGCTCCACCCGTGGCTACATTCCGCGGCCCCGTTGGGGCCGAATTCCTCGAAAACCGGCCACTAGAGAGTCTAGAGACACCCACAGCCATCGCGCCCGCAGCCCCTGCCGGGGACTCTAGAAATGCACAATCTCGATGCGGCAACTCTACAGACGCCATGACCGAGCTTCGCGGCCGACTGCACCGTCGTTGCCGATTCAGCCCGGGTTAGTCGTCGTCGTCGTCGTCTCCGGCGCGAGCCACGTATGCCTCGAGTTGCAGCAGGTTTTCGCCCGCCATGCGCGCGATGTCGAGCAGGTGTGACATGCTCGAGACCTCTTCGACCTGCTCGTCGACGAACCACTGCAGGAAGCTGCGGCTGGCGTAGTCGTTCTCCTTCTCGGCCAGCGACACCAGCTCGTTGATCTGCCGCGTGACTTTCTTCTCGTGTTCGAGCGCGGCTTCGATCGCTGCGAGCACGTTGGGGAAGTCGTGCCGCGGGGCGGCCAGCGGCTGGAGCGAGACGCTCGCGCCAACCTCGAGCAGGTAGTTGAGGATCTTCATTGCGTGGCTGCGCTCCTCCTCGGTCTGCTCGCGGAACTTCTTGCCCAAAATCTTCAGCGAGCGGCCTTCAAACATGCACGCGATCGCCAGGTACGCCTGCGACGCGCCCAGTTCGTGCGTGATCTGCTCGTTCAGTTTGGCGGCCATGGCCGCAGAGATCATCATGATTGCGTTCCTTGCATTGTGGTTTGACCGCACCGCCGCCCCGCGGCACCGGCCCGCGCGGCGTGGTGGCACGAGAGAGCATATCCGCTGCGGACGCGGGCGCGGAATCGGGGCGGTGAGCCGATGCTGTTTGCGCGATGCGCGGCCTGCGGTTGGCTGCATCACACGCCGCGGATCGTGGATCACGTCCGCCGCTGCCGCTGGATCGCCTGACGCTTTGAACAGTGAGTCGGACGCCGCCGGCGATTGCCCGTTCGCCGTATCAAACTTGAAAAACGCCGACCTTGAGCTCCGGCAGGTCCCCGATGAACGCCACCGCCTCCAGCGCCAGCGAGAGCACCTGCCGCGTCTGCGCCGGCTCGATGATCGCGTCCACCCAGCCTCGGGCGGCGGCGTAGCGAATGTCCATGCTGGTTTCGTAGTGTTCGGTGATGCGCCGCTCCAGATCGGCCAGCTCGCGCGCGTCGGGTTCGTGGCCCTTTTTCTTTAAATTCGCGACTTCAAGCTGCAGCAGCGTCTTGGCCGCGGCTCCGGCGCCCATCACCGCGTACTTGGCCATCGGCCAGGCGAAGATGAAACGCGGGTCGTACGCCTTGCCGCACATCGCGTAGTTTCCCGCCCCGAAGCTGCCGCCGGTGATCAGCGTGATCTTGGGCACGATGCAGTTGCTGACGGCGTTCACCAGTTTGGCGCCGCTGCGAATGATGCCCTCCTGCTCGCTGTCGCGCCCGACCATGAATCCATTCACGTCCTGCAAGAAAATGATCGGCGTCTTCATCTGGTTGCAATCCAGGATGAAGCGCGCGGCCTTGTCGGCGCTGTCGACGTAGATCACCGAGCCGAACTGCAGCGGGCCCTTGGCCGGTTTGACCTGCTTTTTCTGATTGGCGACCACGCCCACCGCCCAGCCGTCGATGCGGGCGAAGCCGCACACGATCGATTGCCCGTACTCCGCCTTGTATTCATCGAAGCTGCCGTTATCGAGCAGGTGCGCCAGCAGCTCGCGCACGTCGTACTCACCGCGCTTGGCCGAGGCCACGACGTCGTGGACCCGCTCCGCCGGCCGCGCGGGCCCCAGCGCCGCACTGCGCTGAAAGGGCGTGTGCGGCGACGCGCCCAGCTTGCCGATCAAGCGCCGCAGACGCTCGATGCATAGCTCGTCATTGGGTTCGCGAAAGTCGATCGTGCCGCTGATCTGGGCGTGCATCTTGGCCCCGCCGATCTCCTCGGAGCTTTGCTCCTGCCCGATCGCGGCTTTGACCAGGGCCGGTCCGGCTAAGTATAAGCCCGAGCCCTCGGTCATCAGCAGCTTGTCGCACATCACGGGCAGATAGCCGCCGCCGGCGACGCAATTGCCCATGATCGCGGAGAATTGCGGAATGCCCGCGGCCGAGATGACCGCGTTGTTGCGGAAGATGCGGCCGAAGTCGTCCTCATCCGGAAAGATCTCATCCTGCATCGGCAGGAATACGCCCGCGGAATCGACCAGGTAGACGATCGGCAGCTTGTTTTCCAAGCAGAAGCGCTGCGCCCGCAGCACTTTCTTACAGGTTGCCGGGAAGAACGCGCCGGCTTTCACGGTCGCGTCGTTGGCGACGATGACGCACAAGCGGCCAGCGACGCGCCCCAAGCCGACGATCACGCCTGCGGCCGGGACCGCACCGACCTCCGGATAAAGTCCGTCGGCCGCCCACAGGCCCAGCTCGAAGAAATTCGCATTCGTGTCTGCGCCCGGCTTCAGCGCCGGCGCGGCGCCGGCCTCGACCGCGTCCTTCGCCCGCGAAACCGCCGCGTGACGCGGGCTGGTGCCGTCTTGCGCGGTGCGGCGGTTGGGCGCGATGCTCGGCACGGTCGGTTCGCGGTCGCACAGCAGCGCAATGCGCTCGCGGGCCGTCAGCCGGCCCAGCTTGTGCTGACGCTCGATGCCCGCCCGTCCGCCACCTTGGCGAATCACCGCCTCGCGGGCGCGCAGCGTCTCGATCACCTTCTCAAACGGGAGTGCTGCGGCCTTCGCCTGGGCCGCGACCGGCGTGTGCGTGCTCATGACGCGAGATTATCCGGAGCGAGCGCCGCGCGGCAACCGCAAGACCCGGCCCGCCCGCCGACGCGCTACGGCCCGCAGCTCACGCTCCAATTCGCCAGCAGAATTCCCAGATCGACTTCGTTTGTGACGTTGTCGCCGTCGATATCGCCGTCATCCACGCGCAACCACGCCCCGAGCAGAATCCCCAAGTCGCTCGAATTCACGGAGCGGTCGCCGTTCAGATCGCCGGGGCAAGGCGACTGTGCGTCGAGCCGCCAGGCCCAGGTGTCGGCGGCGCTGACGTAGCCCGGCGCGGGTACATCGCTACGGGCCTGGAATCCCAGCGGGCCGGCGACATTGCTCTGCAGCATGCCGAAGGCGCCCTGCGTGCCGACGTCCAGCGCCGTATGACAACTGACGATATACGTCTCGTTTCGTCGGATTTCGGTTGCGAAGGGAAACTCAAATACGAGCTTCCAGGTCGGCTGCCCCAGGTGGTCGAGCCCCCACGGCGTCACGCTGCTGGGCTGGTTGTACGAAAAATTGCCGACCGTGCCGGCCAACGGGCTGGCGGCCCAGGCGTCGACCAGCCGCGTGATGTTTACAGCAAAGTATGGATATGTCGAAAAGTCAGCGGGCCCGCTCAGGCCCGGCCCCGCCCCACCGGCGATGACCGTCAGGCGCGTCAGGCGCGTCGGCATCGAGACGCGAACCTCCATGCCACACACCGTGTATCCACCGCCGATGCGCTTGAACGACGTGTCCCAGTCGCGGCTGGCAGTGTTGGCTGGATCGTCGAGAATGTAGTCCCAGACCGCCACGTCGCCCACGAGCGGCGCGGCGGCGCCCAGCGCCACCCCGAACGCGGCGACGATTGTCAATTCGCGTGCCTTGCGCATCAGACCCTCCATTGGTGACTGCGGTAAGGCCCCCGTTCAGATGGTATCCGGCGGGCCCGGGTCGATTCCAGAGCGGTTGCGAGCTGGAAATTCGCACGCCGGAGCGCGCCGCCGAGGGCGTCCACGTGCTGCACGGCGCGGGACGGAGCTGCCTCGCTGCGCTAAGCCGGTGCGGACATTTCGCGCCGGCGAGCGCGACCGTACGATGCGGCGCGCGAATCTGACTGTGGCCGCTAGACTGAAGTCGAGGCTATCGCCGGTTTGCCCGGGAGAACGTCCGCGCCAGCATGAGTGCACATCAACGAAAGGCAAATCGGTTGGCTTGGCTCGTCGGTTTGGCCAGCGCGGCGCTGGTGCTGCTGGCGTACGCGGCCGGCTGGCTGGATTGGATCGAGCTCAAGACGTTGGACTGGCGCTTTCAGTACTGCAACGCGTTGCAGGCCGACGCGCGGGTCGTGTGCATCGATATTGACGACGGCTCGCTGGAGCTGGTGGGGCGCTGGCCGTGGTCGCGGATTGCGCAGAGCAGCCTGCTGCGAATCCCGGCCGAATGCGGGGCGCGGGCGCTGCTGGTCGATTTGACGTATGTCGAAGGCGAGCCGATCGCGCTCGATGCCCCGCCCGATGCGGATTTGCTGCTGGATCCGCTCGATGATCCTGAAGGCGCGCTGCAGGCGGTCGCGCCGGATCTCGAGCTGCGCCGCGCCATCGCCGACGCCGGCAATGTGCACCTGGCGTTTCATCACGTGGCTCGCGATCCGTTCGTCAGCGAGACGTTTGAGAAGTTGGTCGACGCGCTGCAGTCCGACGACGCCGCCGCCCGAGCGCCGTTGCTGCCTGCGTTCGCGGCCACGCGCAGCGGCCAGCTCGCGCCGCTCGATCTGGCCCGGCTGGTCGCGGAGCTGGAGCG
>CAZHTF010000011.1:40251-54400 GCA_964535305.1 uncultured Planctomycetales bacterium | reverse complement strand
CCGCCGGGATGGCCGACCAGCCGCAGGCAGGCGAGCCGCGCTTGCCGAGCCCGGTCTTGAAGGACTGGGGGCCACGCGTGCGGACATTGCGTGTTGCCGATCTGGCAACGTCCGCGACCGCCAGCGCGAACGCGGCGCCGCAGCGCGTCTATCGCAGCATTGCCGGCGGGCTGCTGGTTCAATCGGCCGACGAGCTGGGTCTCAACGAGTCAGATTGGCAAGTCGTATCCGCCCGCGCTCCGACGCCAGCCGAGCTGCGCGACCTGCGGCTCGCGTGGCTGATCTGCAAACACACCCGCAGCAACGCAATCTGCCTGGTGCGCGACGGCATGCTGCTCGGCAGCGGCGCCGGGCAGATGAGCCGCGTGATGAGCTGCCGCATCGCCCGCTGGCTCGCCGAGGAGAACGGGCATCTGCCGGGGTCCGACGGCGGCGCGATGCCACCCCCAGTCGCCGCGTCCGATGCCTTCTTCCCCTTCGCCGACGGACCGAAAATCCTGCTGGACGCAGGCGTGCGGGCGCTGATCGAGCCCGGCGGCAGCAAACGCGACGACGAGGTCATCGCCGTCTGTGACGCAGCGGACGCCGCCCTGATTTTCACTCAGGTTCGGCACTTCCGACACTGAACGGCGCGGGGAACCCAATCGAAGGGTTGAGTATTTCGTTCGGTCTGTCGGTTCGCTGCGCGGCGGCGCAATGCGAGTCTCGCACCGACAGGGTGACGAAACGTAGCCGCTTGAGCTAACGCATCTCCACCGAAAGCGCCGCCGCGATGCTCCGCAGACGCGCCAGCAGCCCCTCAAACGCCTTGAAATCCAACGCCTGCGGCCCGTCGCAGAGCGCCTCTGCGGGATTGGGGTGAACTTCGATCAGCAGTCCGTCCGCGCCGGCCGCCAGCGCCGCCTGCGCCAGCGCCGGCACGAGCCGCGCGTCGCCGCTGGCGTGGCTAGGGTCGATCACAACCGGCAGATGCGTCCGCGGCCGCAACGCCGGGACGACCGAGAGGTCCAGCACATTGCGGGCATGATCGCCGAACGAGCGCACGCCGCGCTCGCAAAGAATCACGCGCGGATTACCCGCGCCCAGCACGTACTCGGCGGCCAGCAGCCATTCCTCGATGGTGGCGGACATACCGCGCTTCAGCAACACCGGCTTTTCGCAACGGCCGACGCGCTTGAGCAGCGGGTAGTTCTGCATGCTGCGCGCGCCCAGCTGGATCACGTCGGCGACTTGCTCGACCCGACCGACGTGCTCAATGTCGAGCACTTCCGTGACAATCCCGACGCCGAATTCCTGGCGGGCGCGCTGCAGCATCTGCAGCCCCTCGAGCCCCAGCCCCTGGAAGCTATATGGGCTGCTGCGCGGCTTGAACGCGCCGCCGCGCATCAGCCGCACACCCAGGCGGCTGAGGAACTCCGCCGTTTGCAGCACCTGCCGTTCGCTCTCGACCGCGCACGGGCCGGCGATCAGCGTGAAGCCGCCGCCGATGCGCGTATTGGCGCATTCGACCTGCGTGTCGGCCGGGTGCTGGCGGCGCGAAGTCCAGCGCAAGGCGTCGCTGTCGCAGTCGCGATGGTCGCAGTCTGTAGCGGCCGTCTTACGCATTGCGATTCGTCCCGGCAAACCGATCGTCCGCCTGATCGTATCCGAATTGGGGTCACAGCGCGGCGTGGTGCGCGGCGGGTCGGACGCCGCCGGCTGGGTCGCGAACCAGAGCCGCCGATAGCATTTGTCGAGCAAAGCAGTTGCGTGGCGCGCGTGGTTGCGCTTCAGTGCCGATGATATGATTGAAAGGCCGCGGGTTTGGAGGTCGTTGATGCGTACTGGCTTATCAGCCGTGCTGGTTCTGGCGGCGATCTTCGCCCCGCCGACCGCTGGCGCGCAGTTCTTCAGCCGGCCAAGCGAGGCGTCGCGCCCGTCGGTCGTCGGACCGTCGAGCCGGCTGGGACTCGTTGGCGGCTACTTCACGCGCGACGATGTCGCGGCGGTGCGCAGCTTCGGGACGGCGGACGAGAGCGCCGCGCTGGATCCCTACGCCAGTCGCGGACGCTTTGGTTTCCGCCGTCAAGGTGGCGACGTCTTGCCGACTTCATTCCGACCTTTTCGCCCGCAGCTCATGGCGCGATTCTCCGGGCCGGAGCTGATCGACTTCGGATACGACCGCCAACGGCAGATGATGCAGGCGACGAACTTCATGTCCGCCACGGATGTGGCCGCGCCGCCGGGCGGCTGGAAGATGGAAGAGCCTGGCAAGCTGACGACGCCGATGATCCGTGCAGCGCCGGATCCTTCGAGTACCGCGTTCAACGAATATTTCGGCCTGGCGCCCGCGAAGGCGGCGCCGCAACGCCGCACGGTCGAAAGCCTCGCGGGGCTGGTCGAAGAACAGAACGACGCGACGATCCGTGCGCTGGTGAAACGCGCCGCGGAAGCATTCAAATTGGCGACCGGCGCCGACGACGGCGGTCGAAACGAGCGGCTGGCGTCGGCCTATCGACAGTTGGTCAACGCCCGCAACCGCGACCGCAAATCGCCGCTGCCCTCGCTGCTGCTGCTGCACGCCTCGCTCGAGAAGGACCAGATTCTGCACGCGATCGACTGCCTGTTTGACACCGTCGCGCGAGATCCGAAATTCCTGGCAAACCGTCCCGACTTGCGGGCTGCTTTTGGCGACCCACTGCGCTTCGAAGAGCAAGTGCGGCGTTTTGCGCGACTGGCCGACGAGCCCGGCACGGCGCCGGAACCGTTCGTCCTGGCCGCATATTGTGCGCTGCTGGCGAATGACCAGCCGCGGCTGGCCCGCGCGTTTGACGCGATCCAAAGAAACTTGGCCAACTCGCTGCAACGAGATCGCGTTGTCGCAACCGTCGCATCGCTGAAGGCGGCGCGGTAAGCTAGCCGCTGGTCGGGGGCAGCCTGGGATTGAAGCAAGGTCGTCGGGTCGGCCGATAAGCGGGCTGACCGCCGAACCTGAATAGATATGCTTCCGGACCCTGCAAACATCGCGCGCAAGACCTGGATTGAGTGGGCGCGGACCAACCGCATGCTCCTCAGCATCGTCGGGCACGCGCTGCTCTTTGCGCTGGCCTGGATGCTGGCGTTCGGGCTGGCGTACAACTTCCGGCGTTTCGACCTGTGGTTCAGCACCTTTTTCCTGCCGCTGCTGCCGGTCGTGCTGATCATCAAGCTGGTCGTCTTCAGCGCGCTGGGCCTGCATCGCGGCTGGTGGCGCTACGTCGGCATGCGCGACGTGCTGCAGGTCACCTTCGCATCCTGGCTGAGCTTCGTCTGGATCTTTGCGCTGTATTACCTGGTCGCAAACGTCGAGGCGGTGGTGCATTTCTTCGGCGCGGATGACTTCACGTTCAACCCGTTCTCCGGGCATGATTTTCCCGATTCGGCGCTGCTGCTGGATTTTGCCGGCACGGTCGCGCTGGTCTGCGGCGCGCGGATCGCGGTACGGTTGTACCACGAGGAGATCCGCCCGGTCTCGATCGGGGCCATGCCCAAGCTGCTGATCCTGGGCGCGGGGAACTCGGCCGAGACGGTGGTGCGCGAGATCCAGCGCATGCCGGTGCTGGCTTATAACATCGTCGGCTTCCTGGACGACGACCCAGCCAAATTCGGCGCGATGATTCACGGCATCGAAGTGCTCGGCGGCATCGACCGCGTCAAGCAGATCTGCGCGCAACACAGCGTCGATGAAATTCTGATCGCGATGCCGTCGGCGACGCAGTCGCAGATCCGCCGCGTGGTCGAGCGCTGCCGTGACACGAATTTGCGATTCAAGACGCTGCCGGCGATGGCGGACATCATTGCCGGGCGCGCCCGCGTGCAGGAAATCCGCGACGTCGATATCAACGACCTGCTCGGCCGCGACCCGGTCACGCTGGACGTCGACGAAATTGCCCGCTTCGTCAGAGACCGCGTCGTGATGGTCACGGGCGCCGGCGGTTCGATTGGCTCCGAAATGTGTCGCCAGATCGTGCGCTTCAACCCGCGCTGCCTGCTGTTGGTCGAGCAGGCCGAGCAAAACCTGTTCGAAATCGACCGCGAGCTGCGGCGGACCTGCCCGGAGCTCGAGATCCTGCCGTGCATCGCCGACATCGCTGACCAGCGCCGCATGGAGCGGCTGTTCGCGCGGCATCGTCCGACCGCAGTCTTCCACGCCGCGGCGCACAAGCACGTGCCGATGATGGAGCACAACCCGGGCGAAGCGGTGAAGAACAACGTGCGCGGCACGCGCACGGTCGCCGACGTGGCCACGCGGCACGGCTGCGAAAAATTCGTGATGATCTCGACCGACAAGGCGGTCAACCCCACCAGCATCATGGGTGCGAGCAAGCGCGTCGCCGAGCTGTATATCCAGGGGCTGAACGAGCGCGGCGCGACGCAGTTCGTCACAGTGCGCTTTGGCAACGTGCTCGGCAGCAGCGGTAGCGTCGTGCCGATCTTCAAGGAGCAGATCGCGCGCGGCGGTCCGGTCACAGTGACGCACCCGGACATGGTGCGCTATTTCATGACGATCCCCGAGGCGGCCCAGCTTGTACTGCAATCCGCATCGATGGGCCGCGGCGGCGAAATTTTCCTGCTCGACATGGGTGAGCCGGTGAAGATCGTCGACCTGGCCCGCGACCTGATCACGCTTTCGGGCTTCCGCCCGGATGTGGACATCAAGATCGAGTTTGTCGGCATCCGCCCGGGCGAAAAGCTCTACGAGGAGCTTTCAATCCAGGGCGAAGACGTCTCGCGCACCGCGCACCCTAAAATTGGCATCTGGAAGAAGCGTCCGGCGGATTGGGACGCGCTGCTGATCGCGATCGATGACCTGGTCGACACGTGCGACGATGTCTCGCGCGATGAGCTCCGCCGCAAAATCAAGGACATCGTGCCCGAGTTCTATCTGGACGAGGCGCCCCCGACCCCGCCGGCCCGCACCGCGCGCGACGCGGCCCTCACGCCGGCCTAGCGCCGATCCGCGTTCGCGGCGAAAGGCCTGAGCGGGTTCATTTTTTCCAGGTGTGCAACATGCTGCGTGAATGGTCCTTTGCGTCGCCGGGCGCGGCAGTCGTTTACGGTGCCGGCCCGGGGTGCACAGCGGCGGCGCGATTTTCGCCCCAACGGGGCGAAGGAATGTAGCCACGGGTGGAGCGAGGCCCGCAGGGCCGAGCGAAACCCGAGCGCCCGTCAATCCGGGGCCGCATCGCGGCCGCTGCGAAAACGCTTGACGTCGGAGCGCTCCTTCTTGGCGCGCAGCCGCCGACGATCTGAAGCAGCGCTGGGTGCGGTCGGTCGCCGCGTTTTTGGCACGTGCAGCGCCGTCTGCAGCAGCGGCAGCAGCCGCTCGAGCGCCGCGGCGCGATTGCCGGACTGCGAGCGCTCGGTTTGTGCGACGATCGTGAGCTGGCCCTGGGCGTCGATTCGCCGCGCGAGGCTGCTGCGGATGCGTGCCCGCTGCGCCTCGCTGAATGCGGGGCAGCGTTCAAACGCCAGCCTTAGCCAGACGCGCGTGCTGACCTTGTTGACGTTTTGCCCGCCGGGGCCGCCGCCGCGGTCAAAGCGAAATTCGATCCAATCTGCGAGTGCTTCGAGTGTCAGCTGTCGCACGGCTGCTCCCAGTGCGGAAGCATCGTGCAAGGCGTGCCGCGGTTCAACAGAGGGCCAGGTACGACGCCAGCATGTAGACCGCGATCCGCGTGCGCTGTAGCGTCCAGAATCCCAGCATCGAACGCGCCTCCCGGGGCGTGCGGCGTGTGTCGCCGACCATGCGATCCTAGGTCGCGCGGCTGCGGCGGATCAACGCGAATGCGGCGTTGCGCCTGCGGATTCGCGCGGCTGTCCCATAACGGTACGGCCAGTCGCTAGGATGCGCACTTATGAACCCTTCCACGCCGTCGCAGCCGCATCCGCAGGCGCAGGGCCCCGAGCTATCGGAATCGCTGCGGCAGGTGCCTTCGGTCGATTCCCTGCTGCGACACGCGGCGATCATGCGGCTCTTGGATGAATTTCCGCGCAGCGAGCTGCTGCTGGCGACCCGCGCCGTGCTGGAGCAGCGCCGCAGCGCGCTTCTGGCGGGCGCATCCGCCGCGCTGGATGTCCCAGCCATCGCGCTCGATATCCGCCAACGGCTTCATCAGCGCAACCAGTCGCATCTGCGGCGTGTGATCAACGCGACCGGCATTGTGTTGCACACCGGTCTGGGCCGCGCTCCGCTGCCGCAGGAGGCGATCGAGGCGGTCACGCAGGTAGCGTCAGGCTATTGCAATCTCGAGTTGGATCTGGCCACCGGCGAGCGCGGCGATCGGCATGAGCACGTGCGTGAGCTGCTCTGTGAGCTGACTGGGGCCGAATCGGGGCTCGTCGTCAACAACAACGCCGCCGCCACGCTGCTGACGCTGCGGGCCTTGGCGTTTGAACGAGAGGTGATTGTCTCGCGCGGGCAACTGGTCGAGATCGGCGGCTCGTACCGCATGCCGGAGATCATGGCGGCCGCCGGCTGCCGCATGGTCGAGGTCGGCACGACCAATCGCACGCGCATCGGCGATTACCAGCGCGCGATCACGCCGCAGACCGCGGCGCTGCTGCGCGTGCACACCAGCAATTACCGCATCGAGGGTTTTGTCGAGAGCGTTGAGATCGCGCAGCTCGCGGCGCTGCGCGACAAGCGCGCCGCCGAGCTGTGTGTGCTCGACGATCTGGGCAGCGGCCTGCTCGAAGCGCCGAGCAGCGCCGCCGCGTTCGGCGACGCAGGCAGGCGTCCGTTCGCGGGTAGCGACGCCCCCGCCTGGGATGAGCCGAGCGTGCGCGAGAGCATCTCCCACGGCGCGGACGTCGTGCTCTTCAGCGGCGACAAGCTGCTCGGCGGACCACAGGCGGGCGTGATCGTCGGCCGCCGCGCACTGCTGGATCGGCTGCAGCGCGACCCGCTGATGCGCACGTTCCGCCCGGACAAGATGACGCTCGCGGCGCTCGAGGCGACGCTGCGGCTCTATCGCGACCCGGCGGCGCTGCGCCGCAAGCTGCCGGTGCAGGCCATGTTGCACCGCACGCGGACCGAACTCGAGCACGCCGCGCAAGAGCTGGCCGCGGGCATCGGCGCCGCCCTTCCGGGCGCGACGATCGCGTGCGAGCCGGACCGCTCCTTCGCGGGCGGTGGATCGTTGCCGACGCTGGCATTCGATACCTTCGTTGTGCGCGTGCGGCTGCGCGGCGTGGAGTGTGCGCACCTGGCGCAATCCCTGCGGCTGCGCGAACAGCCGGTCATCTGCCGCCTGCACGACGCCAGCCTGGTCTTCGATGTCCGCACGTTGCTGGGCGGCGATTCTGAGGCGATTGTCGCGGCTCTGTGCGAACTGGCGCGTTAGCAGGCCGCGGAAAGGGACACGTGCGTTCGCAA
Organism: uncultured Planctomycetales bacterium; assembly: GCA_964535305.1. Taxonomy (GTDB): domain Bacteria; phylum Planctomycetota; class Phycisphaerae; order UBA1845; family Fen-1342; genus CAZHTF01. The sequence goes on along the minus strand of CAZHTF010000011.1, from coordinate 47,004 downwards.
ATGCCCTCGGCTGATCCGCGACTTACGGCTCGTTCGACACCGGCTGCGGTGGCGCGTGCGCCGCTGCCGAACGCTGCGCCGCGGCGGCCGCCTCGCGGCGATGCCGGATGATCTCGATCAGCGCCGGCAGGATCGAAATCAGGATGATCGCCAGAACGACCAGCGTGAAGTTTTTCTTGACGATCTCAAAGCCGCCGAAGATGTAACCGGCGTACACGCAGATCCCCACCCAGAGCACCGCGCCGATGACATTGTAAAACAGGAACTTCGCGTAGGTCATCGCCCCAATGCCCGCGACGAACGGCGCGAACGTCCGCACGATCGGCACGAAGCGCGCGATAATGATCGTTTTCCCGCCATACTTTTCGAAGAATGCGTGCGTGCGATCGAGGTACTCGCGTTTCAGGAATCGCGATTGGTCGCGCAGCAGCTTGGGACCCAGATATTTCCCGATCCAGTAGTTCACCGTGTCGCCCAGCACGCCGGCGAACGTGAGCAGCAGGAACAGAATGTGTGGGTCAAGCGCGCCACCTCCGGCGATCGCCCCGGCCGCGAACAGCAGCGAATCGCCCGGCAGGAATGGCGTAAAAACCAGCCCGGTCTCGGCAAAGATGACCAGGAACAGCACCAGGTAGACCCACACGCCGAGCTGCCCGATCAGCTCGTGCAGGTGCTTATCCAAGTGCAGGAACAGATCGACCACGTATTGAAGATATTCCACAGTCTCTCCCGCACGGATACTCGTTAGCGCTGCCGCGTCTCAGCCTTCGGCGCTGCTCGCCGCGCTTCGTAGCACTGCCGTTGCTGCACCGCATCGCCGCGGTCAGCCGCTGGATTCCTTGTCACCCGGCTCGGGCTTGGGCCCGGGTTCTTCGAGTGGATTGGCGAAGCCCTTGACCTGGCACAAGATGCCGATGATCTCGTCGAATTTCTGCACCTTTTGGTTGTCGAGCCGCAGCTTGCGCTCGCCGCCGGGGCCGGTGTGATACAGGTCGATCCAGCCTTTGGGGCTGTAGTCGCGGAGCGCGGTCATGTTTGCGAATGCGATCTGTTGCCCGGCGTAGGTCATGCCGTGCTCGTCGATCCGCACGCGCAGCGACAATGCCTGGTACAGTCGATAGAGGCAATAGAACGCCAGCGCCAGCGGGATCAGCGCCCAATAGAATTGCCCGACCACTTCATCGCGCGTCTTGCTCCAGGTCTTCCAGCTCATGCGCTCGGCCGCCAGCCGACCCTGAACGATCGGGACCGTCGCCATGCCGTAGCGGCTGGCAAAGTACTCGACGACTTCGCCGGCCGCGACATCCTTGCGGCGCAGTGGCTCGCCTAGCGCCGCGCGGACCTCCTCAATCGTCGTTGGCTTGCTGGCCAGCAGCGCGTCGTATTGGTTCTTGAACGGTTGCTCGGGCAGTGCGGCGGCGTCGATCGACTCCCCCAAGACCGTGGTGAGTTGCTTGCGGGCTTCTTCCAGGTTCTTCGCTGGCCAGGCCAGCGCACCGTCATAGATGAACCAGCCGAACATGCCCAGGCACACAACTGTAGCGAGCAGAAAGTAGTTTCGGTCGCCATTGGCCGGACCGCTCTCAAGTCGCATGCTGGGCTCCGCATCCGCCGTCGCGGCGCAAGAAAGCCGGCCTCGCGCCGGTCTTCCGCGCCGCATATCGCGGGTATTATGCCGTTGAAAGGGCGCGGTGTCTTGCGTCCGCCGCGATCGGTCGCGCGCGGCGCGGCGGGCGCGGCCGGGGATTCGGGCCAGACAGGAGCTAAGATGGCCGGGGTTAAGCAGCGGCCTTGCGTTCTGATTATTCGCGACGGTTGGGGGGAAAACCCCGACTCGAGGTGGGATCACGCCAACGCGGTAAAGCTCGCGGCCCCAGCGGTGGACGCCATGCTGCGTAGCGATTGGCCCTTCACGCTGATCGCCACCAGCGGCCTGGATGTCGGCCTGCCGGATGGCACGATGGGCAACAGCGAGGTTGGGCATCAAAACATTGGCGCCGGCCGCGTCGTCGACCAGGAGCTGGTCCGCATCAGCAAGGCGATTCACGACGGCTCGTTCTTCCGAAATGCCGAGCTGGTCTCCGCCGTCGAAACTTGCCTGGCGCGTCGCAGCCGGCTGCACATCCTGGGCCTGGCCAGCGACGTCGGCGTGCACTCAAGCCTGGAGCACCTGGTCGCGTGTGTCGAGCTCGCCGCGCGGCGCGGCTTGCGCGAGGTCTTCGTCCACGCCTTCACAGACGGCCGCGATTCGCCGCCAACCAGCGGCGTCGAATATCTGCAGCGAATTCAAGGCGAGTTGCGCCGCATCGGCGTCGGCCAAATCGCCAGCGTCTGCGGCCGCTACTGGGCCATGGACCGCGACAATCGCTGGCCGCGCACCGAGCGCACCTATCGCATGCTGGTGCACGGTGAGGGCGCCGCCGCGCCCGACCCGATCGCCGCCCTGCAGCGCTACTACGCCAAGCCCAGTGAGCCGTCGATGCACGGCGATGAATTCGTGCCCCCCACCGTCATCAGCGAAGACGGCCTGACGCCGCTGGCGACCGTCCGCGACGGCGACAGCGTGATCTTCTTCAATTTTCGCGGCGATCGTCCGCGGCAACTCGTCCGCGCCTTCACGCTCGACGCCTTTCCGTACCCCGGGCGCGACAAGTCCGGCGTCGAGCGGCAGATGGGCTTCGAGCGCGGCCGTAAGCTGGACCTGTTCTTCGCAACGCTTACCGCATACGAAGAGGGGCTGCCGGTCAATGTGGCCTTTCCGAAGCCGCCAAAGATGGAGAACATCGCCGGCCAATTCTTCAGCCGCCTGGGCCTACGGCAGTTTCGGTGCGCCGAGACCGAGAAATACGCGCACGTGACGTTCTTCTTCAACGACTATCGCGAAGAGCCCTTCGAGGGCGAAGAGCGTCGCATGGTCGCATCGCCGCAGGTCAGCACGTATGACCTGAAGCCGGAGATGTCAGCACCGGAGCTGACGGATCTGCTGGTCGAGCGGCTCGCGAGCGGCGTGGATGACTTCGTGGTCTGCAATTTCGCGAACCCCGACATGGTCGGACATACCGGCTCGTTGCCCGCTGCGATCCGGGCCTGCCAGGTGGTTGATCAGTGCGTGGGGCGCGCGCTGGACGCGGTCAAGAGAGCCGGCGGCTGCGCCATCGTCACGGCCGACCACGGAAATCTCGAGCAAATGATCGACCCGCTCAGCGGCGGTCCGCACACGGCGCATACCACCTTCAAAGTGCCGCTGTATCTCTACGGCGCTCCGCTGCGCGGGCTGAAACTGCGAGCCGACGGTCGCCTGGCGGACATCCTGCCGACGGCGCTGGCGTTGATGGGGCTCGACCCGCCGACCGAGATGACCGGCCGCAGCCTGATCTGCTGATCGCCAGGCGCCGCGCGAAACTCCCCCTGGGGTGCGAAATCTGGCCGCGGCGCGGGAGCGCGTTGCTTTGCGGCGCGCTGTACAATTCCCGCGAATTCGAGTCTGCTACGTGCACGGAGCGGACCACCCGCGACAACTCATGGAGGATTGACCTGTGACGTTCTTTCGCGCCCTGCTACTTAGTTCGATGGCTCTGGTAATCGCGGCCTGTGAGAAGCCGGCTGAGCCGGTCCGCGTCGATGACGCTTCGACCACGCCTATGGCGACCGGCTCGCGTTATGACACGTATCCGGTGCAGCCCGCGCCAGCCTCGACGACCACCTGGACCCCGCCCGCCTCGAGCAGCGACGCCAGCTTCCCGGTCTCGTCCGGCTCGAGCACAGCGAGCGACAGCAGCACCTTTCGCCCGCCGGCCTCTGACTCGGGCGCCAGCGAAGACCTGCGGCCCAGTGATCTGGCCAAACGCTACGGCTACAACGGTGGCGGCGGTGGCGGCGGAAAATCCTACATCGTTCAGAAAGGCGACACGCTCTCCGGAATCGCCAAGAAACAGTACGGCGATGCCAATCAGTGGCGCCGCATCTACGAGGCGAATCGCGACAAGGTCAAAACGCCGCGCAAACTCATGCCCGGCACGCGCCTGACGATCCCCTAGCGCAGCGCGCCGAGGGTGCATCCGTGCGCGGGCCAGGCTTGACCGGGCAGGCTCGACGTGGCCGATTTTGACCCACACGCGCCGGTCCAGTACGTCAAAGGCGTCGGGCCGCAACGCGCGGAGTGCTTCGCCGAGCTTGGCGTGCGCACCGCGGGCGAACTGCTCAACTACTTCCCGTTCCGCCACGAGCTCGACTACGGCCTGCGCGAAATCGCCGACGTGCGGCCCGGAATGAACGTTAGCGTCCGCGGGCAGGTGCAGCACACGGGTGGACGCAGTCCCGGGTTTACGTGCGCAATCAACGATGGCACCAGCGAGATCACGCTCCGCTGGTTTCACCGTCCGTTCGCCGCCAAGCAGCTCTACCCCGGCGCGATGATCGTGGCCAGCGGGCCGGTACAGGAATACCAGCACGAGCTAGTGATGTTGCAGCCGCGCCTGCGCTTCCCGCAACCAGGCGAGCAAGCTGAGTTGACCCCGCGAAAACGCGTGCGGCGCGTCGGCGTGTACAACGGCAGCGCGCGGCTCCCGTCTCAGCGAATTCGCGACGCGATCAACGGCCTCCTGGATCAGCCTGGCTTGGCGCTACCCGAGGTTCTGCCCGAGTGGCTACGTGCCAAGCGCCAACTGCTCCCACAGACCGAAGCGGTCTGCGCCATGCATCGACCTAAAAGCGACGCCCAGCTCGCGCATGCGCGGCGCACGCTTGCCTACCAGGAACTGCTGCTGATCGAGCTTGGAATGGCGCTGCGCCGAAGCCGCGCCCGCGGCCTGGCGCGCGGCGCGCCGATCGTGGTTTCGCGCGAGGTCGATGCCCGGATCCGCGCGCGGTTTCCGTTCGCGCTGACCGCGGCGCAGGATGCCGTCATTCGCGAGATCGTCAGCGACCTGCGCAGCGGCGCACCGATGACGAGGCTGGTGCAAGGCGACGTCGGCAGCGGCAAGACCGTGGTGGCGCTATACACCTGCCTGGCGGCGATCGCCAGCCGCAAGCAGGCCGCCATCATGGCCCCTACCGAGCTGCTCGCGCAGCAGCATTTTCACAACGTCTCAAGCTACCTGGCCGGCAGCCGCGTGCGCTGTGCACTGCTCTCAGGCGCCGCCAGCCGTGCGAAACGCGCCGAGCAGCGCAGCGCGATCGAGCGCGGCGAGGTCGATCTGATCATCGGAACGCAGGCGCTGATTGAGCGCGACGTCGCCTTTCACGACCTGGCCCTCGTAATCGTCGACGAGCAGCACAAATTCGGTGTGTTGCAGCGGCACGAGTTTCGCACTAAGGGCCCCGCGCCGCACTACCTGGTCATGACCGCCACGCCCATCCCGCGCACGCTGGCGCTGACGGTCTTCGGCGATTTGGACGTCTCGATCATCCGCAGCCTGCCGCCCGGGCGTGGCCGCATCACGACCAAGCTGGTCCACCGTCGGCAGCGCGACGCGTTGTTCGAATACATCCGCAAGCGCCTCGAAGCCAGCGAGCAGGCGTATGTCGTCTGCCCATTGGTCGGTGAAGAGGACGTCGAGCAGACTGACGGCGCCGCCGCCCTGGCAGATTTCGACGACGGCCGGCCAGCCGCGGCCGATCCGCCCGATGCCGCCTCGAAGAGCTCGACGGGCGCGCCGAGCCGGCGTAGTAGCGCGGATCGCAGCAAGGTCCGACGCCGTGCGCCGGGCGAGCGCGCCGCCCCGGCCGCGGCGCTCGCGACGGTCCGGCAGGTGCACGAGGAGCTCTCGCGCGGCCCGTGGGCCGGCCTGAACCTGGCGATTCTGCATGGCGGCCTGGCCGCCGAAGAAAAGGAGCGGCTGCTGCGCGACTTCCGCGAACGCCGGCTGCACGCTTTGATCGCGACCACGGTGGTCGAGGTTGGGGTCGATGTGCCCGATGCGACGCTGATGATCATCGAGCATGCAGAGCGCTTCGGGCTCTTGCAATTGCACCAGCTTCGCGGGCGCGTGGGTCGCGGCCCGCGCGACAGCCTGTGCGTCCTGCTTTCACACCATTCGTCCGAAAAATCCCAGGAGCGCCTGCGCGTGCTGCTACAGACCACCGATGGCTTTCGCATCGCCGAGGCCGATCTGCGGCTGCGCGGCCCCGGGGAGTTCTTCGGCACGCGGCAACACGGCCTTCCGGCGATGCACGTGGCCGACATCGTCAATGACGTGGAGCTGCTGGAGCAGGCCCGCGACGACGCCGCCGCCATCATCGCGTCTGACGCAACGCTCGCGCGGCCTGAGCACGCCAGCCTGCTTGCCGCGCTGCGCACCTTCTTCGCGGGAAAGTTGGCGCTGATCGACGCGGCGTAGCCGGTTGTAGCTCCGGGCGTCCAACTGCCAGTGTTTCCCGATCACCGCTCGGGCGCGACGAGAAGTGGGGCGTTTCTGCTTCACTCTCTGGCCGGAGCCGCGCATCAGCTTCGTGCTGGCGAACACGGCCATCGTCGAACTGCTCATGCCGGATACGCCGGCGCAGCGCAGCGGCATCGGCGGACGCTTTGCGGAAAGCTGCCGCCCGAGCCTTGAGCCGTGACGGGTTTTGCTTGACGCGCTCCGGGCGATCGGCTCTACTTACCAGTCTATGAAGTGCCAGACTCGATCACAGCGCCGGGTAACTCCTCGGTACCATCATTGCCACGGACATCTTTCCGCCGGCTGATGGTTCGGTTTGCCAGCTTTTCTTGAACCAACATCGACGCCGGCCTCGGGGGGGGGGGGGGGGTGT
>CAZHTF010000011.1:0-40241 GCA_964535305.1 uncultured Planctomycetales bacterium | reverse complement strand
ACGCCGGCCTCGGTCGGCGTCGTTCGTTTCTCGCCGACCGAATTCCGCGCGTAGCGCGAGCGAAAGGGAGTCGCGATGCGAGAATCACCACAAACGACGCTGCGCCTGGCGTTGCCCAAGGGCCGCATGTCGGCCAATGTCAATGCACTGCTGAGCGATGCCGGGCTGCACCTGCGCCACGGGGCACGAGAGTATCGCCCTTCGCTCGCGCTGCCGGGCGTCGAGGTGAAGATCCTCAAGCCGCAAAGCATCGTCGAAATGTTGCACGTCGGCTCGCGCGACGTGGGGTTTGCCGGGGCGGACTGGGTGGCCGAGCTGGATGGCGACCTGGTCGAAGTGCTGGACACTGGGCTGGACCCGGTGCGGCTGGTGGTCGCGGCGCCGCCCAGCCTGCTGCACGACGGGCGCTTTCCGCAACGCCGCCTGCTGGTCGCGTCGGAGTTCTCACGCCTGACGCGCCGCTGGATCGAGCAGCGCGGGCTCGACGCCGAGTTCATTCGTTCGTACGGCGCGACCGAGGTGTATCCGCCAGACGATGCCGACTGCATCGTCGACATCGCCGCCAGTGGTGCAACACTGGATGCCAACGGCCTGGTCGTCGTAGACGAACTGATGCGCTCCTCGACGCGCCTGTTCGCGGGCCCCGCCGCGCTGCGCGACCCGCTGCGGCGCGAAGCGATCGAGCGGCTGACCATGCTGCTGCAATCGGTGCTTGAAGCGCGGCGGCGCGTGCTGGTCGAGCTGAACGTCAGCACCGAGCGGCTCGAGCCGCTGGTGAAGGTGCTGCCCTGCATGCGCGAGCCGACCGTCGCGCGGCTGCTGGGCGAGACCGGCTTCGCGGTGAAAGTCGTCGTGCCGCGCGAGATTCTGCCGAGCCTGATCCCGCAAATCAAAGCGCTCGGCGGCACGGATATTCTGGTCAGCCAACCCGGGCAGATCATTCCATGAGCGCGACGAGTTCAACGCCGCCGCATGAGAACAACTCCGCAGCCGCCGCGGCGCGCTGTGGCGCTCGTTTCGCTGTGACGCCCGCGCAGCGAGCGCTGGGCGGCGCGTATCACGGTCCTAGCGCGGCGCAAGCGCAGATTGACTTGTGGCTCGATGCGAATGAAGGGCAACCGCTGGACGCAGCCGACGCCGCGGAATTGCTGAAGCTCGACGCGAGCGCGGTCCGCCGCTACCCGCAGGATGCGGCGCGGCTGGAAGCGGCGCTGGCATCAGAGCTCGGCGTGGAGGCGGCGCGCGTGCTGGTCACCGCCGGTGCGGACGACGCGCTGTATCGAGTCTGTCTGGCGCTGCTGGAGCCGGCGCGCGAGATGATCCTTCCGACGCCGACTTTCGAGATGCTCGGGCGCTACGCGCGAATCGCGGGCGGCATCGTGCGAAGCGTTGATTGGCCGCGCGGGCCGTATCCGACAGACGCGGTCTGCGCCACGATCAGCCAGGCAACGGCGCTGATCGCGTTTGTCAGCCCGAACAACCCGAGCGGCGCGATCGGGACCGTTCAGGATCTCCGCCGCATCAGCGCCGCCGCGCCGCGCGCGCTGATCTTGGCGGATTTCGCGTACATCGAATACGCCGATGCGGATCTGACAGCGGCGGCGCTGGCGCTGCCGAATGTGCTGGTGACGCGGACGTTTTCGAAGGCCTGGGGCCTGGCCGGGCTGCGCGTCGGCTACGCGCTCGGACCGCCGACGGTGATCGAGTGGCTGCGCAGCGTTGGCAATCCGTACGCGGTGTCGGGAGTCTCGCTCGCGATCGCGCAGCGTGCGCTCAGCTCGCAGCGAGACGCGCTCCAGCGGCACGTTGCTGCCGTGCGATCCGAGCGTGCGGCGCTGCATGCCGCGCTGCTGCGGCTCGGCGCGGATGCCTCACCCTCGCAAGGGAACTTCGTGCTCGCCCGCCATGCGGACGCGGCCGGCATACATCGACGCATGGCTCAGCAGGGCATTTCCGTCCGCGTGTTCCCGGGCAATCCGCAATTGGCGGACCACTTGCGGATCACGTGCCCAGGCGACGTCGCGCAATTCACGCGGCTGCTGCGGGCGCTCGAGCGCGCCATGCAACTGACTGTTTCGACGCGACCGGCGTGCGAGAGCCAGTCACGTCAGGAGACGACATGACAACGCGAAAGAGCCAGATCGATCGTGAGACCAAAGAGACGCAGATCCAGCTCGCGCTCACGCTGGATGGCAGCGGGCAGGCCGACATTCGCACGCAGATCGGCTTTCTCGACCACCTGCTGACCGCACTGGCGCGCCACGCGCGGCTCGACCTCACGTTGAGCTGCCAGGGCGATCTGCACGTCGACGATCATCACACCGCCGAGGATTGCGGCCTGGCGCTGGGCGCGGCCCTCAACGACGCGCTCGGCGAGCGCCGCGGCATCGCGCGCTTTGGCGCGGCGTACGCCCCGCTGGATGAGGCGCTGGCGCGCGCCGTGATCGACCTCTCCGGTCGGCCATTCGCGCGAACCGAACTGCATCTGAAGCGCGACAAGCTCGGCGAGCTCGCATGTGAAAACGTGGCGCATGTGCTCGGCTCGCTGGCGACCGCAGCCCGGCTGACGCTGCACGTCGATGTGCTCAGCGGCGTCAACGATCACCACAAGGCTGAGGCGGCTTTCAAGGCCGTTGCGCTGGCGCTGCGGCAGGCGATCCGCTGCGATGCGGGCGACGACCGGATTCCCAGCACCAAGGGCGTGCTCACATGAGCGGCCGGTGTGGCATTGCAGGCTTCGGCGAGCCGCAGCCGCCTGCGGCGGGCCCGGGTCTTGAGCGGCCGCGGGTGACGATCGTGCGGACCGGCGCAGCAAACCTGGCGTCCGTGTGCGCCGCGCTGAAACGCATCGGCGCGACGCCCGAACTCTGCGACGACGCCGATCCAATCGAGGCCGCGGCGCTGCTGGTGTTGCCGGGTGTGGGCGCCTTCGGCGCGGCGATGACGGCGCTGCACGCACGCAATCTGGCCGCGCCGCTGCGGCGGCGCGTGCTGGCGGGCCGCCCGACGCTTGCGATCTGCCTCGGCATGCAGTTGCTCTGCGCCGGCAGCGAAGAAACTCCAGGCGTCGCGGGGCTGGGCGTGTTCGATTCCCAGATCGTACGTTTCGCCGAGCCACTGCGCGTGCCGCAGCTAGGCTGGAATCTTATCGCGCCTGAAGCGGGCAAAGCCGCCGCGGTTTCGCCGTTGCTGCGGCCGGGCTTTGCATATTTTGCGAATTCGTATTGCCTGCGGACGCCGCCCGCGGGCTGGCATGCCGCGCTGGCCGACTATGGCGGGCCATTCGTCGCCGCGCTGGAGCGCGGACCGCTGCTGGCGTGCCAGTTTCATCCGGAGCTGTCTGGCGCGTGGGGGCAGGCGCTGCTGCAACGCTGGCTCGAGCGGGCGCAGCAGTGGACGCGCGGCGGACTGGTGCCGACATGCTGACTCGACGAATCATCCCGTGCCTGGATTGCCGCGATGGCCGCGTGGTCAAGGGCGTGCGCTTCAGTGGGCTGCGCGACGCGGGTTGCCCGGTGGAGCTGGCGCGGCGCTACGAGGCGGACGGCGCCGACGAGCTCGTGTTGCTGGACGTCTCCGCGACGCCCGAGGGCCGCTCGACGCATGCGCAAACGGTCGAACGAGTGCGTCAGGGTCTGTCGATTCCGCTCACCGTCGGCGGCGGCGTGCGCAGCGTCGCCGATGCGCAGCGTCTGCTCGAAGCCGGAGCCGACAAGGTGGCCGTCAATACTGCCGCCGTCCGCGATCCTCAAATCGTTACGCAGCTCGCCGCGCGTTTCGGCAGTCAGTGCGTGGTGCTGGCGGCGGATGCGGCGCGGCGCAGCGGCGATTCGCGCGCTGCGCAACGGTGCGACGCGCGCTGCGATCGGCCACACACGGCGCGGCTCCCTGACAACGCCGCGCCCGCGGGAGCTGCGATGGGCTGGGAAGTGGTCGTCTTGAGCGGCAGCCAGCGCACCGGCATCGACCTGCTCGAATGGTGCGCCGCTGCCGTCCGCCGCGGCGCGGGCGAGATTCTGCTGACAAGCTGGGACCGGGACGGCACGCGCAGCGGCTACGACCTGCCGCTGCTCAGCGCCGTCGCGGCCCGCGTCTCCGTCCCGCTGGTCGCTTCGGGCGGCGCAGCGCGGCCCGCAGATCTATGGCAAGCGCTGCAGGCCGGCGCCGACGCCGTCCTGGCCGCCAGCATCTTCCACGACGGCGACTACTCGATCCGCGACGTGAAGGCATACCTGGCGGCGCAAGGCGCGGCGGTGCGGCAATGATCCGCCCTGCTCTGTTGCTGGACGCCGCACTCCCCGCGTCGCCGCGCGTTAGAAGCGCCGCTGACGCTTCGAGGTTCGCGCAGGCCTGTGCCGACTATTCGCTGCTGGGCGATCTGCTGCTTCTTGACCCGCGCGGAATGACTTCGCCGCGCGACGCCGACCCCGCCGTGCTGGCCGAGTTGCAGCGGCGGCCGTGTTGCGTCGGCGTGTTGTCGAACCCCGCGGATGGCGCGGCCTGGCTCGACGCCGGAACTGGCGGGCTGGTCGTCGCAGAAGCGGACCTGCCGAGTTTTGATGATGCCGGAATCCCAGCGAATCGCGTGATCGCCCTGCTGCCACTCGAAATCGCGCAGCGCGAGCAGCTCGCGGCGGCGGCGGAGCGCTTGGGTATGCGGCGAGCCGCGGTGTACGCGGATGCGTGCAGCGCGGCGGACGTCGCAGAGCTGGACCGACTGGGCGTTGACGTGATCGTCGGCCCCGGCGTGCTCAGAGCGTCGCCGCGATTGGATGACGCGCTAATCGCGCTGCTCAGCAGCGATCGGACCGACGGCCTTTGGCCGACGGTCGTGGTCGATGAGCTGGGCGTCGCGCTGGGCTTGGCGTATTCCAGTGACGAGAGCCTGCGCGCGGCGCTGGCGCAGCGCCGCGGCATCTACCATTCGCGCACACGCGGGACATGGATCAAGGGCGAGACCTCCGGCGCGACACAGACGCTGCTGCGCGTCGACCTGGATTGCGACCGCGACACGCTGCGCTTCACCGTCCGCCAGGCCGGCAGCGGCTTCTGCCACCGGCAGACCCGCACCTGCTGGGGCGCGGATCGCGGCATTTTCGAGCTGGGTCGTACGCTCGCGGAACGCGCCGCGACGGATCATGCTGGCTCGTACACGCGGCGGCTGCTGAGCGACCCGGACTTGCTGCGCGCAAAGCTGCTGGAGGAAGCTGGCGAGCTGGCCGCGGCGCGGACCGCGGAGCAAGTCGCCGCGGAGGCGGCGGATGTGCTGTATTTCACGAGCGTCGCGCTGCAACAGGCTGGTGTCCGTTTGGACGACGTCAGTCGCGAGCTGGAGCGCCGCGCGACGCGCGTCACGCGGCGCACGGGCGACGCCAAGCTCGGTGTGCTGCCCGCGCCGGCCGCTGAATTGGCGCGGGCAGCCAGCCGCGCCGAGCGGCTGCTGCGGATCGTGACGCCGGAGCAGGCCGCGATTCGGCGGGCGCCAGCGGTCGATGAATCCACGCTGCAGGCCGCGGCCGAGATTGTGAGTGCCGTTCGGCGGCGTGGCGAATCCGCGCTGCGCGAATTCGCGGAGCAGTTTGGCGACATCGCCCGCGGGGCGCCGCTGATCGTCGAGCGTGCCGAGTTGCAGGCGGCTTTTGACCGGCAGACGCCGACGACGCGGGCGCTGCTGGAGCGCGTTGCGGGTCGCATTCGGCGTTTCGCCGAGGCGCAGCGCGCCACGCTGGTCGAGATGGAGACGCACGTCGCGGGCGGGAGCGCAGGCCAGCGCATTCAGCCGGTGCAACGTGCCGGATGCTACGCGCCCGGCGGGCGCTACCCGCTGCCATCTTCCGTTCTGATGACGGTCATTCCGGCCCGCGTCGCGGGCGTAGCGCAAGTGTGGGTCGCTTCGCCTCGACCGGCGGACGTGTCGCTGGCGGCGGCCGCGGTCGCCGGGGCGGATGCACTGCTGGTCTGCGGCGGCGCGCACGCGATCGCAGCGCTGGCGTACGGTGCAGGCCAGGTGCCCGCCTGTGACGCGGTCGTCGGCCCGGGCAATCGCTGGGTGACGGCGGCCAAGCAACTCGTTGCCGGGCAGGTCACGATCGACATGCTGGCCGGGCCGTCTGAATTGCTGATCGTCGCCGACGACCACGCCGATGCCGCTTGCGTCGCGGCGGACCTGCTGGCACAGGCCGAGCATGACCCAGATGCCTTGCCGATGCTGCTGGCGACTTCTGCGGCGCTGATCGATGCCGTCGAGCACGAGCTCGCCGAGCAGCTCCCGTCGCTGCCCAGCGCGGAAATCTGCCGGGCCGCGCTACGAAATGGCTGGGCGGCGTGCGCGAACGATCGCGCGCAACTGGTCGCGCTCTGCGATCAGATCGCGCCCGAGCACCTGCACCTGCACACGCGCGACGCACACGCGCTGGCCCGCGAGCTGCGCTGTTACGGCGGCCTGTTCGTCGGTTCGCAAAGCGCCGAAGTTCTGGGCGACTACGGTTTCGGGCCGAACCACACGCTCCCAACCGGTGGAACGGCGCGCCGCAGCGGCGGCCTCTCGGTGTTCACATTTCTGGCGAATCGCACCTGGCTGCGCGTCGACGACGCGTCGGCCGCCGCCGATGCCACCGCCGATGTCGTGGCGCTCGCGCGGTTTGAGCAGCTTGAGGCGCATGCGCGTTCCGCGGAGCGGCGTTTGCCGAATGCGCCGGCGTCGCAGCGCGTGCCGCGCGGCGTCCGATGAGTCGAGCTGCGCGGCTGCGCGAGATGCGCCCGTCGCGCGCTGCGCTCGCGCGGCGCGTCTCGCGGCGCGTGTTCTCCGTCCGTATACTGCCGATTGCTGGACAACTTGACGATTGAATCGCAAGGAGCGGCTTTTGAAAGTGCTGATTGCGGACAAATTCGAATCAGCTGGCGTCGACCAGCTTCGCGCGCTGCCGACCGAGGTATTCAACGAACCCGGGCTGAAGGGCGCAGCGCTCGCCAGCCGGTTGCGCGAGCTCGACCCCGACATCCTGATCGTGCGCTCGACCAAGGTGCCCGCGGACGTGCTCGAGGCTGGGCCGCGGCTGAAGATGATTCTGCGGGCGGGCGCGGGCGTGGACAACATCGATGTTGCCGCCGCCTCCAAGCGCGGCATCATGGTCACCAATTGCCCCGGCCAGAATGCGGTGGCGGTGGCCGAGCTGACCATGGGCCTGATCGTGGCGCTGGATCGGCGGATCGCCGACAACGTCGCCGACCTGCACGCGCACCGCTGGAATAAGAAGGAATACAGCAAGGCCCTGGGGCTCAAGGGCCGCACAATCGGCATCATCGGCGCCGGGCGGATCGGCACCGAAGTCGCGCGCCGCGCGCTGGCCTTCGATATGCAGGTGCTTTTCTATCACCTGGGCCGCAACCTGCGGCTGGCGGATTATGCCAATTGCCGCCGGGCCGAGCTCGATGATTTGCTGCGGCAGTCAGACGTGGTCAGCATCCACGTGCCCGGCGGCGAATCAACCCGCCGGCTGATTGACGAACGCCGCATCAACCTGATGAAGCCCAGCGCGCTACTGGTCAACACCAGCCGGGCCGACGTGCTCGACGAAGCGGCGCTGCGGCAGGCACTGCTGAGCAAGCGCATTCGCGGCGCCGCGCTGGACGTGTTTGAAGACGAGCCGCCCGCCGATGCCGAGCGCATCGACTCGCCGGTCTGTGAAATCGCCAATTTGTATGGCACGCATCACATCGGCGCTTCCACCGAGCAGGCGCAACTGGCCGTTGCCGCCGAGGCGGTGCGCGTAGTTGCGACCTACAAGGCCAGCGGCAAGGCGCTGAATTGTGTGAACCTGCAGCAGGCGCCGCAGCGCTCGGTGATGCTGGTGGTGCGCTTCGTCAACCGGCCCGGCGGCCTGGCGCACGTCTTCCAGTGCCTGGCGGCCGACGACATCAACGTCGAGGAAATGGACCACATCATCTACGACGGCGGCAAGGCGGCCTGTGCGCACATCCGCATCAGCCACGCGCCGGCCGAGAGCACCCTGGCCCGCATCCGCGATGCGTCAGACCGCGTCATGGGTTTTGAGGTGGTGCACGTCGACTGAGAACTGAGGCCCGATCGTACTAAACCGCCGCGTCGGCAGTCTCCGCCCGCGGCGCCGGACGCGCCAACGCCGGTGCGTGTTGTTGCGCCGATTGCACTTGAGCCGACGACGCGACGCGCGCGTGCGCGGCGGCAGCCCGACGACGGTGCTTGCGAATCTCGTACCACACGAAGCCGACCGTCAGCACCGCGAACAGCACCAGGATCACAGAGTTCACGCCGACGATGTACTCGCGCAGCCGCGGCAGCATGTTCGCGAAGGCGAAACCGAGCACGACGAACAGCGGCACGCTCAGCAACGCGCCGACGAAATCCGCCAGGAAGAATTTCCAGAACTTGAAGCGCGTCACGCCCGCGGTGATGCACATCACCGCGCGGATGCCCATGAAGAAGCGCCCAATAAAGCACATCCACATGCCATGGCGATGAAAACGCTCGGTCATGCCCTCTAGCCGCTCCGGCGTGATCAGCCAGCTTACCGAGCGATGGCGAAATACGTCGCGGCCCCAGCGCCGTCCGGCCGAATACAGGATTACGTCGCCGCTCATGATGCCCAGCAGCGCGACCAGCAGCGTTCCGGTCCAGCTCGCAGCTTCCGGGTGCAGGTGCAGGATGACGCCCGCGGCGATCAGCGGAACGTCTTCGGGTATCGGCAGACCGAGGCTGGCGATTACCAAAATGCCCAGCAACGCCGGATAGAACGCGTGTTCCATCCAGACGCCGACGGTCTCGGCGTTCAGGCCGATGGCCAGGATCGTCGCCGGCGAGAGTAGATCCATTTCAATCGCACCCATGCGCGCAAACCCGTATTAGGCGGGCGTGCGTCAACCAAAGCGGCGTATTGAACCCGCGGCACGCCGCCGGGGCAAGTGCACATTATCGACGGGTGCACGATCCGAGATGAGCACGCCCCTGCCGCGGATTATCGGATGGCAAGTCGAGGCCGGAATTGGGCAGCGCAGGTTGCATTCACGTTTGCATGCGCGTTTCCGCGCGGGATTGAATGCACGGCTCGCCCGCGGCTCTGAAACTGGCCGAACTGTGCTAAAGTTGCGCCGGATTCGCCCGCGTGTCGGCGGCCCAGAGGATTTCCCGCGCGTGTCAACCGCAATCACCGGCCGGCCCGATTGTGTCCCCCCTGACGCGAAACGCAGCCTGCCCGTGCTGGGGCCGCGCGTACGGCGATCCAACATGGGCGTCCGCAGGGCGCTGGTGTTGATCGCGGTGCACCTGGTCATGATCGCGCATGTGCTGCACTGGCTCTGGTCGGGCAGCACGCTCACGCCGGTCGAGCCGTCTGAGGCGATGGCGTTTACAAAGCAAGGCGTGGTCAATGCCGGGCTGGTGCTTTTCGCGCTGGCAATTCTGAGCACGCTGCTGCTGGGGCGCTGGTTCTGCGGCTGGGGCTGTCACCTGGTCGGGCTGCAGGATCTGGCACGCTGGCTGCTCGCGCGCGTCGGCATTCGCCCCAAACCGCTGCGCAGCGGGCTGCTGGCAACCGTGCCGCTGATCGCGTTTCTGTACATGTTCATCGCCCCGCTGGTGTATCACGCGCTGAGCGGGACCAGCATTCGCCCGCTCTCGACGCACTTCTTCACCGACGAATTCTGGGCCACGTTCCCGACCTGGGTTCCCGCCACGCTGACGTTTGTCATCTGCGGCTTCGTCATCGTCTACTTCCTGGGCGCCAAGGGGTTCTGCACCAACGCCTGCCCATACGGCGCGGCGTTCGGCGTCGCGGACCAGCTTTCGCCGCTACGAATTCGAGTGACAGACGCCTGTAATCAATGTGGCCACTGTACCTCGGTGTGCACATCGAATGTTCGCGTGCACGAAGAGGTGCGCGATTTCAAAGCGGTGGTAGACCCCGGATGCATGAAATGCCTGGATTGCGTCAGTGTGTGCCCGAACGACGCGCTGTACGTCGGTTTCGGACCGCCGGCACTGCTCTCGCCGCGCACTGCGGCGCCGCGCGCCGTCGTCGAGCGCAGAGCAGCGACTACAGTCGATTGGCCGCGGCGGTTTCTGACCGGCGCGTTCGTGTTCTGCTCGTTCGCCGCGTTCAGCGCCTATGACACGCACTTTCAGCTCGCGCTGCGTGATCTGCTGGTCGCGCTGATCCTCACCGCGGTCAGTCTGGTGACGCTCGGCATCTTCGGCGGAAAACGCCAGGCGCGGCGCTCAGCCGGGTTGTGGGAGGACGCGACGCTGGGCCTGGTGTTTCTGCTGGCGCTGCTCGCGTTCCGCGGGCTGTACGGACTGGTGGCCTTTCTATTCGCGCTTGGGCTTGCGGCAATCGTGGCCTACCTTTTCCTGCACGTGCTGCTGGCGCTGACGCGCGAAAATCTCACGCTGCACGGCTGGCGCATCCGCCGCGCTGGGCGCTGGCAGCCCGCGGCGGCCGGACTGCTGGCGCTCACGGGCGGCCTGCTGCTGCTCGGCGCACACGCGGCCCTGATTCAGCACGACGCCGCGGCCCTGCGGCGGCTCGGGCCGCGGATTGAGGCGCTGCGTGCGGCGGCACTGCATGTCGCGGCGCCGGCGGAGTCGCAGGAGGTCGTACCGCACGGCATGCAGGTGCTGGCGCGGCTTGAACGCCGCGCGTGGCTGCCCGATCCCGCCGCATTGCAGTACGGCGCGTGGCTGCACCTGCTCGCGGGAGACGCGGCGGAATTCGAGCGGCGTGCGCTGGCGCTGATCGAGCAGCAGCCCGCGCTCCGCGACTTCTGGCTCGGGCTGGGCGCCTTGTATCAGCAATCCGATCAACCGCACCGGGCACTGGCGCTTTTTCAGCAATGGACGCAACGCCGTCCGCGGACGCTCGAGGCCTGGCTGAACCTGGGGCTGACGCTGACGCAGGCCGGTCGCTTCGACGAGGCCCGCAGTGTCTACACCGAGGCGCTGCGGCGTGTCGGCGACGGTCCGCAGCTCCAACAAAACATGGGTATTCTCGAAGCCGAGGCTGGCCGGCTTGCCGTCGCGACCGAGCACTTTCAGCGAGCCGTGGCCCTGGCGCCGAGCTTGCCCGCGGCGCGGCTCACGCTGGGACGGGCGCTGCTTGAATCCGGCGATGCCGGCAGTGCGATTGTTCAACTGCGGCTTGCCGCTTCGCTGATGCCGGAAAGTCCGGACGCGGCGCTGCTGCTTGCCTCAGCACTGCACGCAGCGGGTGACGCGCCGCTGGCGCGGCAGTCGCTCGAGCAGGCCCTGGCGCGGATGCCAAACTCCGTGCCAATTCGAATCTTGCTGGCGGACCTATGCGAATTGCTGAACGACGCGCCTGCGGCCGCCCGGCATCGGAGCGACGCACAGCGCCTCGCCGGGCCTCAGAACCAATAACGCCGGCAGGTTGGCTTGACCCGACCTTGCAGGATTCTGACGCCGGGCAGGCATACAATGATCGACGGAGAGGCAATCCAATGAAGAAGCGGGTTCCCGCGCTGGCTCTATCGCTTGTGTTTATCAGCACCGCTGCGCTCGCGTTTGGCGATCAACACGCCGCCCCGCGATCGGTGCGAACCTCGCTCGGGACGCTGCCACTGCAGATCGCGCAGCCGCAAGCCGCCAGCAGCCGCGCGCTGCGCGACATGACGGACCTGGCAGAGCGCGACGGCACGCTGCCGGCCAATGAAGAAATCGTGCTGTTCAACCGGGTGCTGATTCGCGGCAGCGACGCGCTGCTGGCGCAGCTCACTGCGGAGGGCGCGCTAGTGAACGCCGCGCCGTTGAGCGAGGCGCCCGGATTTTGGTTGGTCCCGGCGGCGAGCATCGAGTCGGCAATCGCGCTGGTTGATCTGCTCTCCGCAGACGCGCGGGGCATCGAGGCATACGTCGACGCGCAAGCGCCGCTTGCGCTGCGTGCCCCGACGGATCCCGGCCTCGCGCAGCAGTGGCATTTGATTAATACCACCGCCCCGCTCTTCGATGTGAATGTTGAGCCGGCATGGAACAGCGGCTTCATCGGCGCCGGCGTGACGATCGGCATCGTCGAATTCGGCTGGCAGACGACGCACGAAGACCTGGCCGCCAATTACAACGTCGCGGCCAGCCAGAGCAGCACCCAGCAAACGTCGCACGGCACGTCGGTCGCGGGCGTGGCGGCAGCCGTGGCAAACAATTCCTTGGGCGGCGCGGGCGTCGCCTATGGCGCGCAGATTTCGGCCCAGTTCATCGGCTCATCCAGTACCAATGCCACCGCGCTCGGCTATCGGACTGACCTGAATCACATCAAATCGAATTCTTGGGGCCCTTCCGACGACAACCGCGCCCGCGTGCTCTCGGCCGTCGAGCGCACCGCGATTGAAACCGCGATCGCCAGCGGCCGTGGTGGACTCGGCACGATCTTCGTCTGGGCTGCGGGCAACGGTGGCCCCCAGTTGGACCGCGTCGATTACGACCAGTACGCCTCCAGCCGATACACCATCTCGATCGGTTCGATCGGCGATCAGGACACGCGCTCCTGGCACAACGAGACCGGATCGTCCATGTTCTTCGTCGCGCAGACCGACGGAAACGTGCGCGGCATCTACACCAGCGTCATCGGCGGATATACCACGGCCTTCGGCGGGTCGAGCTCTGCCTGCCCGCTGGCCGCCGGCGTCGTGGCGCTGATGCTCCAGGCAAATCCGAATCTGACTTGGCGCGATGTGCAGCACATCCTGGTGAATACCGCCCGCCAGTGCGACAGCAGCAACGCCGGCTGGGCGATGAATGCCGCCGGGCGGCACATCAGCTACGACTACGGGTACGGCGCGATCGACGCGGCCGCGGCGGTGAGCCTGGCGCAGAATTGGCAGCGGGTCGGTCCGGAAGTAGTCGTGGATTCGGGCGTCGTAAACGTCGCCGCGAGCATCCCGGACAATTCGCCCACTGGGCTTACGCAGACGATCAACCTGCCGCAAGACATCCGCATCGAAGCGGTCGAGCTGCTGGTGAACGCGACCACCACGTTTGTTGGCGACCTGCAGATCGAGCTGACCGCGCCGAGCGGCACGCGCTCGCTCCTCGCCAAGGTCCGCAGTGACGCTACCGACAACTACACGGATCACCTTTTCACCTCTCGGCGGCACTGGGACGAGCACAGCGCCGGCGCCTGGAGCGTGAACATCTTTGACGGCCGCGCCGGCGAGCTGGCGACCTGGAACAGCGTGCGCATCCGCGTCTACGGCACGCGCCGCTGCGGCGCGGACTTCAGCCTCGACGGCCAGGTGAACGAATCTGACCTGGGTATCCTGCTTCAGGCCTGGCTGACCAGCGCCGCTGGCGACGCCGACGGCGACGGCGACACCGACGAGAGCGACCTGGGTCTGTTGCTGACGCAGTGGCAGGCGAGCTGCCCCTAGAAAAGCCGCGAAACGCGCCCTGGCGGCGCGCCGCGCGCTTGGGCGCGCGACAACCATCGCGTAGGCTGCGCGCATGCCACCCGCGCTGCGCCGAGAGCTGGACCGCAAGGCGATTCACCTCAGTTCGGCCCTGATTCCGCTCTGCTACCAATTTCTGCTGCCGCGCGGCATCGTGCTGACGACGGTGTGCGTGCTGCTGGGCATCAGCCTGGCGATCGAGATCGCGCGCGGCTCAGTGCCGGTGTTCCGCAGCGCATTCGAGCGCTACTTCGGCTATATGCTGCGAAGCCGCGAACGCCGCGAGCTAAGCGGCGCCACCTGGGTGCTCGCCGCGGCGGCGCTCAGCGTAGCGCTGCTGCCCAAGCCGGCGGCGGTCACCGGCCTGCTGTTCCTATCGATCAGCGATTCGCTCGCGGCGCTGGCCGGCGCGTTCTTCGGCCGGCGGCGGATGTGGGGAAAATCGCTGGCCGGCAGCAGCGCTTTCTTCGCGTCCGCCCTGATCCTCGCCCGCCTGATGCTGGATTGCGGTGTGCCGCGGGCCGCACTGATCGCGCTGCTTGCGACCGCGGCCGAGGCCCTCCCGCTGCGGGTAGGCACGTTTCAGATCAACGACAACCTGGCGATCCCGCTCATCAGCGGCGTCGCGATCGTGCTGCTACAGTCGGTTTGAATGGCCGCGCGTGGCAACGTGCTGAGAGACACCACTACGCCCAGGCGCTGGCTACCCACGCGTCTCGCGGCCGGCGGGCGCAGGCGCGGGCAGCGGCTCGGCCGGCTCGGGCGCATCGCTGAGCAGGCCGCGAACAGACTCGCGCAGCTCGATCACGCTGGTCAGCACGATTGGCACGAGCACCAGTGTGCCCAGTGTCGAAATGAACATCCCGCCCAGGATCACCGCCGCCAGCCCGCGGTAGAGCTCGCTGCCGGCGCCGGGCATCAGCGCCAGCGGCAGCAGCCCGACGATGCTGGTCAGACTGGTCATGAACACCGGCCGCACGCGCACGCGCACCGCCTCTTGCACCGCCTGGCGAATCGGCATGTGCTGCTCGCGCAGGTAGACCAGCGATTGCTCGACCAGCAGGATCGCGTTTTTCACGACCAGCCCGACCAGCATGACGAAGCCCAGAAACGTCAGCACATCGAGCTGCTGAACCGGCTGATCGGTCGTCAGCAGCGTGCCCTTGTGGCATAGCCACAGCCCGAGGAATCCGCCGAAGATCGCCAGCGGCAGGCTGAACATGATCACGAACGGATACAGCCAGCTCTCGTACAGCGCGCACATCAGCAGGTATACAATCAGCACGCTCAGCATGAAGCGGCTGCTGCCGACGTTGATGAGCGAAGTCGTCGTCAAGCCCTCCCACTTGCCCACTAACGAGTTGCGTGCCGCGACCAGCTTGTCGGCATTGCCGCTCAGCACGACCGTCACGCTCGGATCGATCTTTCCGGCGCTGCGCAGGCTGCCTTGAATCTCGGTCTCAATCTCGCGCACCACTGCCGCCAGCGGCACGGCTTCGGGCGGGCGCACCTCGAGCGAGACCGCCCGCTGCCGCTCGATGTGCACGATCTGCTCAAGCGCCGTGGTATCCACCAGCCGCGCCGCCGCCGAAAGCGGCACGACCCGCCCGACCGGAGCGTACAGCGGGATCTGCGCGACTTCCTGCGTCGGTCGGTTCTTCTGTCCGCGGACTTGCAGCGAAATGTCGATCGTGTCGCCTCCCTGGGCGCGATACTCGCCTACGTAGGCTCCGTCGCCGGCGGCCTCGACGATGTTGCCAAGTTCGGCGACCGTGAAACCCAGCTCGCCGGCGCGTTCGCGATCCGGAATGATGCGCAGCTCGGGCCTGCCCAGGTTGAAGTTCGACGGGTTTGCTTGCGGGAAGCCGTAGCGCTCCATGCAGGCCATCTGCATGGCGCTGGCGGCCGCGACCACCTTGTCCAGATCGTCGCCGCGCAGCTCGACCGAGACGCTGTTTCCGCCGCCGAAGGAGAACAACTGCGTCTGGAAAAAGACCGGGAATGCTCCGGGAATCGTCTGCCCCGCGGTCGACAGCAATCGCGTCAACGGTTTGACGCGGGCCGCATCGCGGCTGGTCGCGCCCATGAAACACCCGCCGCGCCAGGCGACATAGAAGAAATTGTCGATCAAAGGCGGCGGCGTGCGCCATTCACGGACAACGCGATCTCGCTCCAGCGGTGTCAGCTTCGGATTCGCAGCGTCCGGCAGCGCACCGGAGGCGATCATGCCGTCGATCTGTTCGACCCAGCGGCGATCCATTTCGAGCTGCGCGGCGGAGCCCGGCTCGACGCTCCAGTACGGACTGATCTGCCGCTCGATGGTGGCCGCCATGCTGCGGAATTCGCCGACGCTGTAGCCCGGCGGCGTGACCAGAAAGCCAAACACCAGGTTGCGATTTCCCGCGGGCAGATAGGTTGTTTCCGGGATCAGCAGGCCAGCGGCCAGCAGTGAGCCGAGCGTCATCAGCACGATCACCGCCAGGCGGATGTACTTCTCGCGATTGATCCGGCTTACGAGTCGCGCGATCGCACTCGCCAGCCGCAGCACGATGTCTTGCGTGGCGTGCACCGCCGGTGTGGCCGCGTCGTCCGCTGCGAAGACCGCCCGGCCGCGATCGTGCTTCAGAAGCCGTGCCGCCAGCGGTGGAATCACGGTGAGCGCGACGATCAACGAAAGACCGACCGCCGCCACTTCCGCAATGCTGATATCGCGAAAGAGCTGGCCGGCCTCCTCCGCAATGAAAATCACCGGCACGAAGACCGCCATGGTTGTCAGCGTGCTGGCCAGCACGGCGCCCCAGACCTCGCGCGTGCCTTCCAACACGGCGGCGCGGATCGGCTTGCCCATCTGCTTGTGCCGGAAGATGTTCTCCAGCACGACGTAGGCGCTGTCGACCACGTCACCAACCGCGAACGCCAGTCCGGCCAGCGAGATCACATTCAGCGTACGGCCGAGCATGACGATGATCAGAAATGTGCCGATGATCGAGACCGGGATGGTCAGCGCCAAGACGGCGGTCGCCCGCCAGCTCCGCAGAAACGCCAGCAGCAGCCCCAGCACCAGCGCGCTGCCGTAGATGATGTTGGAGCGGACCATCTCGATCGCCTGCGAGATGTAAATGGTCTCGTCGTAGACCTGCACCAGCTCAACGTGCATCTTGCGCGGCTTGAGCACCTCGTTATTGACTCGCGCGATCGCGATCTTCAGCTCCTGCATCACGGCCACGACGTTCGCGCCGGTCTCGCGACGCACCGGGAAGGCCAGCACATACTGCCCTTTGCTGCGAACAAAGCCCTCCGCGTCCTTGAAGCCCAGCTCGACTTCGGCCACGTCGCGCACGTACACCGGGCCGCCGGGCGTGTGCGCAATCACCGTATCCAGGATCTCCTCGACCGACTCGAATTGCCCCACCGTGCGAATGGCGTAGTCACGCTTGCCCTGCACACGCGTGCCGGCCGATATGTTCGCGTTCTGGCTGCGCAGCGCGGCGGCCACCTGCTCGAAGGTCAGGCCACGGGCCGCAAGTTGCGGCGCGTCGACGCGCACCTGCACCTCGCGCTCAAAGCCGCCGTAGATATCCGTCGACGCCACGCCGCGGACGCGATCCAGATAGGGCTGGATGTAGTCTTCGGCGAAGTCGCGCAGCTTGCGGACTTCGTCGCTGTCTTCTTCGGCGTAGAGGATCAGCCAGGCGATGGTGGCGTTCATCTGCGTGTCGCCGGCCTCGATCGTCGGCTCTTCGACCTCGGGCGGATAGCCGCTGACCTGCCGCAGCTTGTCGTTGACATCGCGGAGCGCGTCGGATCGGTCGGTCTCGGGGTAGAGCTCGAGCCGCACGCTCGCCGCGCCATTCTGCGAGGAGCTGGTCATCTTCCGCAGGCCCTTGACGCTGCGGAGCTGCTCCTCCTGGCGGTCGACGATCTCGCGCTCGACTTCCTGCGGATTGGCGCCCGGCCAGGCGGTCTCGATGTTGATGACGGGCGTGTCGACATTGGGCGTGAGCTGGCTGGGAATCGAAAACAGCGACAGCAGCCCGAACAACACCACCAGCAGCACGCCGACCGACACTCCGACCGGCCGATCCAGACAGAGGCGGATGAGGTTCACGCGCGAGACACTCCCGGGGAAGCACGCCTACGCGCAAGTTTACGCCATCGCGCGCGGGTTTTCATCTGCGAACGACCGCCGCAAGCGCCGCGGCAGCCGCGCTGTGCGCCGCTCGTCGCCGCTAACTGCGCGACGCGTCTGGCGCCGCGCGCCGCACACCCTGCGTCCGTGCGCTTGAATCCGGCTGCGACGCGGGTTGCGACGTCGACGCATCGGAAGCGGGCTGCGGAATCACGGGCGTCGGCGCGAACAAGCGCTCGTTGCCGCGGCAGACAACCTGGTCGCCGGCCTTGATCTCGGGCGCGATGATTTCGACCAGCCCCAGACGCTCCAATCCGGTCTCGACGCTGACCGGCAGCGCCATCGCCGCGCCTTTTTCGCCTGGACGAATCACGAACACCTGTTTGGACGTTCCGCGGGCCACAATCGCGTCCTTGCTGACCAGTGTGCGCTTACCACTTGGGCCGGCCGGCAGGTACGCCGTCACGAACATGCCCGGCAGCAGGGCGCGATCGGTGTTTTTCAGATCAATCTCCACGGGGAAGGAGCGGGCCACATCGGCCGCGCGCGGAATCACGCGGCGGATCTCGCCAATGCGCGTCTGCCGCAAGGCCTCGATCTCCATCGAGCAGCTCGCCCCGATCGTGGCGAAGCGGATCACGCGCTCCGGCACGTCTACTCGAATCTTCACCGAATCAATCGCGACCATTTCACAAACCGCGCCGCCTTCACTCAGCCATTCGCCCAATTCCGCCTGGCGGACGACGATGGCGCCATCGAAGGGTGCCCGAATTTCGGTCCGGGCCAGTTCCCGCTCGAGCCGCTGCAGCACCGCCTGCTGCGCCGCGACCGCGAATTTCGCCCGCGCGATCTCCTCCTGCCGCGGTCCGTTGAGCGCGATCTCAAGCCGAGCCTTCTCCTGCATCAGCCGCCGCTCTGCCGCCAGGTATTCCATCTCGGTGTCGTGCAGCTCTTTCGGATTGCTCTGATCGCGGGCGCTCAGCTCCGTGACACGGCGTTTTTCGTGCAACCACTTGTCGTACATCGCCTGGGCTTCGTCGGAGGCTGCCTGCTGCCGGCGGATCTCTTCCTTGCGTGTGCCTGCCTCGAGCTCGGCCAAGTACGCCGCACGCGTCTGCAGCTCGGCGCGGGCTTCGGCGACGCGAAACTGTGCCGGCATCGGATCGAGCCGCACCAGCACGTCGCCGGCGTGGACCTGCTGGCCCTCATGCGCGAGCACTTCGGCGACCACGCCGGCCACCTCCGTCGCGACCACGGCGCTGCGATCTGCCAGCACGTTCCCGACTAAGCGGATCGACGGCGGCATTTCCTGCTCAACCACCGGGCAGACGATGACCGGCGTCGGTCCGAATTGCGCCAACGCCGGCGCGGGAATCGCGGCGCACGCCACTAACAGCAGCAGCAGCGGCGCCGCGTTGCGTGTCGCCGGCCACGCCGCGGACTTCGCTCGTCGATTTGGCATTTGTTCGTGCTCCCGGGTTTGAAAACGGGCACAATATGCGGCGTGGACCGCGCACGCCAATCGCGAGCTGCCGAGGGTGACTGGGCCGCCGACCGCGGCGCCACGCCGCAGCCTGCGGCCGCGTCCTCAGCAGCGTCGACCGCCTGGTGGATCGGCCCGTGCGGCTGGAGCTACCCGGATTGGGAAGGCGTGGTGTATCCGCGGCAGTCGCGGCGGGGCGTGAAGCCGCTGCAGTTTCTGGCGCGGTTTTTCAACGCCGTCGAGGTCAACAGCAGCTTCTACGCGCTGCCGAGCGCCCGCGTGACAGCCGCGTGGCCGCGGTTGACGCCGCCGGCGTTCCGCTTCGCGTTCAAGCTGACGCGCTGCTTCACACACGAGCGCGGCGTTTTCCCGGATGCCGCAACCTGCGCGGCGTTTCAAGACGCGCTGCGCCCGTTGCAGCAAGCCGGCAAGCTCGGCCCGATCCTGATGCAATTCCCCTGGTCATTCCGCTTCGATCCGCAAGCGGCCGACTGGCTGCGACGGCTTGCCGACGCCTTCGGGAGCTTTGAGCGCTTTGTCGAAGTCCGACACAGCTCCTGGGCCCAGCCCGCGGCGTTGAAGTGCCTCAAATCCGTAGGCGGCGCCTGCAATATCGATCAACCGGCGCTGCGCGACTGCCTGCCGCCGACGGCGCACGCCTTCGGGCCGGTCGCATACGTGCGGCTGCATGGCCGCAATAGCGCCAACTGGTTCGCGGAGAATCAGCCCGCATACGAACGTTACAACTACCTCTATTCCGAGCCGGAGCTGCGCGAGTGGGTCGAGCGCTTGTTGAGCCTGGAGCCGCGCTGCCAACAGGTTTACGTATTTACCAACAATCACTTCCGCGGTCAGGCGGTCGCAAACGCCCTAGAACTGCGCGCCGCGCTCACCGGCGAGCGGCCGACCGCACCCGATTGCTTGCTCGCTGCGTATCCGCGCTTGAGGCGCATCGCCACGCCGCAGACGCCTACGCTCTTTGACTGATTCGGCCGGGCGAATGCGCTCGGCGATCGTTGCGGCCCGCGCACTTGCGGCAATTGAAGAACGGCTTGATCGAAATGGTTTTCGAATCGCAATCAGGAGCAGCAGACCATGCCCGACGCTGACGCGACCATGCCCGACGCAGATCAGCCCCCGTCCGACAAGGCGACGACCGTGGCCGAGCTGCGCGCGCTGGTGGCGCGCTTCGTCGCCGAGCGCGGATGGCAGGTCTTTCACAACGCCAAGAATCTCTCGATGGCGATCGCGATCGAGGCGGCGGAGCTGATGGAGCACTTTCAGTGGGCCCGCCCGGATGAGCTGGAGCGCATCTGCGGCGAGCCGCCGACGCGCGACGAGATCCGCGACGAGCTGGCCGACATCACCTGCTTCGTGTTGGCGCTGGCCAATGCGATGAATCTGGATCTCTCCGCCGCGGTGCGGCAGAAGATGACCAAGAACATCGCCAAGTACCCGGCGGACGCCTTCCGCGGGCATTATCACAAACCGCGCGGGTCGTAAGGACCCAGCGCCACGGTCAACGCATGTTCGTCCAGGCGTCGTCTTTGTAGCGCTGGCGCCGGGCGGCGATCTGGTGCAACTGCTCAGCGGTCCAAGTCTGCGCGCGCGGCGTAAGCTGCAGTGCACCAGCGAGCAGCTCCAGGAACGCATCCACCAGACCGCTGCTCGTCGCCGCCGCCAGTTGCAGCGCCGCGCCCGGATGTTCGGCGAAGCGCTTGCCGAGGATTAGCGAGCCATGCTGCAGGACGCGCCCTGGAATTCTGCGCTGCGCGCTGCCCAGCAGCTTTTCGCCACCCAGCAGCAGGTCGGTGCGGCCGGGGCGTGCGAAGCAGAAGAACGGACCGCTGCGTGGCGAGGGCAGCGGGAATGAATCTGGCGCAAGCTGCGTAACGACGCCGCCCGTAAGCAACGCGCTGCGCCAGGCTTCATGCACCAGCGCATACAGGTCCGCCGGGGCGCGCCGCGCGATCGGCAACGCGTCACTGGCGACCAGTGAATAGGTAATCTCCTGGTCGTGCAGGATGGCGCCGCCGCCGGTGAGCCGCCGCACGCGCGGCAAAGCCCGCAAGTGCTCGGATAATTCGTCGATCGCTGCGCGGCGTTGGAAGTAGCCCAGGCTGAGCGTCGCCGTCGACCAGGCGTAGATGCGGACGGCGGCAGGCGCGATCGCGGCGCAATAAAGCAGATGCTCATCGCGTGCCATGTTGGACGGCCCGTCGAGCGCGTCATCCCGGTACACATCGAGGAACGCCACGCAGATACTCCCGCGCGCCGCATGATGCGGCCGCGCCGTCGCCGCGCGGTCAGCGAGTCGCCGCGCCGCGGAAAGCGGTGCGCAGGACTCGCGCGGTCTGAATCGGGCGCGCCGCGACGTGCGTCACGTAATCATCCAGCACGTTGAACCATGCGTAGCCAGCTTCGCCGCGCGGGTCAATGCGCCGCAGCGTCGCCGGGAGCGAGCGTTTGTCGGCGTGATGCATTTCACAATCGCGGCAGAGCAGGCCGCCGGCCGTCGAGCTGAAGAACGCCCCCGCGGATTCAGCGGGCGCCCGCCCACATTCGACGCACTGTGTCAGCTCAGGTTGCAGGCCGATCGCCTCCAGCAGCCCGAGCTGAAAGCTCACCAGCGCCGCCGCCGCCGCCCGCGGCCGGCGCTCGGGTTCAGTCGGCATCTGCTGGCTCAAGCGCTCGAGGAGCACCGCAAAGGCGCCGAACAGCAGCGGATGCGGGTCATCCGGCTCGGTCAGCGCGACGATCGCCTCGGCTGCGTACAGCCCGGCGTAGAGATGGCTCAGCTCGCGCCGCAGGCCAACAAAACTCTCGCGCTGCACCCACTCGGTCAGCGTGCCGAGGCGGCCGGCCTGCCGCGCGGCGGCGAAGGCCAGCTCGCCGAACTCGAGCAGATCCAGGCCGACCGCGGCGCGCGTCTTGCTCGCGCGGCGCAGCCCCTTGCCCAGCAGCCGCACGACGCCCGCGTCGCGCGTCAGCAGCCACACGATCTGCGACGATTCGGAATACTCCGTCAATCGCAGGACAAACCCGAGATCCTTCTGGATTGGCATCCGGCTCCCAGTCTTGTTGGCGTGCCGGCTTGCGCCGGGCTGCGCTGGCGGCATTGACCCATCGTCGGCCGGCGTCCAACCTCATTCGGCGGGCGCAGGCGCCGCGGCACACTCGCTTAGCCAGGTCTGTGCAACGTCGATGTCTGCACGCGTCAGCTCGTGGCCGACGGGCAGCATCGTGTGCCGCAGATCGATGCGCGCGCTGCGCAGATCGTTCGCCAGCTCGCTCGCACGCTGTGGCGTTGCGATTGGATCGCGCTCGCCGCTGAGCAACAGCGCGGCACCCGCGGAACCCGCAGCGGTCGCTTGGTGCGCCTCCGAGCGGATTGAAGACATGCCGCGCAGTAGGATCGCGCGGCGAATGACGCCCGGATGCAGCAGCATCACCGCGGCGGCGATGTTCGCACCGTTCGAGTAGCCCACCGCCAGCAGCGAATCACGCTCGAACGCATGCGCCGTCGCGGCGACCTGCACGAAAGCCGCCAGCTCCGCGGCGCGGCGGCGCACATCTTGCAAGTCGAACACGCCTTCGGCAAGCCGACGAAAGAAGCGCGGCATGCCCTGCTCGAGCACGTTGCCGCGCGGGCTGAGCAGCGACGCCTGCGGGTCAAGCATGCGGCCTAGCGGCAGCAGGTCGTGCTCGTCGCCGCCGGTGCCGTGCAGCAGCAGCAGCACGCGGCCCTGCGCAGGATTCTCGATGAATTGATAGGTATACGGACCGAGCATGCTCATCCGCGCCGGCCCACCGCTGGCCCCTCGATCCGCGGAAGCGCCGCCTCGATCTGCGTGCGGCGTGGCTCGAGCCAGCTCGGCAGCTTCAGGGCGGCCCCGAGCGCCACTGGCGACTCATCGGTGCTGAAGCCCGGGTCGTCCGTGGCGACTTCAAACAGCACGCCGCCGGGCTCGCGAAAGTAGATAGAGCGGAAATAGGCGCGATCCAGAATGGGCGTGACGTTGTAGCCGGTAGAGGCGAGCGCGGCGCGGCACTGCTCCAGTTGCGCCAAATCCGCGGCGCGCCAGGCGACGTGATGCACGATGCCGACCCCGAGCGTGCCGCGCAGCGCATCCGGCGTGCAGAGCACATCGATGCTGGCGCCGACGCCTCCTGCATCGCAAACGTAGCGAAAGCGATTTTGCTCCGCTCCGGCGGCGCTCAGCCCGAGCAGGTCGACCAGCACGGCCGCGGTGGCTTCGTATCCTTCGACCGCGAGCGTGACGCTGTGCAGCCCGCGGATGGCGACCTCAGCGGAGATGCCGGCGACCAGCCACGCGGCCGACGCCGGCAGCGGCTGCTCGAACAGCTCAAGCCGCATTCCATCGTGATCTTCGAAGCTCAGGCCGCGCTGGCCGAAGCGCGTCAGCGGCTCATTGCGGACGCCCGCCGCGTTCAGCCGCTGCGTCCAGAAGTCGAGCGCGCCGGGCGGGATGCTGAACGCGGTCGTGACGGCCTGGCGTGTGCCCTGCCGGCCGCGACCGGCGCCGGGCCAGGGGAAGAAGGTCAGCAACGTGCCGGGTTGCGCGTCGGCATTGGCGAAATAGAAGTGATACGCGCCGGGGTCGTCGAAATTCACCGTGCGCTTGACCAGCCGCAGCCCGAGCAGCTCGGTGTAGACGTCCAGGTTGCGCTGCGGGTCGGAAGCGATCGCCGTGACGTGGTGTAATCCGCGCGTGCGCACTTGCGGCTGACTCCCTTCGTGACTCTGAACTGGCGCGCTGCCGGGTCGCCCGATCGTGCCATGCAACTCCGCCGCAGAGCGCGGCGCCCACGATTACGGCGCGGCGCCTGGCCGATGAAACGCGCTCGGCCAGCGGCGATCCCAGTACGCGCGGCGCTCGTGCAGACGCAGCGCCCAGCGCTCGTCGCCTTCTTCGTAACGCAGCAGCCGATACGGCGGCGGCTGCTCGACCCACAAACGATACAGCCGCGGCCCGCGACGGATCTGCAGCTCGCGCGCCATAAACGAACCGGCCGGCACGCGCACCGATCCGCCGGGCAGCAGCGTCACCTGGGCAGGCTCTACCGTCGCGTCGACGTCGTGCGTGCCGCGCATCGGCGGCAGCAAGCGCAGCTCGTGCGCCGCGCCGCGCGCGACGAACTCGCGCGCCAGCAAGAAGATGGATTCGAACGGCAGCGTGTCGCTCGCAAGCGTGCGCGATTGCTCGGCCTCGCCTTCGAAGTAGCTGAAACTCTGATACGTCACGCCGTCGCCACGCCAGCGAAGCTGCCGATGCGTGCTGCCGCACCATTCCTGGCTGGCGGCCGTGAGTTTGAGCGGCGCAAGCGACTCGCGCTGCACAAACAGCGTCGTCAGCAGGCGGTAGTCGTAATTCTCGGTCGGAATTTCCTCGGCGATGTTCAGTTTGAAGCTGGGCGCGGCGGCCGCGTTGCGCTGCTCAGTCTTTACGCCGGTAGCCAGGTCAAACCACTCGCGGTTGAGCAGGTGCACGCGCGTGTAGTTTCGCGGCTTGTTGTAGATGACGGTCTGAGCGTCGTAGAAGCAGATTTCGCTCAGCCCATCGTCCCATAGCGGGATTGCTCCAAGCAGTGATGCGCTCGGCGCGCTGCTCTGGGCCACGAGCGCGGCGCTCATGCCGCCGCTGAGCAGAACTGCCAGCAGTCGCGATTGCCGTGATCTCACGATGGGTCAATCTCCAGCGGACGCCGATTCGCGCCCGCGTCGCGCCAAAGGATCGCGGCGGCGCTACCGTGCGCCCCGCCGCACTTAGCATTCGCCCGAGTGCGCCCGGCGAATCGCACGCTCGATGCTGCGCAGCACTTCCTGCGGCTCGGCCAGATGCTCCCACGGCTGCGGCGCGGCGGCAGCGCCGATGGCGCGTAGCTCGACCGTGCCCAGGCCCAGCCAGCGTTGCACCCGATCGGCTCTGAGCGCCGGCGGTCCGAGCCGCACCAGGGCGCACTCATCTACGCGAATCGCGAAAATCCCGCTGAATTGCAGCACGCGGCGGTTGGTCAGCACATAGAGCCGGCTGGCCCAGTGCAGCGCCGCGATCGCGGCCTGCACCACACCCGCGGCCAGCAGCCCGGCAGCGAGCGTAGCGGTCAGCGGCGTCCAGCGACCCTCGACCGCCAGCGCCAGCGAGGTGGTCAGCAGGGCCATCGCGATCACCATGCGGGCCGAGAGAATCGCGATGTACCAAAGCGAAGGCTTGATCGAGAGCTCGATGATCTCGTTGCCATCGAGCATCGGCAACGCCGCCGCCCGCGTGGCGGCGCGGATCGCCGAGCTGCCGGCGACGTCGACCGCGGCGGCCTCCAGCAGCGGATCGCGTGGCTTCATCGGATCAGCTCCGGCCGCAGCAGTGCGATGTGCGGATAGTTGCGATAGAGATCGCCGTAATCCAGCCCATATCCGACGACGAACTCGTCGTCGATATCAAACCCGACGAAATCGGCCTCGACGCCGCGGGCCTTGCCCGGCTTGCGCAGCAGGACAGCGGTGCGCACGCTGGCGGGCCCCTGCGCGCGGATCATGGCCTGCACGCGCGAAAGCGTCCGCCCGGTGTCGAGAATGTCATCGATGATCAGCACGTCGCGATTGGCGATATCGCCCGTGGGTCCGACGATCACGCGCGGCGAACCGGGTTGCGTGGTCTGCCCCGGGTAGGTCGAGATGTGCACTAGCGAGAGCTTCATCTTCAGCGGCAGTTCGCGGATCAGGTCTGAGACGAAGATCAGCGACCCCGAAAGAATCGGCGCGAGCGTCAGACGCGTGTGCGCACCGTCATAGCAGTCGGCGATCTCGCGCGCCAGGGCCCGCACGCGCCGCTCGATCTCGCCGCGCTCCAGCAGGATTCGCGAGAAATCGTCCTCCATCGGGCGTAATTATAGCCGCGAATGCGGTGCGGATTACAGGCGTCCGTCGCGCACGCAAGCCGCGGCACGATCGGCGCTCCGCCTCGCCTGGTTTGCGTTCGCCATGGCAGCCGGATGCTAGGCGACGCTGGGTGTACCGTCGCCGGTTTTTGAATCGCCGCTGCGCGGCTCGGCGGTTTTTGCGTCGGCGCTCTTGGCGTCGGCGCCGAGCAGCGCGCTGCGCACGTCGGAAGCGTCTAGCAGCCGCGCGAGATTCTGCATCATCTGCTCGACCGCGATCAGCCGCTCGCGCGCCAGGCGCCGCGATTGCTCGAAGCGCAGCGTGTCGTTGACGCGCGTTTCCCAGAAGCGATATTGCTGCTGGCGCTGCCAGCTCGTCAGCAACTGCTCCAGCGGGCGGCCCTCAGCCTGATACTGACGGAATTGCCGCAGCGTATAGAGCAGGCCGATCTCGTCGAGATTCTCGGCTTCTGCGATGATCTGGGCCTCGATCAGCCCCGAATGCCGATCGTTCGCCAGGCGAATGCTCTCAACCGCCAGCCGCAGAACGTCCGCCTGCACGTGGCGGTGTGCGTGCTCGTCGAGATACGCCGCCCCGAGCTCGCGCTGAATGTCGCTGGTGGGACGATTGAGCACCTGCCAGCGTGAGATCTGCCCGCCGCGGACCTGGATGGCCCAGCCGGCGTCGTGAAAGAGGGCCGCAATCGAAAGCGCCTGGGCATTGGGGCGCTGTGCGGCGGTCTCGGGCGCCTGGGCCAGAAGCTCGGCGATGCGCATGACGCGCTCGCTATGCTCCCAGAGCCACAGGTCGGATTGTCCGGCTTCGGCGGGTAGCGTGAGCAACTCGCGTGCGAGGTTCAGGATCGGACTCAATTTGGCCACCCACGGCTCCGGAAGAAGGCGGGAATGTTATGGGTCCGCCGCGCGATCAACAAGCCGCGCACGCATCTTCATTTCATACACTTCAATCGCTTTGGGTGAGAGTCACGCTCGGCGTAACAATGGTCAGCGCCTGGCTTGCCGATCAGAGCGGTAGCGCCGCGCCGCCGGCGAGATTGAGGGTGAATCATGTCCTTGACGACTACGCCTGTGGACGCCAAACCCGCTGATGCGCTGACCGCCGCCGGGCCGCAATTGCCGCCTGAATTGCAAAAGGCCATGTCGCGGCTGACGGAAATCAGCTCCCTGCCCGAGATCACGACGCGGATCGTGCAAGTGGTCGAGGACCCAAAATCCACCGCGCAGGAAATGCATGATATCGTCAAGCATGATCCCGCGTTAGCGTCCAAGATTCTCAAGGTCGTCAACTCGGCCTTTTACGGATTACCTGCCCAAATCGCCAGCCTCGACCGCGCCATCGTCATGCTCGGGCTCTCGGCGGTGAAAAACATCGCGCTGGCCGCGTCGCTCTCGCGCATGTTTCGCCCGGGCGCCATCTCCGAACGCTTCGCCGCCAAGGATTTATGGCAGCACTGCATCGCGGTCGGCGTGTGCGCGCGGTTGCTGGCGGACGCCTCCGGCGGACAGGCCGAGGAGGCCTTCGTCGCCGGCCTGGTGCACGACCTGGGTCTGCTGGTCGAATATCAGCTCTTCCCGGACAAACTGAAAGAAGTCGTCGAAGTTTGCGAGCAGAACACGCAGGACTTCTGCAACGCCGAGCGGCAGGTGATCGGCGCGGACCACACCGCCTTCGGCGCGGCGCTGGCGAGCAAGTGGAAATTCCCGCCGGGCCTGCGAAACTCGATCGCGTATCACCACAATCCGACCGTTCTCAAGCCCGAGTTCAAGCGGATCGTCGCGGCCGTCTTCGTGGCCGACACGATCTGCTGCCAGAACCAGATCGGCTTCTACCTGACAGCCCAAACGCAGGACGTGCCGGATTCGGCGCTCGAAACGATCGGCGTGAGTGCGGCGAAAGTCAGCGAGCTGATGGAGATCCTGCCGCAGCGCATCGAAGAGACGATGCAGATACTGTCGGATTAGCGCGGGCCAGCCAGCGGCGGCACCCGGCGCGAATGTCGGCATCGACTCGCGCGATCTGCACCTCAGATTCGGCGAATCGCGTCGCGTCGCGCCAGCAGCGCCAGCGCCGGCGCCAGCAGCAGCGGAATGCTGAAGAACCCGCACTGCATCTGCCCGGCAGGCTGCAAATCGAGCGCCTGGGAATACAGGCTTTCGACCGCATCCGCGTCCGCGGCGCGCTCCGCGCGAGCACCGCGGAACGTCACTTGCACGCCGCCGCTCGCGTCCACCTCGACCGCCGCGTACGCCACGCGGTCGGTCTCGATGAACGTCAGGCCATTCACCTGCGCCAAGCGCGTCCGCAGCAGCGCTTCGCCCAGGGGCAGCACGCGCTGCAACGGCGAAGCACCGCCGACGAGCTCGA
Organism: uncultured Planctomycetales bacterium; assembly: GCA_964535305.1. Classification (GTDB taxonomy): domain Bacteria; phylum Planctomycetota; class Phycisphaerae; order UBA1845; family Fen-1342; genus CAZHTF01. Next base: position 11,912 of record CAZHTF010000011.1, on the reverse strand, counting down.
GCAGCGATTGCCGCATCGTTTCGTTTCCGAGCGGGCCGACGATGATCTCGGGCACGCGCACCGTGCCGCGCAGCCCGTAGTCTGCACGAAATTGCCGGAAATAGCGGAGCACGTCGGGGTTCAAGGCGTTCGCGTGAATATCGGTGGTCAGAAAAATCACGCCCGGGACCGCATTCTCATCGATGAAGCGCAGCAGCGCGCGGCGCTCGGCGTCATAGCCGTCCCAGCGGTCATACGGCAGGACGCCGACGTAGGACAGCGGCACGTTGTTCACCACGAATTTGAGCCGCGCACTTGAGCTCGCCAGCCGCTGCGTCAGCCACTCGAACTGCCGGCTGCCGAGCATTTCGCGCGGCGCACGCAAGCGCTCGACGCAGGCGCTGTCAGCGGTCAGCCGACCGGTGATGAATCCCTCCGGGTCAACATTCCCGCCGCACTCAGGCTCGGCGGACAGTTCGCGGTATTGGCGGCAGTCCAGGAAAAAGAACTCGGCATTCGCGCCGAAGCGCAGCGCCCGATACGTGCGGTACGGATCGGCCGGGTCGCCGTCCGCGCTCGGGGCGATCGGCATATACTCAAAAAACGCCTGATAGGCCGCGTCGCGCTGCGTCGCCGAGAGCAGCGGATCGCGGCCGGCGTAATCATTGCTGAGCTCGTGATCGTCCCAGCCGACGGCCATCGCCGCGGCGGCGCCGGCGGCCCGCACGCCTTCATCCCCGCGGATCTGCCGGTACTTCGCGCGATACTCGTCCAACGTCCGCGCGACGCCCAGTCCGCCAGCGGGTACGTCGGCGTAGATCGTGTCGCCAAACCAGATCGTCAGGTCCGCCGACTCGCGAGCGACCGCCGCAAACACCCCAAACGGCGCAAACGCGAAATTCGTGTCGCCCGAGAATACGAAGCGCAGGCTGGCGGGCGCTTCCGCCTTTGGCGGCGTGCGGAAACGGCCGACGGGGCTGGCTGCGCCATCATCGAGTCGAACGAAGCGGTAGAAATAGAGCGTGTCCGCCGTCAGCGCGCGGGCCAGCACTTTGGCGGTCTGGTCATTCTGCTCGAGCGCTTCGACGCGGATGAACTGCTGCGGCGCGACGAAATCATCGCTGGTGGACAGCTCCAGCCGCAGCGGGCCGGGCTGATCGGCCCGCGTCCAGAGCACCGCCGACGATTCCGCGACATCGCCCGCGGCCACGCCCAGCGAAAACTGGGCCTGTGCCGAATGCGCGCAGGCCAGCAGCGCGCCGGCGGCGAAAATGGCGATCGCGGGAGTCCGCGCGTTAGCGGTAACGATTTCGCGCCGTTCGGTTCTCATGTGCGATAATCATAGTGTCGGAACCAAGCTGCTCGCGGATGTATTTTCCGCCGCCGCACGATTGTCATGCTAGTTGCGGGGGTTGGCGCTTCGGCAATGGCTGCCGGCGCCGGACGTTTGGCGTGTTGTCCGCGGCAACGGTCGTGGCGTTGCCGCGGCCCGGGCCGCACAAGGAGCGAGCCTCATGCGACGAATCGGATTCTGGTCGTTACTGCTGACTGCGCTGGTCGCCCCGGCGAACCTGGGCGGCTGCCCCGAAGGAAGCAACCTGCTCGATCAACTGGGCATCAACTCCGACCAGTTGCAAAGCCTGCTCTCCGATGAAGACGTGTTCAAAGTGCTGGGCGAGGTGGTCGAAGCCGAGCTCGCCGACGAAGGCAGCAGCTCCGGCGAACCGATCGAGCCGAGCGACGAGCAGCCCTTCTTCGGCGAGGACCAGGCGCTCTTCGATGAAGCCGGCGAGACCATCGACGTCGAAGTCTCCGAAGACTCCGCCGTCGGCGACGTCGCGCCAGATGGCGGCGCGGTCGCGCACGGCACGCTGGTCGGCATGTTCATCAACGACATCGACAATAGCGATTCCACTCGGAGCGGCGGCCTGTTCCGCGGCGTCTGGGCGGATTCCGCCGGCAACAAACTGGGCGTCGTACGCGGCGAGTATCAGCCAGTATCGCCCGACGAATTGCCCGACGGACTGATCGGCGGCGGCGTCTTCTGGGGCAAGTACATCGGCAGCGACGGAAAATTCCGCGGTATTCTGCGCGGCCGCTACGGGCACGTCGCCGACGGGCAGGCCCGCTTCGTCGGCCGCTGGCTCGACGCAAAGCTCCGCCGCATCGGCGTCATCAAGGGCCACTGGCGCGACGAGGCCGCCAGCGACGGCGGCACGTTCAACGGCCGCTGGGCTGCGTACAACCTGTGCAACGAGGTCGACGCGATCGCGCTGAACGAAACCGGCGATAGCATTTCGGGTGACGAAGTGGCGCTGCTGAGCGCCGCTGCCGCCGGCAGCATGCTCGACGGATCAGCCAGCGGCGCCGCGACTGCCGACCCCGCCGCGCAGGCCAGCGATTCCCCCTGCATCGATCTGAATGGCGTGCACGGATTCCTGGTGGGCGTCTGGATGCCGGGCCTGGGCGACCCGTCGCAGGCCGGCAGCGGTCGTCGCGGCAGAACGTACGATGACGGCCTCATCTCCGGCGAATGGCGCGACGCGGACAACGTGCGCGTCGGCACGTTCAGCGGCTTCTACGAGGTGTTCGCCGATCACGCGGCCGGCGAAGGCCACGACGACGAATCCGCCAGCGATCTGCCTGGCGATAACAGCGGGTCCAACGATAGCGGCGACGAGGTCGACGGCGGCAGCGACGCCCTCGACGACGACGATTCGAGCGATGACGAAGACGACGACCGCCCGCGCCGTCGCATCGAAGGCGCCTTCATCGGCAAGGTCGTCAGCGATTCGGGCGAAGTGCTGGGCTACATCCGCGGCCTCTACGGCAAGAGCGTCAACAACGTCGGGATCTTCCGCGGCCACTACCTGAACGCGGAAGGCCGCGTGCGCGGCAAGCTCGGCGGTCGCTGGGCGGCTTCGCCGGATAGCGACAGCGGCACGATGACGGGCATGTGGGGCGCGCTGCGCCCGCGTCTGAACTCGCCGCCGGCCGCGGACGACGATCACAACGATGACAACGGCAGCGACAACGACGACCGCGATCGTCCGTAGTCGCCCGCGCGCGATCTGCACCGCACGATCATCTCAGTGAAGTCACGCACTCGCGGGTTGCTTCGGCGGCCCGCGAGTGTGTTTTTTCTTGGTGCGTAGCCGGCGCTTCGCGCAGGACACGCGCGCAGCGCCGAAACCAATCGGCTCGGGCTGGGGCGCTTATTCTCTATCCTGAACTGTGCCGGCGAAGCTGATCCTGGCGTTACCAAGCGAAGTGTGCGAAGGCCTTATTTGCGTCCGCCATGCGGTGCACGTTTTCGCGCGTCTGGACGGCGTTGCCCTCGCCGCGGAATGCGGCCATCAGCTCATCCGCCAGGCGCACCGCCATCGGCCGGCCCTTCTGGCCGCGGGCCGCTTCGAGCAGCCAGCGGATCGCCAGCGACTGCCGCCGCTTGGCGTTCACCGGCATCGGCACCTGGTAGTTGGCGCCGCCGACGCGCTTCGAACGCACCTCGATTGCGGGCTTGATGTTGTCCAGCGCCTTCTCAAATACCTCGATCGGCGGGACGTCCTTGATCTTTTCGGCGATGCGGTCCATGGCCTCGTAGAAAATGCGCTGCGCGACCGGCTTCTCGCCCGAGTACATCAGGCAGTTGATGAACTTGCTGGCGAGCACGTTGTTGTGCCGCGGGTCGCCGCGCAACTGCTCATTCGACGCTGTGAACTTCTTGAACGCCATGGCTGAGTCTCACCTTCGCGGAGGCCGTGTGCGGATTACTTCTTCTTTCGCTTGACGCCGTACTTGCTGCGGCTGCGGTTTCGGCCTTTGCCTTCTTTATCGTTCCCGACGCCGACGCAATCGAGCTTGCCGCGGACGATGTGGTACCGGACGCCCGGCAGGTCGCGTACGCGGCCGCCGCGCACCAGCACGATCGAGTGTTCCTGGAGGTTGTGGTCGATACCGGGGATGTAGGCGGTGACCTCGCGGCCGTTGGTGAGCCGCACGCGGGCGACCTTTCGCAGCGCCGAGTTGGGCTTCTTGGGCGTCTGCGTCTTGACGATCACGCACACGCCGCGACGCTGCGGACACTGATCCAGGTCGCGCACCTTCGATTTGGCCGCTTCGGCGCGCCGCGGACGGCGCACGAGCTGGTTGATTGTCGGCATGAGTCCTTCCGCTACGTACATTCCGTCACGCTGCGCCGACGATGGCGCCGCGCCGTCAGAATCGGGCAGTATAGCGGAAGATTCGGCCCCGCCAAGGGGGCGGTTCGCGGATCCACAAACACGCATCTGCGTCGCGGATCGACTGCATCGGCCGTGGAATCGCGACCCGCTGGTCGCCACGCTGCGTGTGATGGCAGCTTCGGACGCTCCCACCCGGTCGCGCCGCGCTTACGCGAGAAATGTCTTGCGGCGCCGCCCGCTGAGGTACGACTCCATCACACAACTGCTCAGGTCGCCGCTGGCGCACTGAAATGTCACGCCGCGCGTCAGCCGCCCGAGGTCGGCGACGAAGCCGAGCCAGTCCATATCCCAGTAGTCATCCGTGAGCGCGAATGTGCAGATCCGCACGCCCTGCCGGGAAATCAGCAGCGCCTCCTTCAGCGTGGCCACGTGCGAGCTGCGGTGTGGCGGATAGATCAGGTACGCAAATTCGCCTTGCACGTGCGCGGTGGGCTGGCCATCGGTGACAATGAAGATCATCTTGTTTTCGCCGCCGCGACGGGCCAGCAGCCGCCGTGCGTGCAGCAGGCCCAGGTGCAGATTGGTGAAGTGCTGCGGGGCGCGCTCGAGCTGATTCAGCGGGACCTGCAAGCGAATCTGCGGGTCGAACATCGAGACTTGCTTGGGCATCAGCAGCGGCAGCTTTTCCGGCCGGATCGGCTCGGCCCCCGAGAAAAACCCGACCAGGTCGATGGTGTCGAGCGGGAAGCGCTGCTGAATCAGCGCCATCAGCGACATCGCGCACTTCTTGGCCTGAAAGAAGCGCCCGAACCGCGCCATCGAGCCGGACATGTCCAGCAGCACCACCGTCGAGCAGCTCGTGCGGCTCTGCCCTTCAAAGCGCTCAAAGTCGTCGCGCTCCAGCCGCAGCGGCAGCAGGCGCCGGGGCGTTTGCCCGGCCGCAGGTCTTTCGCCCCAATTGGCCGCGAGCGATTGCCCGTCCATCTGCCGCAAGCTGCGCTGCGCGATCCGCCGCATGGCGTTGCGGAGCGTTGTCCCCAGATCGATCTCGCTCGGCGGGTCGCCAAATTCGAACGGGCGCGTGCCCTCGAGCCGCTCGCCGACGCCAGGCTCGGGCGCGTCATGCCCGTCCTTCACGCCTTTTCGAAGTCGCGAGAAGACCTCCATCATCGCCTTGCGCTGCATGGCGTTGATGGCGCGCGGCGTCAGGCGGAAGCGGCCCTTGACCTTCTCAAGCAGCCCCTGCTCCAAAAGCTGCCGCAGCATCTCGGAGTGCTCGGGGTCCTGCTCCAGCTCGCGCAGCGCCCGCAACGCTTCGTCGCCATACGTCAGGATGAAATCCATGAACTGGTCGGGCAGCCCAAGGTCAGACTGCAGGCGGAAGGGCTTGCCATTGAACTCGCCATATCGTGCACGCATGCTTCGGATTGTAGCGGGCGCGACGGGGCAGGCCGCAGGCGCCGATCGCGCTCCAGCGCCGCCTCCGCAATTTCGTGGATGAAAGCGCGGCGCCGCTGACCGGCGGGCTATGCGCCGACGCGGGCCGCGGCGTGGCCGATTTGCGGATCGCTGACACGCTCGGCCAGCAGGTCGAACAGCTCGGCCCACTGCTCGTACAACGCCGGCCATTCGTACTGCACCAGGTCCGCCAGCGCCACCATGTCATTGGATTCAAACGTGTCGCGCAGCTCCGTCAGCTTTTGCACCAGGTGATCCAGGTAGCTGCCGACCGTGCCGCTGACCAGCGGCGTCGCGGTCAGATCGATACCCAGCAGGTCGCTGCCGTCCACGATCGCCTGTCGCGTCGATTGCCACAGCGCCACATGCTCACCGACACGCTGCAGGCCGGTTTGCGTATTGCCAGTCTGAAGCTGCGCGGCGACATCCGCCTGCGCGGCGCCCGCGCGGCGCAGCTCGCCCGCAACGCCCCGAAATGCCTCGGCCACCACACCGCCCAGCTCGCCGCTGGTGAGCTCGACCGTATCCGTGGCGCATAGGCAATTCTGCATCGCCAGCGAGAGGTCTTCGTCCAGCAATGTACGGCCGTTCACCTTCACGCCCACGATCAGACGCTCGGCCGGCTGCTGCGCGCGCACGCGATCGAGCACGTCGCGCAGCGTCTGACCGTCCGTCGGCGGGGATTCAAGCGGTTGACCGTCCAGAACCAGCGGCATGGCATTCTCCGATGCCCGGCATATCGGCCAATGCCGCCGAACACGCGAGCATTCCGCCCCGCTTGTGCCGGCCCCGGCCGCGATTATCATCCCCGTAATGCGCTCGTCGGCGTGGATACAGGATTGGCTGGCGCGCCACCAAAGCCCGCTCTCGTTCTGGCTGCACGTGATCGGCATTCCGCTGACGATCGCGGCGGTGATCCTGGCGGGCGTGCAGTTGCACCTTTCGCTCTGGAGCGTCTGGTACCTCCCCGTCCTGCTGCTCGTCGTGGGCTACGCGCTTCAATATGTTGGCCACATTCACGAGGGGAACGACATGGGCGAAATCATCCTCGTCAAGCGCCTGCTGGGCATGCCCTACGTCGCCGTCTCGCCGCGCTACGCCAACCGCCAGTAAATACAGGCTTGCGCCGCGATCGCGCGTCACTTTGCGGGGCTACAATTTCCGCATGAGCGAAACCCGCGGCAGTGTCGTCGTGCTGGGCGCCTCGGCCGACCGAAACAAATACGGCAATAAAGCCGTGCGTGCCTACTTGCGCGCCGGGTGGCGTGTGTATCCTGTGAATCCGCGCGGCGGTGAGATCGAAGGGCTGCCCGTGGCGCGCACGCTCGCGGAAATCCCTGCACCAGTCGATCGGATCAGCAGCTACCTGCCGCCCACGATTGGCATCACGCTGCTGGCGGAAATCGCTGCGCTTCGCCCGGGAGAATTTTTTCTGAACCCCGGCGCAGAATCTGCGGACTTGCTTGAACGTGCCCGCGATCTGGGCCTCGACCCAATCCAGGCTTGCAGCATCATCGAAATCGGCTACACGCCGTCCGAGTTTTCGTCCTAACTGATTTTCAGAAATACGCTTAACGCTTCGTCCGCGCGGTCTGAACGGACTGTCACATGCGGAAATCCGCGCCGTTCCTTGCATTTTGAAATCTATGTGATATCATTTGGATAACAGGCTTGCAGGGAGATAGCGACAATGCAAACACGTGAAATCGGGATTCGAGTCGGAAGTGGTGCGGCGATGCTCGCGCTCGTGCTCATCAGCGGTGCAGCGCTGGCCGCCTCGCTCGCGCTCTTCGCCAAGAGCGGGAACGTGCCGTTTTTTATTCTGTGGGGGTTGCTCGCAATCGCTTGGGCAATCTCCCTGAACGGATTCTTCACGCTCCAACCGAACCAGGCCGCGGTGCTGACGCTGTTCGGAAAGTACGTCGGCACGCATCGCACGCAGGGCTTCCGCTGGACCAACCCGTTCATCAGCAAGACCAAGCTCTCGCTGCGGGCCCGCAACCTGAACATGCAGACCATCAAGGTCAACGACCAGCGCGGCAACCCGATTGAGATCGCTGCGGTGGTTGTGTGGCGCGTCGAAGATACGGCACAGGCCAGTTTTGACGTGGACAACTACGAGCACTACGTATCGGTGCAGAGCGAAGCCGCATTGCGGCACCTGGCCAGCGCGTACCCCTATGACACGACCGAAGAGCACACGCTGTCGCTGCGCGGCAGCATGGACGAAGTCTCCGGCGCGCTGCAGCGCGAGTTGCAGGATCGCGTCAGCAAGGCCGGCGTAACGATTGACGACGCGCGCCTGAGTCACCTCGCGTACGCACCGGAGATCGCCGGGGCGATGCTGCAGCGGCAGCAGGCCGAGGCGGTGGTCGCAGCCCGCACACGGATCGTCGATGGCGCGGTGGGCATCGTCGAAATGGCGCTCGATAAGCTCGAGAAGCACTCGATGATCAAGCTCGACGACGAACGCAAGGCTGCCATGGTGAACAACCTGCTGGTGGTGCTGTGCGGCGAGAAGGCGGCGCACCCGGTGGTGCACGCCGGCACGCTCTACACCTAAAGCGATCCCTGCGAAGACCGCCGCATGCGACGCTCCGCTGGCCCGCGTGCGGCGTTTCGCGGGGAAGCAATGCACCGCGCAGCACGCCGCGAGTTTCGCAGCGTGACGGGTGCGCGGACGCGGCGGAACGGGACAAACGAAGAGGCACACGGGCGCAATCAGCGACGCGGGAACGTCATGGCGGAACGAAAGTCATTTCTGTTGCGTCTGCCGCCAGATCTCCTGGAAGATCTGAATCGCTGGGCGCGCGACGAGCTGCGCAGCCTGAATGCGCAGATCGAGTACTTGCTGCGTGACTCGGTGAGTCGCCGCCGCCGCAGGCCGGACGACCCGCCGCCCGCTGCCGCGACGTCCGCGGACGAGCCCAATTCGGCCTGAGCGGTCCGGCATGTCGCTTCGCCGCTGGTTGACGCGCCGCGTACGGTTCGCTGGTAATACTCCGGGCCGTTCGCTCGCCCGTCGCGGACGCCCTGAATTGACTTCGCCCGCCAACGCCGTAGAATTTAAATTACGAAATTGCAGGGGCCGTAGCTCAATTGGTCAGAGCGCCGCCCTGTCACGGCGGAGGTTGCGGGTTCGAGCCCCGTCGGCCTCGTTTTTCCCCCCTGCGATCGTGCGAACTTCCCGAGATTAGCGGAACCCGAAGCGCGGCTTTTCGATGCGCGCCGCAAGCGCCGTCGGAAGCGCCTGGGCCAGGTCGCGCGCCAGGAATCCAATCGGCCCCACCCGCAGCGCCAGATCATCACCGGCGGCGCCGTGTGCATGCACCGCAAGAACTGCCGCGTCGAACGGCGCCAGCCCCTGTCCAACCAGGCTCGCCAGCAGTCCGGTCAAGACGTCCCCCATGCCACCGCTGGCCATGCCGGCATTGCCGGTCTCGTTGACAAAGAACTGGTTCGTTGAAAACACCAGCGTCCGATGCCCCTTCAGCACAACGATCGCGCCGCTGTAATGCGCCAAGGTGGCCGCGGCGTTCAAGCGTGCGTCATCGCCGTCAAGCGACAAGCCGTCGCAGCCCTGCGCTTCGAGTAGCCGCCGCATTTCACCTGGATGCGGCGTGAGCACGAGCGGCGCATGCGGCTCGCGCAGCGTCGGCCAGTCGCCTAGGCTGGCCAGCGTATTCAGTCCGTCGGCATCGACGATCAGCGGACCACGAAAGTGCAGCAGCAGCTCGCTGACCACTTCGCGAACGCCCTCGCCTTGCCCGATGCCTGGCCCGATCGCCGCCACGCTCGCCCACGCCAGCGTTTCTTGCAGTTGCTGGCGGGCGGCGACCGCGAATTGCCCGTGCGCGTCTTCCGCCAGCCCGAGCGTCATGCAGCACGGCTCGGCGCTCGCGATCAGCGGTTGCACGCCCAGCGGCGTAACCACGCGCACCAGCCCTGCGCCGCCGCGCAACGCGCCCAGCGCACACAACAGCGCCGCCCCGCTCATGCCGCGGCTTCCGGCCAGAATCGCAACCCGTCCGAGCTCGCCCTTGTGCGTCATCGGCCCACGCGCCGGCAAGCTCGGCACATGCTCGATTCTGCGCGGCGGCAGATCAGCGGACATGCGCATGCTCCGTCGGCGCGGCTTGCAGCTGCGCGGCAGCCGGATCGCGTGCTGCGTCATTGTGCGAGTCTTCGGGAGCGCCGCGCGCCGCGAGCCGGTTGATGAGCGACGCCTGGTAGCCCGCACCGAAGCCGTTGTCGATGTTCACGACGCTCACGCCCGCGGCGCAGCTGTTCAACATCGTCAGCAACGGCGCCAGGCCCGCCAGGTTCGCACCGTAGCCCACGCTGGTCGGCACGGCGATCACTGGGCAGGCCACCAACCCACCGACGACGCTCGGCAACGCCCCTTCCATCCCAGCGACCACCACCAGCACATTCGCCTGCCGCAATTCGGCTGATTGCGAAAGCAGCCGGTGCAGCCCGGCCACGCCCACGTCATAGAACGTCCGCACCGTCTGATCCATCATCTCGGCGGTGATGCGGGCCTCCTCGGCGACGCACAAATCGGCCGTGCCGGCGCAGACCACGCCAATGAAGCCCGGCTGCAATTGCCGCGGGCGTTGCCGCAACGTCAGCGTGCGGGCGCGCTTGTCGTAGAGCGCCTCGGCGTGCCGCTCGAGCACGCGCTGCGCCGCCTTTCGCGAGACGCGCGTCGCCAAGACATTCTGCCCGGCCTGCGCCACGCGCGTGAAGATCTCGAGCACCTGCCGCGAGGTCTTGCCCTGCCCAAAGATCACCTCCGGAAAGCCGCAGCGCAGCTCGCGATGATGATCCAGCCTGGCGAATTCGAGATCTTCAAACGGAAGCGTCTCCAGGCGCTTCAGCGCCGCGCCGGCCGGCACCTGCCCGGCGGCCACCTGCTCGAGCAACGATCGAAGACTGTGCGGATCCACGCGGCGACTCCATTCTCGTGCCAAACGCCCGACGGGCTCGATCGATCCGCTACGATTGCCGATACAATCGGGTTGTCGCGCGAGACGGCAGTATAGCCCGCGAGGAAACCAGAAGATGAGTCAGACCAGCCGCGACCGTCAGGCACTCGATGTGATCGAGCCGATCGGCAAGCGCGTCCTGATCCGCAAGGACGAGGACAAGAAGGCGACCAAGGGCGGGATCCAGCTTCCCGGGAACATCGAGATCCCCACGATCACCGGCCGCGTCGTGACCGTTTCAGCACAGGTCGAGCGCGACGAGGACTACCCCATCCGCCAATACGACAAGGTGCTATTCAATCCGAAGAGCGCTATCCCGGTTGATTTTGAAGGCGACAACCGGCTGTTCGTCGTCGCGGTGGAAGACATTGTCGCCGTTTTCCGGCGCAGCGAAGACAAATAGCGCGGCCCGCGCAGCGGCCGCTTATCCGCCCGTGCTTTCCGGCGTCGCCGGCTCGCCCTCTTCGGCCGCGGGCGCGGCCGGCGCCGGCTCAGCAGACCCGCCGCGCAGCGCATTACGCAGCCGCACGATGTCGGCGACTTCCGGATGCCGTTCGGCCCGCGCGACGGCGGCATTGATGGCTTCGAGCGCCTTGGAGCGATGCGCGGCCGCGGCGGCGGGCTCGAGCCGCGCCAGCAGAAGATACGCGATCGAGAGCGAGCCCTGCGCCATGCGGCCGGCGTTGGTGTTGGCGCTGCCGAGCCGCGTGAGCGCGTCACGCGCTTCGCCGACGGCCCTGACGCCCTCATCACGCGCAGTTTGCAGCTCCGTCTGCACCGCGGGTCGGTCAAACGCGAGGTCGCGCACCAGCGCGCCGACTTGATCGGTGATCGCCAGGTAGTGCACGAGCGCCTCAGCCGCCTGCGAGAGCGCCTGCCCCGCCAGCAGCCGCGCTGCGGCGCCGCTGCTGGTGCCGATCATTGGCGAGATTTGATCGCCGGTGATTTTCTTGAGCCGCTCATTCGTGCGATTCGGATCCAGCCTGCCCTGCAGTTCGCGGGCCTCGGCGATCGCCCGCTCCGCCGCGCTCGCCGAGTTTCGAAACGCGCTCTGCGCGTCGCGGGCGAGCTTGAGGGCCTGGCCGTCCAGCGCGGCGCCGCCCTTGACTAGTTGCTCGATCTGATCGCGGGCCAGGTCGAGCGCGCTACGCGCGTCCTTGGCGCGCTGCTCGTAGCGGACCTTCTCCACCGCGGCGGCCTTGCCGTTGCTCTCGATGAACTGCACGCGCTGTTGCAGCGTCTCGAGCGCTTCAGACAACTTCTGCTTGCGAGCCTGCGCCAGCGCTTCGAACTGCTTGAGCGA
>CAZHTF010000010.1:26232-57989 GCA_964535305.1 uncultured Planctomycetales bacterium | reverse complement strand
ACCGTGTAGATTTCGTAGAGGACCGAAGTCGACGCCGAGGCCGGGCCGCCGCTGTGGGTCGCATCCGTCCCCCCGACCAGCCGGGCGAAAAAAAAGTGCGCAATCTTGACAATCAGCACAACCGCGCCCACCACCAGGCCCAGCAATCCGGCCAGCAGTAGCAGTGGCACCCACAGGAACATCCCGCCGTCCAGCCCCAGCATGCGTCAACCTCCCGCCGCGACCGGCAGTTGCATGCCGCAGAAAATGCAGAAACGATCGCTCGCCTCGGGATACGCGCCGCACTTGGGGCAATTCCGCACGAGCCGCACGAGTTGCCGCCCGCAGCGCGTGCAGAACTGGTCGCTGTCGAGCACCGGCAACTGACACGACGGGCACATGCGCGGTTCATGCTCATGCGCCGCGGGCTGCTCGCGCGGCTTCGCCGGTAAAGGCGGTAGTCCGCCATGCTGCACGCTGCGGGCATCGTTGCTTGGCACGGGCGGCGGGCCGTATGTCGACTGGCGCGACTCGGCTCGCTGCAGCTCGCTGAGCACCTCGCTGGCCGACGCGAAGCGCCGCTCATGCCGCGCGTAGAGCCGCGAAAAAATGCCGTCCAGCCAGCCCGGCACCTCGGCCCGCAGCGTGCTCGGAACTTCGGCGCCGGCCGGCCGCTCGCCGCACAGCAGCTCGAACAGCAGCACTCCGATCGAAAACAGATCGCTGCGCGCGTCGGGCGCGGCGTCTTCGTCGCGCAGCTCGGGCGCCATGTACGCCAGCGTTCCGACCAGCCGATCGCCGCGGTCCAGCGAAGCCGATTGCAGCACCGTGCGACCCGCGCCGCCTCCCAGGCCCAGCCCGAAGTCGCCGATTTTCACATCCGCGACGCGCAGTTGCGACAGCGGTCGGCCTTCCAGGTTCAGCATCACGTTGCCGGGCTTCAAATCTCGATGCAGAACATTGGCCGCGTGCGCTACCACCATCGCATTCAATACGCCCCGCAGAATCAGCAGGGCCGCGCTAATCGAAATCCCGCGCGGGTGCTCGGCGATCACCTGCTTGAGCGATGGGCCGCGCACCAGCTCCATCACCAGGTACGGCGTGTCCGCGTACGGATCCAGGCCGAGCACGCGAATGATGTTCTCATGCCGCAGGCCGTGGACCATCATGCCTTCGCGCTGCAAATAGGTGACGTAATCCGGCTGCGTCGGCAGCTTGATCGCGACGTGCTCGCGCTCCCAGATGTGATGCCGGGCGCGCCACACTTCGCCGAACGTTCCGACGCCGACGCGCTCCTCCAGCAGATACTCGCTGACGCGCAGCCCAGGCTGGTAATGAGTGGTCATTGCGAACGCGTACTCCACGGGTGCACGGACATCACCCGCCCGCCATCTGAGCGAGGTACTCGATCACGAGGTAATTATACGTAGCCGCCACCGCCAGCGCGGCCAGGCAGGCTGTCCAGCCCCAGCCGCTCGCGGGCCAGGCCGTGATCAGCAGCAGACCCGCGACGAGGTCGATGCCCAGCAGCGCCGCCAGCAGCACCACACCGGCCCAGTTGGTGCCCTGCTCGAGCACGCGGCGGATAAACAGCCGCGCTGCCCACGGGGCCGCGGCCGCAATCAGCACCCAGGCGACGCTGCGCCAGATGCCGCCCCAGATTGCACCGCGCGTTTCCGGGCCCATCTGCCAGATGGCAATGCCGGCAAACACCAGCAAGCCCAGCGCGATCCAACTGAGCACGCGCTCGCCGACGCGCCCCAGAATGCCCCCGTTCATCGTTTCCATCATCTTCAAGTCTACGTCAGCCCGCTGCGGCGGGCATTACAAATTCGACCCGCGCGCGGAACGCCGCCGCGTCGCACGCCGCGCGCAAGCTGTATTCGTCCAGCGGCTTCGAATCTTTTCGGCGCTCCCACTGCGAGCCGAGCGTGAGCGGGAGGCTCAGCGACGCATGCGCCGCGGCCCGATTCGTAGCCCGCGCATTCGCTCCTGCCCGTGTGAACACGCGCCCACGGTCGCAACTCTGAATCTGGTTTCGAGCGGAGCACGCTTGCACGTCCGTTTGCGCTGGCGTAAATGGTCTGGATCACAGAGAGGAGCGCCGCCGCATGCCGCGCGCATCGTCGAAAAAGCCGCGTCAGCCGGCCGGGCCTTCGCCGATAAGCCTGCTGGAGGTGTTCCCGAACCCCGCGCCGCAGCGCGACTTCGTGATCCGGCATGAAGCGCCGGAATTCACGAGCCGCTGCCCAAAGACCGGCCAGCCAGATTTCGGCACGGTCGTGATCGAGTATGTCGCCGAGCAACGCTGCGTCGAGCTCAAGAGCCTGAAGTTCTATCTGCAGTCGTATCGTGAACAGGGCATTTTCTACGAGGCGCTCACCAATCGCATTCTCGACGATCTGCTCGCGGTGCTCGCCCCGAGAAAACTGCGCGTCGAAACGCACTGGCGGCCGCGCGGCGGCATGACCTCCATCATCACCGCCGAATATCCGGACCATGGCTCCTCGCCGCGCCGGCCGATCTGACGACTCAGGCTGACCAGGCCCTGCCCGGCGCGCAAAAAAACAGGAGCCGCGGCGTTGGCGCCGCGACTCCTGCACGAACTCTCCGTCGATCACTGCGACGCTGATCCTGCTCGTCTACGGGCAAGTCACCTGCCAATTCGCCAGCAGGATACCCAGGTCCGGCTCGCTCGAAAGCCCGTCGCGATTCAGATCGCCGCAGGCCGAGTTCAGCCAGGCGCTCAGCAGAATGCCCAGGTCGGCCTCGTTCACGATGCGGTCGCCGTTCAGGTCGCCTTGGCACACATTGCTTAGATTCGACACGAGGTTGAACACCAGCGTGCCACTGTCGCCCGAGGTCGAGCTGTGTCGCCACGCGCACGGCAGCGTCTGCGCCGGGAAGGCCGAGATGCCGATCAGATAGACGCCGCGCGGCAGCGAGCCGTTTTCGCCGGCAAAAGCGATCCCGCTGGGCGTGCTGGCCCGCGCCAGATCATCGCCAAAGCTCAGCGCGCTGAAGTTGGTATTCGGTGGGGTGCCGGCGGCGTCATCGTTGCTGGCAACCAGCGCGCCGCTGGCCGCGTTGTACAGCGAGAGCACCGTGTCGGTCGGAAAAGCGCCGTTGAGCGACGAGCCGTCGGTGTGGATGTCGAGCGAATCCGTCGAAGGCACGCCGTTGACCGACGCCACCACGTCCTGCGACAGCGCCATCTCGAACCAGACTACCTGTCCAGCCGCCGCCACGGTCGAAATCACCAGCGGGCCCGGCGGAATGGCCGCGTCATCATCGATCGGGCTGCCCACGCAGGCCGATGCCGGCCGAACAGGCGGCGGCGGCGGCGGACCCAGCGGAACGCCCGACAAACGCAACGCCAGATTCGCCAAGTCCGGCGGACCGCCGTAGAACCCGCCTTCGTTTGACGCGAACACCTGGTTCGCATTGTCATCGAAAAATGCGAAATCCTCGCTGGTGCCAACCGCGACACCGCGGCCCAGGAAGAGCGGCGTCATGCGACCCGGGGCGTAGGTGGTCGTGTTCGGCAGAAACGTCTGAATCGAGAAGCCAAAGTTAGCGTCCGGTAGATTGATCGGCGTCGTAAGGTTGACCACCTGCGACACGTACACGCCCGGCGCAACGTTCGCGAACGCGACCCGCACGCTGCCCAGCAGTCCACTGTTCACCGGCGTGGCGTTCACGTTGATCGTGTCGAAGAACGAAAGGACGGCGTCAAAGGTCTGCGGCGTCGTGCCGAGCACCTCGAGGCCGAACTGCAGGCTGGTGATGTTGACCGGGCCGGGCTCGCCAGGGCCGCAGAAAAGCGTGGCCTCATCGAGAATACCGACCGGATTGAGACTGTCCGAAAACACGTCGTCACCGACAACGGGGAGATTGTCGTACACGACGACGTCTGGCCCGCGCAGGTCCGTTTCGCCGAGCAGCGTCGGGGTCCCGACCGGCTCCGCCAGGCGCAGGGTGTGGACGCGCCGCTCCGCCAGCGCGCCCGCCGTCGCCAAAGCAAGAACGCCGACCGCTAAAATGCTTCTCATATCGCCTCCAATGGGTTCGAATGCGCCGGCGCGCCTCGCCCGCGAAGCCGGCCTAGCTAGTAGAAACCAGACCCCCGTTCAGGAGCATAGCTCATCGACGCGGGCAAAATCAACTCAGCCCCTGTTAGACACTTAGACACGCTCCAGCGCTGCGAGCGGCACCCAGCCGCTGATCCCATCCGGCAGGCGGACTTCGGCCCAATCGCCGCGCTGCTGCAGGATGCGCAGCTCAACGCCCTCGCCCAGCGGCGATTGCAGCACTGCGTCATGTCCGTCGCCGCGCCCGGCGCGCAGCGTCACGCCGCCGCGAATCAGAACGGCTTCGCGGCGCTGCGCCAGTTCCTGCGCCTGCCAGGTCAGCGAGCCAGCGCACAGAATCGAAATCAGCACGCAGGCGCTGCCGATCGCCAGCAGCGCCGTGCTGCGTATGCGCAGCCGCAAGAGCAACAAAAACCAGCCCAAAAATGCGCAAACCGCGGCCACCCAAAAGCGCGCCGCGGCCGAGCTGCGCTCATGCCAGAATAGCAGTGGCTTGAGCGTCGCGCCGGCAGGCGCTGCGATCGCCGGTTCGACGCGCCGCCGCGCGTACGCCAGGTTGCTGGCGATCTTGCCGGCCGCGGGCGCGAGCTGCGCGGCGCGGCGATACGAGCAAATCGCCTTACCCAGCGCGCCAAGCCGGAAATAAGCATTGCCCAGATTAAATTCGAGCCACGCGTTTCGCAGGCCGGATTCGCGCAGGGCCTCAAAGCCGCGCACCGCCGCAAGGTATTGCTCGCTTGCGGCCCGCGCGTCGGAGCGACCAAGCTCGACCGCCTGGTCGAAGGCGTCCAGCGCTGCGTTCAAGACCTCAACCCGCGCGGCGGCACCCGGTGGCTTCGCGCCAAATTCCGAGATCGGCGATGCTGCGTCGCGCGCAGCATGAGTCCATTCCGGCACAGCGCGCCCCGCTGCCGCGGACTGCGCCACTGTGGGCGGCGCTCCGGCCAATGCGACCGCGAGCGTTAGTGGCACCACAATCGTCCGCGCCGCGCGGCGGCTACGGCCCATGGCAGGCTGCGCGCGCGGCGGAGCGCTGCCTGTGCCGCGCGGCGAAAAGCGGGCGGCAGCGCTCATCGAAGCTCGCGCTCCAGCCGATCCAGTAGTTCGCGCGCCTCGCGCACCCAGCCTTCCGGCGCTTCCGAACCCGCCGCCCCATACGCCGCGCCCTGGCAGCGCTCCAGCAGGCTCTGGCTTTGTCGCGCCGTCTCCGCAGACACCGACAAACCGCGCAACAGCGACTCGAGCGCGGCGGCCTGGTAGCGCGCCGGCGGCGCACCGGTGCGATCCGCCAGATAACCGCTGAGCGCATCCACGATTGCGGCGGCGACCGCGCGAGGCTCCGTTACGCTGGGAGACGTCAGCCGTTCGAGCGCGACGCGACGCGCAGATTGCCGCCGCCGCGCGACATCCGACCCGCGCATCGTCCGCAGCGCGCAGCCCGCCCAGACCAGCCCGAATAGCACGCCCGGTCCGCCGGTCACGAGCAGCAGCGCCAGCGGCGACGGTGCGAACGACTGCGCGAGCAGCAGGGCCGCGTTGGTCTCGATGCCCAACAAGCCGTCCAGCGGCCGCAGCGCTTCGGCCGTCGGCGCCGTGGCGCTCAGACCCTCGACGTCGGCGGCGCTCAACGCGTCTGAGGCGCTGACCCGCAGCGGGATCGGCCGGCTGCGGGCAACTCGGTATTCAGCGGAGCGCGGCTCAAAATACGGCATCTCAATCGCCGGAATCTCGCGGACATCGGCGCTGCGGGCCCGCAGCACTTGCGTGAAACGCTTGCGGCCGTTGACGATTGAGCCGGCCAGCGTCTCGCTGGGCACGCGGAACGCAGCGGCGACGTCTTCCTGCGCGGCGACGTTTGGGGCCGTGAGCGTCTCGAGCGCAACATCGCCGCCAATCTCAAGCGTCAACGAAATCGGATCGCCGACGCGCACGTCCGTAGCGTCAGCCGAGGCGCTCACGGTCAGTTCGCCGACGGCGCCGGTGAAATTCGCCGGGCGGCCCGCGCTGGGCAGCGGCTGCACCGGCGGCGCGAGCACTTCCGGCTTGACCCGCAGCTTCCGGCCGCTGACGTTCGCGATCTCGCCGAAAATATCGCGCCCGAAGCGGGCCGGGTAAGTCATGGCGACCACGACGCTGTCGAAGCTCACCGGGCCCTCGCGATCGAGCGTCGTGCTGAGCGAGCTGGTGTAGACGTAAAAGGTCTGCTCGGGTTCGCCGGGCAGCGCCCGCCGCCGCCGCTCGGTCTGCACGTCTCCCGGGAATGGCGGCAGTTGCGTGCCCCGAAAGAACTGCATCATCGTGCGCTCGTCGACGATGCGATCGTCGACCCGCGGCGGCTTAACCCAAATGCTTAGCGTGAAGCGCACGCGCTGCCCCACGAAGAGCCGCGGCTCTTCGCAGGTGATCTCGGCGAACATCAGCGTGCCGTCGGCGGAGCGTACCTGCACGCGCGCCGGGCGCGTCCGCAGCGTGCTGCCGTCGACATTGACTTCGATCGGCGGGATTTCGACCGTGCCGGCGGTGCGGGCCAGCAGCTCCAGCGGGAAGGTGCGCGTGATGTTGCGCGAGACGCGGCCCTGGACGATGTGCGTCGACTGAAAATCAACCGAATCGCGCGCGACGCGCAGCGCCGCGTTGGGAATCTCCGGCAAGGCCGCGATGCCCGCGTCGTCCGTAAAGTTGTGGACGCGCAGCTCCAACTCGATCGGCTCGTTCTGATAGGCCTCGATCGTCAGGATCCGCAGCTCGACCGACGGCTGCGCGCTGGCCGGCAACGCCCCCAGCCAGGCCGCCAGCAGCAAACCCGCTGCCGCGCCGCCCGGATTCCGGATCCTGGCTGTGCTCGCAATGTTCATGTCGCCAAGTATGGACGGCCCAGCGCCGCGCTCCCGTCGCGATCAGCGCCCGCGTTACGGCGGCGGGGCAATCCCGCGCAGGTGCGCCCACGGGTCGGCCGTCGCGGCGGCTGCCCGCAGCTCCGCCATGAACGCCGCGAAATCCGCGCCGCGCGCCTGATACACGCGATCAAAAAGCGCCAGGTCGAAATTGTAGCGCCGATTCTGCAGCAGCAGCGCGTTGTTCGTCGGCAGCTCGCCCCAGCGGCTGTAGCGCTCCGGCTCGCTCAGCCGCGGCAATACCTCTTCACGAAAGCGCTGCCGGGCCGCGTCGTACAGCGCTTCGCGCCCGGCGAGCTTCGCTTCACTCGTCGCATCCGACGCGTAGTGCTGCGCCAGCCGCGAATAGGTCTGCGCGAGCCAGTCGTTGATCGCCGCTTCGTCGGCATGGCGCTGCGCCATTTGCGCGATGGTATCCGCGCCGTCCGGCAGCCGCTCGTAGTAGCGCCGCGCGCCGTAGCGGCCAATCCAGGTGGCCAGGCTTTCGTTGAAATCGCTCTGGCCGGCGGCGTAGACCGTGTTGTGCGCCAACTCGTGCACCACCACGTCCACCAGCGACGCGTCGTCACGCTCCAGCAACGGCGAGTGCACCGGGTCGGGAAACCAGCCCAGCGTGCTGAATGCGTCAACCGCGCGCACCCACGTGTCCAGCCCCTCGGCCCGCAGCTCCTCGGCGGCGCGCTGCGCATCGGCACGCTCGAAATACCCGATGTAGTCGATCCAGCCGATCACGGGGAACCACCAGCGCCGCGGCTCGAGCCGATCGCGCCGCGACGCGGAGACGTTGTACGCCAGCGGCTTGCCTTGCGTGTTGTGAAAGAGTGTAAAACTGCGGCCGACGCTGAGCTGCAGCTCGTCACGCGCGAAGTCGCGGGCGCTGGCGATCAACGCCAACTTGCGCCGCTGCGTCTCCGTCAGCGTGGAATCCTGCAAGGCATCTTCCAGCGGCACCGAGCGGGCAATCACGCCGAATTGCGCGATGCCCTGCTGCACGACATAACCGACCTGCGAGCAACCGGCCAAGCCGAGGCCAAGCAGGCCGGCAAGCAGGTGCAGGCCGCTGCGCATGCGCGCTGCGCGGCGGAGGTGGCGCGGTTTGGCGATCAACCGGTTCATATCGTGGCCGACTATGATAGCGGCCAGCGAGGGAGACGCAGCATGACGCACGCACGCAGCGCGGCCGCGCCGACCCTGGTTTCAGTGCTGATCTGCGACCAGGTGATCGACGACAAGCTCACGAACAAGAAAAGCGCAATTGGGCTTTTCAACATGATTGTGGCCCAGACGCTACCGACGCGCGTGCAGCAGATCGCCGTCCTGGCCACCGTCACAGAAATCAGCGCGCGGGCCCCGATCGAGCTGCGGCTGGTGCGCGACGCGGACGACGAGGTGCTATTCACCACGCAGGGAATGATCGAGGCCCCCAACCCGCTGGCGACCGTTGACCTGGTGTTCAGCATGCAGGGAATTCAGTTCGCTTCGCCGGGCCAATACGCATTCGAGCTGCTCAGCCGCGACACACTACTGGGTCGGCGTCGCTTTCACATCCTGGTCGCGCCGCCAGGATCGGGGCCACCGTCGCCGCCGCCAGTCACGGAAGCTTAGAACCTACGGAGGCAGATTCGAGCTCGAACGCGGCCGCGGGCTGTTGGCCCGCTGCGGCGATTCGCAGCGCGCGGATCGCGTGCGTCACAGCGCGAGTTGCTTGCGGACGTCGTCCCAGCTTGTGAAGCGAATCGCGCGGTCGTCGATCCACACGTGCGCGATCGGCTTTCCCATGTGGATGCCGTCGTAGAGCATGCCGTGCTGGTCGAGCCATTCCTTGGTGACGCGATACTCGGCCCAGCCGCGCGCGGTGTAGATCACGATCGTGTGCCCGGCCGCCCGCAGCGCCGCGAGCGCCTCGCGCGCTCCGTCGAGCGGCTTGGCCAGGGCCCGCTCGAACGTGCGCTCCTCGCTGCAGATCACGCCGTCCATATCCACCATGATGGTCATCGCGGTTTTCATGAGCAGCGGCTCCGGAGCGAATGCGCGGCGCGATTGCGAGCGGGCGTCAGAGCGCGATCACCGCGACCAGGATCAGCAGCACCAGCACAATGCCGCCCAGGATCCAGACTGCGAACGGCAGCGAGTGATCCTGTGAGCTCGGGTTCATCGCGGCGTAGTCTAACACCGGTTGCGGATCCGCCGCAGGATCCGCCGGGCACTCGCCGCAAATCTAGATCGCGCGGCTGGCCACCCGCGGCAGCGTCGCCAACCCAAACCAGAAGTCGCGGATCGCTTCGGCGACGCGATCATACTCATCGAACCCAGGCGGCTTGGTGATGAAGGCGTTCGCGTGCGCGTCGTACGCACGCCGAATGTCTGCCGGGTTTTTTGAAGTGGTCAGCACCAGCACCGGCAGGCGCCGCAGTTGCGGATCTTGCTTGATGCTTTGGAGCACGTCGAAGCCGCTGACGCCGGGCAGGTTCAAATCCAGCACGACCAGGTCGGGTGTGGCGCCGCTGCGGAGCAGCTCGAGCGCATCGGTCCCGTCGCTCGCGGCTGCGACGTTCACGCGCGCAGCAGAATTCTCCAGCGCCCGTCGAAGGAAACGAAGATCGTCCGGATTGTCTTCAACCAGCAGCACACGCAGCTCGTCCTCAAACACGAGTCCCTCTCAAATCCATTGATGGTGGTGTACGGCTGACTTCAGCCCGGTCGTCGCTGACCGGGTGTCCGCGTGCTATGCGTCTTTCGGAAGCGCGAAGTAGAAGGTGCTCCCTTTCCCGATCTCAGATTCGACCCAGATGCGACCGCCGTGGCACTCGACGATGCGCTTGCTGATCGACAGGCCGATCCCGCTTCCGGGGACGGCCCGTGCTTCAGGCAGGCGCTTGAAGATCTCAAAAATCCGCTGGTGGTGTTGCGTGGCGATGCCAATGCCGTTATCCGAGACGCCAAACACCCAATCCTGATCTTTCGACTGCACTTCGATGGCGACTTTAGCGGCGCCCGCGGCGCGGTATTTAATGGCGTTGTCGATCAGGTTCTGAAACACCTCGCGCAGCATGTCGTGATTGGCCCACACGGTCGGCATCGGCGCAATACTTACATGAGCGCCGCTCTCAGCGATCTTTGGCTCCAGCACGCGCAGAGCTTCGCCCAGAACGACGCCGACATCCACGGCGGAGCGCTCGAGCTCGCCCGCGGCCAGGCGGCTGAGCCGCAGCAGCGCATCGACCTGCGACTCCATCTGCCCGACCGCGGATTCGATCCGCTGCAGGTTGGCACGCGACTCGTCGTCGAGCTGCGCGGCGCTGCCGCGCAGCAGCCGCGCGTAGCCGCGGATGGTGCGGACCGGCTCCTTCAGGTCGTGTGAGACAATCGACGCAAACTGCTCCAGCTCACTGTTCGAGCGCAGCAGCCGCTGGTTCGTACGCCGCAGGGCTTCCTCGGCGTTTCGCCGATCGCTGATGTCGCGGTGCGAGACGACGACGCGGCCGGCGCCGTCGCCTTGGAAGCGTGTGGCCGAGAGCTGGAACCAGCGCTGCTCGGTCGGGCTGTGACAGGGATATTCAATCGAAAACTCGGACCGCTCGCCGCGAAGCAGCGATTCAAGCCCGTCGACCACCGCGGCGGCGGTGCGGCCGTCGTCATCCGCGGCGCGGGCGGCCTTGCGACAAATCTCCAGGTAATTCGTGCCGATTCCGTCGTTCTCGGCGGCGTAGCGATTGCCGCGGCCGAACTCCTTCCAACTGCGGTTCACCGCGATGATCTGGCCGGCGGCATCCAGAATCGCGATCTCGCTGTTGAGCGCGTCCAGCGTGCTGCGCAAGAAGCGCTCCGAATCGGCCCGGGCTTCCTCGCTGCGCTTCAGGCGATCGATCGAGATCAGCGTCACCACCGCCCCATCGATCTGACCGCGCTCGCGCAAAAACGGCAGGATTCGCATCAGCAGCCAGCGCCCGGAGGGATCGTGCACCTCCGATTCGATCGGCTGGCCGGTGTCGATCACGCCCTGCACGCGGGCCGCCAGCCGCGCGTCGCTCAGATTCAGGCTGAAATGCTGGATCGGTCGGCCGATGTCGTGATCGACCAGGCTGATCGACTCGCGCACCGCGGGAGTGAACTTGCGGATGCGCAGGTCGCGATCCAGGAAGATCACGCCGATGTCCGTGCTGCGCAGCAGATTCTCGAAATCGTTGGTCAGCCGCGTCAGCTCGTCGATCTTGGACTGATACTCGGCGTTGACGGTGTAAAGCTCCTCGTTCACCGAATGCAGTTCTTCGTTGGTGCTTTGCAGTTCTTCGTTGCTGGCCAGCAGTTCCTCGTTGGTGCTCTGCAACTCTTCGTTGCTGGTCTCGAGCTCCTCGATCGTGGCCTGCAGGTTCTCGCGTGTCTGCTGCAGCTCTTGCTCCAGGTCGCGGATGCGGGCGCTGTGCTGCTCGTTGAGATTGAATTCCTCGGCCGCCGGCCCGAGCCGCGGCTCGCTGCGCTGGTCCTCGAACAGCACGATCAGCAGGCTGCGCTCGGCCCGTGAGGGCAGCCGCGCCACGCGAATATTGACGATGCGCACGTCATCGGCCCGCTGGATGCGCACGTCCTTGTAGACGAAGCCGTCTTCGCGCTTCATGGCCCGGTGCAGCGCCGTGGTCACCGCGATCCGCACCTCCGGCCGCGCGGCCCGCGAAACGTCCGGCGAGAACGCCCCGGTCGGAAAGCTGACGAAGTCGCTCACGTCGCCGAAGCTGTGCAGAATCTCGAATTCGTCCGTGACCAGCAGCCCGGCCGGCGCGTATTGCGAGGCCAGGTATTCGTAGGCGTTCAGCACGGGCGAATCCGGCGCGCGACGCAGCGCGTCGGCGGTGAAGAGCGGCTTCTGCAGCCGCGCGGCGATGTCGTGGGCGCCACTGTGCCGCACGATCGGGACGCTGGCCTGATTTGCCTTGGCAAAGATGCGGTGTTTTTCGTGCACAGTCTCAAACGCGTGCCGCAACTCGCTGACGCTCTCGCTCGAGCCCAGCAGCAGGTGCCCGTTGGGCCGCAGGCTGTAGTGGAATTGCGCCAGGGCGCGCTTCTGCGCCTCGGGCTGCAGATAGATCATCAGGTTGCGGCAGGTGACGATATCCAGCCGGGTAAACGGCGGATCGCGCAGCAGGTTGTGCGTGGCGAAGATGACCCGCTCGCGCAGCGAGCGGACCACCTCGAAGCAATCGCCGCGCTGCTTGAAGAAGCGGCTGATGCGGGCCGGCCCCAGGTCGGCCGCGATCAGGTCAGGGTAGACGCCGTTGGCGGCGGTCTCCAAGGCGCGATGATCGACATCCGTGGCGAAGACCTTCATCTCGCGGTTGGTCTCGAAGCGGTCCTGGCACTCCTGCACCAGCATGGCGAGCGTGTAGGCCTCTTCGCCGGTGGAGCAGGCCGCCACCCAGAAGCGCAGATGATCGCCGGCCTGCGATTCGGAGAGGATTCGCGGGAGCACCTCGCGCCGCAGGGATTCCCACACCTCCGCGTCGCGGAAGAAGCGCGTCACGCCGATGAGCATCTCGCGCGAAAGCGTCAGGCTCTCGCTCTCCGATTCGCGCAGCAGCAGCAGGTAGTCTTCCAGTTCATCGAGCTGGTTGACGCTCATGCGGCGTTGAATTCTTCGGCCGATGGTGGAGACCTTGTAGGCCGAGAAGTCGGCGTGATGCCGATCGCGCAGGATGCGCAGCACCTGTTCGAGCGAGGTCGCATCCGGGGCCACGACCACCCCTTGGGCCTCAGCGGTCATATACGAATGCCGCATCAGCCGCAGCAGTTGCTCGGGCATTCGCTCAGGCGGCAAGACGAAATCCGCCAGGCCGGTGGCGATGGCGCTGCGCGGCATGCCGTCGAACTTGGCCGAGTCGTCCTGCACAAACACCAGCCCACCGGCCTCCTTGATGGCCCGCACGCCGCGCGTGCCGTCCGAGCCGGTGCCCGAGAGCACAATGCCGATGGCGCGCTCGCCTTGGTCCTCGGCGAGCGATTGAAAAAAAGCGTCGATCGGCAGGTTTAGTCCGCTGGATTGCTCGTGGTCCGCCAGACGGAAGCGCCCTTCGCGAATCGCGACATGCTTGCGCGGCGGGTTGAGGTAGATCGTGTCCGGCAGCAGTGGCAGGTCATGCTCGATGTGCTGGATCCGCAGCGTGGTGTGCCGCGAGAGGATCTCGTGCATCAGGCTGCGGAAGTCCGGCGAGAGATGCTGGATGACGACGAAGGCCATCCCGCTGTCGACCGGGAGCTGCGTGGCGAAGCGTTCGAGCGCTTCGACCCCGCCGGCCGAAGCGCCGATGCCGATGATGTGCTGCGGCGCGCCGAGCGCGGCGCCGCGCGCAGCGCGTGTGTCGATTTGTCGTTGTTCGGCAGACACGCGGCGACTCCATTCGCGCTCACGGCGGAGCCGAATGGCGCCGCCCGTGGAACGCGGGCAGTCTAAGCCGTCTGCGTGACTTCTGCGACCAAATTCAGGAGCGCTGCAGGCTGAAAAGGCTTGGCGAGAAAGGGAACGCCTTCGTTCTCGGTCAGCAGGTCCTGCATGACCGTGACGCGCTCGTAGCCGCTGGTGAGGATGTAGCGCGCCCGCGGCCGCAGCCGCTGCGCGGCGCGCAGCACGTCGCTGCCTTTGCCGTCCGGCAGGCGGATATCGATCAGCACCACATCGAGCTCGAGCGCTTCGTCGCGCAGCCGGTCGAGCGCCCCGGCCACCGATTCGGCCTGCAGCACGCGATGCCCGACGCGCTCCAGGATCTCCACCACGACCTCGCGCACATCCGCTTCATCCTCAACCACCAACACCGTTTGCCCGTTGCGGGCCGGGTGCGCCACGACCGGATCGCTCTCGTCCGGCGTGACCCGCGCCGCGCGCGGCAGGAAGATGTGAAACGCAGAGCCGGAGCCGGGGTCGCTATTGAGTTGAATCCCGCCGCCGTGCGAGGTCACGATGCCCTTCACCGCCGGCAGGCCCAGCCCGCGTCCGTCGCCCTTGGTCGATACGTACGGGTCGAACATGGTGCGGCGCACGCGCTCGGACACGCCGCAGCCGGTGTCGGCGACGACGATGTGCACGAACGGGCCGGACATGTGCATCAGGCCGAGTTCGTCGGTCCAGGGCATTTCCTTGACCACATTCTCGGTGAAGATCGAGAGCGTGCCTTCGCGGCCCATCGCCTCGCACCCGTTCAGGCACAGGTTCAGCAGCGCCTGCACAAGCTGGGCGCGATCCGCCTCGACTGCCCACAGCTCGCGGGCCAGGAACTGGCGGATCTGAATCTTCTGCGGCACGGCGCCCTTGAGCATCGAGAGCACGTCGCTGATCACGTCGTTCGGATTCACCGGGCGCGGGTCGTATTTCCCGCCGCGGGCGTACGCGAGCAGTTGCCGCGCCAGGTCCGCCATGCGCTCGGCGGTGCGGATGATGCCGTCGCAGTATTCGCGGCGTTTTTCGGCGGTGTGCTCGGCGTCGCGCAGCAGGGCCGCCTTGCCCAGCACGCCCACCAGCATGTTGTTGAAATCATGCGCCAGGCCGCCGGCGAGCTTGGCGATACCCTCCTCCTTCTGTTTCTCGATCAGTTGCCGTTCCAGCTCACGCCGCCGCAGCACGTCGCGTATGCGCGACATGAGCCCGTGTGCGTTGAAGGCCTCCTCCTTGGGCAGGAAGTCGCGACTGCCGCTGCGCAACGCGGCGATGATCGTGTCGCTGGTGCCGTCGGAGGAGATGATGATCACCGGGGGGTGATGCGGGATGTCCTCGATCCGCGGCAGCAGTTCGTGCGCGTCGAAATCGGGCAAGTGGTAATCCAACAGCGCGATGTCGTAGAAGCCTTGGCTCATGCGCTTGAGGAAGTCGCGGCCGGTCTCGACCGACGTGACCCGCGAATCCTCCTCGCCGCTGCGGATCAGGACTTCCAGCAATTCACGGTGGGCCTTGTTGTCCTCAGCCAGTAGCACGCGCATGCCGACGCACTCCATTGCGTTCTTGCAAGCCTTCAGGCTCTCCAAAGCGCCTGATGTCACTTGCTATCGGATCGAGAGGGCTTTCGGCTGCTGCGAATGTGGCGGTTTGGCATGCTCTGCGCGGCCTGCACGAATCGCAGAAAAGTGGTGCGATTTTCGCCGCCGCCATCGCTACCAGTCGCGCTCCACCGGCCGATGCTTCTGCATCTCGCGCAGCAGCAGGACTTGCCGGCGGGCCTTCTCCGCATCGCGCACCTTTTGCAGCAGACGTTCGGCGTCTTCCGGCGTCAGCTGAATCGGCTGGCCGCGCGGCTCGCCCTGCTGCGGCTGCTGCTCATCGGCCGGCTGCGTTTGCGCCGGTTGCGTCTGGGCAGGTTGGGTCTGCGCTGCCGGCTGCGTCTGCGGCTGATCCTCGGACGGCTGCGTGTCGGGCTGCTGCGCCTGCTCCTGCGGCTGAACGTCGTCAGCGCCGTCCTGTGAATCCTGCGAATCGCCCTCGGGGTCGCCCTGTGGATTGCCGTCTTGACCTTCCTGCTTGTTCGAAGGCTGCGACTGTGACTGCGGATTCGGTTGACTGGTCGGCTGCGAGGCGGGATTTTGATTATCCTGCTGATCTGTAGGCTGCGACTGCGGCTGCGACTGCGGCTGCGAAGTGGCCGACTCCTGTAGCTTGCGGCGAAGCTGGTCTGCCAGCTCAAGGTTCGCACGCGCGTTCGCCAGGCGCGGATCCAGCTTGAGCGCATCGCGGTAGTAGTCGCCCGCCTGTTGCAGGCTGCTGAGCGCCGGCTGCACCTGCTGCTGATCGAAGGCGCTCAGCGCCTCCGCGTAGTGCACGTTGCCCAGGTTGTAGCGAATGCTCGCCTCGAACGCCGGATCACGCAGCGCCGCGGCCCGCACCCACAATTCACGGGCCTCGTCCAGCCCGCCGAGCTTGAAATGGGCGGCGGCCTGATTGTGCAGCAGCTCGGCCTCGTACTCCGGCCGCGCGGCGCCAGCGGCCTGCTGGTACGCGCGCAGGGCCTCGTCGAATCGGCCGGCGGCGAAGTGCTCGTTTCCGCTGCGGATGCGCTCGCGCACGCTCTCGGCCAGCAGCGGGCTCGCGCCGAGCAGCAGCAGCCCGAAGATCAGGAGCGACCGCTGCGCCGAACACAGGCGCGCGAGCAGCTCTGAACGAGGACCGACTCGAGGGAATGCCGCGCGCCCCGCGCTTTGTTGATTTGCTGCAGCCATCGTCCGCCAGGCCTCCACAACTATGTCCGCACCGTGTTCATACTCCAGCGCCTGGGCACGGCGACCCTGCGTATCCCGCGGCGGCGCGCGGCGCCTGCCGCGCGCGTTTTGCCGCTGGTAGCGGCCGTGGCCCATCACGGAGCAGGCTGTCGAACGTCAGCAGCGCAAGTGCGGCGAGCGCGAATAGGTGTATGCGGGCCGGCCGGCTGATGCGGCGCTGCTCGCTGCGCTCGTTGTATTCGATCGAGGGCACGACGCGCTCGCGGAAAATCTTCCCCAGGTCGAAATCGCGCGTTCCGACCGGGACGAACGCGTCGAAATCACTGCTGCGAGCGATTTCGCGCAGGATTGGGAAGTTCGACTTGCTCCAGACCACTTCGCCCTGGTGCTCCAGGTACGACTCGCCCGCCGACCCGCGTACCGGAATGCGGGCACCTTCGCGATCGTCGCCCAAGGCCACGGCGATGACTGGGATTTTCGATTCCTGCCACAGGGCGCGGGCCGCCTCGACCGGGTAGCTGACCTGGTCCTCGCCGTCGGTCAGTAGCAGCACGATCTTGTGCGTCTCGACCGGACTGCGGAAGCTCTTCTGCGCCAGGCGCAGCGCGTCGCCGATCAGTGAGCCGCCGCGCGGAATGGCCTCGGGCGTGGCCTCGTTCAGCGCCAGGCGGAAGAAGCCGTAGTCGCTGGTGAGTGGGCATTTCAGCCGCGCTACGCCGGCGAAGAGGATCAGCCCGATTCGGTCGCCGCCCAGCGTGGGCAACAGATCGTCGCGAATGCTCAACTTGGCGCGCTCCAGCCGATCCGGCGCGATGTCGCGGGCCAGCATCGAACGCGAGACGTCCAGCACGACCATCACGTCAATTCCGCGGCGGGTAACAATCTGATTCGCTTCGCCCCAGCGCGGACCGAGCAGCCCGGCCGTGAGCGCCAGCAGCGTCAGGCCCGTCAGAGCGATCCGCAGCAGCGCTCGGCCCCAGCCGACGCGCGGGGCCAGCCGCGGCAGCAGATGCGCGTCGCAGAACTCGCGCAAGGCGGCGCGGCGGCGTTGCTGCGCGTACACGCCCAGCGCGAGCAGCGCCAGCACCACCCAGACCAGGTGCAGCCACTCCGGGAAGTCGACGCGCAGCGCGCTCACGGAATCTTCCTCAACCAGGTCGCATCCAGCAGCGACTGCAGGCTCAGCGTCACGAACGCGGCCAGCAGCCAGGGCCAGATGTACGGCGCGTCGTCCCAGTGTAGAAAGTGTCGCTCCTCGGTCCGCGTGCGCTCCAGACGATCGATCTCCGCGTACACGGCCTCGAGCGAGTCAGGATCCTGCGCGCGAAAGTGCTTGCCGCCGGTCAGCTCGGCGATGTTCCGCAAGTCGCTGTCGTCGAGCGGGGCGCGGAACACGCCGCGATTGCTGCCGGTGCCGGCTGCGATGGTATAGACCTTGATTCCGAAGGTCGCGGCCAGTTCGGCCGCCTGCTGGGGCGTGAAGATGCCGAAGTTGTTCTCGCCGTCGGAGAGCAGGATCACGACGCGGCTGCGGATCTTGATTTGCTGGCCCGAGCCGATGGTGCGCTGCAGGTCTTTCAGGCGTTCGACCGCAAGCGCCAGGCCGTCGCCGATGGCGGTGCCGTCTTCGTTGTTCTGCGCGGCGGTCGGGAGCGGGACGATTTCCGTCTCGTCCAGCACCGCCAGCAAATTCTTGTGATCCAGCGTCAGCGGGCAGACCGCATCCGCGTAGCGCGCGAAGCGGATCATGCCGATCAGGTCGTTTTGGCGACCGAGCAGGCGGCCGTCGCCCTCGACAAAGCGTTTGAACACCGCCTTGACCACATCCAGCCGCGTCATCCGCTGATTCGGGGGCGAGAGATCTAGATCGCGCATGCTGCCCGAAATATCGACCACCATCTGAATCGCGACCCCCTCGGCGTAGATCGCGGTGGATTCGTCCGGGCGCATCGGGCGCGAAGCCGCAATGATCAGGCAGGCCAGGGCCGCCAGCCGCAGCAGTGGCAGGATTTGTCGTTTGCGCGAGGAGCGCCGCCCGACGACGCTCTGCAGCGTCGCCAGGCTCGAAAAACGCACGGCCGGCCGCATCGCGCGGCGCTGCCAATACAGCCACAGCAGCGGCAGCGCCAGCAGCGCCAGCAGCAGCCAGGGGTAGCCGAAGTACACGTTCAGCGGCAGCAGCGGGAGTTGCACGGGGGTCACGCGGCGTCTCCGAGCGCTTCAGCCGAGCCGCGCCGCGCTGACGCCGTCGCCTGCACGAACGCGCGGGCGCGTGCGACCGCCTGCTCGGCATCTTCGACCCGCGCGGGATAGGCGGCGTACTTGACGATGTCGCAGGCGGTCATGAATTCGCTCAGCTTGCTCGCGTCGTAGGGCAGCGCGCCGCGATCGCGGGCCAGGGCGGCGAGGAACTCCTCGGTGGTCATCTCCGGCGCGGCCAGCGCAAATTTCCGCTCGATGTATTCGCGCACCACTTCGCTGAGGCGGTAGTACAGCGGGCTGATGCGGCCCTGCTCAAACCACTCGCGCACCCGCAGCCCATCCAGCGCCTGCAGCGCCCACGCTTCGGGCGTCAGCGGCGGCGGCGGACGGGCGGCCCGGGCCCGCAAAACGCGGTACACGCCATACAGCAACGCGGCGCTGGCCAACACGCCGCCCGCGATCGCCAGCCGCTGCCACCAGGGCAGCGGCGCCGCCGCCGGCAGCAAGGTCGCGCTGATATCGCGCGGCTGCATCATGCTGTCCTGCGTGGTCAACGCCGAGCGCACCTTCAATTTCAGCGGATTCGTGACAAGCTCCAGATCCAGCGCGGCGCCGCGCGGACCGTAGCGCAATACGACCGGCGGGATTTCCAGTTCGCCGGAGGCGACCGGCTCGATCGTCAGGCTCTGACGCCACTCCAGGTCACCTTCCAGTTGCGGTCGCGCATCGGCCGGCGCGACGACCGTCGCGCGCAGCTCATCTGGGAATTTCAGCGCGTCGAACGCGGCGTCATGATCTTTGGGCACGCGCGCCCGCAGCTCGATCCGCACGACGTCGCCGACCCAGGGCTCGGTCGGCATCGCGCTGACCGTCAGCGAGACCGGCCCGCGCGAGACCTGGTCACTCAGCAGCGGCGGCGACACCGGAGAAGCCGGCCGACAGGCCAGCGGCGCCAGTAGAAGCAACGACATCAGCAGCCCCGACGCCGGCGCATACGCCGCGCGGCGTGCGAAACATTGCGCCGCGCGCTCCCGCTTCGCGACGGGCATCAGCGCCTCCGTCCGCGGCGTCGGAAAAAACGCCGCAGCGGGTCGACGAATGACTCCCCGGTCTCCACGCGCACCAGGTCGATGCCCAGTCGCCGCAGGTCGCTCAGCAGCCGCTGGCTCCGCTCCGCGCGCAGCGCAGCGAAACGCTGGCGCACGCTGCGCGAGCCCGTATCCGCAAGCACCTGCTCGCCGCTCTCCGGATCGAAGAGCTCGATGAAGCGCACCGGCGGAAGCCGCGCTTCGCGGCGATCGGTGACCCAGATCGGGATCAAGTCGTGCCGATGACGAACGATCCGCAGCGCCTTCGAGAAATCTGGCGCTTCGAAATCGCTGATGACAAACACCACACAGCGGCGGCTGAGCACGTGATCCAGATACTCCAGCGCGGCCTCGATATCGGTCTGCCGACCGACCGGCTTGTGATAGAGCAGCTCGCGCACGACGCGCAGCACATGCCGCGTGCCCTTTCCGGCAGGCACGAAGCGCTCGACGCGGTCGGTGAAGAGCACCAGCCCGACCTTGTCGTTGTTGCGGATCGCGGAGAACGCCAGCGTCGCACCGATCTCGGCCACCAGCTCGCTCTTGAGCTGCGCCCGCGTGCCGAATTCCTGCGAAGCGCTCACGTCGACCAGCAGCAGCACGGTCAGCTCGCGCTCTTCGCGAAAGCTCTTGACGAACGGGCGTCCGCTGCGAGCCGTTACGTTCCAGTCAATCGTGCGCACATCGTCGCCCGGCTGGTACTCGCGCACCTCCTCGAACTCCATGCCGCGACCCTTGAAGGCCGAGTGATACTGCCCGGCGAAGAAGTCGTTCACCAGCGCCGAAGTGACGATCTGGATACGACGGACTTTCTTGAGAATTTCCGCGGGGACCAAGCGCTTCGCCTATTTTCCTGGCTCACCCGGCGCGCCCACGCGGCCGCGCCCGACGAGGTCTGATTGTACAGACGGATGTGTCGCCGACCGCCTTCACAAACGCGGCGGCGCGCTAGGGCTCGACCACCACCGCCGCGTCACGCATGCTGGCCATGGATGCATGCGGGATGCAGAAGTACTCGAAGCGGCCGGGCGACTCGAACGTGAACGAGAACGTGCCGCCGCGCGTCAGCAGGTTTGAATTGAAGCGTGTGCCGGCGTCGGCGTCCTCGGGATCACCGCTGGTGACCGTGTGAGCCGCGAGGTCCTCGTTGGTCCAGCGGACGCGCTGCCCGGCGCGGATGGTGATTTCATTGGGCACGAAAGCGAAGTCGCGGATCGCGACCTCGACGGTCGTGACGCCGTCGTCGCTGCCGTCGCCCGATCCGCCGTCATGCGGAGCAGGCGCGCTGGCCGGGCAACCGGCGAGCGCCAGCGGCGCAAGCAGGAACGACATCATCCAACGGCGTCTTTCAGCGAATGTCAGCATCCAGATTCTCCTGCTCGACTCAACAATTGCTGGCTCAGGTCTTCGTATTACGCGGAAGCGCGGGCGTTTTTTCCAGCGCGGCTCGCCGCCAGGCACGCGCGCTTGTGTCGCGATTGCCCTACGGACCGGGCTCGAGCTTGTAGAGCTCGCCCGTGCCGCTGGCAGGTCCGAGCGCGTTGCTGGTCAGCACGTAGAGCTCGCCAGCCGCGTCTTCGCCGAACGCCAGGATGAACCGGCCGATGCGGCCGTTCGCGGGGCCAAGCAGAGAGAGTTCGCGGTAGCTCCAGGCTCCGTCGCTGCCTTCCTGCGCGACGATCAGCGTACCGTCGCCGATGACGAACCCGCGGCTCCAATCGGCGAAGACGTAGCGCTCGCGCAGCGCGCCGACAGCGCTGCCGCGATAGAAGAAGCCGCCCACCACGGCCAGGCCGAATACGCCGCTCGCGGCACTGTGCGGATACGTCAGGATGGGCGCGACCAGCGGGTCGCCGCGCGGTCCGACGTCCGGGCAGTTGGCCGGAGGGCTGGCGGAGTTGGCCGGGTCAAAGCAGGCGCTACCTTCACGCACGCGCCAGCCGAAATTCCCGCCGGGCTGCACGATGTTCACTTCCTCCTGCAGGCCCTGGCCGACATCCGCGACGAACAAGCGCCGCGCGCCGCCGCGATCAAACGAGAAGCGCCACGCGTTTCGCAGGCCGAGCGCGTAGATCTCGGGCCGTGCGGCGGCGTCGCTGACGAACGGGTTGTCCGAGGGGATCGCGTACGGATCTCCGGAATCGACGTCGATCCGCAGCAGCTTGCCCAGCAGCGTGCCCAGATCCTGTGCGTTTCCGATCTGGTCGTTGTGTCCCAGACCCTGGTCGTTTGCGCCGCCGCCATCGCCCACCGAAATGTAGAGCATGCCGTCTGGACCGAACGCGAGCTGTCCGCCATTGTGGTTGAACTGCGGTTTGGCGATCCGCAGCAGCACGCGCTCGCTGCTTGCGTCGGCGACGTTGGCATCCGTGGCGGAAATGCGGAACTCCGAGATGGTCAGAAGCGAGTTGAAATCCGACGGGGCGCTGCCGTCCAGCGGGGCGTTGTAGCAGACGAAGAAACGCGCGTTCGACGCGAATTGCGGATGCAGCGCCAGCCCAAGCAAGCCGCGCTCATCAAAGAAGGTCGTCAAGGGGACCATGGCGCTCCGCAGATCCAGCAGCGGCGTATCGAGCAATTGGCCCGCGCCGTTGAGCACGCGGATCAGGCCGATCTGGTCGGCGATGAACAGCCGCCCGCTGCCGTCGCGTGTTGCATCCAGCGCGACCGGCGCGGACAGGCCGCCGGTGACCAGCCTGGCCCGCACGCCGGTATCGGCGGGGGCGCCGTCGCCCTGCGGCGGGTCCGTGTTTGGGTCAGCGGCAGGGGGTGGAGGGAAAAGCAGCGCGCAGCCGCTGAGCGCCAGCGTGATCAGCGTCGACGCCAGGCGCAGCATCCGCAAGCGTGTATTCACCGGCCGTCTCCGAGGCGTCGCCCGTTGAGGATGGTCTGCGGCGATCCCGCGCATTGCAGACGCCATGAAGATGATAGTGTCAACCTGCGCGGCGCGCGGTTGCTGATGCGATTGCGGAGAGCGAATCAAGCGTTTTGTAGCGTGGCGATCAGCTCGTCGATCAGCCAGGGCTTCATGATGCAGTAGTCCACGCCGGCGGCGTTCAGATCATCCAGGCGGTAGTCCGACGAAGCGCCGATGATCGTGACGCCGGCCCGCACGCTGCGCATGCGTTCGATGTGCGTGCGCATCCGGCTTTCGGGCTGCGAGAGCCGCCAGATCACGTAGCGAATTCCCGCGTCAGCCTCGAACAGCGGCCAGCCCGCTTCGAGCGACTCAAACCCGAAGCAGCCGGCGCCGGCGTATTCCAGGGCCGCCACCAGCACGCCGCGGGCGGCCTCGTCCGCATCGATCACGAGCACGCGGCCCTCGAAGGGCCAGCGCGTCGGGCGTGGCTCACGTACATTCAGCAGCGTCTCGACAGCCTGCAGCCCGGCGTAGTACGGCTCGTTCGAACGCCGCAGCACCACCAGCCGCGTTCCGTCGCTCCGCGGTGTCTGCGAGCGGATGTAGCAGGTGCTCGGCTCGTCGGATTGAAGGCCGACGCCGATCCAGCGCTCGGCCGCTTCGCGCACGGCCCGCGGCACGTCACCGCTGAGCAGCGCTTCCAGCCGCCGCGCGTCCGGCTCGCCGCGGGTGGCACTGAAGAGCTCGCGGGCCTTGGCGTTGGCCATGCGGATCTGCAGGGCATCGTCGACGCACACAACCGCCAACTGCAGCCAGCGCGGCGTGCGCACGCGGCGGGCCGCCAACGCCCCCTGCAGCGCCTGGCGAATGTCATCCAGCAGGAACGGCTTTTCGACCAGTCGAAACACATTGGCCCGCGCGGCCTCGGCCTGCACATCGCGCGAGGGAAAGCCCGTAATCAGGACCACCCGCAGGTCTGGCTCGACCACCTGCAACGCGTAGGCCACATTGATCCCGTGCGACTGACTCTTGAGCATCCAATCCGCGATCAACACCTGCGGCAGAAATCGCGAACCGCGGTCGATCGCTTCGCGCGCCGTCGAAACGCTGAGCAGCTCGTGCCCATCGGCCTGCAGCGCCAGACCCACGTAGCGGCAGTAATCCGGCTCGTCATCCAGTACCAACACGCGCGCCATACCGCCGCTACTCCACGCTCGCCCCGACTGCGGTCGGCAGCAGGATCGAGACCGTCGTTCCGCGCCGCGGCTGCGTCTCCACGTCGATCGATCCACCATGCTCGGCCACTACGCCGTGCACGATGCTCAGTCCCAGGCCCGTGCCGCCTTCGTTCACGCGCAGCGTGAAGAACGGATCGAACATATGCTTTTTCTCGTCCGGCGTCATGCCGCGGCCGTTGTCGCGGACATAGAGCCGCACGCCTAGGTCGGTGCGCTCGGTTCCGACATCGACGTTGACGCCACGCTCGCCGGATTCGATCGCGTTGCGAATCAGGTTGACCATGGCCTGCTCGATCTGGATCGGGTTGAGCTCGACGCGCGGCACGCCGGCGGCCAGCTTCAGTTGCAGCAGCGCCTGGCGGTCGTCGGCGAAGCGGCGTGACAGGTGCACGGCCCGCTCGACCACGGCGTTCACATCGCCGAGCCACTTTTCGGTCGGCTCGCGCCGCGCGAACTGCAAGACACTCTTGACGATCCGGCCGCAGCGGCGTGCTTCGCGAACGATGTCGGCCAGGCAGGCGTCGGTCAGCTCCGCCGCGCCGTCGCGGCCGCGCTGCGAGAGTGCGAAATCGGCCGCCAAAAGGATCGAGCCGACCGGGTTGTTGATTTCGTGTGCGATGCCCGCGGCGAGCGTGCCGATCGACGCCAGACGCTCGGCCTGCCGCAGGCGCTCCTGCGAATCGCGCAGGGCGCTCTCGGCCTGCCGACGGGCGGTGATGTCGGTCAGCATTACCAGCGTGCCGCTGAAAGAGCCGTCCGCGTCAAACAGCGCGGCGCACGAGATCAGCACCCACAGCGCGCTGCCGTCACGGCGGATGAAGCAATGGTCGTGCGAGTCGGTAATGCCGCGCTCGCGCCGCGCCAGCAACTGCGAGAGAAACTCGCGCTCGCTGTCGTCGCACAGATCGTACACGGCGCGACCGGTGAGCTGCGACAGCTCAAAGCCCAGCATCTCGCCCAGCCGCCGATTGGCGAACGTGATCCGCTGCTGCGGGTCGACCAGGAAGATGCCCTCAAAGGAAGTCTCGACGATGCGGCGATTGCGCTCCTCGATCGCGCGCAGCGCGGCGCTGGCGCGCTTCTGCTCGGTCAGGTCATAGAGCGTCGAGCGGCTGCGGATGATGTTGCCGGCCGCATCGCGCACTGAGGTGGAGTCTTTGAGCACCGGGATGCGCGAGCCATCTCTGCGAAGCAGCTCGAACTCGACGCCGCGCTGCTCGCCGCTGCGAAGGAACTGCTCAAAGGTCTCGTCGAAATGTGTCCGCGACTCGGGCGCGACGAAATCGCGCATCGGCCGGCCGATCAGCTCTTCGCTGGTGTAGCCGAGCCAGGCGGCCTCGGTGGCGTTGATGCGTGCGATGCGCCCGGCCCGGTCCAGCGAGTGGTAGCCGCAGGGGGCGTTGTTGTAGAGATCGCTGACTTCCTCGGTGGTTCGTCGCAGCGCGTCGGCCGCGACAATCCGGTCGGTCACGTTCTCGTGCGTGATCACGACGCGCACCGGGCCCTCGCCGGGGAAGCGCGTCGCCCGTAAGACGAACCAGGCCCGCGCGGCGGGTGAATGGCACGGGTATTCCAGCTCGAACAGCGGAACATCGCCGGCGATCACCGCGCGTACGCCGCGCGCCACGCGGGCCGCGTCGGTCGCCACGCCGGCGCGATCGCACGCGCTTAGGTAGTTCGCACCCACGCCCACCAGCCGCGGGTCGCCGGCGTTCTCGATCGCGTAGCGCTCCCAGGCCCGGTTCACCGCCAGGATCTGGCCATGCTCGTCGATAATCGCGATGTGCGAGGCGATCGCGTCCACGGTCGCCCGCGCGAAACGCTCCGATTCGCACATGGCGGCTTCGGCGTTGCGGCGCTCGGCGATCTCCTCGCGCAGCCGCAGATTGGCTCGCTGCAGCGCGGCGGTGCGCTCGGCGACGCGCCGCTCCAGCGACAGATGCGCGGAGCGCAGCGCGTCGATGGCGCATTCGCGCTGCGTCACATCCGAGACCAGCGAGAGGATCGAAATCAGCCGGCCGTTTGGGTCAAGCAACACCGAGTTGTTCCACTCGCAGGTGAGCACGGCGCCGTCTTTGCGGTAGTTGCGGTTGATCGAGCGGTTGCGTTTCTCGCGCCCGTCGATCAGCCGCGCCATGACGCCATCGACCGCGGGCGCGTCCTGCTCGAAGACGATCGGCCAGTCGTGCGGGTGCTTGCCGAGCACTTCATCGGCCCGCCAGCCGAAGATGATCTCGGCCTGCGACGACCAGCGCGCGCAGCGAAACTCACGATCCCACTCGACCACTGCCAGCGGCGCGTTCTCCATATGATGCGTTAGACGCGCCAGCGGCTCGCGCAGCGACGCTTCGATCCGCCGCAGGTCGCTGACATCGCGCGCCACCGTCTCGAAGCCGATCGTTCTGCCAGCGGCATCGATCAGCACCGAGCAAGAATGCTCGGTATGCACCAGATGCCCGTCGCGATGCAGCAGCGTCCAGGACGTGCGCTCCTGTGGCACACGGCCCTCGCGCAAGCCCGAGACGACCTGTTCAAATTGCTCGGCAAAATCCGAATGCACCAGCCGCCGCA
Organism: uncultured Planctomycetales bacterium; assembly: GCA_964535305.1. GTDB lineage: Bacteria > Planctomycetota > Phycisphaerae > UBA1845 > Fen-1342 > CAZHTF01. The sequence continues at coordinate 31,877 of CAZHTF010000010.1, read as the reverse complement.
GCAAGCCAGCGTTGGCCGCGAGCTCGCTCGGCGCGTAGCCGACCATCCGCCCGGCAGCCGCGTTCGCGTAAACCAGCGCACCGTTCAGGTCAAACTGCAGAATCGCATCGTTACAGTTCTCAACCAGGCGGCGATGATTCTCCTCGCTTCGCGCCAGAGCCTGCCAGCGCAGTGCTTCGTCGCGCCGCGCCACATGCGTCGCGCGGCAACGGGCGACCAGTTCGGCGTCGATCCCGGTTCCACCCGCATCAACCACGTCGTCAAAGCCGAGCCGCAGCAGGCGCAGCGCCGCGGCGCTCGAATCCTGCACCAGCGCCACCAACGCGGCGCAGGGCGCCGCGCGGCGCGCCGTCTGCAAGAGCGCTTCGCTGGGCGGCTGCTGGCGCTCGTCGAGGAGTACGGCCCCGAGTGTTTCGCTTGGCGTGCGTTCGAGATCGCTGAGCGGACAGGCGAGGCACAACTCGAATCCGGCCGCGGTCAAGCGCTCGCGGAGCGGCGGATCGTGCGGCACGTCGGCAATCAGCGCAGCAGAAAGTCTGGGCCCCATGCTTGAACAGCCCGTGCGCCGGCGGCGCCAAACCCTGATTCGGCCCACAGCGCATCCTGCGCGGCGGGCGCTGCGGTCCCACCCCTCAATGACCTGCGGATAGTAACCCGCGGCACGGCCGCTACGCCACAGCGCTCCGATCACGAGTCGCGGCGCAGCTTTGGCAGCGCGCCAGCGAGCAATCCGGCACGGCGTGACTTAGGCAAGCCAGCGCGACCCTTGGTTTCCGAAGCACCTCGCGTGCAAACGCAAGAAACTCATATTTTGTCTACTGGCATGGCGTAATTGGCAGATAGGCATAAATCTTGCCGCTCTTCTAATGACGGGATGATCCTGGCATGATTCTGCGAGAGTGGAGAATCGCTGCCGCGTTCGTAGGTGTCTTCCTGTTGGCGTATTACCTGCCGCTGGCAGATCCGCGGGTGACCGGGGCGATTGTCGAGGCCTTCAAGCTCCTGCAGTGGTACGCGCGAAATCACACACTCGCCTGTGTGGTTCCCGCACTTTTCATCGCCGGCGCGATCATCACCTTTCTTTCCCAAGACACGGTGATGCGCTACCTTGGCCCCAAATCCAACAAGTTTGGGGCGTACACGGTCGCTTCGGTCGCCGGCGTCGTATTGGCGGTCTGCTCGTGCAGCGTGTTGCCGATGTTCGCCGGCATCTACCAGCTCGGCGCGGGCCTCGGGCCGGCGTCGGCGTTCCTGTACTCCGGACCGGCGATCAACATCCTGGCCATCTTCCTGACGGCGCGCGTGCTCGGCTTCGACATCGGCCTGTGGCGGGCACTGGGCGCGATCGGCTTCGCGTTCGTCGTCGGACTCAGCATGGCGTGGCTCTTTCGCAACGAAGAGCGGGCAAAAGTCGAGGCGGCGGTGCTCGCGCCGGTTCCACCGACGTCGCGCCGCCGCGGCTGGCAGAGCGGCCTGCTGCTCGCCTTGATGATCGGCTTTCTGATTTTCAGCGATTGGTTCAACCCCGGCGACGCGATCGTGAAGCGCATCGACGGCAGCGAAGTCCGCGGCGTCGTGCTGCAGGAAACGCACGATGAGGTGATGATCCAGGTGCAGGAGAGTACTGACGCTGGCCGCGCCGGCGATCGACTGACGCTCCCAAAGTCCCAGATCGCCAGCATCGTCGAGGCCAGGAGCTGGGTGATGGACGTATTCCACATCCGCTGGTGGCTCGCCGGCGCGTGCGGGCTGGCCGTCGCGGCCATGACCTGGCGCTGGGTGGAGCGCGACGAGTTCAAGCTGTGGATGCAAAACACCTGGGACTTCGCAAAACTGCTGATCCCGCTGCTCTTTGGCGGCGTGTTTGTCGTGGGGTTCGTCTCGGCGCTGCTGCCGGACAAGCAGATCGCAGCATTGGTCGGCGATAACAGCCTGCAGTCAAACCTGGTCGCGTCGCTGGTCGGCGCGCTCTTCTACTTCGCAACGCTGACCGAAGTTCCCATTACGCAAGCGCTGATCGAGCACGGCATGGCCCGCGGGCCAGCGCTGGCGCTGCTGCTGGCGGGGCCAGCGCTGTCCCTGCCAAACATGCTCGTGCTCGCCAAGGTGATGGGCGTCAAGAAGACGATCGCATTCAGCGCGATCATCGTCATCGTCGCAACAGCCGTCGGAATCATCTACGGCGCGACGCTGCCGGCCAGCGGCGCGACCGTCGCGCACGCAGGAGCTTTGCCATGAAGATCGAAGTCCTGGGTACTGGATGTGCCAAATGCAATCTGCTTGAGCAGACCACCAGAGCTGCGGCAGACAAACTTGGCATCTCGTACGAGCTGGAGCATGTGCAGGATATCCGCGAGATCGTCAAGCGCGGCGTGATGCTCACGCCGGCGCTGGCCGTAGATGGCAAGGTAGTCGTCGCGGGCAAGGTGCCAAACGAGACCGAGGTGATGCGGCTGCTCGGCGGCCGAAATTCGGTGGCCGACTGATGCACGCGCGCGACCATTCACGCCCAGTGGAGCCGCGTCACGCCATGCCGGCCCCGATACTCATCAGAAAAGTACTTACTCTTCGCTAGCATTTTGGCGAGTACCGATGGATCAGCATACCCAGTCGGCTCTATTACCGAAAGACAGAGAACTGCGCCGAGTATTGGACCACTGAAAGGCAGCCCGTTCGCGAACAGATTGCAGCGCATCCCGGAAGGACTAGAACGCTTCGGGATAGCTCGGGGAAATCCGTAACGCTCGCAAGGCAAGCTTCACACAACCTTCAATCGCAAATGAAACGATGGAGGCGGCGTGCCAGAGCCGCAACACTCGAGCAACACCGCCTCCAGCGGTTCTTGCGTTCAGTCGCGCGCTACGGGCGCTTGACTGCATAAAGTGCTGCGACAACAAGCAGGCCCAGCGTTCCCGGCTCCGGGACGACATTGATGCGAACGGTGACCGGGTCGGAGTCGGCGTAACGGCCGTTGCTATCCCAGGCAACGAAGGTCACGTCGTAGAGGCCGGGCGTGCTCAGAGCATAGCCCTGCGCGTGGGCGTGTCCACCGATGCCCGTGTCGAATGATCGAGCGAGCCGCGTAGCGCCGGTACTGAATGCGCTCGGCACGAAGCCGCCAGTTACAAACTCGCCCCAGGCGATTTCACCCGGGCCGCCTGAGAGCGGCACGATCTGCGCCAGTTCGTACTGGAAGTTGCCGCCGTCAAGCCGGCCGGTGGCAAAGTAGAAATCGCTGGTGAGCAGCAGTTCATCACCCGCGTACCAGCCGTTGAGCAGACCGGGCTGCGACAACTGGTCCATTACGTCGTAGACCGCGATCACGTCGTCATGCAGCAGGCGACCGCCGGAGATTGTGAACTCGGATTCGGCCGGCAAATAGCCGGCGCGGATGATCACCTGATCCCCCGGATTGCCGCCGACCGTATCGACGGTGATGTGGTTGTGATCAGCGAGCGTGAGATTCGCACCGGCCGCCAGACCGATGCACGCTGAGATGAGTCTGGTCATTAGCTTCATGATCTATTCCTTTCGAGCGAACGAAATCGCTTTTTTTGTTGACGCTTGATCGAATGCAAACGTCCGGACACTGCCGAAGTTCACCTTGCCGTTTCCGGATCGAATGGACTGGTAGCCGGACCAAATCGAGCGGAGAAATCGGCCCAGCCCCATCTGGCAGCGTGACCGTCGGCGAAAAGGTAATGCGCAGCTTCGAGATGCCGTGCGACCGCTATGGCCGCACGCACATCTGCGGCGACTTGGAATTGATGTGTATTAATATGATCCGCGGTACCTTCACCCTCAGGTTCATATGCGTAGATGGTGGCCGCGGGCCGCGGAACCAATCCGATCCGATCGAACGCGCGAACGCGGCCGCCGGGCAGCGGCTGCCCTGTGACGGGGTTGTAGTCGATCCCGGCTGTGAGCGGCTCGAAATGCTCGTTGGTCGCATAAGACGTCAATCTCTGGTCACGGAACTCATCGAGCAGACATTTGCGAAACGACTGTTCGACGCCGTACCGTTGCAGGCTTACGAGCCAACCGTCGGGCGCGCTGAGCGAGCCGGCGGTGTGACTTGAGAGCGGATAGTGCTCGCGATTCGCGTCGCAGTACATGAGCACCGCCTGCCCGATGGATCGCAATTGCGACAGGCAGACGGTCCCCTTGCCGGCCATGCGCGCGTTGCGCAGTGACGGCAGCAGAATCGCCAACAGCAGTGCGATGATCGCGACGACCACGAGCAGTTCGATCAATGTAAGCGCGAGAGCAGCGCGCGGTCGCGCACCAGCGCGTACCACAACCCATCTCCCTCTGCAATCGCGAGCCAGCGGCCACGAGCAGCAATGGCTCGAATCTGCGCACGGCGACGCGATAAGGAACTGACAGACTACTTGAACCTGGGAAAGGGTCTACTACGTGTGGTGCCGGCGCGGAGGAGGGCTGGGTGGATTGAGTGAGCGCGACGCGAGCACGCGGGAATCGCCAATCGCGATGCCGGCTTGCACCGGCGGGTTCAAAAGTAGATCCACCACGGACATGGCGGGCAGCGCCAGCGTGGCCATCGCCATGCTCGCGCTCGCCCCTTTGCATGAGAGCGCGGAAAAGGCGGGACCGCCGCGTGTGCCGGGCGCGGTCTGCTTGGCGTCCGATTCCGAGCAGGATGCTTTCGATCTGCAACAAGCGCCAGCGTTTTCCGCCGCGGGTTCCGGCTCGAGCGGCTCGCCGCGAGCCAGCGCAGCCTTAATTCGTGGAACACTCGCCGGACCGAGCGCCGTGTCTGCACGAACGGCGACGGCTGCGGCGAGCCACTGCTCGTCGGTAGCTTCGCATGAGTCGGGCGGCATCACTCCCTGGGTCAGCGCCCAGATCAGGCGCTGTTGGTCCGTGCGACAACAGCAGTGCGTCCAGCACTCACGGGCCGAAGCACAGCCGCAGCCGCAGGCTTCGCACGGGAAACGTTCACCCAGCGCCTTGCCCATGCCGCGCGCGACCGTGCGCGGTGACGGCAACAATCCAAACGCCCCGACCGCGTAGGCAAGCAACATGATGGCCGCAAACGGCCGGCGAAGAATTGATTTTTGACGGAGTTTTCTGAGCATGCCACCGCATGGGACTGTAGGCGCGTCAATTGCCGCAAATCAACCGACCGGCAGCACGCTTCCGTCGCCCGTAGGGCATCGTCTTGTGGTCGTGCCCACACTCGTCCAGAAACAGAAGCAAACTCACTCGGAGAATTCCGTACGAGCTTCGCGGTTGAGGCGAACCCGCTTTCAGTCCGCTCTCCTCGCCGTGCGATTCGAAACAGAGAGCGCGCTAGCAGGACGGTAAGCCTTGGTGGGACAGAAAGAAACCCTCCGGTTCTTGCCGAAGGGTTCTCGATCGACGAAGAATCGGGGCGACTGGATTCGAACCAGCGACCTTTTGCACCCCATGCAAACGCGCTACCAAGCTGCGCCACGCCCCGAGGCGATTGCCTTCCAGCATAACGTCCAGCACGAAACCGCGACAGTGGCCCACGTTGTTTCGCCGTGAATCGCTGCGGCCGGCCACGATGCGCGAACCGGCACACGCGCGGCTCCGACTTCGCTTCGCCGAGCTCGCGCGGCAGTCAGACGCACCAATAAGAAGGGCAACGCCACCTTGGC
>CAZHTF010000010.1:0-26222 GCA_964535305.1 uncultured Planctomycetales bacterium | reverse complement strand
TGCCCGCGATGATTTGCCTGCTGCTGGAAGCCCAACCTACTGTGCAGGTCGGACGTTGGTAGCCTTGGGCCCCTTCGGACCTTGCGTGGTCTCAAATTCGACCCGCGATCCCTCCGCGAGCGTGCGATACCCATCCACCTTGATCTCGGTCTGGTGCACGAACACCTCCTGCCCGTCTTCGGCCTTGATGAAGCCGTAGCCCTTGGTGTCGTTAAACCACTTCACTGTTCCCTTGGCCATTGCGCAAACCTCTGAACTGAACTGACATGACACATGCTTCGAGCGATCCGGGCAGAAACAAACGCTGCTTCGGGAGTCCACGACCCCGGATGTCGATTTCGTCAAACGTATCCGCGCGGATTTCGAATGTCAAACCGTCTTGCAGGCATGAACGCCGCAAATCAGCGTATTTTCCCGCAGATTCTCGACGCGTCGTCCAAATAACCCGCGGGTAGACGAAACTTCGTCAGTTGCGCCGCGCCCCGCGCGCGGCCCGCTCGCGCTGCGTCTGCCATTCAATTCCGCCGCGGGCCGGCCAACACGAACGCGGTCAGCGCCCCGGTCTGCAGCACCAGCGCGAACGCGAGCTTGGTGAAGAGCGCGGCGAAATTCGCCGAGAAAATCCAGTCAAAAACCGCCAGGGCCAGCATGCCGATCGCGAAAATCTGCGCGATCGCGCCGGCCAGCAGCGCCGCCGAGAAGTCCTTGTGCTGCCGCGCTCTGGCGCTCGCGTCGACACTGCTGCGAATCTCCTCGAGCAGCCGCTCGACGCGCTCGAGTCGCGAGCTGCCGGGGTGCACCGCCAGCTTTGGCGGCGCGGCGCGTGCGGCGTCGGTCGAACGATCAGGATCCGGATCGCGCGCGAGCGTGCTCATGCGGACGTCTCCCATGCCTCGATTACCGCCTGCCGCAGCAGCGGCAACAAGAGCTCATGATGACCGATGACGCTGTGGCCGTGGCCGGGCTCGACCGGTCGGCTGATTACATTCTGCGTCGGGCGATAGTGCCGCAACATGTCGAAATTCGCGGCATGCATGCCGGCCAAGCTGTGCCCCAGATTGCGGGCGACCGCGACCGCCTTCAGAAACACCTCCGGCAAGATCACCGCCGAGCCGACATTCAACCAGACGCCGCCGGGGGCACCCGGTTGACGCGCGCCGAGGTCGGCCACCACACCGCAGATCATCCGAAAGTCGTGCATGCTCGCGGCGCCGATCAGGGCCCCGTCGGCCCCCGGGTGCATGTGCACCGTGTCGGTCCCGAGCGCGACGTGCACGCTCGCCGGCAGGTTCAGCCGCGCCGCAGTCGCCAGGATGCTGTGTGCGCGATGCGGAATTGCGTTGGAATTGAGCAGTTCGCCCAAGGCGCGCCCCAAGCCGACGCCTTGCGCACCGCGACGGGCGGCGGCATTCATCCGCTCGCAGGTCTCGCTCACCATTCCGAAGCTGCCGTCGCGGATCGTGTCGGCCACCTCTTCGCTCGTCGCCCCCGTTTCCGCCAGCTCCAGGTCGTGAATCGCGCCAGAGCCGTTCGTGGCCACCGCCGTCAGCAGGCCGCGCTCCAGCAGATCAATCACCAGCGGCGAGCAGCCGGTCTTGATCACATGTCCGCCGAAGGCCAGCACCACCGGGTGGTTCGCGCGGCGTGCCGCGACAATCGCGTCGACCACGGCGCACAGCGCCGAAGCGCCAAGGAACGCGGGCAAGCTCTCGAACCAGGTGCGGAAAGCGGCGCCCGCGGGCGTCGGCCGCGCCAGCCCGTCGAGCTCTACCTTGTGCGCCCGCTGCTGCCGCGAATGCAGGCGCAGCCGCGAAAAATCCAGCCGCGGGCGTGGTTCCGATTGGTTCACAGTCGCAGACTCAGCGCAGCGCGCCCAGCAGGCCGTCGAGCACGCCCAGATCGTCCTGCAGCACCGCGCGCACACGCAGGCAGGCAAAGCTCGGCGCTGAACCGCTCGGCGCGGCCGCCAGTAACCCACGTAGTTTGACCCAATCCTTGGCGGTTGTCACGACCAGCTCGGCCGCACTCGCCTCCGCCGCGGCCAAAATTCGGCGAACATCCTGCCTGCGGTAGCGATGGTGGTCTGGCAGGCACAGCGTTTCGCGGCGCAACGCACCAAGCTCATCCAGGCTCTTTAGAAACGTGTGCGGGTTGCCCAAACCGCAGACGGCCACGATCGGGCAATTGCTGAGCGTTGAGCTCGGCGCGCAGCCGCCGTCCGCCAGCAGCAGGTCATCCACCCGCGTCACCGCCGACAGCTGCGGCAGATCGGCCGCGATCTGGCGGACGCGCGCGCGGATCCCCTCCAACGCGGCAGCCGGAACCTGGTTGGCGCGCGAGATCACCACGAGCTGCGCGCGGCGCAACGCATGCAGCGGCTCGCGCAGCCGTCCCGCCGGCAGCAGGCGGCCAGCGCCCCACGGGTCGAGCGCGTCGATCACGACGATATCGAGATCGCGCGCCAGCCGGCGATGCTGAAAACCATCGTCCAGCACGATGCAATTCGAGCCCGCCGCGATCGCGCGCTCCGCGCCCGCCACGCGATCCGGACTGACGACCACCGGCACGCCCGGCAGCGCCGCACGCAGCTCGAGCACCTCATCCGCTTCGCCGCCGCGCACTGCGGCGTAGCCGCGCGTCACGATCGCCGGCGCGCGGCCACCCGCCAGCAGCATCCGCACCAAGCAGATGACCAGCGGCGTCTTGCCGGTCCCGCCGACACTCAGATTGCCAATGCTGACAACCGGCCGGCTGACACGCAGCACCGCGGCGCGGCGACGGTCAAAGTACGCGTTGCGGGCCGCGATCGCGGCGGCATATAGCGGCGTGAGCGGCGCCAGAAGCAGCGACGCAGCCGAAGCCATCGCGCCCGCCGAACGCCCCGTAGGCTCGGACATCAGCCCGATTCCAGTGCTTTCAGCGATTCAAGCGGCCGCGAACCGCTCGGCTGCGTCGTGCTCGGCTGCGATTCGCTCGGCGGCTGCTTGCCGCGCGCATCGGCCTGAAGCTGGCGCGCGAAATTCTCATCGATCGAGCTGGCGAAGTCGCGCACGTACTGCTCGCGGGTGCGCTCGTCCCAACCTTGCGTGCCGCCCACAAAGCCGCCGAAGACGACCAGCGTGCGCTCCTTCGCCACGCGATCGCCGGCCACGCTGCGCATCAGCGGCACCCAGGGCGCGATCAGCAGTCGCTCGCCCAGCGAGAGGTCTTCGTGCTTGAGCGCGCCGTCGATCATCGCGCTGGTCAGGTCGCCGATGCGCCGCCGCGTCGGCAGCAGTGCCGCCCAGTGGACCTCCAGGCGATCATCCGGCGGCAGCAGCAGCCGCTCGCACAGACCGTTCACGTCACAAGCGGCCGGAATACCCGCGAATGCGTCCTCCGGGGAGACTCCCAGCTTGGCCAGCTCGGCCAGCGCTTTGGATTCCTCCGCGGCGCGGTCCGTGCCGGGCTGCGTTGTGTAGAGTGGATTGCCGTTCAACTCGCGTACCAGGTCGCGATAGGCAATCAGCGAAGCGTCCGGCCGATCGGTCACCAGAACCAGCCCGCGACAGGTCGGCGCGCCCGTTCGCCGCCCAAATTCCGCCGCGGCCTGCGCAAGCACGCGCTCCAACTCACGTGCCGCCGAATCGCTGCCGGCGTAGATCGTTGCGTGCGGCGTGTCGTAGCGCTGCCGATTTTCGATCTGCTCGGGCCAGGGTGCCGCGATCACGGGCGACGCCGTGATTGCGGGCGGCGAAGCATCCCGGCTGGCGCAGCCCGGCACCAGCATGCCCGCCAGCAGCGCCGGCAGCGCGGATGTCGGCGGTTTGAAGCGCAGAGCGCACAGCAGGCCGCGCATGGCTGCCTCCCTGCGAATCGCTAGGCCTTGATCACGCCAATGCTGCGTTGCCAATCGATCGCCGCGGGGACACCCGCAGTCAGCGGCGTCTGTGGGGTGTAGCCCAGCAGCCGGCGGGCCTTGGAGATATCCGCCACGTAGCGCGTGACCTCGCCAGGGCGCGCCGGCTCGTATGTGACCGGTGTTCTCTTTCGCAGCGCCAGGCAGATCAGGTTCACCAGGTCGACCAGTGTCGAGCCCTGCCCATACGCCAGGTTGACCGTCTCACGCGTGACGCGCCGCTCAACAACCGCGTCTAGCGCGCTGATCACGCCGGCGGCACAGTCGTCGACATACGTAAAATCGAGCACCTTCTCGCGGCCAAAGACCGTGATCGGGCGATCCTCCGCGATCCGCTTAATGAACAGCGGAATCACACGCTCCATGCGGTCACCGTCGCAGTCATAGCGACCGTAGACATTGCTGAAACGGAAGACCAGGCAGGGCAAGTCGTAACACTCGGCGTATGAGTAGATGAACGCCTCGCCAGAAATCTTGCTGGCGCTATACGGGCTTTCGGCGACCACGAAATCGGCCTGGCCCTCGTCGGTAATGTGACGCTGGATGTCGCCGTACACCTCGCGCGAGCTGCCGAAGACGATTGGCAGCTTGTGCAAGCGGCAGAATTCGAGCGCGTGGAAGGCCATCACCACGTTTTCCAGGGCGCGCTCCGGGTGCTCGACCAGCTCGAACACTTTCGCGTACGCGGCCAGATGCAGCACCACGTCGAAGCGGCCCTCCACCGGCAGTTTGCCGCCGGGGTGCGCCAGCAGGTCGGCCTTCACCGTCGGAATCTTGTCGGTCCAGGAGTTCGCGCGGCGGTCGATGCCGACGACCTGGTCGCCACGCGCCAGCAGCGCCAGACCAACGTTTGTGCCGATTTGTCCGCTCGAGCCGGTGATCAGGACGCGCATAGAGGGCAGTTCTCCGCGGTGCGGCCAAGAGATAAACGAGCGATCGTAGCCGCTGCCGCGGAGCGAAACCAGCCGCGTACTGCCGCGGGTCGTTGAGCCGCTACCCGGCCGCGTCGCCCGGGCGCGGTCAGGCCGGGAGCGAAGCCGCAGTACTGCGGATCAGATTCCAGGCGGCTTGCAAGTGTTCTCGCGTCGTCCGCAGGTTTCCGACGCAGATCCGCAGCACAAATCGCCCGCGCAGCCGCGTCTGCGACACCAGGATCGGGCCGGCCGCGTTGATCTGGTTGTAGAGCCGCTCGTTGTAGGCATCCAGCGCTTCGGGAGTCAGCGGCCGCGTCGCGCGGAAGCAGACCGTTCCGAACGGCACCGGCGCGAACAGCTCGAAGCCCGGCTCGATCTCGACCCAGGAGGCGAACTCCCGCGCCAGGGCGCACTGATTGCGGATGCGCTCCTGCAGGCCCGAGATGCCAAAGGCGCGGATCACCATCCAGAGCTTGAGCGCCCGGAAGCGCCGCCCGAGCTGAATGCCATAGTCCATCAGATTCGTGACGTCGGTTTCGCTGGTGCGCAGGTACGCCGGGATGACAGTGAACGCGTCTTTGAGCACCTGCGGCCAGCGCGTCAGCAGGATCGAGCAATCGACCGGGACGAAGAGCCACTTGTGCGGATTGAAGACGATCGAATCCGCCAGATCGATGCCCTCCATCATCGGCCGCAGCTCGGGGCAGATCGCGGCGCTGCCGGCGTAGGCGCCGTCGACATGCAGCCAGAGGCCCTGCCGCTGGCAGATCTGCGCGATGGGCAGCACCGGGTCGATGCTGGTGGTGGAGGTGCTGCCAACCGTCGCAACCACCGCCAATGGCCGCTTGCCCGCACTTCGATCGGCCTCGATCGCCGCCGCCAAAGCCGCGGGTTTCAAGCGATACTGCTCATCCGCCTCGATCTTGCGCAGGTTGTCAAGTCCGATCCCCAGCGTGATGCAGGCCTTGTCAATCGACGAATGCGCGTGCTCGCTGGCATACACGGTCAAGGCTGGCAGATCGCTGCGACCCGCCATGCCGCGCTGGCGAATGTCCAGGTCGGTGCCGCGCTGCCGGGCCGCCGCCAGCGCCAGCAACGAGCTGATCGACGCCGTATCGTTAATGTGTCCCTTGAACTCGGCCGGCAGGCCCATCGCTTGCCGCAACCAGTCGCAGCAGTGCTCTTCGAGCTCCGTTGGCGCAGGCCCGGTGCGCCACAACATGGCGTTAACGTTCAACGCGCCGGCCAGCGCCTCGCCGAGAATGCCCGGTCCGCTGCCCGTGACGGCGAAATACGCCATGAAACCGGGGTGGTTCCAATGCGTCGTGGTCGGCTCGATCAGCCGCCGATAGTCGTCCAAAATGTTGTCTAACGGCTCGGGATCCAGCGGCGGCGCGGCCGGCAGCGACCGGCGCACGTCGCCGGGCTTGATCTTAGGCACCACCGGGTAGTTGCCGACGCCTTCGAGGTAATCCGCCACCATGTCGGCGACGCGGTGCATCGCGCGGCGGAACTCAGCCGGTGCGATGTCGCCCGGATGCTCCGCGGCCGTGCTTGGGGCATCGGTCGGCGCATGCTGCTGAGACTGCATATTCGAAGCCTGAATCATGAAGTTCGCCCTGACCTTTCGAGCCGCGGATTGTAGGGTATTCGTCGCACAGCGGCCAAGCGGTGCTGAAGCGCCGCGCCTGCCCGATAACGCCCGGGCCGGTGCATCGCGCGACGGGTTGCATTTCAGAACCGCGCCGGATCGCCGCTGACTTCGGTTGTCGCGGCGTCACCGCGCGCAGGCCCGACCGCGCCATCACTTGATTGCAACCCGCAGCGCTGCGCGCGTCGCGTTTAGCCGAAGCGCCCGCGTTCGCGCGGCGCGGCGCTGGCGTCAAAGAGCGGCTTCTGCAACGAGGGGATATAGCCCAGCTTGAGAAAGTGCTCCATCGCCTGGTCGACCGAGGCAAACACGCGCGTGGCCGTCTCCGTAATGAAGGGCGACGGATCGACCGCCGGCTCCCAGATGACGTACACCTCTTTGGTGACTTCGTGCGCGTGCTGCAGCTCGCGTTCGACGCCGGAGGAGAGCCCGGGTTTCCCGCTGGGCAGCGTTGGGATCAGGCTGACGATCATGTCGGACTGGTCGATCAGCTTGAAATCGCGGGCGTAGATCTGGGCATCGATGTCGCGCGCCACGCCCGTGACCTCCGCCACATCAAACACCAAGTTCCGCCCGTGCACCAGGATGGCGAACTCGTGCTCGCCGCGCTGCGTGGCGGCCCCGGCTTCGAACAGCAGGCGTTTCTCGTCCAGATCGCCCGGGTCAAACGTGATGAAATGATCCGCCAGCACGGCGCGAAAATGGTCGATCCGCGCCAGCGTCTGCGGCATGTCCATCACATGCGTCATCGGAAACGACGGGTAGACGCGCTTCGTGTCCGGGCGAAAGATCAGGCGGTACAGCGACTCGATCGTGTTTTCCTCGACGCCGCGGGCGAACACGTAGAAGCAGCCGTGGCCGCGGATCGCGTTGGCGAGGATCTCGGTCGCGAGGATCTCCTCCTCGCGCCAGACCATCACATCCTTGAGCGAATGCGGCAGATCATGCTCACGCGAGAGTCGCTCGTGCACCGCGTCCAGGTTGTCGACCAGCGTGATGTACAGGTCGGCATCCAGCCGCTGCATCTGATCATGGTCAAACGCCGGAAACAGGCCGTGTTTCCAGCGAAAAGCGGCGTGCGTGTTGACTACGACCGTCTCGTGTCGGTCCACGTCCGCCAGGATGTCTTTGAAGACGGAACGCCGCAGGGCATTCAGCCGGCCCAGCGGCAGGTCCAGGATGCGCCCGTGGACGACGTCGGGCGCCTCGGCGTACATGCGATCGCCGACGTGATAGAGTTGCAACGGCTGGCCGCGGGTCGCCGCCAGGCTCGCCAGCTTCTCCAGGAACGGTTTCTTGTCGACGCCCACCTGGCCGGTAACCACCACGCGACGGCCGCTGCGACGTTGCTGGAAGAGCGTGCTTTCGGGAGCGGGCATGCGCAACTCGATTGACAGAACAGATGCACGGCTCGGGGCCGCGCGAAGCGCCCTGAGCCGTGCAAGATTCTAAGCGACCCGCGCGGCGCGCGTTACTCGTCGTTGGTCGGGCCGACGCACAGCATCCACAGCTTGAAGAAGTTCATGATCTGCTGCTTGTTCAGCTTGTTGGCGTTCAGGTTGAACGTGACCTTGCTGGTGCTCGGCAGCTCGCTCCCGGCCGGCATGGTGTCGACGTAGCTGATCATGCCGGTCATGCAGGGCACCGAGTTATCGACCACGAAGAACGCGTCTTCGCCACTAAGCTGCTCGAAGGCGGCGCTTTCGCCGGCGGCGCTGCGGTTCTTGTCTTCGTTGAAGCGCAGGTTGAACTCGTAGAAGCCCTTGCCGTTGGTCTCGCGATTGGGGTCCTCGACCCACTTGATCGAGCCGGTGATGACATCCTCGAAGTCCTTGCCGTTCAGGTTGTACTTCATGCGAATGCCGTCGGTGAACCAGTTGCCGGTCTCGTAGTCGTAATCCAGCCGACCGTTGACGATCGTGCGCGGGTAGATCTCGGCCGGGCCCTTGGCGAGCTCAATGTTGTCGAAGCGCATCGGGTCGCTCTTCTTGACCGTGATCTGCACGGTCTTCTTGCCGACCAGCCGCTTGTACGTGTATTCGGCCAGGTTGTCCTTTTTCTCGGCCTTTCCGACCAGCCGGCCGGCAAACGCGTCGGTGAAGCCCTTGGCCGCGCCGACCGTATCGATCGCGAAGCGCAGGGCGCGCTCGTCCTTAGCCCCGCCGCCCAGGTCATACGCGCCGCTGGCGGTGTCGATCGGCACCAGCCCGACCCACTTGCCCACGGTGCGCTTCTGCTTCAGGTCGCGCGGGTTGAGCACACTGAGCGTGATGTCAAAGCCCAGCGCCGCGCCTTGCTCGCGCTTCATGATGTTCTTGGTGTAGATGTTGGGCTGGCGCACAATCTCGCCGCTGAACTCGGTGGTCTTCGCGACCGAGAGCGTGAACTTGTACTTGTCTTGCACGCCCATCTGCGGCGAACCTTCCTTGTACTTGCCGGAGGTGTCGGGCGTGGTGCGCGTGCGAAAGTCGATCTCCATCGTGCCGCTGATCACGCCGTCTTCCGTGATCAGCTCGGCTTCTTGCGCAAGGGCGCGGGCCGGGGCCAGCAGCGAGAATCCCAGCAGCAGCGCTGTAACTGCGAACGATGCGGCGGCGAACTTGCTCATGCGAGCTTCTCCTGGATTTCACCTGTGAGCCGGCGGGCAACGCGCGCGTCCGTCCGTCGGCAATCCTGCTGCAGCGTGCCCGTTGCAAAATGGACATCGACAGCCACAGCAGCATACGGTTGCCGCGCAGCGCTCGCAAACGTAGCCGCTGGCCTGGCGCGTCGAAATGCCGGTGGCGTTTATAATGTGAGATTCAAGCCGCGGGCAAACGCCGGCGGCGCCGCAGCCGGATCGCGCCCCAATGAGCAAAAAACTCTGTCCGCACATCATCCTCGAAGGCACGCGCCTGACGCACAAGACCGACATCGCCTTCGCGCTCAACGAGCACCCGCGAATCGTCGGTCCGCGTAAATACCGCTACCACTCGCCGCTGATCTCCGGCGAATGGTGCGCGTTCACCAACGTGCCCTGGGGCCGCGGGCTGATCAACTTCGAGCCGCACGAGGAAGCCCTGGCGCTCGAGACCTACGCGACCTGGGCGCGGCTTTTCGAGCTGCAGCGCTACTACTCGTGGATCGTCGACCGCTTTCACATCTCGACCCGCGCGTTCCAAGCCGCGCAGCGTCGAAAGGACTACGACTTTGCCTGGCTGGAGGAGCGTCTGCTGCCGCTGGGATTCCGGCTGATCTTCTGCCATCGTTCGACCGAATCCTTCGAAGCGGCCCGCGCGGCGCGGCTGAAAGTCAGCGGCAATCCGGGCCAGTATGATGACCTGGGCTATTTCGTGCGCGAGCAGGAGCAGATGCGCCAGCTCGTTCGCCAGTCGCGCCTGCCGCTGCTCGAGCTGGATGTCTCCGACAGCAGCGTGCCCGGCGCCTGCGAGAAAATCGCCGACTGGCTGGCGCAGACCGGCGGGCTCTGGGCGCCCACCGCCGCGGCGGACCAGCAATGAACCGCAACGCCGTAGCACGGGTGATGCAATGACCAGCGACCGAGTCGACGACGCGAGCGACATCGTGACCGCCGAGCGAATCGCCGCACCGTGGGAGACGCAATGACCGCCGCCGCGCTGGATGAGATGCAGGCAGCGTTGCTCGAGAATCTGCGCGCCCTGCGCAGCGTGATCGTCGCGTTTTCGGGCGGCGTGGATAGCGCCGTCGTGCTGCGGGCCGCGGTAATCGCGCTGGGCCGCGCGCATGTGCTCGCAATCACCGGCCGCAGCCCGGCCGTGCCCGCGGCCGAGCTCGCCAGCGTCGAATCGCTGGCGGCCGAGAGCGGCGCGGCACACGAGTTTCTCGATACGCACGAATTCGACGACCCGAATTACCTCGCGAATCCCAAGAATCGCTGCTTCTACTGCAAGACCGACCTTTACGGCCGACTGACGCAACTCGCCGTGCAACGCGGCTTCGCCGCGGTCGTGAACGGCGTGAACGCCGACGACCTCGGCGACTATCGCCCCGGTCTGCAGGCCGCAAGCGCTCACCAGGTGCGCGCCCCGCTGGCCGAATGCGGCATCGACAAGGCTGGCGTGCGCGCCATCGCCACAGCGCTGGGCCTGACCATCCACGACAAGCCCGCCTCGCCCTGCCTGTCGTCACGCGTGCAGTACGGCGAGGCGATCACGCCCGAGAAGCTGCGGCGAATCGACCAGGCTGAGGCGCTGCTGCGCGAGCTGGGCTTTCGCGAGTGCCGCGTGCGGCATCATGGCAACCTGGCTCGGATCGAAGTGCCGATCGAGCAACTGCCGCGCTTCGCCGACGCCGACCTGCGGGCCCGGGTGGACGCGCGCTTTCGCGCGCTGGGCTATCAGTACGTGACGCTCGACCTGCGCGGCTTTCGCAGTGGGAGCATGAACGAAGTGATCTTGGGCGCCGCACTGCGGCGGAGCTGAAGCGAGCACGATTTAAAACGCGATGCGCTCGCGAGTACGCGGAACCGGCTGGGCGCCGCGCGATTGCAGCGGATTTACTTCTTGCGGATCTGCACTGAGGCCAGCGCGGTCGATACGTCGCTGACGAACTCGAAGATGCGGTCCAGGCCGGTCACCAGGAACACGCCCCACACGTGCCGATTGATGCCCGAGAGGATCAGCCGCCGCTGGTTGGTGATCGTCACAAGCTTTCGCAGCTTCAGCAGCTTGGCGATGTTCGAGGAATTGAGGTGGTTGATGTTGGCGCAGTTCAGCACAACATCTTGACCGGCGTTTCCGGTGCACTGCTCGATCACGCCCGACATGTCTTCGCTGAACTGCGGATCGTCGGCCAGATCAACCAGCAGGACGCTCTCAGACCACTGCTCGACGGACATTGTGGGCTCCACGGCGCACGGCGCGGGCGAATAAGACTGCGGGCACGGACAATATTCGTCCGTGCCCGCGATTGTCAATCAAGCACGCGGCCGCCGCGGCTACTTGAGCTCGACATTCCAATACGCAAAGTCCAGGAATTGCTTCCAGCTCGCGTACTTCGACTCGGCCAGCTTCACCGTCAGGATCGGCGAACGCCGCGGTGCCCGCGGCCGCGCGATCAACTTCATCATCGCCTGCATCGGCGTGCGGCCGCCCTTGCGAACGTTGCAGCGCACGCAGGCGCACACCACGTTTTCCCACGAGGTCACGCCGCCCTGCGAGCGCGGCACAACGTGGTCGATACTCAGCTCGCTGGTCGAGTAGCGCTTGCCGCAATACTGGCAGCGATTCTGATCGCGCGCAAACAGGTTGCGCCGATTCAGCTTCACCTCGGCCTTCGGCAGCTTCTCGTAAATCAGCAGCCGCACGATCTTCGGCACGGCGATCTGAAAGCGAACCGTGCGGATCCAGTCGTGCCGCTCCGGCTCAAACTTCGCCTTGGCCTGGCTGACCTCGACCCAATCCTCAAAGTCGTAGGTCTCGTGCCGGCCGTCCTCGATCGAGACGACCTCGGCCAACTGGCGATAGACCATCGTCATCGCGCGGCGCGCGTTGATCACGCGAATCGCCATGTAATAGCGATTCAGCAGCAGCACGCTTGCGGAGAGGGCGGTGGAATCTGCACGCATTCGAGGTATCCCTCGGGTTCAGGAACAGACGGCGGGCCGTCCGGTCAAGCCTTCGAAATTATACCGGGAATCAAATCTGCGCGGGCCTCGCTCAACATTTTGTTCGTTGCAATTCGTCGCCCGCTAGTGGTGGCGTAACGCTGCGTTAACAATTTAGTACGACGGATCGCCGTCGAGCGCAAAGCACGCCGCGCTTGCGTCAACGCCAGGTGCGCGCGATAAGCCAGGCATCATGCGACCCATGTTTCGCCGCGCCGCCCTGTGTCTGCTGCTGATCGGCGCTGTCTACTGGTGCGGCATGTCGGCGCTGGATTCCCCCTGGCAGCACGGGGACGAACGCATCTTCATCGCAACCAATCCCGACGTGATCGGCGGCGGCCCACAGTCGCTGCTCGAACGCTGCGCGCAGATCTTCCTGCACGTGCACGACGACCTGTATCAACCCATCCCGATTCTCTCGTTTGCACTGGAGTGGGCCGCGTTCGGCGATCAGCCAATGCAGTTCCGCCGCAACGATGTGCTGCTGCACGCGCTGAACGCGCTGCTGGTCTGGGCCGTGCTGGCGGCGCTGTTGCAGCGGCTGAATCTGGCGCATGATTGGTCCGCGGCGCAGCGCGACCTTTTGTGTTTCCTGCTGGCGGCGATCTGGGCCCTGCACCCGGTTCAGGTCAGCATCTACGCCGCCGACATGGGGCGAACGCACCTGCTGGCGACCGCGTTCGCCCTGGGCTCGCTGCTGGCACATCTGAAATCGCTGCAGCCCGGCGGAGGTCGCTGGTTCGCGCTGGCGCTTCTGCTGCTGCTGCTGGCGATGCTCTCGAAGGCGCTGGCCGGCTGGGTGCTGCTGGTCTTCGCGCTCGAAGCGGCGCTGCTTGGAGCGCGCCGCGCGTTTGCTTCACCGCGCGTCTGGATTGTCGGCGTGCTGTGCGTTTTTTTTGCCGGGCTGACGATTTGGACTTCGCGCGAGTCCGGCATGATCGAAGACGTCTCGCGCGCGCTCTTTGGCGACCCGCTGACGCGCAGCGCACTGGCGTTCTGGATTTACACCCGGAGCCTCGTCGCGCCGCTGGCGCTTTCGCCCTGGTATCTGCCCGATCCGCGCACCGCCTGGACGCACACGCCTGTGCTGCTCGGCGCAGCGCTGGCGATCGCCACGCTGCTGCATGCCGCGTGGGCCTGGCGAACGCCGCAGACCCGCGGCGCGAGCATTGGCTGGGCTTGGTTCTGGGCAACGCTGCTGCCGGTGATCGGATTGGTCGGCGCGCGGCAGGCCGCCGCCGTCGATCGCTACCTCTACCAGCCGCTGATCGGCCTGTTGCTGGTCGGGCTGGTCTTGCTGACGCGCGTTCTGCAGCCGGCGCAGCCGCGCGCGACGCGGCTGGTCGCGTGCACCGCGGCGACGACGCTGCTCTGCGGCATTTACCTGTGGATCAATCCGCCCAATGTGCAGATGTACCGCAGCAGCATTCTTCGCGCACAGCGCATCCTCGAGCTGAACCCGTCCGATCCGCGCGCGCTGGAGGCGATGGCCGCCGCGTTCGACTTCGCCCGCGGCCACCCAATTCCGCGCGGCGAACTGCCGCCGATGCGCGAGGATCTCGACCCGCGGGCGCAGCAGTTCGTGCACTTCAACCAGAAGATGATCGCGGCCCTGCTGAGCGCCGCGCAGACGCAGGACGCTTCCGCGTACTTCCGCGGCGCGGCCGACCGAGCCGCCTTTCATCGGCGCCTCGCCTTCCGCCTGTTGATGGCGGACCAGCCGCAGCCCTCATTGCAGCAGGCCGAGACGGCCCGCGAGCTCGAGCCGGATTCGCCCTCGACCTGGCAGCGCCTGGCGCATGCGTATCGCCGCGTGAATCGGCTTGAAGACGCGCTGGCCGCGTTCGAGCGGCGCGAGGCGCTGCTCGCCGCGCAGCGTCCGCTCTCAGATCCGCGCAATCGCCAGCTCTGGGCCGTGCACCTCACGGACGTGGGCGACTTGCTGCTGGCGCTCAACCGCCCGGCCGACGCGCTGCGCAAGCTTCAGCAGGCGATCCAGACCGGCGCGGCGCCGCCGCGGGCGACGCTGCTGCTGGCCCGCTGCGAGATCCGCGGCGGGAAAGGCGCGGAAGGTTTTCGGCTGCTGAGTGAGTACATGCGCGTCAACCCGCACGATCCGGACGCACAGCTTGCGGTCGGCGAGTACCACATTCGCAGCCATCACTGGAAGGATGCGCTCGACACGTATTCCAGCCTGCTGCAGCGCGCCCCGGCGCATTACGAAGCGCTGCGCGGCTATTTTGAAGCGTGTGTGCACACGTCGCGCTGGAAGGAAGCGGTTGCGGCTTGGGCGAGAGCGCTGCAGAGCGCGCCGCAGGATCGCGCAATTCAAAGCTTCCTCTGCTGGGCGCTGGCCTGCGCCAGCGATCCGAATGCCGCGGCTGCCGCCGACGCGCTGTTGACGGACGACCCCGACAATCCGCTGGCATGCTTTGCAAAGATGCTGCTGGCGATTCGCGGCGACGATCTGCAAGAGGCGCTGCGGTGGGTCGAGCGCGCTCAGCGCGGCGCGCCGATCCCGCACGCGCGTGCGCCCGAGCGCGTCGCCGGCGCGCTACAGGCGATGGCGGCGCACGGCGAGCTGCAGAGCGAGGCGCTATTGGCCGCCGCGGCGATCTGGGCTTCGATTGACGAAGCGCCGCGGGCCCGCGCGCTGCTCAATGAACTGCTCGCACAAGACCTTGATCCCGCGACGCGAAGCCTGGTTTCGCGGTGGGCCGAAAAAGTCCCATAACTCGAAATTCTTGCGAATGTACGGATTTCCGACACTTTCGCGGAATGTCGGGTTGAATCTCGCACGCGCCCGGTTATACTGTGGATGTTGGTGAGATGTAGGGTCGCGAAGCAGTATCACGAGACCTAACGTCTTTCCAATTAAAAAGTTGCTTCCACTCGCTGCGGCACCCTCAGACCGCGCCAATACCCAAAGGGTGCCGCACGCCTTTTTTATAGACAGCACTTTTCGACGACTTTCCGTCTAAATCAGCACCGCGAAGACGCCAATGCGATTCCTCGCGCGCCAGTGACTGCCTCCTGTTGCGCGACCGCCTATACTGCTGCGCATGTCGCGCTCGCAAAGGCCGGCCAATCGTCCCAGGCACTTTTGGTTGTTCGCGTTGCCCGAATGCGAACTGCCCGCGCGCGTCCGCTGCGCTGGCGCGGAATACGAGCTCCAAGAGACGTTCAAGCACGACTTCTTCGCCGCCACCGGTCTGTATCGCGGACCGCACGGCTTGGCCGTGCTCAAACTTGGCCGCGTCAACGAGCTTTTTCGCTTGCCCACGAACTGGATTGGCGAATTCCTCACGCGTCGCGAAACGCGGATCTACGCGCGGGCCCAGGGGATCGTAGGTGTGCCGGCCCTGATCGGTAGGGTCGGCCGCAACGGTTTCATGCATGCGTTCGTGCCCGGCCGGCCGCTCGGGCGCGACGACACCGTTTCCGACACGTTCTTCGACGAGCTCTGTGAATTGCTGCGCGAGCTGCACCGCCGCGAGATCGCGTACGTCGACCTGAACAAGCGACAGAACATCCTGGTCGGCGACGACGGCCGGCCATACCTGATTGATTTCCAGATTTCGCTCGACCTGCCGCCGCGTGGCTGGCGGCGCGCCTTCCCGCTGCGCTGGCTGCTGCGGCGGCTGCAGGCGGCCGACTGGTATCACGCGCTCAAGCACAAGCGCCGCCTTCGGCCGGACCTGCTCAGCACCGAAGAACGCGAACGCGTCGAACGCCTCAGCATCTGGATCCGGCTGCACCGCTTCTTCGCCAGGCCGCTGACAAACTTGCGGCGCCGCGCGCTGCGGCGGCTGCAGGCGGGCGAGCGCGTGGTGGTAGCCGGCTCGTCGGCGAAGTAGTCTGAGCAGGACGAACGCGAAAGGAACCAAGCGCATGCCGCTGACCGACGTCGACCGGACCGTGATCGACCGATTCAGAAAGCTGGTCGAAACGCGTTTCGCGGGCGATCCGCGCTTTCGCGCGGCGCAGCGGCACGACCGCGATGACGGCGCCGCGCTGGCGCATCGCTTCGAAGTCGCACCGCAATTGTGGATGGAGCTCTGTCTGCGCCCCGCGATCCCGCAATTGCGCGCCGGAATCGTCACCGACGATCGTTGGAAGAGCGAAGAGCTCGAGCAGGTGATCGAAGACAGCGGCGACACGATGTCCGAATTCGTCGAGATGGGTTTCGAAGAAGCCGGCCTGGACTGGCCGGCGCCGATCGTCGAGCACGCCCGCGATCAGGGCAAGTACTTCTATTTTGCGACCGCGTTTGAGATCCCCACGATCGCCGCGCTCGACGACGACAGCGTGCAGCAGAAGATCTTCGGCGTGCTGGAAGGCTACTACCGGGCGTTTCGACCGGCCTTCGAGAAGCAGACCGCGTAACGGCCGGGCCGCGGCCCTGCAGCCTTAGTGCAAACCGCGCCGAGTGCGGGTGCGGCGTATGGGTCGGCGCGGTCGATAAGGTATTCAGCCGGCCGGTCTGGTCCGAGAAAATCCAGACGGCTACACTGGCGCGGTGCGTCGCGCGGTTGGGTAGCCTGTCGCGCGGGCGCGTTGCAGTTCAAGGAACGGAGTCATGAAAAACGTGCGATCGGTGGTTTTGACGACGGCATTGCTGCTCACTTTCTTGACCGGCTGCGCCTACAACGCCTTGGTCGGCCATCGCGTCTCTCGCTCGGGTGTCTTCTACGGCGAGCTCGGCATCACCGGCAATCTCAACGAGCTGACGATCGAACGCGAGTCGCGCATGTCCAAGCTGTCGCTCCTGGGCGACGGCAACAAGGTCTTCATTCAGGATGATGTGCGCCTGCCGCGGATCGAATTCTGGGGCTCGAATAACGAAATCAGCGTACCGGATTACATGTACGACGGCATTCGCACGAACAATGTGGGCAAGTTCAACTCGATCGTGAAACGCGCGTCGCAGCCTGGCGCGGTGACGACCACTACAACTTACTACTACTCGCCCAGCAGCCCGACCAGCACGCTCGAAGGCTCCGGCGCTGCGACCAGGTTCGAATCGCTCGAGCCGACCTCGACCGCGCCGCCGCAGCAACCCGCGCCCGCGGCCGGCAGCTCGCCGACCTTGCAGCCCGCGCCGCTGACCCCCTCGAGCGGCAGCTCCGCCGCCCCGCAAGCAAACCCGGGTGCGATCACGTATTCTTCCGGCGGCGTGACGTATATCACCACGCCTTCGGGCACGTACGTGACCCGCCCGACGCCGACCGGCTCGACCACCGAGCCGATGGATCGTCGGCCGTAGCGCTGCGACGTCTCGTTGCTCGGTGGGTGCCGCCTTGCGCTTCACAGAGCGGGTGAGCGGCGCCCGTTGCGCGGTGCGCACGGAGGTGTCCCATTTCTGCAGAGTGGTATTTCGTCGAGAACGGCAACTCCGTCGGCCCGGTGACGCGTGAGGCGCTGCTAAGCCGGCTCGCTTTGCAAGGCGATCAGACGCTGGTCTACGGCCCGGGCCTGAGCGCCTGGACCGCGGCGCGGCACGTGCCCGGTTTGGGCAACCGCCCGCCAGACCCGACGTACGCCCCACCTGCGCCTGGCGTGGCCGGCCGGCGCGCCGACGAGATTGATTACACCATCAACGGCGACGACATGCAGTTCGTGGAGGTCGAACTCGACCCCGGCGAGCTGGTCATCGCCGAAGCCGGCTCGATGATGTACATGACCGGCGGTGTACGGATGGAAACGCGGCTCGGCGACCCGAGTGACGAGAATCGCGGCCTGCTCGGAAAAGTATTCGACGCCGGCAAACGGCTGCTCACCGGCGAATCGCTCTTCATGACCACGTTTCACGCCGAAGGCGCACGCCAGAAGGTTGCCTTTGCGGCGCCCTACCCCGGCAAGATCATCCCGATGGACTTGGCGCAACTCGGTGGCGAATTGCTGTGTCAGAAGGATTCATTCCTATGTGCGGCGCGCGGCGTGCGCGTCGGAATCGCCTTCACACGCCGGCTTGGAGCCGGGCTCTTCGGCGGCGAAGGCTTCATTCTGCAGAAGCTCAGCGGCGACGGTCTGGCCTTCGTGCACGCCGGCGGATCGCTCTGCCATCGGCGACTCGAGCCCGGCGAATCGCTGCGCGTCGACACCGGCTGCATTGTCGCGTTCCAGCCCTCCGTCGAATACGACATCCAGTTCGTCGGAGGCTTCAAGAACACACTCTTCGGCGGCGAGGGGCTGTTCTTCGCGCGGCTCACCGGACCCGGAGACATCTGGCTTCAATCGCTGCCGTTCGCGCGGCTTGCAGATCGCATTCACGCCACCGGCGGCGTCGCCGGCAAACGCCGGGAAGAAGGCAGCATCCTGGGCGGTTTGGGGCGGATTCTCGACGGCGACAAATCGTAGCAAGCCGCGGAGCTATCCGCGGCTCACGCTCAGCACCGTGACATCGTCGGTCGTCATGCCAGCCTGCACAAATTCGTCGTGTCGCGCTTCGATGCTTCGCATCGCGCGGTTCACATCCAGCTTCAGCAGCGCGGTGAAACCCGTCTCGCGCGGCGGATGCGCGGCGTCGCTGGCATCCGCTGGCCCGGCTTGCGCCAGGCAGGCGAGCGCGCTGAACGCGGCCGAATCGTCGCAGGCATCGTGAGAGGCCGCGCCGGTCGCGTGTTGCGGCCGCGGCTCGCGCGCGAACAGCTCATCCAGCCCGT
Organism: uncultured Planctomycetales bacterium; assembly: GCA_964535305.1. Taxonomy (GTDB): domain Bacteria; phylum Planctomycetota; class Phycisphaerae; order UBA1845; family Fen-1342; genus CAZHTF01. The sequence continues at coordinate 7,468 of CAZHTF010000010.1, read as the reverse complement.
CGGAGTGCAGCAGCAGGCTGTCGCCGCGGGCCAGTCGCGTCTCGATCAACTCAAACTGCGCGTCCGGCAGCACGCCCACCACGCAGCCCTCTCCGACAAGCGTCTCGATCGAGCCATTGGCGCGGCGGATCAGCGGGAACGGCGCGCCGCCGCGCGCGATCCGCAGCAGTCCGTTGCGCGTGTTCAGCAATGCGTACGTGACCGCGACGAAGCGGCAGTCATCCAGGTCGGCCTCGAGCAGCTCCGCGTTCAGGCGATAAAGCACCTCATCAGGCGGGAGCAGCCGATAGGTGGCGCGGCGCAGCTCGCGCGCGTGCAGGGCGCGCTTGACGAAGATGGTCATCAGCGCCGCGGGCACGCCGTGGCCGGTCGCGTCGACCAGCGCGATTCCGACGTGCTCGTAGTCGAGCTGCTGCACGTCGTAGAAATCGCCGGAGACATAGTCCGCCGGGCGGTACACCACCTGAAACGACAGCCCCGCCAGCGATGGCAGGCTGGGCAGCAGATCGCGCTGCACGCGCCCGGCGCAGCGCCGCTCGAGCGCGAGCCGCTGGTCGGCGGCGGCGGACTCGGCGGCCGGGCGCGCCGGTCGCAAAGCCCGCAGCGCCCGATGCGCGTCGCAGGAAGTCTCGATGCGGGCCGCCAATTCGCCCGCGTCCGCCACGGCTGACACCAGCGAGAGCGGCACTTCGTCCGGAGCCGAGAGCACCCGTGGCTGCAAACCGGCCGCGCTCAGCAGCAGCGCCGCGCGCGGCGCCTGTGCCAAGCCCTGCAGCACAGAGCGCACCGCGGCCAGGCTGTGCGCGTCGTCGTGATCGGCGATCAGCACCACGGCGTCGGCCTGCGGCTGCACACCTTCTCGCAGCACGTCACGATAGTTGCTGACATGACTGCTGGCGCGGATCCGCTCGAGCGCGACCGTCAGCGCAGCGGGCGGCGCGGCCGCATCAACAATCACCTGAACATGCCGAGACATGTGTTGCTCGCTCTACCGATCCGGGTCGCTGGAAACGTGCGGACGACCGGGCGCCCATGAAAGCACAGACGAACAATGTTTGATCGGTAGATTTTGCGCGCAATCTTCGGCCCGCGCCGCGCGAAGGCTGCGTCCTGCGCGAATGACGGATATGCGTCACGAATTCAGTTGGGATCTCGCGCGACACGGTGCAAGCGCGGACGCACTGCCGCTACATCCCGTCGCGCGATTCGCAGGCGACGATCGCCCCGTGCAACGCTTGCGCAGAGTCTGCCCGTGCCACCGCGTTGCGGAAATCTTCGATGTTCATCAGCCGGCTGATCTTGGCCAAGGCTTGGATGTGCGGCCCGGTCTGGTCCGGCGGGCTTACCAGCAGCACAATGAACGTCACCGGGCGGCCGTCGAGACTTTGGAATGCAATCGGCTGCTGCGGCTTTCCGGCGGCCAGAGCCAACCCGGTGCACGCGTCGCTCTTGCCGTGCGGGATCGCCAGCCCGTAACCGATGCCCGTGCTGCGCTCGGCTTCACGCTTGAGCACGGCCTTCAGCGCCGCTTCGCGATCGGTGACCACGCCCGCGCCCGCCAGCAGATCGACCAGCTCGGTGATCGCGGCAGTCTTTTCGTTCGAGGCCAGCGGAACGCGGATGCGCTCCGGGGTCAGGATCCGAGATAGTTCCATACCTGCTCACTCGCGCATCGTGGCGCAAACCGCCCTTTATAGCCGCTCGTGCGCGGCAATGCCACCGTTGCCGCGGCGTTCTTGGCCGCCGCACTTTGCCGCGTTACGATGCGCGTTCGCGGCGCTGACAGGGACACGCGCACGCCGCGCTTGTGGGAGGTCGCTGTGAAGAAGATCCGCCTGTACACGCCCGGACCGTGCCAGGTGCCCGAAGAGGCGCTGCTGGAGATGGCCCGTCCGTTCGAACATCACCGCACCGAGTGGTTCAAGCAACTGCTCGCGGATTGCGCCGCCAAGCTGCAGAAGGTGCTGTGCACGCAGAACGAAACGCTGATCCTCACCGGCTCAGGAACCGCCGCGATGGAGGGCGCCATCCTCGGCTGCCACCCGGCCGGGACCAAGGCGCTGGTGATCGAAGGCGGCAAATTCGGCGAGCGCTGGGGCCAGATTTGCGAGCAGTACGGCATCGCCTGCATCCGCCACAAAGTCGAGTGGGGCTGCGCGATTGAGCCGCAGGCCGTCGCGGACCTGCTGACGCGCGACAAGGCCATCACCAGCGTGATCGTGGTGCACAGCGAGACGTCGACCGCCACGGTCTGCGACCTGGCGGCTGTCGCCAAGGTGACACGCGCCGCGGGCAAACTGCTGCTGGCGGACTGCATCACCTCGGCCGGCGCATTGCCGCTGCTGACCGACGAGTGGGGCGTCGACGTCGTGATCACCGGCTCGCAGAAGGCGCTGATGCTGCCGCCGGGGCTGGGCTTTGCCGCGGTCAGTCCGCGCGCCTGGGAAGTGATCGAGGCGAACAAGGCGCAGCACAGCTTCTACTTGAACTACAACCAGGCCCGCAAAGCGGCCAAGAAGAATGACACGCCTTATACGCCGGCGCATCTGCTGGTGCGCGGCCTGCGCGTCACGCTCGACATGCTCCTGGCCGAGGGCATCGAGCAGGTGTGGAAGCGCGTGGCGGCCATGGCCGCGGCGACGCGCGCAGGCGCTGACGCGATCGGCATGAAGACCTATTCGAAGCGCCCGTCCGACTCGGTCTCGGCCCTGCTGGTGCCCGAAGGCGTGAAGGAAAAGGAGCTCCGCAAGACGCTCCGCGAACGCTTCGGAATGCACCTGGCCGGCGGACAGGATCAGCTCGAAGGCAAGATCGTCCGCACATCGCACATGGGATTCATCGACGCGATCGACGCGGTCGGCGTCATCGCCGGCCTCGAGCACGCGCTGCACAAGCTCGGCCACGCGTTCCAGATCGGTGCGGGCGTCACCGCGGCACAGCGCGTACTGGCCGAGCGGATGTAGCCAGGCGGCACCCCGCGCGCCGGCGCTTGCTCAGCTCGCGCGCAGCCGCTGCGCATGCAGAACGCTGTAACAGCGCTCGCACTCCGCCAGCAACGCGCTCAGCTCCGCCGGCACTGGATCGGGCTTGGGCCGGTATGGCTCGAAGCCGGTCGAGCGTTCGACGGCGGCGTACCAATGCGGCGCCCAGACGCCGTCCGTGCTGCGCTTGCCGGCGGGCCAATGCAGCATCGACTCGCTGAACTCGATCCGCAACGCGCGACACAACGCGTTCAACACGCCACGCGGATCCTCCAGCACGTCGCGCGCGTCCAGAATCGGCGGAACACGCCCGGTTTGCTCGTGTACCTGCCGCACGAGCTCGACCTGCTGGGGCAGGCCGGTGTCGGCAAGCGTTGGCGAACGCAGGTTCTTGATCAGCGATGTCAGCATCTCGCGCGGCTCGCGGATCAGGAAGCAGTGCGTCAGGCTGGTCATCCACGCCCGGCCGATCTGCGGCAGCAGATGGTGGGCCATGTGCTTCTGGTACCAGATGCGCTTCCCGCCGGGCACCGGGCCGCACAGCCAGCCCGTCACGCGGCGCCAATCGTTGTCCTGGGCGCTCAGCACTTCGTCGCGGCCGGGGTGGATCACGCCAGTGTGCAGCAGGTAATGTGCGTAGAGCGGCTCATCGGTCACGAAGGTGTCGGGGCGATTGCCCCACGCGCGCAGCATGGCGGTCGAGATGTTTCGCGGTCCGGACCACATCGCGATGCGCAGTGTTGCGGCGGGATTCTGGAGCGCTTCGGGTTGCATGGATGCAATTGTCGGCGCTGCGCGCGGGTAAATGGAAGGGCTGCGCCGCGCCTGAAAATTCTTGCAGCAGGCGCGCGGCACGACGACGCGGGACATGCGACGACATCGCGGCGCGACATCAGGGTGAGAAAACAACGGCGGACGGTAACGTCGCGAGGGGCTTGTGAGCCCTTCAGAGTGCTAAATTCGGCGCTTCGACCGACCGCGCTGGGCGACCCTGACGTCCGCTCGCGCGGCATCGAGTCTCGACCAGCGCGGCCGAACGTCCTCTTGCGGAGTTCGCGTCTCGTTCAGAGTCCCTAGGCCGAACCTTTATCGCCGACATTGCTTCAGCGAACCCGCGAGCCGTTGGCCGTTGCCTCGACCTTGCGGTATTTCAGATTCGGACGACGCCGGTAGCGCAAGGCGACCGGTCGTACCCTCTCATCGAGTTGCGCGCTCCCGTAGAGTCTCTCACGCCGAACCCAGGCGTCGCCGCCATGCGACGCCGACTCTCGTGGGCTTCTTGCTCCCTTCAGCACACGCGGAGTCGAAGGTCCACTCGCCGCGAGCCCTGCCCGGCTCGCTATGGTCCGTCTTCAGGGTTTCGGAGCCCTCTTGACGGCTTACGCCCTTCGATTCCCTGCCGGCTCTATTTCACACCGGCGGCGCTCGTGGGATTCTGCTCTCCGGAGCCTTCTCCTGCACGCACGGTGCCCGCAGCGTTTCCGCTGGGGCGCTGCCCACCTAGCGTTTCGACGCCGGATTCATCCACCGCCTAGACGGTGAACCCGCTCCGGCGGCGCGCGCTTTCTGGGAAGAAGCCGCCGCCCAGTCCCTCGCGGGCACGCCTGTGTTTAGCAAGCGCCCCGCCGGATGCTCCCATGAGCTTCTGCCCGTCCAGGGTTCGAGGCACAGACCGCAGGCCGGATTTCGCCGACCAGACTCCCACGCGGTTTTCCGGCGTGCTCGTACACGCCGCCGCCGCCTCGGAGCATCACTCGATTCGTACCGTGCTGCGCGCCGCGCTGTTCGAGCGGTCCGCAGCGACCCTCAGCGGGTTCTCACGCCGGCACGCTCCAGGGCATTCGAGATGGACCACTTCCGAGCTATGTGTTCACCGCCCGACGGGTCGCGCGTCACCGCCGACACACCGCCAGGCTTAGGACATGGCCAACCTCTACCGTAGCTGCCCGGGATCGCCTGAGGCGTCAAGCCCTCGCGACCTTTACCGTCGCCGAAGGAAAAATAGCACGGAATTTGCGCGGAGCAAAAAAAGCCTGAAACAAGTTGTTTATTGACAGGCTGTCAAATTCAAGCCGCCGCGCTGTCCCGCGTTAACCATCGCCCGCGGCGCGACTTTCCCGCGCGAGCCGCGCGGCGCGCTGCAACAGGCGTCGCATTTCACAGGGTTGTGACATCCGGTTTTTTCCAGGGGAGCGCGAAGCGATTCATGGCCGGACGCCCACGCGTGCTGGCGGTCGCGACCGCGGTCGACCAAAGCCGATGAATGCCACTACAATTGTTTCACGAGGCGACTGATCCAAGATGAACGTCCCGCTACCGATTCAGAGTTCGCCACCCGGCAAGAACGACGCAGCCCCACGGCGACGATTACCGCCCTGGCTGAAGCGTCCGCTGCCGCCGGGCGACGCCATGCTGCAGACGCGTGAACTGCTGGATGGTTTGAAGCTGAATACGGTGTGCGTCGAGGCCCGCTGCCCGAATCTCACGGAGTGTTGGACGCGCGGCACCGCGACCTTCATGGTCCTGGGCGATCGCTGCACGCGCCGCTGCCACTTCTGCGCCGTCAGCACCGCCAAGCCCGAGCCACCGGAAGCTGACGAGCCACTGCGGCTGGCAGAAGCCGCGGCCCATCTGAACCTGCGGCACGTTGTGATTACGTCCGTCGCGCGTGACGACCTGCCGGACGAAGGTGCCGGGCATTTCGCACAATGCGTCACCGCCGTGCGGCGGCGCCTGCCGCAGGCGACGATCGAAGTGCTGGTGCCAGATTTCCACGGTAAGCGCGAGCTGATCGCGCTCGTCACCGACGCCGCCCCCGAGGTCTTCAATCACAACATCGAAACCGTGGCGCGGCTACAGAAGCGCGCCCGGCCGGCAGGCCGCTACGAACGCTCGCTGGACGTCTTGCGAATCGCGGCGGAGCTGAATCCGCGCGTCCGCACGAAATCCGGCATCATGGTCGGCCTGGGCGAATCGCACGATGAATTGCTTCAGACGTTTCGCGACCTGCGTTCGGCTGGTTGCCACATGCTCACCATCGGCCAGTATCTGAAGCCCGGCGATGCGCACATCGACGTCGAACGCTACTACACGCCGGCCGAATTCGACGAGCTGGCAGCGGCGGCCCGTTCGCTGGGCTTCGGCGCGGTGGCCAGCGGGCCGTTCGTCCGCAGCAGCTATTTCGCCGAGACGCTTTTCGCCGAGACGGATTTCCTTCGCACTTTCGCGCCGTAAGACCGCCGATAATCATGCCGTACGCATCCGATCAGGCGGCAGCGCGGCGCGGTCGTCGCTCGACGGCCGCAATGCGTTGCCGTTACCGTCGTTAGGCAGGTGCAGGCGAGGACTCGGTGACGCCCAGCCGATTGGACGAGCTCTTGGAGCGCGGTCGGCGGGGCGATGCCGCGGCACTCAGCGAGTTGCTGACTGCGTTCACGCCGCGCATCTTCGGCATGCTGCGGCGCTTGACCAATTCGCAGGAAGTCGCGGAAGACCTGTTGCAGGAGACGGTGCTGCGGGTCGTGCGAACGTTGGGGGCCTATCAGCATGGCGGCAAATTCGAGGCCTGGCTCTTTCGCATCGCCGCGAACCTGGCGCGCGACCACCTTCGGCGGCGCCGACGGCGCGGCGCGGGTTATGGGCTGGATGACGGTCCGGATGGGCAGGCCTGCGACCTCTGCAGCAGCGCGAGCGAGCGGCCGGATGAGCAGCTTGGCCGTGCAGAGCTGGGTCAGCGACTGGAGCAGAGCCTGTCGCGGCTGAACGAGGCGGATCGCGAGATCATCCTGCTGCGGCATTTTTCGGAGCTCTCATTCCGCGAGATTGCGGACATGCTGCAGATTCCGCTGGGAACGGCGCTGGCCCGCGCCCACCGGGCGCTGCAACGATTGAAGGCCGAGATCGGCCAGGATTCGTAAGATGAATGACAGCATGCAGCCAAACATGCACTTCATCGAACGCGACATGCGCCTGCTGCAGCACCTTCCTGCGGTCGCGCTCTCGCCCAGCGCCGCGGCGCGGCTGCAGGCGCGGATCGTCGCCGAGGCACGCGGCCTGGCCCGACAGCGGCTGCTGCGAAGCTGGCTGGCCCCCCTCGCGGCGCTGGCCGCGGGGCTGGTGCTGGTCGCATTTCAGCCGGGGCAAACCACGCGCACGGCTTGGCCGGAGCCTGAGCTGCGTGATTGGGAGCTGGCCCTCGAGCACTCGCATGACGCGCTGGCCGCACTGGTTGGCGACGATGCCCTGCGCGAGTTGGACGACGCCTGCGCAATCGAGAATGAGCTGGACGAGTTGATGAAAAGCCTGGACGCGGCCGCGGATGGCGGCGCATAGACCTGAGTGGGGCCATGAGCTTGGTCAGTCAACATTCGAGCAACGGACGGTCGCGCGTCCGCCTAAGGGCGCTCTGCGGTGCACTGGCGTGGTTGCTCGTGTTGCCGGGGTTGGACGCCGTCGCGCAGCAGCGGCCCGCCTTGGCGGCGCGGCAG
>CAZHTF010000009.1:0-69050 GCA_964535305.1 uncultured Planctomycetales bacterium | reverse complement strand
GCACGGCTGCGCCCGCGGGCACGCTGCCGCGGCCCGCCGCGCCGACGGTTTCGCAGTCGCCTGCGGTCCCGCCGTTACAGCCCGTCGCTGCGCCGCCCTCAGGTTTGGCGACGTCGCCCGCAACAGCCTTGCCGACCGCGGGGAACGCTGGCGCATCGCCGGATGCCGCCCGACCGGCGCAGCCCGCGCCTGCACCCGGCGTGACGAGCATGACGCCGCCACGAGAAAGCGGTCTTTCGCCGACGACGCAACCGGCGGCGCGTCCGCTCACGACGCCCGCGACACAGCCGGCGCAGCCGATCGCGGTCGCCCCGCGCCGCGAAGAACCCGCGCCAGTCCGTCCGCCCGGCGGCGCAATGCCCGCGCCCGGCACGCCGACCGCCGCCAGCGCAGCAGTCGACGGCAAATACTCGATCAAATCCGGCGACACATTCGCAACCATCGCGAAAGAGCTTTACGGCGAATCACGCTATTGGACCGCGATCGAATCGGCCAACATCGGCGTCGATCCGAAGCGGCTGCGCGTCGGACAGGTCATTAACGTTCCGCCAAAAGATCGCGTCGTACGAGGCGCCATGGGCGGCGCAGGAGCGAGCGGCACAGCTGCGCCCAGCCGCGCCACGCGGCCCGGGGCCGCGCCCGGCCGGCCCGATACTGCCGCCGCACGCCCAGACGCTGCGACTGGAAGCGCGCGGCCAGCCGTCACGCCTGCGGGCGCGACGCCCGCGCCGGCGACGCGACCGGTAGCGGGAAGCACGTATATCGTCGGCGACGGCGACACGCTGATCAGCATTGCGCGCGAAGTGCTCAAGGACGAAAGCCGCTGGCGCGAAATCTACGAACTCAATCGTGACCGTCTGAGCTCGCCCGATCGGCTGATCGAGGGGTCGGAGATTCGACTGCCCACGCCGATGCCGACGCCGACCCGGCCCCTACAGCGGTAGCCGCGCGCGGCGCTGCGGGCCTGCGTCGGCGCTGGAGTTTGACGTTCACCGAGACCCGGGTCGAACCTCTCTCGCGCTCACCCTTCGAGCAGTGCACCGCTGCAACTGCTCCCCGCGCCGGCAGCGCAGCCATAGCAGTGCTGACCCGTGACGATCGCCGCCTCTTCAAACACCCCGCGCACAAGATCCTGTAGGTGCCGCGGTGCACCGTGGTCGACCGGCAGCTCCAGCATCTGATTGAAATCGCAGTCGTACAACACACCATCCCAGCCGACCGAAAGCGTATCGCGGCACATCGCCGCGCCCGCGGCGAGCGGGCTGAACGCACGATGCAGCCGCTCCATGTACTCCACGTAATTGCCTGACTCGACCAGGTACTCCAGGAATCGGTTGATCGGCATGTTCGTGATGGTGTACAGCCGCGTGAACTCGATCCCAAAGTGCCGCCGCAGCTCGCGACGATACTCGGCTTCGATCTCGTCCTGTCGCGGCGGGAGAAACGCGCCAATCGGGTTGTAGACCAGCGTGAGCGGCAGGCGTCCGTCGGGCAGGCCGTATCCGGCATCGTTCAGCCGTCGCAAGGCGGCGATCGAGCGTTCAAACACGCCGGCGCCGCGCTGCGCGTCGGTGCGCTGCGCTATGTAATACGGCAGCGAGGCGACGATCTCGACCTGCTGGCCGGCGAGAAACGCGACCAGGTCGGCGTACGCCGGCAGCGTGAGGATCGTCAGGTTGCAACGGTCGATGACGCGCGTTCCGCGGCGGCGCACCTGCTCGACCAGCCAGCGAAAATGCGGGTTCATCTCTGGCGCCCCGCCGGTGAGATCGACCAGCTCGGCCTGAAGCTGATCGAGCGCCGTCAGCGCCAGCGCCATGGTCTGCCGCGACATGACCTCGCTACGGTCTGGGCCGGCGTCAACGTGGCAATGCCGGCAGGTCTGATTGCAGAGCTTGCCGAGATTGAGCTGCAGCACGCGGATGCGCGGCCCGCGCCGTAGCGGAAGCAGGCCGTGCTGGGCCAACATGCGCTCAAACGCCGGCACGGGCGCGCCGCTCAGCAGGTCGTGCTGCTGCGGCAGCAGCGCCAGCGGGTGTCCGCGTCGATGCAGCGTATGCATGGGCATCGGCTCGCGCGGGTCTACATCGAGAGTTTGTCGGCGAGCTTGCACATCTGTACGCCATGCACCAGCGCTGCGCCACCCTTGATCGCGGCAGCGACGTGCACGGCCTCGATCATCTGCTCGCGATTGCCGCCATGCTCGAGCGTTGCCTGCGTGTAGGCATCTATGCAGTAGGGGCATTGGACGGCGTGCGCCACCGCCAACCCGATCAGGGCCTTCTCGCGGGCGCTGAGCGCGCCGGGCGCGAAGACCGCGGCGTACCACGCGTTGAATTTCTGCCAGAGCTGCGGCGCGTCGCGGCCGACGTCCGCAAAGCGCTTCAGATCGGCGCGGTCGTAGTAATCACTCACGGAATCGTTCTCCGGCCCGGACCGCGCGAGATTATAGACCCGGCCAGAAAAAAACCCGCAGCGCCGGGCAAGCAAACCCAGCGCTGCGGGACATTGGACCGATCTGCACGAATCGAGCGCGATCTAGCCGCAGGGGATGCCGAAGTGCGCCAGCAGCGCCCCGAGGTCTGAGCTGTCGACGTCGCCGTCTTCGTCGATGTCGCCGTTCTCGAAGACTGCGCCGCTGGTGACACCCCAGTTCGCGAGCAGCGCGCCGAGGTCGCTCTCGGTCGTTTCGCCGTCGCCGTCGAGATCGGTGGCGCACGGGAAGAACGCCAGGCGCACGCGTGCCGGATCGATTGGCACGATCACGCCGGTCGCCACCACCACACCGTCCGCCGCGGCGACCGTCGGCGCGGCTTGCAGCTCGACGCCGGTCGCGACATCGGTCACCTTCCAGCGCATCCGCGCGCCGGCGGCCGGGTTGAACACGCGCGACTTGCGCGGCGCGATGTCCATCGTGATCTCGGCGTAGGGGCTGTTGTCGACAGACACGCTCGAAAGACCGGTCAGGAACAGCGTGCAAGCCCAGCGCGCGCTGCTCTCGCTGATCGAGCTCGTGTCCCAGTCAAGATAGCCGCCCCAGGTGCCCCAGGCGTCACCAAGATCCGGGTCGCCGGGGCCCGGGTCCGGCTGGCGCAGCGCCAGCGCCGCGTCGGCGTCCGCGTTGAACTGCCCGGGGTACGACTGGTCCGCGCGATACGCGTCGACCAGGTATTGCCCGGTATCGCGCTCGGAGCGAACCGGCGCAATCCACTGCGCGACATCCGGCCAGGGACCGGCGTGCGCATCGGTCGCATCATTCGTCTCGTTGTCCCAGAGCTCCACGCCGTGCTCGCGCTCGTCCCAAGACACCATGTAGCCCACGCCGGCGTCATTGAGCGCGTCGACCACCGCCCGCTGCGTGCTGCTCCAACTTGCGGCGTCCTTTTCGTCTCGCTTGCCGTAGAAAAAGCGCGTCAGGGCGAAGTCGCGCAGCGTGGAGGAAATCCGCGTCGTCATGGTGAATAGTTCGACCGATTTCAGCGGCAGTCCCGCCGGACCGATCACGTTGGTCTCCAGGTTCTGATCCCAGTTGCCGCGCAGCGGGTTGTCCCGGCCGCCGTCGTCCACCGAGAGGTCGCTGGCGGGCGTGTGCACCACCGCGGCCGCGAAACGCTCCGGCCGCAGCCGCGTCAGCAGCGACGTGCCGCGCCCGCCGCCGCTGTGACCGATCATCGCGACGCGCTGCCGATCGATCGGGTGCGGTGAGTTCGCGCTCAGCAGCCAGTCGAGAATCCAGTGCACACGCCGGGCGGTGTAGTCGACGACGATCGAGTCGTTCGGCGGCGCCGGGCGTAGCAATGCCGTGAACGGGTCGAAGTTTGAGACATACCCGAACCACGACGTGTTCATCCGCACCATGGCGCCAAGCTGGTTGAAGAAGATCGAATCGTCCGGCGTAACAACGATGCCGTCCGTCAGCTCCAGTGCGAGATTCGCGCGGGCCGCAACACCCGGACGGAACAGCTCATACTCGCCTTCTCCGCCATGAATCGCGAGCAGGCAGCTCAGCGGCGTCGTCGGCAGGGCGTTGTTGGGCCGTGTGATGGTGAAGACGTGCGGAACGCCATTCTTGGCGGCGTTGGCGAGTATCGGGAAGTCCGGGCGAGAGTTATTGTAATTGTCCTGGCCGTCGGCCCAGACGACGTAGGCGGCGTAGGGATAGCCGCCGGGCGTGGCGCCGGCGAACTGCCAGTGTGGGCGGACCGGCTCGTTGACCGGGTCGTAGTTGAACGCCGTCGCGGCGCTGTTGCCAGCGTTCACCACGACCGCGCCGGTGTCCACAGCCGCGAAGAAGAGGTTGCCAGCGGCGTGCGGCGTGTAGACGAATACGCCTTCGTCGATTGCCAGCCGATACGTTCCGCCCGCGGGCGTCGGGATCAGCAGCCGCGCGTTGGGCTGCAGTTGCGCGAGCCGGCTGCCGGTGTACTCCGGGAAAAACAGCCGGCCGACCTGCTGCATGAAGGCGACGTTCACCTGTGCAGCCGGCGAAGCGTAGATCTCGACCGTATCGGTCGGGGCGGCGGGCGGGGCGGGGAATTGCCAGACGACAAACACCTGCCCCTGGGCGTACCACGCGCGGACGTTGAATGGCTGGGCGGCGGCCAGTGCCGGCAACGAGATCGCCAGCGACAAACCGAGAGCGAACCTGAGCATGCGTCGTCCTCCACGGTCCTGATGAGCGTGACGGTTGGCGCGAGACACCCGCGCCGGCAATCCGCCACCGGTTACCGCTCGTACCGCGAAGAACGCGGGCGTGCGGGACAATATTTCCGGCACTTTTTTCCCGGCGATGATTCGCGACCCGATTTCGGCTCGTCCGGCCGCGCCGCTCAACGCCGCACAGACCAGCGGTACAATCACGCGCTCTTCAGCAGGTGCTCCGCTTCTCGCATGAAATGAGGTTTGGATGGCTCCGATGCTGATGACGCTGCTCCTGGCCGTGGGGCTGGGCGCGTTTGCGTACACCGCGCGTGCCCGCTGGGCGCTGCTGCGCGCGGCCCGCGCACCGGCGCAGCGTTTTGACGACCCGCCGCGAAGGCTGGGTTTCGTCATCAAGTACGTCTTTGGCCAGGCGCGCATGTTCCGCTACTGGTGGGCCGGCGTGGCGCACGCGCTGATTTTCGCCGGCTTCGTCGTGCTCGGGCTGCGCACGCTGATCCTCGCGGCCCGCGGCTTCACCAGCGATCCGCACTTCGGATTCTGGATCTTCGATGACCACGCCCCGCTCGGGCTGGCCTACACCTTCGTCAAAGACCTGATCGGCGTCGCGGTGGTGCTGGGCGTGACGTACTTCCTCTACGTGCGGCTGGTCGAGCGGCCGCGGCGTATGGCGCTCGGCGTCGAAGGCGTCCTGATTCTATGCATGATTCTCGGCCTGATCGGGGCCGACATGCTCTACGAAGCCAGCGGCTTTGTTTTGGGCGCGCGGCCGAACGAGCCGGGCTTTCACGCCGCCGCCCCGACCGCCTCGCTGCTGGCACTCGTGTTGGCGCCGCTGCCGGCGCCGATGTTGAGTGTGATGCACAGCGCCGGATTCTGGGGGCACACGATCCTGGTGCTGGCGTTTCTGAATTTCCTGCCCTACGGCAAGCATTTTCACGTGCTCACGATCCTGCCGCAGGTCTACTTCTCAAACCCGCAGCCGCGCGGGCGGCTCGCGCCGATCGCGGACATCGAAGGCCGAATCGAGCGCGGCGAGACGCTGGGCGTGAAACGCGCCGCCGACCTGAGCTGGAAGGCCGTGCTCGATCTCTACACGTGCACCGAGTGCGGCCGCTGCTCGGACCACTGCCCGGCGACACGCAGCGGCAAGTTGCTCTCGCCCAAACACCTGACGCTCGATCTGCGCAACCATTTCTACGCGAACCAGGCGGCGCTGAACGGCGCGACCAATCATGCTGCCGCTGCGGGCGCCGCCGCCGAGCCCCCGGCCAAAGCGGCTTTCGTAACGCGCGGCGGAGACGCCGACGCGAGCGGCGGCGACCTGGTTGGCCCGTGGGTCGATAGCGAAGCGCTCTGGGCCTGCACGACCTGCGGCGCGTGTGAGCAGGAATGCCCGGTTTTTATCTCGTATGTCGACAAGATCGTTGACCTGCGGCGGAATCTGGTCATGGAACGCGGCGAGTTTCCCGAGCAGCTTCAGAACGCATTCCGCGGGCTCGAATCGGTCGGCAATCCGTACAGCTTCGCCAACGAGCAACGGGCCGACTGGGCCAGCGGGCTCGACATTCCGCTCCTGGCCGACCACCCGCAGGCGCAAGTGCTGTACTGGGTCGGCTGCTCGCCGTCGTTCGACGATCGCGCACGCAAGATCGCCCGCGCAACGGCAACGCTAATGAAAATGGCCGGCGTGGATTTCGCCATTCTCGGACCCCAGGAGCAGTGCACCGGCGACCCGGCCCGCCGCGCTGGCAACGAGTATCTCTTTCAGACGTTCGCAACCGGCAACGTTCAGACGCTGAACGATTTGGGCGTGAAGAAAATCGTCACCACCTGTCCGCATTGCTTCAACACCATCCGCAACGAGTATCCCGACTTTGGCGGGCGCTACGAGGTCGTGCATCACAGCGAGTTCTTGCTGGAGCTGGTGCGCGCCGGGCGCATCAAGCCGCAGACGCGCGTGGACGGCACGGTTGTGTTTCACGATTCGTGCTACCTGGGCCGCTACAACGACATCTACGACGCACCGCGCGAGCTGCTGCGCGCGATTCCCGGGCTCACGTTGGTCGAAGCGCCCGAAAGCCGCGACCGCGGCATGTGCTGCGGCGCGGGCGGCGCGCAAATGTGGAAGGAAGAGGAGCACATCCGCCGCAAGGAGAGCGACGAGCGCGGGCGCGTCGAGCGGGCCGGCAAGGTGAACCACCTGCGGACGAACCAGCTTCTGCGGGTGCTCCCGACCCGCGCGCCCGCCGCTCGCAGCGCCGGCGGCGAGCGGATTGTGGCCTCGGCATGCCCGTTTTGCATGACGATGCTCACCGACGGATTGCGCGATCAGGGACACGAAGACGTGCAGCGCCAGGACATTGCCGAGCTGCTGCTGCAGGCCAGCACGTCGGAACGCCAGAGCTGAACGAGTATTGCGGCGTGTGGCGTTCAGAGCTGCTCGAGCACGCGCCGCGCGAGCCGCGTCAGCGGCAGCCGTGCGCTCAGCGCCCCGCCAGCCCAGCAACGCTGCTGCTGCCCCACGCGGCGCTCGGGCTGGCTGATGCGTGTATCCACTTCCGCGCGAAAAACGCTGAGGATCTGGCGGAAGTGCGTAAAGTCGTGCTGGAATTGACCAGCCGGCACAAATGCAATCGCCTCCGCCGCGCCGCCGGGCAGATCGAGGGCTCCGACGAGCTGCGGCAATGCCTCGCCGGCGGCCGCCGCCTGCGCATCCTTCGCCGCGATGTTTGGCAGCTCCCACAAACCGCCTAGCAGGCCGCGCTCCGCACGGCGGACGAGCAGGATGCGTCCGCGATTGACGAGCAACACAGCAACGAAATGCCGCGTCGGCCGCGCGGGCCGCGGCGTCTTCCGCGGGAACGCTTCGGGCGTGCCACGCAGATACGCGCGGCAGTGGCGCGCCAGCGCGCAATCGCTGCAGCGCGGCCGGCGTGGCGTGCAGACCATGGCGCCCAGCTCCATCAGCGCCTGATTGAAATCGCCCGGCGCTGCACGATCCAGCAGGGCCTGCGCGCGTTGCCAGAGCGCAGCAAGCGCCGCGGGCTTGCTCGGCGGCTGCTCGAACGCCAGCAGCCGCGAAAGTACGCGCTTGATGTTGCCATCCAGCGCCGCGACCGGCTCGTCAAACGCGATGCTCGCGATGGCGGCGGCTGTATACCGCCCGACGCCCGGTAGCGCCTGCCAGCCCGCCGCGTCGCGCGGAAATTCGCCGCCCCGCTCGCGCACAATCTGCTGCGCCGCGCGCCGCAGGTTGCGAGCACGGGCGTAGTAGCCCAGCCCTTCCCAGAGCTTCAGCACGCGCTGCGGCGGCGCCGCCGCCAGCGCCGCCACATCCGGCAGCGCCGCCATGAAGCGCTGAAAATACGGAATCACGGATTCGACGCGCGTCTGCTGCAGCATGATCTCCGAGAGCCAGACGTGGTATGGCTCGCGCGAGCGACGCCACGGCAGATCGCGGCGCGCGGCCCGATACCAGGCCAGCAGCGCTGCCTGCAGTTGTCGTCGCTGGCGCGGCGCGGCGCTCACGTGCTGCTGACCAGCCGCACAAACGCGTCGCCGCGAGCGCGGAAGTCTTCGAACATGTCCCACGAGGCGCAGCCGGGTGAAAGCAGAATGCTCTCGCCGTCGCGGGCCGCGCTGCGACAGGCGCTCACCGCCGACGCCAGCGAGTCGAAATGCTCGGCCTGGCCCCCGGCGCCGCGGATCGCGTCACGCAGCCAGCTACCGGTCTGCCCGATGCACGCGGCGAAACGCGCCCGCCGAGCGGCGTGATCGGCAGCGGACCGCAGATCGATCTTCTTGTCGTATCCGCCAAGGATGACCAGCAGCGGCCCGTCGATGCTGTTCATCGCGGTGATCGCGGCCTCGGGCGTGGTTGACTTCGAGTCGTTGTAGTACGTCACGCCACCGCTCTGCCCGACACGCTGCAAGCGATGCGGCAAGCCCGGGAAGTCCGCGAGCGCGGTCACTGCCGCCTCAGCCGAAACGCCCAGCGTCTCGGCCACGCTCAGGGCGGCGGCGGCGTTCAGTCGATTGTGTCGCCCGGGTGTCTGCAGACGCAGGTCGGGCCAGCGGCTGCACAACTCGCGCTGTTCGCCCAGCAGCGTGGCCGCCCGCCGACAGACTGGGACGTCGCCGTCCAGTCCGTAGCAGGCCAGGTCATCGGCATGTGCGCGGCGCGACGCGAGCGCCGCGCGCAGCGGCGCGACGTCTTCGACGATCGCGACGTCGCGGTCGACCTTCTGAAACGCGCAGATGTTCAGCTTGCTTTGCAGGTAGTGCTCAAACGTGCCGTGCCAATCCAGGTGGTTGGGCGTGACGTTCGCGATCACCGCGACATGCGGGCTCCAGCGCAGCGCTGGCGTGCGCGCCAGTTGAAAACTCGACAGCTCCAGTACGCACAAATGCTCGGGCGCAATTTGCGGCAGTGCATCCAGCAGGCTGCGGCCCAGGTTGCCGCCGAGCCAGACGCGCAGCGGCTGGGTCCGCTCAAGCACGTGGCCGATCATGGCGGTGATGGTGCTCTTGCCAACCGAGCCAGTCACGCCGATGCAGGTCGCCCGGCAGCGCTCGAGGAAGAGGTTGATTTCAGTGGTGATCGGCACGCCCGCGGAGACGGCCGCCTGAATGAAGGGCGAGTGATCTGGCACGGCGGGATTGACCACGACCATGTCCGCCTCGCGGAAGTCGCGCTCGTCATGTCCGCCCAGGCGGAACTCGACGTTCACATCGCGCAGCTCAGCGATGGAGGCGGCGAGTTTGTCGGCGGTGGTCAAGTCGGTAACGGTGACGCGCGCCCCGCCGGCGGCCAGCCAGCGCGCCACGCCGACGCCTCCGCCGAATCGCCCGAGCCCCATGACGGTGACGCGCTTGCCCGACCAGATGTTGATCATGTGAAGCGTATTGTGTGATGCGTGCGCGGAGATTCAAGCGAGCGCGGCCGGCGCGCCTGATTGACGCACCGGCCGCGAATGAACGTCAGTCGCTCCGCAGCGAAGCCGACAGCGACCCGCTACGGGCAGGTCACCGCCCAGTTGCCCAGCAGCAGGCCCAGATCGCTCTCGTCGGTGTCGCCGTCGCCATCGGCATCGCCGCCACTCGTCGTCTGCCACGCGGCCAGCAGGATTCCCAGATCCTGCTCGTTCACCGTGCGATCGTTGTTCAGATCGCCGGCACAAGGATTCGGCGGCGTGCAATTAATGACCTTAATTTCGAGGTCATCGACCGCCGCTTCGACCACGGATCCGCCGCCCGTGTCAGACGCGATGAAGCGCAGCCGCACCTGGCTGGTGGGCGTGACGAAGTCGGCCACACGGAACTCGTGCTGATACCAGCCGCCGGAGGCGACCAGGCCACCCGGGCCGACGGTCTCGAGCGCGGTCCAGGAGGCGCCGTTGTTGTTCGAGATGTCGATCTGGAACGTGTCCTGATTGGGCGCGCCGCCAGTGCTGTTGGAATACCAGCGCCAGTAGCTGATGCGCACATCCGGGCCGTACGAGCTGAGATTGAGCGCCGCGGAGAGCAGCGTGGTGTCGCCGCCGTCGACGTCCGCCTCGCCGAGGCCGCCGCCGGGCGTTCCCTGTGCCGTGAACCAGCATTGCGTGCCGGCAAGCGTATGATCATCTTCGGGCTGCGCGCCGGTTCCAATCGGATCGCCCCACACCCACTGCCCAGTCGTCGCCGTGTTCGGCGTGCCCAGTGCCCAGCCGCTGGCGACCTCGAAGGTATCGCTGGCAGCGATGCTCGAGCTGTACGCCGACAGCGCCGAGTAGGTGGTCGTCGGCGGGTTCATCGGATCGGTCCAGGTGATGCCGCTGGTGGTCGCCGCGCTGAGGTAGAAGCGCACCGTCGAACCGCAGGGCATCGCCGGGAAGCTGGCGCGGTACTGATCGCCGCCCAGCGGGGCGAGCGGAATCGTGGTGAAGGCGCCCGCGCCGACGGCGTACGAAAGCGTCGGTGCGCCCGCCAGCACGGCGCTGCCCTGCGGGATCACGCTCACGTCGAAGCCCTGGCCGGCGGGCGAAATCTGCGTCGGGAGGCCGTTCGGGTACGAGAAGCCGACCGAATTCTCTCCAAGCTGCCAGACGAACAGGCCCTTCTCGATGTCGCTGCCAATGATCGTGCCGCTCGGCAGGTACGGGTAGTTGTTCCACAGCCCGTTGAAGTTCGGCAAGTCGTCTTGTGGCCAGGTGTCGTAATAGGCGATCTCGACCGGTGCGGTCGGGTTGGTCGCATCAAACACGCGCAGGCCGCTGCGGTAGTTGGCCTCAAAGATCAGGTTGCCGACGGTGTAGAGATTATGGCCGACCGCCGTATTGCCATTGGTCCAGGTGCCCGCAATCGTCGGCGTTGAAAGATTCTGCACATCGAACGTGATCGTGGTGCTCGGCAGTCCGAAGTCCTGCTCATCAAACTCGTCGTTCAGATGCCCGTAGCGCCGATCCGGCGAGAGCCAGATCTGGTGCGAATAGCCCGCGTTTGGCCAGAAGACGCGCGAGAGCTGCGCGATGCTGGCCTTATTGGTGACATCCAGGATTTCAAGACCGGTTTCAACCTGCCCCCCGCTGAAGCCGGTGCAGGCGAACACAATCTGCCGGCCGGCGTATGGCCCGGAGGTGTAGGTCACGGCCTGGCACTCGTGCACATAACGCGTAGACCAGCTCGCGACGAACGCCGGGTTCGACGGATTGGCCAGGCTGTAAATCCGCAGGCCGTTGCTGCCGCCGCCGCAGCGGTAGAGGAACCCGCTGGCGGTATCGACCGCTACCGTGTGTGTGGCGTTGGTGGTCCCGGCGGTGGTCACCTCACGCACCAGCGTCACCACGCCGTTATCGATCTGGCTCAGGTCCATGACCTGGATGCCGTTGCCGCCCTCGCTTACCGAGTAGCAGTAGTTCTGATACGTCTTCATGTCGCGCCACAAACTATTGGGTCCGGCGATCAACGCGACCACCGTCGCGTTGGCGGGATTGGTCACTTCGACAAAGCCCGTGCCGTTTGACAGCCCGATGATGGCATACTCGCGGCCGGAGGGAGAAACATAGCCCCAGCACGAATTCGCCGAGCTCGTGCCGGCGCTGAATTCCGGGAACGTCACCCAACTCAGCAGCGTGATACCGCTGGAGGGGAACGTCGGCGGGTTGCCGCGCAGCGCGGCGCGATAGCCTTCGCCCAGGTAAGGCGGCTGCTTGTCACGCACCTTCGGGTCGTCGGTGTGGGCCTGGACGACTGTCTGCGTCAGGACCATCAGCAAACAGAGCAGGACGGCTTTGCTCAGTCGGGCCATGTCGGCTTGCTCCAAGTGCACGCGGGGGTCTCAAGACAACGCACGTTCACAAGCGAGTTTAGCACTCGCGGATCGTCAAAATCGACGCAATCAGCCAAAACGCCGCCGTTTATGGGCAGGTGTTCTCCCAGTTGCCCAGCAGGATGCCCAGGTCGGCCTCGTCGGTATCGCCGTCGCGATCCAGGTCGCCGCCCGTGCTGCTCTGCCACGCCGCCAGCAAGATGCCCAGATCCGCCGGGCCAACCGTCCGATCCAAATTGAGATCGCCCAGGCACGGCGGAACATTGCAGGTCAGCCGCCGCACCTGGAAATCGTCGATCGCGGCCTCGATGGTGTGATCCGTCCCGAGGTCCTGCGCGATGAAGCGGACGCGCATGTTATTGGTCGGCGTCAGGATGTCGGCGATGCGGAATTCGCGATAAATCCAGTCGCCGTTGGTCTCGGATCCGCCCGGGCCGACCGTTTCCAGCCGCAGCCAGCTTGCGCCGTTGTTGTTCGAAATGTCGATCAGCAGCGGGTCCGTCGTCGGATATCCGAAGCCATCAAAATACCAGCGCCAGTAGCCCAGGTAGGCCACGTCAGCGCCGGATGCGTCAAAAACCGGCGAGAGCAGCGTGGTCACGCCGGCGTCGACATCGGCATCGTCGTACGAGCCGCCGATCGGCGTCTGACCCGTGACCCAGCACAGGCTGCCGTTCGCGGTGATGTCGTCTTCCGGCTGCACCAGCGTAGCTATCGGATCGACGCGGACCCACTGGCCGGCGCTGGCGCTGTCGCCCGCGACGCCACCGGCCCAGCCGGTGTCCGCCTCCATGTCTTCAAGCCGCAGCGAATACAAGCCTGCATAGGTCGTGCTGTACTCCGGCACGCCGGGCAGGTTCGAAGGGGTGCGCCAGGTCGCGCCGTCGCTGGTTCGGGCCGTGAAGTAGAACTTGAGCGTCGAGAAACACGTTCCCGCCGGTAGCTGGGCTTCGTAGTCATTCCCGCCCAGGCTCAGCATCGCGGTCGATACGTAGCCGCTGCCGGCGTCGAAGTGCACGCGAGCGCTGCCCGCCAGCACCTGCCCGCCGTTCTGCGGAACGAGTGTGACGCGGACGCTGCCGCCGCTCGGGCTGATGCTGGCCGGCAGTCCGTTCGGAAACGTGAAATCCAGCAGCGGCTGGCCGACGCGCAGCACGAACAGCCCGCGCTCGATGTCGCTGACGATCACCGTGTTGCTCGGGAAGAATGGGTAGGTGCACCAGGCCCCGTTGAATTGCGGCGCATCATCCTGCGGAAACGTGTCAAAGTAGCCGACCGAGACCGGGGCGGCGGGATTGCTGCGGTCGAAGACGTGCAGGCCGCTGCGGTAGTTGGCCTCGTAGATGTAATTGCCGCGCACGTACAGGTTGTGACCGATGGCCGGGTTGCCGTTGTTGAAGCTGCCCAGCAACTGCACGCTGTTCAGATTCGTCGCGTCGAAAATGTAGGTCGTTGTCGGCAGGCCACCCTGCTCATCGAATTCGTCATTCAGATACGCGAAGGCGCGATCGTCCGAGAGCCACACCTGGTGCGAGTAGCCCGCGTTTGGCCAGAAGACCCGCGAGAGCGTGCGGATGTTGCTCTTGTTGGTGACATCCAGCACTTCCAGGCCGGTCTCGATCGAGCCCCCGCCAAAGCCCGAGCAGGCAAAGACGATCTGCTTGCCGGCGAACGGGCCGGAGGTGTACGTCACCGCTTGACACTCGTGCACATAGCGCGTCGACCAGGTGCCGACCAGCGCCGGGTTCGCCGGGTTCGCCAGGCTGTAGATCCGCAGCCCATTGCTGCCGCCGCCGCAGCGATAGAGAAATCCGCTCGTTGTGTCGATCGCGACGGTGTGCGTGGCGGTGGTTCCGCCGCTGGTGACTTCGCGGACGAGCGTGACGTTGCCGCTGTCGATCTGGCTCAGGTTGATCACCTGGATGCCGTTGCCGCCCTCGCTGACCGAGTAGCAATAGTCCTGATATACCTTCATGTCGCGCCACAGGCTGGTCGGTCCAGGGATCAGCGCGACGATGCGTGCGTCGCCGGCGTCCGTGATCTCGACAAAGCCCGTTCCGTGCGAAAGGCCGATGATGGCGTACTCGCGGCCGCCAGGCGAAACATAGCCCCAGCACGAATTCCCCGAGTTCACCTGCAAGCCGAAGTCCGTCAGCGGCAGCCAACTCATCAGCGTGACATTGTCCGACTGAAACTGCGTCGGCGAGACGCCCTCCATCGCCGCGCGATAGCCGCCGCCTTGATACGCGGGCAGGCGGTCGCGAACTTTCGGGTCGTCTGTGTGAGCCAGGCTGGCCGTGGACAGCATCGACAACAGCGTAAGTGCCGACGAGATCCTCGTCGGTAGGCGAGCGCTCGGCATATGAGATCGGGGCCTCCTGAGTGGATTCCGCGAGCAGATGCACGATACTCGCTCGCCCGCCGCAAATGCAATCCAATTATCGTGACGCAGGACTGCGCCGAATCGCGCATGCAGAGCCGCGCCTGCTGGGCGCGCGGCCGCCTTGGAATTGCGATAGAGTGCGCAGTACCGCGGCCGATCCGCGGCGAGGGAAACATGGCGCGCGCGAATGAAACCTGCGAATCCACAAGTCAGCTGCCTGTGCCACCGCTCAACCTGGCGGGCAATTTTCAGCAGCTCCGCCAGGAGCTACTGACCGAGATCGCCGCCATCTGCGACTCGGGCTACTACGTGCTGGGGCCCAAGGTCGGCGAATTCGAGGCGGCCCTGGCCGCGTACTGCGGTAGTCTCCTGGCGCTTGGCGTCTCTTCGGGCACCGACGCGCTGCTGCTGGCGATGATGGCGCTGGAGATCGGCCCCGGCGACGAGGTGATCGTCCCGACCTTCACTTTTTTCGCATCCGCCGGCACGGTCGCGCGGCTCGGCGCGCGGCCGGTGTTCTGCGACATCGATCCGGAGACCTTCAACATCGACGTCGCGCAGGTCGAAGCGCTGATTACGCCGCGAACCAAGGCCATCGCGCCCGTGCATCTGTACGGGCAACTGGCCGACATGCCGCCGTTGCTGCAGATTAGCGCGAAGCGGAACATCCCGCTCATCGAGGACGCGGCCCAGGCCATCGGAGCGCGGCTGGCGCCGGGCGCGTCGCAATCGGCCGGCGCACTGGGGCTGCTCGGGGCCCTCAGCTTCTATCCCACCAAAAATCTCGGCGCGATCGGCGACGCCGGCGCCCTGCTGACCAACGATGAGCGGCTCTTCGAGCTAGCGCGCAAACTGCGAATTCACGGCAGCGGTCACACGTATTATCACGAGCGCGTCGGCGGCAATTTCCGCATCGACGCGCTGCAAGCCGCGATCCTGACCATTAAGCTGCGGCATCTGGATGCGTGGACGCAGGCGCGCCGCGCGCGGGCCGCGCGCTACACGCAGTTGATCGAGCAGGCCGGGTTGGCGCCGGAGTTTGT
The DNA here is from genome assembly GCA_964535305.1 of uncultured Planctomycetales bacterium. Taxonomy (GTDB): domain Bacteria; phylum Planctomycetota; class Phycisphaerae; order UBA1845; family Fen-1342; genus CAZHTF01. The sequence continues at coordinate 53,653 of CAZHTF010000009.1, read as the reverse complement.
GCGCCCGCCGCGCGAGCGGCACGGCCTGCACGTGTATCACCAGTACGTCGTGCGCGTCCCGCGCCGTGATGAGCTGGTGAAATTCCTGCAGCAGCGCAAGATCGGCTACGGCGTCTACTACCCGCTGCCGCTGCACCAGCAGACCTGCTTCGAATATTTAGGCTATCGAGCCGGCGCTTTTCCGCACGCGGAACGGGCCGCGGCCGAGGTGCTGGCACTGCCAATGTACCCCGAGCTGAGCGACGCGCAGCAGCGGGCCGTCGTCGCCACGCTGCATGATTTCTATCGCGGCGGCTGATGCGTGCCGAGACGATTGCTGGCCGCGAGCGTCATGGCATCGTCGCGAGGCTTGGCGAATGCAGCGCAGCCAGTGGCCAACAGGCCGCTGCGCTTGCCCGGCGGCGCGGCTGGACGTAAGACAAGCACATGTCCGACGCGCTCCATTCACCGGTCCGTTGCCGCTTTGCACCTTCGCCCACCGGATACCTGCACATCGGCGGGGCGCGCACAGCGCTGTTCAATTTCCTTCTGGCGCGGCGGCTAGGTGGCGCGTTCATCCTGCGCATCGAAGACACCGACCAGACCCGCAACATCGCCGGTGCAGAGCAGAAGCTGCTGGATGACCTGCGCTGGCTGGGGCTGCTATGGGACGAGGGGCCGCAGGTCGGCGGGGCGCATGGGCCGTACCGACAGAGCGAGCGGCTGGAGGCGTATCACGCCGCCGCGCGACGCTTGATCGACGCTGACCGGGCCTACTACGCGCTCGAGACAGACGCGGAGCTGGCGGCGCTGCGCGAGCGGGCCCGCGCCGAGAAGCGCAACTTTCGCTACCCGCGGCCGCGGCACTTCCCCACGCACGAGCAGGCCCAGGCCGCGCGGCAGGCCGGCCGGCCACTGGTGGTGCGGCTGAAGACGCCTTTGCAAGACTTTGTCATTGAAGATCGGATTCTCGGCGCGGTGCGCGTGGCGGCAGGCGACGTGGATGATTTCGTACTGCTCAAGAGCGACGGCTGGCCCACGTATCACTTCGCGGTCGTGCTGGATGACGAGCACATGCGGATCACGCATGTGCTGCGCGGGCAGGAACACCTGCTGAATTCCGCCAAGCACATGGCGTTGCAGCAGGCGCTGGGCTTTCCCACGCCGGCCTATGCCCATCTTCCGATCATCCTGAACATGGATGGCAGCAAGATGAGCAAGCGCGAGAAGGATCGCGCCGTACGCAGCGCGCTCGAAGCCGCCCTCGCGGCCGGCAAAATCGACCCACACGACGCCTGCCGCATCAGCGGGGCCGACGCCGAGCAATTCGCCGCCTGGCGCCGCGGTGATGTGCAGCTCGAAACCGAGCAGCTCGCGCGGCTGAGCGCGACCCTGCATGTGCAGATGCCCGAGATTCAGATTCACGATTTCCGCGCCAGCGGCTACTTGCCCGAGGTGCTGCTGAATTTCATCGCGCTGCTGGGCTGGTCGCCTGGTGACGACCGTGAAAAGATGAGTCTGGACGAGATGTGCCGGCTCTTCAGCGTCGAGCGGATCGGCAAAACCAACGCGCGCTTCGATCGCGCCAAGCTGCTGAATTTCAATACTGCGGCGCTGGCCGCGGCAAGCCCCGAGCGGCGCCTGGCTGCGCTGCGCGATTACCTGAGCATCGCCGCGGATTCACCGTTGGCGCTGCAGGATGACGCGACGCTCGCGCGGCTGCTGTCGATCAACGACGGCATGAGAGTGATCCGCGACGTGGATGTAAAGTGCGCCGCGCTCTATACACCGGATGAGCAGCTGACGCTCGACGCCGACGCGGTCGAAAAGCACCTGAAAAAAGCCGACGGCGCCGGGCTGAACCTGCTACGGCAGGCGCGCATCGAGCTGGCTGCGCTGCCGGATTGGAGCGCCGCGGCACTCGAATCGCTGCTGCGTGGTCTGGGCGAAGGCAGCGGGCTGGGGCTCGGAAAAGTCGCGCAGCCAATTCGCATCGCCATCACCGGCAGCACCGTCTCGCCGCCCATCTTTGAGACGCTGGCAATCCTGGGGCGTGAGCGATCGCTCCGGCGGATCGATCTGACGCTGGGAAAACTCGCATGATGACATTGCGCGTCCCATTTCTCCAGAACGAGGGCCGCGCGCGCGGGCGACGCGCCCAGACGCGTGCTTCGTGCCGGCTGACGTCCTCGCTGCTGCCGGCGCTGCTGGGAGTGCTGCTCGCGACCGGAGGTTGCCGCGGCGCAGTGCTGGGCGATTGGCGGCTCGAGCAGGCCACGCCCAGCCGCGAAGTGTTCGCATTGGATGACGTGCGCTTCGAACGCAACGGCGGTTTCTCGGCCACCTGCACGCTCGACGGCCGTACCACGCGCGAAACCGGCACGTACGAATTCAACGGCTTCCAACTGACGCTGCGCCCACAGGCCGGCGGCCAGCGGCAGTACAATGCGCAGCTCCAGATGCGCAAGCTCGAACTCAGCGATTCACAGAAGCGGCGTGTCACTCTCAGAAAGGTGCGATCGTGAGCGACGCGGCGGGCAATGGCGTCACGCGCACGCGCGTGATCTTCAGCGGGCGCGTGCAGGGCGTGTCCTTCCGCGCCACCTCGCACGAGCTGGCGCGCGGCTTCCGCGTGGTCGGATACGTCCGCAACGCGCCCGACGGCACGGTCGAACTCGAAGCCGAGGGGCCGGCCGATCAGGTGCGCGCGTTCCTCGAGGCCATCCGGCAGCGCTTCGAGGGGCACATCGACGACGAGCTGGACTGCGAGCTGCCGGCGCACGCCAAGGAATCGGAATTCCGCATCCTGTATTAGAGATTCCCGCGGGTCGGGACAGGCCCACATCGCCCGCGGCGCGCCGCAGCCGAAGCGGTGGTGCCGTTCACGCGCACCGCAGCAAACGCAACCGGCCAGGGGATAGCCCCTGGCCGATCGCTGCCCTCCCTGTTTTTCGCATCGCGGCTGACGCTTGCCGCGGTGTTGGGCCTAGCGCGTCCGCTGCGTGTGCAGCAGCGACGCCAGGTCCATCAGCAGCAGGTCTTTGCGGACGGCGCTGGTCAGCTCGTCGTCATCGCCGAAGACCTGGTCGACCTGCGCCTGCGTCACTTCGACGCCTTCGTCGCCCAAGTCCGCATTGAACAGGGCCAGCAGTGTGGCAGTGTCGAGCTTGTCGGTTTGCGGCTCGTCGTTGCCGACCGGCTCGCTCATCATCTGCGGGGCACAGCCGCTCGCCCCGATCAACATCGCACTCGTTACCAGAATCAGTACGTTTCGCACTTTCATGTTTGGTTACTCCGCTCAGCCCGCACGCCGCCTGCGCGTTGTTCACAAGTGACGGGCGCGGCTGGCGTGTAGTTGTCCTTAGTTGCCCGGGTCCTTGCGGTTGTTGCTGCCGGATTGCGGCGTCGCGATGTACGGGAAGACCTGGTGATAGGCCAGGTCATTCGCGTGCACGTTGTCACCGACGAGCGTGATCGTCGTGTAGCTCGGGCCGCTGGCGATCGCGGTCAGCGCGATGTCAACCACGTCGTCGCCGAAGCGGCGGCCGTTTGGCCAGCCGCTGGACACGCCGCCGGTGGTCGTATCGCCGCCGATGAATCCGAAGCGGCTGAACCCGGGCTGTCCGGCGAGTCGAACCGGGTCGGTGGTGGTGTTCACGCGGAGCACGTCGGGGATGAAGATCGCGGCCAAGTCAGTGCGGTTGCTGGTGACGAAGCTGGTGCCGTAGACGGCGTTGATCAGCACGGCCAACTCGGGATTGAGCGCGTACTGCGCGAAGCTGGCGTCCTGGACCGGCCCGGTGCGGTTGAAGCGGTCCTTGTCGCGGTTGGCGACCAGGCCTTCATTGAAGAGCGGGTTGCCGAGGCGCTGCACCTGAACCCAACCGCCCAGGTTCTGGCGCGTGCCGTCGCTGCGGCGGATGCTGATGCGCGGGCGGCTGGTCGAAGCGTAGACGCCGACGCCCGTTTGCGCGCCGAAGAAGGGCGAGGTGAAGCTGGCGGGCACGCCGATGTCGTCGAGCAGGTTGAGCGGAATCTGCATGGCGATCGCCAGCACGTTGTAGCCCTTGAAGCCGTCAACGCCGTTGCCATCCTGGCCCAGGCCGTCGGCCAGCGAGCCGTTATTGTCGAGGATGCGAGGGTCGAGCAGATTAAAGACGCCAGGGATATCGGAGAAAAAGCTGTCGTCGCGCGGGCCGGCCCAGACGGCTTCGCCAGTCGGCAGCGAGTAGATCGTCGTGCGCGTGTAGCTATCCAGCTCGGCCAGCGTGGTCGCGCCCGAAACAGCCTTGCCATTGGCGTCGTTGTAAAACGGCGTGACGCGGCTGCCGACGTTCGGCGGCGGGGTCAGCAGGTTGCTGCCGATCTGAGACGTGCGGCGGCCGCTGACACGGACGACGTTGTAGGTCTGCGTGAAATTCTGGCGGTTGTCGCCGACGGTCTGAATCGGGCCGACCTCAGTGCCGACGCCGTAGTTGATCAGTGTGTCGAGGTTCTTGTAGTTGCCATCGACGGCGGAGAAGAAGAAGTCGTAGCGCAGTGCGGTGTCGCCGTCCGTCGGGTTGGTGATGTGGACGCTGTAGCGGACGTCATCGGCGAAGCGTTCGTAGATGTCGCCGTCGCCGGGCTCGGAAAAGGGCCGGAAGCTGAGCGAGACGTTCAGGACTTTGACCGACGGGTCGTCGTACTTGGTGCCGATGAAGGCGTAGACGTCGGTCAGGTTCGCCTGCGGGTCCTGCTTGATCAGCGGGGCATCACTGTGGTTCGAGGCGAGAGCACCAGCGCCCAGGGCAGCCGAGCAGGCCACCGCAAGCGCGCGGCCGGGGCGCAGCAAGGAAAACTCGGACATCTTCGTCTCCAATTCCGTTGAGCCGTGCGGCCGAAGCTGGCCGCGCACTTGAGATTGGCCCGCACACGCGGAGCCAGCCATTCGGCGGTCAATCGGTCTCAGCCAGAGGCCGTCGCCGCCGTTCAAGGGTACTTACGCGGGTTTGGGCAGCTTGGATTTCCGCGGATCGGAAAAACCGCGTGCGCCGCGCGGGTGGGAGAGCCCGCGGGGATGACCTGGCGCAAGGCTGCGGGCGGCCAGCAATTTAAGCGCAGCGCGGCTTGACGCGGCCTGTCAGCTTGCCTGCACACGCGGTGTGAGCCACTCGAGCACGCGCGACTTGTGCACGCGCTCCTGCTGGAGTGTGTCGCGATCGCGGATCGTCACCGTTCCCGCAAACTCGCCCTCGCCGCGCACTGTGTCGCCATCGATGGTGATGCAGAAGGGCGTTCCGGCTTCGTCCTGACGATAATAGCGCCGGCCGATCGCGCCACCGTCGTCAAAGAACACGTTCATGCGCTGCCGCGCTTCGCGATAGAGCGCGTCGGCAATCTCGGGCATGCCTTCCTTGTTCACCAGCGGCAGGAACGCGGCCTTGATCGGCGCTAGCCGCGGGTGCAGGCTGAGGTACACGCGCGTTTGCAGCACACCCTTGGCGTCGGGCTTGCTGTCTTCGCGATACGCCTCGCATAGGAACGCCAGTGTCGCGCGGTCGGCCCCGGCGGATGGCTCGATCACGTTCGGCAGGTAGCGGTACGGCGGCTTGCCGCCCAGCTCCTGCTTCTGCTCCTTGGTCAGCTCGGGTTCGCCGCGCGTCTTACGCTCTGCCAGGAATCGGGCCCAGGCTTCTTCGTCGAAGTAATTCAGATCGACGCCGCTGTGCTTGGCATGCTGCGTGAGGTCAAAGCAGCCGCGGTGCGCGACGCCTTCGAGCTCCTGGGGCTCGTCGGAGAATGGGAACAGGTACTCGATGTCGGCGCAGGCCTTGCTGTAATGCGCCAACTCGTCGCCGGCCTGGTTGCGCGGGCGCAGCTTATCGCCGGCCAAGCCGTGGCGCTTGTACCAGTTGATGCGATGGTCGCGCCAGAACTCCCACCACATCATCGCGCTCTCTTCGGTGCAGAAGAACTCGATCTCCATCTGCTCGAACTCGCGCGAGCGAAACGTGAAGTTGCGCGGGTTGATCTCGTTGCGAAAGGCTTTGCCGATCTGCGCCACACCAAAGGGCACTTTGACCCGCGATGTGTCCAGGATGTTCTTGTAGTTCGCGAATATGCCCTGGGCCGTCTCAGGCCGCAGGTACACCTTCGAGGCCGCGTCCTGCAACGCGCCAGCGTGCGACTCGAACATCAAGTTGAACTGCCGGGGCTCGGTCAGCGTACACTTCTCAAATTCGCCCGGCTTGCGGCTGGGCTTGAGCGGACACTGCGTCCCCGCGATCTGATCGGCGCGAAACAGGCCCTTGCAGCCCTCGGTGCGGCAGGAAACCATCGGATCCGAAAAGCCGGTTGCGTGTCCGCTGGCCTCCCAGACACGCGGGTTCATGATGATCGAGCAATCCAGCCCGACCATCTGCAGCGGCTTGCCGTCCGGACCCTCCGGCGGACAGGTCACGTAATCGTGCCACCACGCGTTCTTGATATTGCGCTTCAGCTCCACGCCCAGCGGCCCGTAATCCCAAAAGCCGCCGATCCCACCGTAGATCTCGCTGGATTGAAAGATGATGCCGCGTCGGCGACAGAGCGCGACCAGCTTCTCCATGAACGAGGCATCTACCGGCATTCGCGGAATCTCCCGAAAACGCGGGATGATACGCGGCAGCGCGCGTCGGCGAAAGCGGCGAGCGCGTTTGCACGAGCCGTAAGTCCGGATGTCTGCTGCCGCCGCGCCAGTCGAATGTCAGTATCGCTTCGAGAGTCGAATTCAGTCGCGAGGGTGAGCAGCGGTCAGACGAGCGCTTGAGAGCGCGGCGTACGAATCGGCGCGCTTTGCTGATTTGCGCGAGAATGTCACGCTGGATCAGGCCCGGTCCTGCCTCTCGCAGGCGCGCGGGTGAATGTCATGAAATGTCGGTCTTTCACAACGCCCGGAAACCGCAGCGCCTGGTTGTGCATCACCACGTAAACACCCGGAGCGAGCAGCCGGCAGGCCAGCAACGCTTCGGTCAGGTTCTGATACGCGTCGGTGTCGCGAAATACAAACGGCCGCATCGCACCGCTCAGCACCACCGGCCGATCCAACCCGCTCAGCCGCGCGTGCAACAGCTCGCCAGTGATGCTGAGCGTGTCCGTACCATGCAACACCAGCACCGCATCCGAGTCTGGCAATGCTGTGCGCACCGCTTCCAGAATCAGCAGCCGATCGGCGTCGGTCATCTCAAGCGAGTCCTTCGACATGACCGGCACATGTCGCCAGCGCACGTCGTGCAGCCGCAACCCGCTAAGGATTTGGTCAAGCCCGGACCCGACGTTGCGAAGCGAGCCATCGGCCTCGTCATAGACCTTTTCGATCGTCCCGCCGGTGGTCAGGATCGCAACCCGCATCGCGTGCACTCCCTCGGTGTCCTGCATTTTACGGCTATGAATTCGACAAATGAGGCATTTCCTGGCTTAGGCTGTCCAGGCGGCACTGACTCTTGAGAGCGGCCACGACAACGCACCTTCGGCCTGACCGCTCGTTATGATCCCCAGCGATGCTTCGCTTCGCGCTGCGCCGCCTGCTCGCTTTTCCGCTGGTGATCTTGGCGGTGTATGGCGGTGCTGTCATCCTGCTGACCGCCACGCCGGGCGAGGGGCTCGAAGCCGGCGGCCGCGATCTTTCGCCCGAGCTGCTCGAGCGCAAGCGGATCGCGTTCAACTACGACCAGCCATGGGCAACGCGCTATTTCTGGACCTGGCCCAAGCGGCTGGTCTGGGACCGCGACCTGCCGGCACACCAGTATGAAGAATGGACCGTCAGCGAGATCCTCGCGGCCGCCCTGCCAGTCTCGTTGCAGCTTGGCCTGCTGGCGCTGCTGCTGGCGATGTGCATCGGCATCACCGCGGGCGTCGTCGCCGCGATCCGCCCCGGCGGCTGGCTGGATCACGGCGCGGTCGCGATGGCACTGCTGGGCATCTCGCTGCCCACATTCGTGGTCGGCAGCCTGCTGCTGATCGTCTTCGCGATCGGTCTCAAGCTGGCGCCAGTCGGCGGCTGGGGCTCGCCGGCGCAGGCCATCCTCCCGGCGCTGACGCTGGCGCTGCCGCACGCGGCCTACATCGCGCGGCTGCTGCGGGCGGCGATGCTGGAGACGCTCAGCGAAGACTTCATCCGCACGGCGCGGGCCAAGGGCTTGCCGAACTGGCGCGTGCTGCTGGGGCACGCGCTGCCCAACGCCATGCTGCCGGTGCTCAGTTATCTCGGGCCGGCAGCGGCGGCCGTGTTCACCGGCTCGTTCGTGGTCGAGCGCATCTTCGCAATTCCCGGAATGGGCACGCACGTGGTCGAATCGATCAACAACCGCGATCAGAGCCTGATTCTTGCCACGGTGCTCGTCTACAGCGTGTTCCTGATCTCATTCAACCTGCTGGTCGATCTGTTGTACGCCTGGGTCGATCCGCGCATCCGCGTCGGCACAGCCCGTCCATGAGTCCGCCGCGCGCTAGTCCGCTGACGCGCTTCCGGCGCAATCGCGCCGCGATCGCCTCGCTCGCGCTGCTGGCCCTGATGCTGCTCGCCTGCTACCTATCGCTGCCGTGGACCGCGGCCGCGATGCGCAGCACGAACTTTCCCGCCGCACGACTGCCGCCCGCCGCGGCACACTGGCTCGGCACCGACGAGCTCGGCCGCGACCTGCTGGCGCGCGTGCTATTTGGTGGAGCGATTTCGCTTACGCTCGGCCTGCTGGCGGCGCTGATCGCGGTCACCATCGGCACGGCCTACGGGGCGATCGCCGGCTATCTTGGCGGCCGCGTCGATGCCTGGATGATGCGCGTGGTCGACGTGCTCTACGCGCTGCCGTCGCTGCTGCTGCTGATGCTCTTGACCGTATCGCTCGGGCAATGGCTCAAACGCGGGCTCGGGCTGCAGGAGGAATCGACGCGGCTGATCGTGATTGCCGTCGCGGTCGGTTCCGTGAGCTGGTTGACGATCGCGCGCGTCGTTCGCGGACAGGTGCTTTCGCTGCGCGAACGCACGTTTATCGAGGCTGCGCGAGCCCTGGGCCTGCCGACGCACCGCATCCTGCTCTGGCACATCCTGCCGAACGCGCTCGGCCCGATCGCCGTGTACGCCACGCTGATTGTGCCACAGGCGATCCTGCAAGAATCGTTTCTCAGCTTTCTCGGGATCGGCATCCAGCCGCCGCAGGCGACCTGGGGCTCGCTGGTGGCGGACGGTGTTCGGCTGCTGAATCCGGTGCAATTCGACTGGTGGCTGCTGCTGTTCCCGTGTGTGGCGCTCTCGCTCACACTTCTGGCACTGAACTTCATCGGCGATGGGCTGCGCGATGCGATCGACGTGCGTTCAGAATCCGGCGCGTGAGCCGCTTGCAATCGCGCACGGCACTGCCGACGGAGGAATTCGAGGAAGCTCGGCGTTCGCATTGGCGTCGGTTTCGTCGTCGCGCCGCCGCGCCACGCGCAGCGCCGCCAGCAGCAGCAGCGCTGGCCAGGCCAGCAAGGGTTGCACGCCCAGCGCCGGCCCCAGCGCATACAAGGGCGGGCCGAGCCAGCCGACCAGCAGCGCCAATCGCGGCCACGGCCCGATCTCTCCCGCATGACGAAGCTGCGCCTCAAGCAGCAGCAGCGCCGGCAACGCCAACAGGCCGACTTCGTACCACTGCGTGTGCGGGCTGAGCAACAGCCCGGCGCAAATCGCCACGCTCCAAATCGCTTCGAGCGAGGCGGTAGCGCGCGGCGCGCCAGAAGCTGCGATCAGCAGCGCGAGTGCCGCGGCCGCCAGCAGCGCCGCGACGCGCCACCCGCTGAGTCCGCCGTGCGCTTCAAGGGCGCCGAAGATCGAGATTGATTTGAGGCCGTTAAAGGCTGCTTCGAGCGGTGCGTAGCTGTCGAGCAGCCGCGCATGCCGCAGCGGCCAGTCTGCACCGACAATCGCCGCCCCGAGCACGTATTGCAGCGCGAGGACGCCGCCGGCGGCCAGCAGCACGTTGAAGCGCCGTTGGATCAGCAGCAGCAGCAGCGGGAAAGCGGCGAGTTGCGGCTTGAACGCGAGCAGTCCGAGCGCCAGGCCCGCCGTCAGCGGCCGCGCACGCTTCAGGGCCGCGTACGCCCACGCCAGCAGCAGAAAGCTCAGCGGCGTGTTCTGCCCGCCGGTCGCGGTGATCACGATTGGGTAGAACGTGAGCGTAAGTCCGCAGATCGTCAGCCAGCCGCCGCGCTCGCGCAGCCTCGGCAAGTGAGGTTTGAGTAACTGCAGACCGGCCAGCATCGCCGCGATCATCAAGCAACAGTAGACGGCGTGCGAGGCGGTAAAGGGCAGTGTAGACAACACGGCGAAGGGCAGCGCGAAGCTCGGCGGATTCAGAAACGTGGCCAGCCCGTCGTACGCGGCTGGCGCGAACAGCTCTTTCTGCGCGGCCTGCTGACTTTTGAGCGAATAGAGCTGCGGGCCGTCGCCCGCCGCGATCATGCGGCCCGCCGCGTAGAACGCGAGGAAGTCGCCGCCGCCGGCGCGCCCGCTGGCGTCCACGCCGAGCCGCAGTTGTGCGTAGTGTGCGACGGTCGCGACTGACCAGCCGATCAGCAGCGCGAGCGCGACCAATTGCAGGACCGCCGGGGCGCAGCCGCGCCGCATCAGCGTCGTGAACGTCGAGCATGTGTCGTTGTGTGCGCTCACGGTCGGTCGCCTGCTCCGGCGGAGGTCGCCAGCCTATTGAATCGGACTGGATTGAGCGCTAGACTAAATGCTTCGCGCGCGGCGGGAGGTTCGCGTGCGATCGAAGCGCCCAGGCGCGCGGCGTTGTAAGAACTGCCTGCAAAACGAGGCCCGCCGCCCCTGGAAATTTGCTGATGCGATGCTGTTGCAAGCCGCGGCACCTGCAGGCCCGAGGCTCCGTTTGGGGATTAGTGTAACGGTAGCACAACTGACTCTGGATCAGTTAGTTCAGGTTCGAATCCTGGATCCCCAGTCCCGATTTTCTTTCAGAGAAGCAAATTTCGCGCTGCAACCGCTTGCAGCTAACTCGCCACATGCGTATCGTAAAAAAATGGTGATCCTCGGGCCGGCCTGCGTCGGCGAACGTGTCCCCCCCGCACGTCGCGACCACCGGCCCACTTTACTTCCCAGACCTGACTTACCCGAATAAGCAACCGTCGTACACGCGCACGCCGCTGCACATGCCTGAGCGTCAGACCGAACCCGCGCAACCGTGCAAATCCACTCAGGCCGAAACCGCTCTCGCTCCCACTACGGCGCATTCTGCCCACTACGGCGCATTCTGTTTGTTCAATCGATGCCCGCGCGCGTCGTACTGGCTGAGATCGAGATCCAGGATCGCCTTGGTCATGTGCACGATCTGCCCGCAGTGATACGAGCAATGCTCGACCACGTGCAGGATCGCCGTCAATCGCGACACGTCGTACGCCTGAATCTTGTGGCGGATCGCCAGCGTCTGCGTAGTCTGCGCCGCGATGACTGCGCTCGCCGAGGTCATGACACGCTCGAAGTCGCTCAGGACGCGCTCGCGCGGCAGCGGCCCGCGCTCGGCGAATTCGCGCGGTCGGTCGCGCTCGAACGCCTCGCCGCCGATCGAGCTGCAAATCCACTGGCGGATGTTGCCGGTCAGGTGCAGCAGCAGGTTGCCGACGCTGTTGCAGTTCGCGTTGACGCGCGACCAGAGCTGCGCGTCAGACAGCAGGCCGGCGCAGCGCACGATCTGGGCTCGATTCTGCTCGAGCTTCTCGTTTGAGTACGTCGCGAAGTCGCGCGCAAATTCCTCGGCGTTCATGGGCCACTCCGTAGCGCTGCGGCGTGTGCGGCGGCACAGGCGCTCGCTTTGACACGCGCATGCCGCGTTCATACTATCCGGCCAGGCGCGGGCTCGCCCGCAAACCGCCGCGAATGCCAGACAAGCGAGTAGCGATTCGTGTTTCAACGCCAGCGAAGTGAATGCGTCGGCGGCAGCCGCCGCGCGTGTGCGTTTTTTTGGATCTTGCTGAGTCTTCCACTGGCACTGGCGCAGCAGCCGGGGCAATTGGTGCCGCTGCCGGCGGGCGCAGCGCCGCGCTCCGCTCCGTTGCCGGCGCCGCCGCGCGATCCGCAGTCAGCGTCGCCGACGACGCAGCCCGCCGCGACGCAGCCATTCACCGAGTCGAGTGCGGTCGGATCGCTGATCACGCCTCGGGTGGCGCTGCCGGCGGTGCCGATCGCGACCACGCAGCCCACCCCTAGCGCGGTGCTGGAGGAAACACCTGACCCAGTCGACGCGCCTGCCGTGCTGGCGGAGCGGCTGCGCAACCTTCAGGCTTCGTCGCGCGAGCCGCGCGTCGCCAACAGCTATCGCCGCGTGGTGGAGGAGGCCAATCGCCTGCTGGCGCAGGTGCACCGTGGTCGGCAGGTGCGGCTGGGGCTGGCCGAGTGCGTGCAGCGCGCCTTGCAGAACAACTACACGATTCGCTCGCAGTCCTACAATCCGGCGATTGCCGACACGGTGGTGGTTGAAGCCGAAGCCGCGTTCGACGCCGCGTTCTTTCTGGACGTCTCCGACGTGAATCGCGACGCGCCGACCGCGTCGGAACTTGCCAGCGGGCAGAGCGACCTGACCAGCGTGAGCGGCGGGTTCCGGCAATTGCTGCCCTCCGGCATGCAGGCGCAGGTGGGCCTGCGGCAGCAGCGCACCTTCACCGATCTGCAATTTGCGACCATCAACCCCGCCTGGGAGAGCGTCTTTTTCGCCGAGCTGCGGCAGCCGCTGCTGCGCGGCTTCGGGCTGGATTTCAACCGCAGCCAGATCGAGATCGCCAAGACCGATCGGCGGATCGCGGCGGAGCGCTTCGAGCAGCAGGTGCGCGACACGCTGCTGGACGTCGAGAGCGCCTACTGGACGCTGGTGCGGGCCCGACGGGCGGCGGCCATTCAAGCAGAGTCGGTCGCTCAGAATTTTGTGACGTTTCAGAGCATCCGCGACCGCGCCGCGCACGACGCCACTCCCGTGGCGCTGGCCAACTCCGAATCGCGCTGGCGCAGCCGCTACGTCGTCTACCTCGAGACCATCAAGCTGGTGCGCGACGCGGAAGACCGGCTCAAGAACCTGATGAACGACCCGGAGCTGAAGCTCTCCGAGGAGCTCGAGCTGATTCCGACCGAGACGCCGCTGGTCTCGGCCCTGCTGCTGGATCACTTTGCCGAGGTGCGCAGCGCGCTGGAAAATCGCAGCGAGATCAAGCAGGCGCGGCTGGCAATCGATCGCAACCGCATCGGGACGAACCGAGCCAAGAACCAGACGCTGCCGCAGCTCGACGTCACGTTTCAATACGAAGTCGCCGGGCTGGAGCGCACCTCCGATGACAGCTTCGACCGGCTGACGACCAATCGCTTCCGCTCGTACACGGTGAATGTGGCCTTCAGCTACCCGATCGGCAACCGCGCGGCGCGCTCCGCATTCCGCCGCGCGCGGCTCAGCGAATCGCAGGCCATCGCCGATCTGAACCGCGTGACCGACGGCGTGGTCGAAGAGGTCAACGCGGCGATCCGCACGCTGGTGGTCCGCTGGGAGCAGATCGCCCCGCAGTACGAGGCGGTGCGCTCGGCGGATCGCAACCTGGCCTCGCTGCAGGCCCGCGCGCAGCGCGTCGATCCCAGCTACCTGGAGACCGAGCTGAGCGCCGTCGAGCAACTGGCCGACAGCCGTTCGCGGCTGGTAGGCCTGCTGACGGATTACAACACGGCCCTGGTCGCGCTGGAGCGGGCCAAGGGCACGCTGCTGCAGTACAACAACGTCTCGGTCGCGAATGAGCCGGCGCGGCGCTAGCGCCGGCCCGCCGACCGCCCCGCCGGCCGGTCCATCCACCGCGCCGCGTTCTGCGCTGGCCGGGCCGCGCTGGCTGGTCAACGGCTGGCTGCCAGTGCTGCTGGCGCTGGCCTGTTTCGCAAATTCGCTGCCAAATGGCTTCACCTACGACGACAACGAGATCGTCCGCGACAATCCGCGCGTCCGCAGCCTCACGAATTTCACGCAGATCTGGCTCTCTGACTGGTGGCAGCCGCAGGGCGAGCGGGCCCGCATTCCAAATCCGAATCGCGACCGGCTCTATCGCCCGCTGACGCTGCTGAGCTTCGCGCTCAACTACGCCGTCCACGGTCTCAACCCGCTCCCTTTTCATGCGACCAACGTGGCACTTCACGCGCTGGCCTGCTGGCTGGTGTGGGTGTTCGTGCGGCGACTGCTGCAGGATGACCTGGTGGCAGCCTGCGCGGCGCTGCTTTTCGCGGTGCATCCGGTGCACGTTGAGGCGGTCGCAAACGTCGTCGGCCGGGCCGAAGTGCTTTCGAGCGTGTGCATGCTGGCCGGATCGATCTGCCTGCTGCGAACGGGCGCACCTTCGGTCGGAGTGACCGCGCTCGCCGCGCTGGCGTTCCTGGCGGCGCTGCTGGCCAAGGAGACCGCCATCTGCTATCCGGCGGTCGCGCTGCTGCTGCTGGCTCGTCGCGTTGGCAACACGCGACCGGCAACGTGGTGGCTGGCGCGCGGCGGCCTCCTGCTTGTACCGCTTCTGATCTACCTGCCGCTGCGCTTTGTCGCGCTCGAGCAGCACTTGATTCGTGTGCGACCCGAAGTGTCACTTTTCAACCCGCTTTTCGCGGCGGAGCTCTCGGAGCGGGCCATCGCGGCGCTCACAATCCTCGGGCATTACACGCGACTGCTGCTCGCGCCCGCGACGCTGAGCTGTGATTACGGGCTGGCGATCATCGATCCGGCCCGCGGCGCGGATGCGCTAACACTGGTGGGCCTGGCCGCGCTCGCGACCGTCGCGCTGGCACTGGCCGGCTACCGACGCCACGCGGGACCGTTCTGGCGTTCGTACGCGCTGCTGATCGGCGTGTTTGTGGTCAGCTACGCGCTGATCTCGAACACCGTGCTGCTGATCGGCGTCTCGCTGGCCGAGCGGCTGCTTTACTGGCCCAGCGTCCCGCTGTGTGCCGCGCTGGCGCTGCTGGGGGTGCAGTGCTGGCGGGGTGAGGGGCGCATCGGCCAGGCGCTCCGCGGCCTGGCGCCGCTGCTGCCAACCGCAGGCGCGCTGCTGCTGGTAGCGCTGGCGCTGCGGACCGGTATGCGCAACCCGGATTGGAGCAATGATTTCCGGCTCTTTTCGGTGGATCAGGCTAGCTTTCCCAACAGCGCGCACCTGAACGCAACGCTCGGCAGGCACTATCTGCACCTTGCGGAGCGGTCCGCTGTCGCGGAGCAGCGCGCTGCGCTTCTCGAGCAGGCAAAGCTTCTGACAGAAGCAGCGCTGCGAATTTACGGCAGGCACGCCGAGGCGCTGCTGCATCGCGGACGAATCGCGCTGCTGGCGGGCGATCTCGAGGCGGCGGTGCAGTATTTCGAAGCGGCGACGCAGCTCATGCCAACCGACGCCGAGGCGCAGCGCTACCTGATGCACGCCCGCGGAGAGTCACAGCCCAAACTCGAGCGGTTGACGCAGCTTGATGCGCTGCTCGCAAGCACGCCCGACGACGTAGCCCTGCGGATCGAGCGCGGCCGGCTGCGGCTGGACTTGGGCCGGCATGATGAAGCGCTCACGGACCTTGCACGCGCCGTCTCGCTCGCGCCGGACAACGTCGAGGCGCTGCGGCTGCACGGTGCGGCCCTGCTGCTGAATTTCCGCAGTGCCGACGCGCGCGACGCGTACCTGCGCGTCGTGGTGCTCGATCCCGCCGATTGGGAGGCGCACGCCAACCTGGCGAAGCTGCTGGCGACCGACGACCCGCCGGCGGCGCTGCGGCACGCACGCGAAGCGCAGCGGCTCAACCCGAATGACTTGCGCACGCGCGTAAATTTGGCCGAGGCGCACGCGGCCAACAAGGACTACGCCGAGGCGCTGCGGCTTTGGCGGCAGATCGAGCGCGATCTGTCGGCGGATACACCCTTTCGCGCACCGGTCAGCGAGCGGATTCGCGATCTGGAGCGGCTGCTGCGCTGACGGTTGCGCCAGCCGTGCGACGCCGCGCCGCATGGCGCTCGTCTTTCGCGCGCGGGTCAGGGCGTGACGCCGCCGCGTTTCTCCGTTGCCCGCGAGCGCAGCAGATCGAGCCAGTCGTCCAATCCTGCGCCGCTGCGGGCGGATGTTTCGAGCACGCGGATGCCCGGGCGCACCTGCTGGATATTCAGCATGGCCAGGTCGCGATCAAAACCGGTCGCGGACGCCAGGTCGCACTTGCTGATCAGCACCAGGTCGGCGGTGTGGATCAGCGTGGGGTACTTCAGCGGCTTGTCTTCACCTTCGGTGACCGAGAGCAGTAGCACGCGCAAGTCTGCGCCCAGGTCAAAGCTCGCCGGGCACACAAGGTTGCCGACATTCTCGATGAACAGCAGGTCAAGCTGGTCGAGCCGCCATTCCTGCAGCGCGTTGCGAACCATGTGCGCTTCCAGGTGACACATCGTGCCGGTCAGAATCTGCCGCACGGGTGCCCCGCTTTGCGCGAGCCGCCTGGCGTCGTTGTCGGTCGCCAAGTCGCCGACGACGGCGGCGACGCGCAGCGAACGGCGCAACTCGGTCATTGTGCGTGTCAGCAGCTCGGTCTTGCCGGCGCCGGGGCTGGAGACGAGGTCGACCACGAGCACGCCGGCGCGCGAGAAATCATCGCGCAGGGCGCGGGCCAGTTCGTCGTTCTTTTTCAGAATCTGCGTGCGGACTTCAATGATTCGCGGCGCCATCTGGGCGGACCTCCCAGCCGAGGACGTACAATATTGTACGAGTGTCGTCGACCGGCCCGCGACCTGGCGGCGCACGCGGCGAGCGGCGCTGCGCCAGCCGGAGCACCACTGGATTCTGGAATGGACAGCCGTCTGCTGATCATCGGCTGCGGAAACTCGCTTCGCGGCGATGACGCCGTCGGACCAATTTTGGTGCAGCGCCTGAGCCTGCGCGGCTTGCCGGCGCACGTGCGGGCGATCGACGGCGGAACCTGCGGCGCCGACGTTGTGCTGCTCATGCAAGATTGCCCGCGCGTGCTGCTCGTCGACGCCTGCCGCTCCGGAAATGCGCCGGGGACGGTGTTCGAACGAGAGGCGGGCGCCCTCCCGGCTGCCGCGCCGTCGGCGACGATCTCGCCACACGCGTTTCGCTGGGACCACGCGCTCGCGCTGGCACGTGCCGTGCTTGGCGCAGGGTATCCTCGGCGTGTGGACGTGATCCTGGTGGAAGGGTCTCAGTTTGAACTGGGCGCGCCGCTGACGCCGGCGGTGGACGCCGCGCTGACGCAACTGGTCGACCGGCTGTGCGCCCAGCTTTCACAGGAACGAGGGCTGTTCGATGTGCCTGGCGATTCCCGCACGCATTGAGCAGCCGGCCGCCGCGGACCAGCCGCTGGCACTGGTGGATATTCTCGGCGTTCGGCGGCGCATCAGCGTCGAACTGCTGGCGGACGATCCGCCGCGCGCCGGCGACTGGGTGCTGGTGCACGTCGGGTTCGCGCTGAGCCGCGTGAGCGCAGAACAGGCCCAGGAGCAACTCGCACTTCTGACCCGCATGGGCTCGGCGGATGAAGCGCGCCAGGAAGTGCAGCGCGTGGACCCGTAGCGCCACTGCGGAAAATCTCGCAGCGAGTCCCCCACCTGAACACTTTGCCCGATTTCGCCCGTATCGTATTTCACACGCGAAACGTCGCAGAGACGCGCCCCGAGGTTGCACCCGCACGCGCGAACGCAAGCCCACGAGAGCGCGTGCATCGCGCGCACACCGCAAATTCGCTCGAAAGTCGCGCTTCGCTGATGCGCTAGCGCTGGCATGCGTCATGCATTATCTTTTACGGGCCGGCCTCGAACGCCAAACCGCGTTCGGGAAATCCGTCGGATCATCCGTCGGTCAGGCGCCTCGCGCGGGCTTGCGCCAGCGCATGAGCTCGCGAGCGCTCGCCCGAGCGCGGCCGGACTGTCGACAAGCGATCTGCGCCGACGCGCATGGAGCGGCACGCAATGACGAATCTGCAGTATGTCGATCGCGCAGTCAGCCGCAGCGGCGTCACACTCAAGCCGTACGAGCAGGCGCTCTTCGCCGAGCTAGACGCCGCCATTACGCACTACGAGCGAAAGTCCACGGCCCTGATTCAGATCCTGCACCGCGCTCAGGAGCTCTTCGGCTATCTGCGGCCGGATGTGGTCGAGCACATCAGCCGCAACCTGCGGCTGCCGCTGAGTCACACCTACGGCGTGATCGGCTTCTACTCGTTTTTCAGCAAGGCGCCGCTGGGCAAATACACGGTGAAGGTTTGCACCGGCACGGCTTGCTACGTGCGCGGCGCGGACCAGTTGCTGCGCGGAATCTCGAAGGAGCTGGGCGTAAAGCCTGGTGAAACAACGGCGGACGGGCGCTTCAGTCTGCGCTGTGCCCGCTGCGTCGGGGCCTGCGGCCTGGCGCCGGTGCTGATGATCAATGACGACGTGGTGAGCAAACTGCGATCCGATCGAATCCGCAAAGTACTGAATCAATACAAATGACCCTCGAAGAACTGCGCGAAATCAAGGAAATGACGCTGCCACGCCTGGCGCTGCGACGCTGCGCCGGCCGCACGGCGGCTGACGAGCGCGAGGCGGGCGCCGCCGGCACGGAAGCCGCGCCTGCAGCGGCGTTGCAGTCGGCGGGTGACGCGGAGCCGGGGGGTGCAGCCCCGCCGCTGCGCGAGGTGCTGCTGTGCGCTGGGGGCGCGTGCGTGAGCTGCGGGCATCGTGGTGTCAGCGAGGCGCTGCATGCGTTGATCGGCAAGCGCAAGCTGACCGAGAAGGTCCGCATCGTCGATGTCGGCTGCGTGGGCTGCTGCGACCTGGGGCTGGTGCTGCAGATTATGCCCGACGACGTGCTCTACCGGCACGTCAGCGTCGCGGACGTGCCGAAAATCGTCGACCAGCACCTGCGCGACGGAAAGATCGTGCAGGAGCTGCTGCACAAGCCCGCGGAAGCCGCCGAGCCGTTCCGCTCGGCCTCGCAGATGCCGTTCTTCCAGCGGCAGCTCAAGATCGTGCTCGAGAATTCGGGGCTGATTGACCCAGGCAACATTGAGGAGTACATCGCGCGCGACGGCTACGCGGCGCTTGGAAAAGCGCTGTACGAGCTGACGCCGGCCCAGGTGGTCGAGCAGATCCAGCTCAGCGGGCTGCGCGGTCGCGGCGGCGGCGGCTACCCGACCGGGCAGAAGTGGGCGCTGCTGGCCGCGGCGGTCGCGGACGAAAAGTACGTTATCTGCAACGCGGACGAGGGCGACCCGGGCGCGTTCATGGATCGCAGCGTGCTGGAGAGCGACCCGCAGCGCGTGCTCGAAGGCATGGCCATCGCCGGCTACGCCACTGGCGCAGCTCATGGCGTGATTTACGTCCGGGCCGAATATCCGCTGGCGATCGCGCGGCTGCAGACGGCGCTGGCCAAGGCCCGCGAATACGGCCTGCTCGGCGACCGCATCCTGGGCGAGGATTTCTCGTTTGAGATCGAAATCCGTGTCGGGGCCGGGGCCTTCGTCTGCGGCGAGGAGACGGCCCTGATGCTCTCGGTCGAGGGCAAACGCGGCATGCCGCGCCCGCGCCCGCCGTACCCGACCGATCGCGGTCTCTTCGGCAAGCCGACGATCATCAACAACGTCGAGACGTTTGCAAATGTGCCGCCGATCATTCGCCGCGGCGGCGCCTGGTTCGCTTCGATCGGCACGGCGGGAAGCAGCGGCACGAAAGTTTTCGCGCTGGCGGGTGCGATCTGCAACACCGGGCTGGTCGAAGTGCCCATGGGCACCAGCCTGCGCGAGCTGGTGTTTGAGATTGGCGGCGGCATTCCGAACGGCGGGACGTTCAAGGCCGCCCAGACCGGCGGCCCCTCGGGCGGCTGCATCCCGGCGAAGCATCTCGATACGCCGCTGGATTTCGACTCGTTGCAGGCGATCGGCTCGATCATGGGCAGCGGCGGATTGATCGTGATGGATCAAAGCGCCTGCATGGTCGACGTCGCCCGTTTCTTCATGGACTTCTGCGTCGACGAGTCGTGCGGCAAGTGCCCGCCCTGCCGCGTCGGCACGCGACAACTGCTGCAGATGCTGACGCGCATCTGCGACGGCGAAGGCCGCGAGGATGAGCTCACGCGGCTCGAGCAGCTCGCGGCGGTGGTCTCGAAAGCC
Organism: uncultured Planctomycetales bacterium; assembly: GCA_964535305.1. Lineage (GTDB taxonomy): Bacteria > Planctomycetota > Phycisphaerae > UBA1845 > Fen-1342 > CAZHTF01. The sequence goes on along the minus strand of CAZHTF010000009.1, from coordinate 33,531 downwards.
AGCCTCTGCGGCCTGGGCATGACCGCGCCGAACCCGGTGATGAGCACGCTGCGGCACTTCCGCGACGAATACGAGGCGCACGTGCGCGAGCACCGCTGCCCGGCCAAGGTGTGCCGCAGACTGCTGACGTTCACGATCAGCGCCGAAGCGTGCGTCGGCTGCAGCCTTTGCAGCAAGAACTGCCCGGTAGCGACCATCTTCAAAGTCGACGGGCAGAAGAAGTTTCACATTGTGCAGGAAGCGTGCATCCAATGCGGCGCGTGCTTCGACGTCTGCCGTTTTGACGCGGTGGTGAAGACATGAGCAGTAATTTGGTGCACCTGACGATCAACCAGCGGCCGATCGCTGCCCGCGCCGGCGCCACGATCCTGCAGGCCTGCCGAGAGAATCTGATCCACGTGCCGACGCTCTGCCACTACGAGGGGCTGCCGGATGTCGGCGCCTGCCGGCTGTGCATCGTCGAGATCGACGGGCAGCGCCGGCCCACGCCAGCCTGCACCACGCCCGCCGCGGACGGCATGGTCGTCCGCACCAGCACGCCGCTGCTCGAAGAGCTGCGGCGGCACACGTTGGAGCTGATCTTCGGCGAGCGCAATCACATCTGCCCGTTCTGTCCGCGCAGCGGGCACTGCGAGCTGCAGACGCAGGCGTATCAGCACGGGATGGACCACGTGCGCTATGACTACCTGTTTCCGCAACTGGCGGTGGACAATTCGCATCCGTTCATCACGCTCGATCACAACCGCTGCATCCTCTGCTCGCGCTGCGTGCGCGCCTGTCATGAGTGGGTCGGCGCGCACGTGCTGGATTTCGACCACCGCGGCTCGGCCAGCATGCTGATCGCCGACGAGGGTGTCCCGCTGGGCGAGTCCTCTTGCGTCTCCTGCGGAACCTGCGTGAGTGTCTGCCCGACCGGCGCGCTGTTCGAGAAACGCTGCTCGCATTGGCACGGGCGGCTCGCGCCCGAGCAGAGCGAGACGATCTGCCCCGGCTGCGGCGTCGGCTGTCGCATCAGCGCCTCAGTGCGGCATCGGAACATCAGCGAGCTGGCCAGCGCCGGCGGCCCGGACGGCAACCGCATCCTCTGTCGTTTCGGTCGCTTCGGGCTGGTCAACCCGGCCGGCCCGCGCATCGAAGCCTGTCAGCAGCGCGAAGCCAAGCAGCTTGTGCCCTGTGAGCTGGTCGATGTGGTCGCACAGGTGGCGCGGCGGCTGGATTCGCCGCTGCTGCGGCAGGAGCCGGCGCGCGTCGCGGCCTTCCTTTCGCCGCGGCTTCCGCTCGAGACGCTGACCGCCTGCAAGAGCTTCATGAGCGACGTGGTCGGCAGCCCGAGCTGGACGCTGCTGGATCGCGGCAATGCCGCGGCGTCGCGCAGCGTGCTCTGGGATCACGCCGGTCCGCAGCCGCTGGCTACGCTCGACGATCTCGAGCAATCCGATCTGTTCGTACTGCTGGGCTGCAACCTGGAGCGCTGGCAGGGTGTGATCGCCTCGTACGTTCGCCGCGGCGTGCTGACGCGCGGCGCGCGGCTGGTCGAGGTGGATTTCAATCATGGCTGGTTCGAGCACGCGACGGATTTGTTCATCAAGCCCCCGGCCAATCGCGACGCGCTGCTGCTGGCGGCGGTGCTCAAGATTCTGATTGCCGAAGGCCGCGCCAAGCTGGAATTGCCGGCCGACCTGGATGCGGCGCTGCGCAGCCTGGACGACGCGGACCTGCAGATCGCCACAGGCGTGCCGGCCGAGCAGATCCGCCGTCTGGCGCAGCTCTATGCGCAGGCCGAGCGGCCGATGATCCTCTGCGGGCGCGGCTTGACGCGTGGTGGGCCGGAGGGACTCCGGGCCGCATTTGACCTGGTGAAGGCCACCGGCCGCCGCAACGCCGCCGGCCGCTGGCGGTTGATGGACATGGCTGCGGGGGCGAACACTGCGGGCGCGCGCTGGCTCGGCCCGACCGCGTTCGACATCGAGACGTTTCAGCCGCAGCGGGTCGAGCTGGCGTTCGTGGTGATCGCCGACGATGAAACGCCCTGGCCGAACGAATGGCTCGCGAAGTTCCAGGCCGTGCCGTACCTGGTGGCGCTGCTGGCCCGCGAGCATGCGATCGCCGGCCTAGCGCATGCGGTCGTGCCGACCGCGACCTGGTCCGAGCGCGAGGGCACCTTTGTTAACCTCGAATCGCGCGTGCAGCACGCGCGGCGGCTGATGCCGCCGGTGGCGGGCTGCGTCGATGAGGCTGAATTTCTGAGAGCCGTCGCGACCGCCTGGCGCGGCAAGGACCTGCCCTGGCGCCCGGCGCGGCTGCCCGCGCCGCTGGCAGCACTCGGGCATGACCATCTCGCGCCGAGCGGCGCGGTCGACGCGCGGCTCGATCTCGGCGCGCTGCGCGCCCTGGTGTCGTAGCGGACCTGCGGAGCCTCTCGTGGAAAAGAAACGCATCGGAACCGTCTGGCTATGCGGCTGCTCCGGCTGTCACATGTCCTTTCTCGACCTCGACGAGCGGCTGCTGGAGCTGGCCCAACTCGCTGACGTGGCCGCCTCGCCGATCGTCGACGTCAAGGACTTCCCCGATTGCGACATCGCGCTGGTCGAAGGCGGCGTGGCCAATGTCGAGAACCTGCACGTGCTGAAGACCGTGCGGGCCCGCGCGCGGCTGCTGGTGTCGCTGGGAGACTGCGCCGGGTTCGGCTGCGTACCGATGCTGCGGAACGCGTTCGACGCGTCGGCGGTGCTGGAGCACGCCTACGTCAACGTCCCGAGCACTGCGCTGGGCGCCGCGCCGACCGAGGAGGTGCCGAAGTTGACCGACAAGGTGCGGCCGATTCACGAGCATGTGAACGTGGACGCGTGGATCCCCGGCTGCCCACCAAGCGCCGAGACGATCTGGGAATCGCTGAAGGGACTGCTGGCGGGTGACGGGCGCACGAAACGCGTCCCGCTCAGCTACGACTGAAAGCCGGGAGCTGCATGGCGACGCAAATTGTCAAGATCGATCCGATCACGCGTGTCGAGGGCCACGGCCGCGTCACGCTGCACCTGGACGAAGCCGGCCAGTTGCAGGAAGCACGCTTCCACGTGGTCGAATTTCGCGGGTTTGAGAAATTCTGCGAAGGCCGGCATTACTCCGAAATGGCCACACTCACCGAACGCATCTGCGGCATCTGCCCCGTCAGCCATCACCTTGCCGCCGCAAAAGCGATCGACGCGCTCTGCGGCGTGCGGCCGCCGCCGACGGCCCGCATGCTGCGCGAGCTGCTGCACTACGGGCAGATCATTCAGTCGCACGCGCTGAGCTTCTTTCATCTAAGCGGGCCGGACCTGCTGCTGGGCTTCGATGCGCCGCCCGAGAAGCGGAACATTTTCGGGCTGATCGCCGCGCATCCGGAAGTAGCCCGCAAGGGCATCCGCTTGCGGAAATTCGGACAGGAGGTCATCGCGGTTGTCGGCGGACGCAAGATTCATCCGGATGTCTGCGTGCCTGGCGGCATGAACCGCGCGCTGGACACGGCCGACCGCGTGGCGCTGCTGGCGCAGCTCGACGAGGCGCGCTCCGCCGCGCACTTTGGCATCCAGCTCGTGCTGCGCTATTTCGAAGAGAACGCCGAGACCGTGCGGCAATTCGCGGCCTTCCCCAGCTATTACATGGGGCTGGTGCAGCCGGATGGCCGCATCGAGCATTACGATGGCTTGCTGCGCGTCCGCGGCCCGCTGGGCGAGACGATCGAGGACGGCTACGACCCGGCCCGTTATCTATCGCTGATCGCCGAGGCAACCGAAGACTGGTCGTATCTGAAATTCCCCTTCCTGCGCGCGTTTGGCTACCCGGCGGGCTCGTATCGCGTCGGCCCGCTGGCGCGGCTGAACGTCTGCGATACGCTTGGTACGCCCGAGGCGGACGCGGAGCTGACCCGCTTTCGCGCGCTGGCGCCGGGGCGGATGGTCGAAGGCTCGATGTATTACCACTACGCGCGGCTGATCGAAATCCTGCACGCGGTCGAGCGGGTCGAGCTGCTGCTGAATCACCCCGAGATCGGCGGGCAGGACCTGATCGCCGAAACACGCGAGCTGGGTACGCACGGCGTCGGCGTGATCGAAGCCCCGCGCGGCACGCTGTTTCACCACTACGAGATCGACGAGCGCGGCGGAATGAAGGGCGTCAACTTGATCATCGCCAGCGGTCAGAACAACGCCGCCATGAACCGCGCCGTGCTCGAGGTGGCGCGGCGCTACGTGCGCGGCGAGCGGATCGAGGAGCCGATGCTCAATCGGGTCGAGGCTGCGGTGCGCTGCTACGACCCATGCCTCTCGTGCAGCACACACGCGCTCGGCCAGATGCCGCTGGCGCTGCAGCTCTTCGACGCGCGCGGCGTGCTGCTCGATCAACGCCGACGGGAGCTCTGATGCCCGCGCAGGCGACAGAATCGCAGCTCGCTGCACTCAAACGCGTCTGCGTCATTGGCTGGGGCAATGTCGGCAGACGCGACGACGGCGCTGCGGTGCTGCTGTGCGAACAGCTTGCAGAACGGCTGAATTGCGGACCAGGCGAGCATGACGACGCAGCCTGCTCGCCCCGCGGCGCCGACGTGGAATGCCAGCAGCCGGCGCGCCCGCAGCGCGGGCGCAGCCGGATTGAGGTGCACATCTGCCATCAACTCGCGCCAGAGCTGGTGGAAGTGCTCGAGGGCTGCGCCTTGGCGATCTTCGTCGATGCCAATGCGCACGCCGCGGCCGGCGCGATCGAGATCTCGCCGCTGCAACCGGCCTGCGACGCCGCACTGGACACGCACGCGCTCTCGCCGGCGGCGCTGCTGGCGCTGGGACGGGCACTGGGTCGCGGCATGCCCGCGGCACTGCAAATCGGCCTGAAGATGCACGAGCGCGGCTTTGGCGACGAGCTCTCGCCCCAGATGCGCCGGCAGATCGTGCAGGCGACGGCGATCGTTCTAAACCTCGCCGAGGTGTTCTAGCGCTCGCCAAATTGCTGCGCGTCGTGCTGCATCAGCGCCGCAGGCGGGCCAACAGCGGCTGCTTGATCTTCTCGCCCTTGCGATGCCGGCCAGCGCGGAACTGCAAACCATCCTCCGCGGCGATCAGCTCGTTCGGGTCGGTGCACTTTCGTGCGCCGACCTCGAACGCGCCGCCCTCGACCATCCGCCGCGCTTCAGAGCGGCTGATTTCGCGCTCGTGCGCCAACCAGGCCAGCTTCCAGGCGGGGATTGTTCCGTCGCTGATTTCCTCGGCGGGCACGTGCACGTCAACCAGCTCGACCGCGCGCTGTGCGCCGAAATGCTCGCGCCACCACTGCTCGGCCGCCTGCATCTGCGCAGCGGGATGGAAGCGCTCACCGATGCGCCGCGCGAGCAGCGCTTTGGCCCGCATTGGATGCTCGGCGATCGCGGCCTGCCACTCGGTCTCCGGCACCTGCGTGAGCAGTGAGAACCACTCGGGCAGCAATTCGTCGGGAATGCTCATGGTCTTGCCGAAGAACTGTGTGGCCGCCTCGCGCAGCCCGATGTAATTCCCGACGCTCTTGGACATTTTTTTGTGGCCGTCGGTGCCGCGCAGCAGCGGCATGACCAGCACGACCTGCGGCGGCTGGCCCATGTCGGTCTGAAGCTGGCGGCCAACGAGGTTGTTGTACGTTTGATCGGTGCCGCCCAGCTCGACATCCGCCTGAATGCAGACCGAATCCCAGCCCTGCACCAGCGGATAGAGCAGCTCGTGCAGGCTGATGGGCGTTTCGCTGCTGAAACGCTGCTGAAAGTCGTCGCGCTTGAGCATCTGTCCGACGGTCATGCGGCCGGCGAGTCGCAGCACGTCGGCGAACGTCATCGGCGCCAGCCACTCGGAATTGCGGCGGATTTCGAGCTTTTCCGGGGCGGTATCGAGGATGCAGCCGGCCTGGTCGAGATAGGTCTGGGCGTTGTGGTCGATCTCGGCCTCGGTGAGCACCGGGCGGGTCTTGCTGCGACCGGTGGGGTCGCCGATGCGGGCGGTGAAGTCGCCGATGATCAGCACGCCGACGTGCCCGAGATCCTGGAACTGCCGCATTTTTTCGAGCACAACGCCGTGGCCCAGGTGCACATCCGGCGCGGTCGGGTCCATGCCGAGCTTGATGCGCAGCGGCTTGCCGTTGCGCGCCGCGGCTTCAAGTTTGGCGCGCAGCTCAGCGTCGGTGTAGACGTGCGCCGCGCCGCGCAGCAGTGTTTCCAGGCCCAGGTCGCTCATGCGGGCGGCATGATAGCCTGTCGCTCGCCGCCGCGCCAGGACGCGCCGGGCCGGGTCGCGCCGTGCCCGGCGAGCGGCTTTAGCTCAGAAGCTTCCAGCGACGGCGGCGCCGCCTGCGCCGCGGCGGGCGCGAGCAGCAAGGCGAAAATCAGCGCCGGGTATGCGGCGCGCGCGGAACGGGCTTGCCTGCGATGCATATTGATCTCCATCTTCTGTGCTCGCAGAGCGCAGGCTACGGACGGCAGCGCCGCGCGTCTTGAACGATCAAAACCCGATTGAGATTTGTGCCCTGCGCGCCGACGTGAGTTCAGGCTACTCGTATTTCTGCCCAAACTGGGCAATTCGCGCGGCCTGCAGATCCTTGATCGCCTGCACATGATCCTTGTGGCACACGAGCGTCGCATCCGCCGAGTGCACCACGACCAGGTCGCTGACGCCCAGCGTTACCAGCAAATGCTCATCCTCGGCCACCAGCAGGTTGTCGCGGCCGTCCACGATCAACGCATTGCGCGCGACGGCGGTGTTGCCGGCGGCGTCCGCCGTCCGCGTCGCCCCGATCGCCGTCCAGGAGCCCAGATCGATCCAGCGGCAGTTCATCTCCACCACCAGCACGCTGGCGGCCTTCTCCATCACGCCGAAGTCGATCGAGATCTTCTGCAACGCTTCAAACGCCTTCGGGATCTGCGAGGCGGCGGCCGGGTCGCGCCAGGATTCGGCGATGCGCGCCAGGGCGCGATCGTTCTCAGGAAGGTTGCGCTGCAGCTCCGCCAGGATCGCGCTGCAGCGCCAGGCGAACATGCCGCTGTTCCACAGATACTCACCGCTGGCGACGTACCGCTGCGCGACTTCGCGCGTCGGCTTTTCCTTGAACTCCGCCACGCGCGCCACCAGCGGCCCCAGCGCCTGCCCGCGACGGACGTAGCCATAGCCCGTGTGCGGCGCGTCCGGCGTGATGCCGAAGGTCACCAGACTCTGCGGATGGCGCTCGGCGGCATCCAGGCCGCGGCGGATCGCGTCGGCAAATGCATCCTGCGGCGAGATCAGGTGATCGGCGGTGAACACACCCATCGTGGCGTCCGCGTCGCGCCGCGCGAGCAGGTGCGCCGCCAGCCCGATCGCATTAGACGTGTCGCGCCCCAGCGGCTCGCCAATCAGATTCTCGCGCGGCAACTGCGGCGCGCTGCGGGCCACCAGCTCCAGGTAGGCCGCCGACGTGATGACCCAGATGTTCTGCGGCTCGAACAAACCGTCGAGGCGTCGAACAGCGTGCTCGAGCAGGCTGGCGCCGTCAAAGAGTCGCAGGAGCTGCTTGGGGCGGGCGCTGCGGCTGAGCGGCCAGAGCCGCGTTCCGGAACCGCCGGCCATGATGACCGCGTGTCGCATGCTGCTCGATCCTGGCTAGGCGCGTTCGATAATGGTGGCGACGCCCTGGCCCACGCCGACGCACATGCTGGCGAGCCCGAGCCGGACGCCTGGGTTGCGGGCCATTTCGTGCACGATGGTGGTGACCAGCCGCGCCCCGCTCATGCCGAGCGGATGCCCCAGCGCGATGGCCCCGCCGTTGGGATTGACGCGGGTCGCATCGAGCTCGAGCGCCCGGATGCAGGCCAGGCATTGTGCGGCGAATGCCTCGTTCAGCTCGATGATGTCGAATTGATCGAGGCGACGGCCGCTGCGCGCCAGGACTTTCTTGATCGCGGGCACCGGGCCGATGCCCATGCAGGCCGGATCGACGCCCGCCGTCGCCGAGGCGCCGACATATGCCAGCGGCTTGAGGCCGAGCTGCTCAGCTCGCGTGGCTTCGACCAGCAAGAGCGCCGCCGCGCCGTCGTTGAGGCCGGAGGAGTTGCCGGCCGTTACCGATCCGCCCTCGCGAAATGCCGGCTTCAGCTTCGCGAGCGATTCGAGCGTCGTGTCGGCCCGCGGATGTTCGTCGCGCGAAACGGCGAGCGGCTCGCCCCGGGCCTGCGGCACCGGCACGGGCACAATCTCGCACTCGAAGCGGCCGGAGTCCTGAGCGCGTTTGCATCGCTGCTGACTCTCCAGCGCGAAACGGTCCTGGTCTTCGCGCAGGATGTGATGCTGCTGGGCGACGTTCTCGGCGGTCTCGCCCATGCTGTACGGATGATGCAGTTTGGCCAGCCGCGGGTTGGTGAAGCGCCAGCCGATTGTGGTGTCGAAGAGCTCCGCGCTGCGCTGCCAGGCTTCGGCGGCTTTGCCCATCACCAGCGGCGCGCGGGTCATGCTTTCGACGCCACCGGCAATGAACACCTCGCCCATGCCGGCCTCGATCAATCGGGCGGCGATGTTGACGGCTTCGAGACCCGAGGCGCACAGCCGGTTGACGGTCGCGCCTGGCACGCAGTCTGGCAGGCCCGCCAGCAGCGCCGCCATGCGGGCCACGTTGCGGTTGTCTTCGCCGGCCTGGTTGGCGGCGCCCAGGTAGACGTCGTCGATCAGGTGCGGGTCGACGCCGCTGCGCTGCACGACGCTTGAAATCACCAGTGCCGCGAGGTCGTCCGGCCGGACGCGCGCCAGCGCGCCGCCGTAGCGGCCGATCGGCGTGCGCAGGGCCTGAATGATGGCTGCCCGTTTCATTCGTGCAGTATAGGGCGATTCACGAAATTGCTGGCCGCGCGGGGCGGCGCGTTTTCACCATTCGTAGCGGACGGTGTAGGTGACAACGACTTCGCCGCCTTTGGGGATTTCAACCGGGAAGTGCACGGTGCGGGCGTCCTGCTTCTCGAACTCGTGCGACTTGCGGGTGATCTGCGCGTTCGCGCCGCGATAAAGCACCTCGCGCACCAGCACGCGCACCGGCGCATCCTTGCGATTGCGGACCTTGATCTCAAAGGATTCGTCCATGCGGTGACGATTGACGTCGATATTGAAGTCCGTCTGGCGCCGCTCGCCTACCACGTCGAACGCCGAGCCGATCTTGATCAGCACCTTCTCATCTTTGGGCGTGTGGTCGATGGCGTCTTCCCCAACGAATTCCAGCGATTGATCGGCGGGGTCGAGCTTGCTGACGCGCATGCGTCCGGAAGGCAGCGGCATGCCCATGCCGCTGCGCTCGTCGTTCGTGAAGCGCAGATAGACATCGACCTTGGTATTCATCGGCAGGCCGAGCTCGCGCTCGGTCTGCGTCCCGCCGCCCCACCAGCGCGGCGTTGGTGCGCCGTAATAGACCAGCAATTTCTCGCATGGGACGCCGCGCGCCTGTGGAAAGAGCTCGATCTGCTTGGTGCTGTTCTGCGGGATGGTCGTGGTGCGCTGCAGGGTGTACAGGTGATACTCGAGGAACGACTTCTCCTGGAATTGCGGCGCGGCCATGGCCATCTCCGCGGCCATCGCGCCGCCACCGCGGCCACGGGCCATCACCTGCGGCGGCTCGACGCGCTGCACGTCGCCGGCGATCAGCTTGAGGTGCGCGTCGTTGTACCCCGTGCCGGATTGATTGATGATGCTGACCCAGGCGCCCAGGTCGAGATTGCCACGGTTGGCGTCTTTGGGATCCTCTGTGAAGAGCAGGTTGTAATCCGCCCACCAGGTCATTCCCTGCGTCTGATACGCGACACGCACGAGCTGCTCGCCGCCTTTGGGCGAATTCAGCGACCAGACCAGCGTCGGGCGCGTGATCAGACCGCCGGGCAGCTCGGCCAGCTCGATGTTCTCAATCTGGCCGGAGAGAATGCGGATGGGCATCTCGCCGCCGCTGCGCAGGATCATCTGGCCGCCGCTGTGGCTGAGCAGCATGCCTTCGGTCGCCTCGCGCTTGCCGTCCGGATTCATGCGGGTGATGCGCACGTTGCGGTCTATGAATCGGTCGAGCAGCTTGGCCGGGCTGACCAGGTCGAATTCGAAGCTCTGCTCCAGCACCGAAGTGTCCGGGTCGCTGACCGAGCTGAACATCACCGTGGTCGGCTCGATCAGGGCGGCGACGTCCGTGAATCGCAGCGGCGCGGCGCCCTGCGCGATTCTGACGCGCCGCTGCTCGCGAACCTGGGCGTAGCCGGGGATGGCCGCCTCGCGGTTGTAGCCCTGAGCCCGCTGCATCGCGGGCTGATACATCGCGGCGGGGATGCCGCCGGGCTCGGCCGTACTGTAGATGGTGAGCCAGACGCCTTCCTTCTCTTCCGCGGCAAGCGTTATGGCGCTGGCGAGTAGTGCGAGAAACGCGGCCGTGATCGTCGTGTGTGCGGTTCGAGTGTGCATATTCATTCTCCTGACTGCGCGCCGCGCCACGCCATGCCGCGCCGCGCAACGTATCCCGTGTTGGCGAGCGCGGCCCGCCGCGGCATTCTAAGGAGGCGACGGCTGCCGCGCGTGATTCGCGAGTTTGGACGGTCGAGGGAAAGCGCGGTTCCTGGCGACGATCGGCGATTCAGCCGCGCGGCGCGCAACCTCCTGATCGGAAAATCGTTAACGGAATATCGGCCCGGCGCTCATTATACTTTTGTAGATTCTGAAACGCGGCCTATACTACGGCGGAAGTCGAAAAGCACGTCGCGGCCTCATTCAAGCACGGTGGTCACGGAAGTCGCTGTGCGAGGCTGGCTTAGCTGTAAGCGTCACGGAGGACCCGACCGAGAGTGCCCGGGAGGCTGCGCATGAATCCGTCGCTGGCATGCATTGGCGGCACCGCCGCTTACGACCTGCTGCAGCAAGGCGCTTTGCTGGCCGAGCGGCTTGGTCCGCAGAGCACACCTTTCGGGCAATCGCAGCCGATCTTCCACTGCCGCTCGCGCTTCGGTGATTTCTATTTTCTCTCGCGGCACGGCGAATCCGGCTACGAGCTGGCGGCCAGCTTCATCAACTATCGCGCCAACCTCTACGCGCTGAAAGACCTTGGCGTGCGGGCGGTGGTCTCTTGGAGCGAGACGCGCGCGATTACGCATAACTATAAGATCGGGCAATACGTCGTCATCACCGATCTGATCGACGAGACGCGAAATCGGGCGCACACCTTCTTCGAAAACATGGGCCTGGGCGCCGTGCGGCAATGGCCCGTCTTCTGTCCCAGCCTGCGAAACGGCCTGCTGACCACGCTCTGCGAGGAACGCTGCGTCGTCGCAGATCGCGGCGTGTATGTCAGCGTCGAGGGCCCGCGCTACGAAACCCCCGCCGAGGCCCGCAAGTACGCGATGATGGGCGGCGAGCTGATCGGTCAGACGCTGGCGCCCGAGGCATTCCTGGCGAAAGAGCTGCAAATGTGCTACGCCAGCATCTGCTACGTCGCGTGCTACGCCGAGAACGGCAGCGATTTCCAGCCGTTTGAGAATGGGCGCATTCTTGAGAAGCGGATCGAGTCGCAGCGCTCGCGTGCGGCGGTTGAGCGCGTGCCGCGGTTGCTGGAGCGGCTGTGTGACGTGCTGCAGCGCACGCCGGGCATTTGCCAGTGCGAATCCTCGATGGCGCACCACATCGCCAGCGGCCAGATCGGCTGGGATTGGCGAACGTGGTTCGACGACATCGCCATGGCCCGGCCGCTGGAGTGATCTTCGCCGAAATCGCCGCGAACAGCGCGCGACCTGCGGCTACTTGCCACGCAGCCAGCGCCGCGCCACTTCCGCGACACGCTGCCCTAGCAGCTCGGCCGTCCTGCGATCACCCGGCGGCGGCGTGACTTCCGGCGCCGCATTCTCCGATTGGGCCATCACGCCGATCCACGAGCCGATGCGGTTCAGATCCTGGCCGTCGTTGGTCATGCTGCTCGGCAAAATGCCTGGATTGACCCAGATCATGCTGTGCTGGCCGGCGAAGACCGCCATATCCAGCAGCGTGTTCAGCTTGTCGCCGCTAAGACTGCCGGAATTCGTGAAGCCGGCGGCGAGCTTGTCTTTCCAGGCTTGTGCGAACCACGGCCCGGAGCTGGTTTCCATGAACTTCTTGAACTCGGCCGTTATCGAGCCCATGTACGTCGGCGAGCCGAAGACGATCGCATCCGCCTGCGCCAGTTCATTCCAGCGCCCGCCCAGCGGCTGCCCCTTCACGGCGCCGGGCAGCTCATCGACCGGGATCAGCCGCGCGTCGGTGCCGTCGACGCGGGCCGCGCCGCGCTGCACCGCTTCGGCCAGCACCTTCGTATGCCCAAAACCGCTGTGATAGACGATCGCGACAATCGCCACGGATGTCTCGCTTTCTTGCGCTCAGAGAACAAAATGAACCGCCGCCCAACCGGCGGCGACCCGGGAGCCGACCCGCGCGCCGGCCCAACTTTAGCCGATCGACGAGCGGATTATATCGAAGCAACCGGGAGCGGCGGGCCGGGCGCTCTGCCACTTGCGCTCGCCTGCGCTTCGGGTTCTGGACTCGCCGGCCGGCGCTTGGCCTCGCACCTCCGCGCATTCTGGCCTTCCGAGCGGCCGGCTACACTTGTTCGTGATGCCCGAATCGAACCCGCCGACGATCCTGCTCGCGTTGGAGACCTCCACCGCGCGCGGGCAGGTGGCGCTGTTTGAAAACGACCAGCTTCGCGAGTGCCGCACGCTGCCCGCGGAGCGGCGGCACGCTTCCACACTGATCCCGGCGCTGCGTGAGCTCGTGGCAGATTTCGGCGCGAAGCCGACGGAAGTGGCGTCGCTCGCGTTCTCCGCCGGCCCGGGCAGCTTCACGGGGCTGCGCTTGGCGGCGACGGTGGCACGCGTCATGCACGCGAGCGTCGGCTGCCGTGTGCTTGCCGTGCCGACACTGGCAGCCCTAGCACTCGCGGCGCTGGACGAACCGGATTGCCCGCAGCGCGTCGCCGCCGTGCTGGACGCGCGCGGCGAGCAGCTCTTCTGCGGGCTGTACGAGCGCGGACCGCAGGGTGAACTGCGGACGCTGGAATCGGCCGCCCTGCGGCCAGCAGCGTGGATCCTGGAGCAAGCGCCGCCCCTCGGCTGGGTCGGCTCGCGACTGGAGAAGCACGCCGCGCCCGCCGGGCATTGGTGCGCGTCGGCGGCGCTGTGGACGCCCTCCGCCGCGCATGTCGGGCGGATCGGGTTGCAGATGTTGCGGCTGGGTCAGGTGTGCCAGCCGCAGGAAATCATTCCGCTCTATCTGCGACCGCCGGAGTGTGAGGAAGTCTATGAAGCGCGTCGGGCGGCGGCGCGTGCGCGGCGTCAGCCGGGTTGAAGGCGGGCGTATCGCGCGAAGAATGGCCTTTGCGATTCAGCGGCGCGCGTGACTCAGCGCCGCGACGCTGAGGGAGGCTTAGGCTGCGCATTCGAGTCATGCGCGCGGCGCCGCGTCAGGTCGACGTCTGCTTGTCGTACGCCGGCCCATCGAGCAGGCTGGCGAGCGGGGCCAGGTCGCCGCAGCGCAGCTTGATCAGCCAGCCGGCGTTGAAAGGATCGCTGTTCAGCAATTCCGGCTCATCCGAGAGGCGCGCGTTCACTTCCGCCACGCTGCCCGCGACCGCCGAGTACACGTCACTGGTGGCCTTGACTGATTCAACCTCGCCAAAACTAGCGCCGGCGGCGATCGCCGCGCCGACCTTGGGCAGCTCAACATATGTGATGTCGGTCAATTCGTCGGCGGCGAATTGCGTCACGCCGATCGTGACAATGTCGCCCTGCACCTTGAACCACTCGTGCGTCTTCGAATACTTGCGATCGTTCGGCACGGCCATCGCATCTCTCCCAGGTGATGAGCCGGGAGTGTAGGTGATCTGCGCTCGCGATCAATGGGGCCCGGGCAGCTCAGAAGTGCCGCGACGCGCTCGTCACAAGTCGCGCCCGCCGCAGCCGCAGTGGGGCAGGCGCTGCCGGCCGTTACGACCACCAGCGGCGCTTCTTGGAATCCTGTTGCGAGGGCCCGGCGGTCTGGCCTTTGGCCTTGAACTCCGCCACGACCTGCTCCATCAGCTCCTGCTCGGACTTGTTGCTGGCGAGCCGCCTCAACACGCGCATCCGCTCGCGCCACTCGGGCGGCCACTCGTCCATCGCGCTGGTGGGCGCGGCGCTGGCGGCGTTGAAAACCGGCTGATCGACGATCGGGGCCGGCAGGTTGGTCGGGCCGACCGGGGCCGCGTGTTTCGCACCGCCATTCGGCGTGGGCTTGGCCGCGGCGCCGTTGGGTTTGTGCGCATCGGGCTTGCGGGCGTCGACGCGGGCCGGCTCCTGCGGCTTGGCACGCGGCGCTGCGGCTGCCGGTTTGCTCGACTCGGCCGACGCGGGCTCGTCAATATCCGCGAAGGCGCTGGTGGCCTGTTCGAGCGCCGATTTGAGCACGGCGATCTTGCGCGACGTGGCGGCTTCCGCGGCTTCGCGATCGTGAAGCTGCTTTTCGCGGTCGGCTAGGGCCTGCTCGCGCGCATCGACGCCGGCGCTGCGCTCCTGCAACTGCGTGGCCTGCAGCTTGAGGGCCTGCTCGCGCTTCTCGAGTTCGGCCTGGGCCTGCTGCTGCGCGGCGAGTTTCTGATCCAAGCCGGCCTGCTTGGTCTTGAGCGCCTGTTCGGACTGGGCGATTTGCGCCCGAGCGGCCTCGATCTCGCTGCGGCTCTTCTCGATCGCGGCCTTGTCCACCTCGAACTTCTGACGGGCTTCGTCGAGTTGCTTGCGGGCCTCCTCGAGCTGCTTGCGGGCGCCCTCGAGCTCGGCTTGCGCGTCGGAGGTCTTCTGCTCGCGCGTGGCCAGCTCGGCGGTCTGCAGGTCGAGCGCGGCGCGCGCGTCGACCAGCTCCTGCTCGCGCGTCATCAGCTCGAGCTCGCGTTCGTCCAGTTGTTTCGCGCGTTCGGCCAGCTTGGCCCGCGATGCACTCACCTGCGAGTGCAGCGCGCTGATCATCGCCTCCAGGCCCTCGATATCCGGAGCGCTCGGCATCGGCAGCGTGTCGCGCGTGTCCACAGAGCCATCCTTCCCACTCACCAAATCGCTATCGCTCGAACTGCCGCGCGGCTCGGCCATGGCTTGCGCCGCTGGCGCGGCTTCCGCCGCCGCCGGCGCTGCGACCGAATCCGCGCAGCCCTCCCACGATACGACCAGTTCTTCGCCTCCAATGTGAATGCGGTCGCCGGTTGCGAGCCAGGCGCAGCTGACGCGCTCGCCATTGACGATCGTGCCTGAGCGGCTGCCCAGGTCGTAGAGCAGCGGCTTGCCGTTCAGCGTGAAAAGCACCGCGTGCGCCAGCGACACATCCGGCGTGTCGAGCACCACGTGGCAATTGTGACGCCGCCCGATCACGGCCGCGTTCTGCGTAATCTCGCAGGCCTGTGTCGTGCCACGCAGCATAATCGCGAACGGCAGCCTGGCCGCGTTCTCGATGTCGCTATCAAGCGGCGGCATTTGGAAATCGCACTGAATGCCCACCGGGCCGGCGCGCAGCGTATCGCCGGGCCGCAGCACGCCCACGTCGATTCGCTGATTGTTGATGAACGTGCCGGTTCGGCTGCGCAGGTCGCACACCAGCAGATGCCGGCCGGTGTTGACCAGCGCCAGGTGAATCTGCGAGACCTCGCCGTGTGCGATCGACAGGTGACAATCTCGACGGCTTCCGATCAGCGTGAGCGGATGCTCGCTGACGCACTCGGCGGTGGGCGTCGGCAGCGGACCGGCCAGGCGCACGCGCGGCGCCCCGGGTGGAATCGCCGGCTCGGCGCGTCGGTCGGCGCCGGCTTTGATCAGCCGCACCGGTAACGCCGCTGGCCCTGTTTCCGTAGCGCTCAGTTTTCTTGCAGCCGTGGTCATTGGTCCGCTAATTCCGCGTCACTGTCGGAGTCCCTCGAGGCGCGTTCCCCTACCTGCATATCAAGAGTAGAAACCAATCCCCGCGCGTGCCAATTTCACTCGCACCTGCCACGCACGGGCGATATTCGCTGCCTGCGCGGCAGCGCGCAGCGCGACAGAACGCAACCGCGCCCGCGGCTTGACAGAAATCTGGCCGCACCGCACGATTCCCGACTTGCGACGTACGGCGGCTGCGGGCCGCGTACACCCTTTGGGCGATTAGCTCAGTTGGCTAGAGCGCCTGCTCGACACGCAGGAGGTCAGAGGTTCGAATCCTCTATCGCCCATTCACGTCCACCGCTTGTTTCGCGCTTTGAAGCTGAAAAGACTCGACGGAGCTTTGATTCTTAATCCGGCGCGACGCACGCGAGCGCGGCGGTGATCTCCGCATCCGTCACGTCGTCGACGCGGCGCGTCTGCCCCAGCCCGCCGAGCAAAACGAAGTTCACGCGGCTCTCACGGTTCTTCTTGTCCGCGCGGCACGCCGAAAGCACCGCTTCCGCAGGCACTGCCCTTGGCAGCCGGCACGGCAGCCCAAGCTGCGTCAGCAGCCCGCGCACACGCACGGCGAGTTCGATTGTCAGCACGCCGCGCGCGGCGGCGATCTGATTCTCCACGAGCATTCCGAGCGCAACGCACTCGCCGTGGCGCAGCTCGAACGCCAACGCGTGCTCCAGCGCGTGGCCGATGGTGTGCCCATGATTCAGCACCGCGCGCAGGTGCTGCTCGCGCTCGTCCGCGGCGACGACCTCGGCCTTCACGCGGCAGTTCCAGGCCAGCAGGTGGGCCAGCGGCTCATCGCGCCGCGCGCGAATCTCGGTCGCGTGCTGCACCTGCCACTCGAAGAGTGCCGGATCGCGCGTTGTGCCGTGCTTGACGCTCTCGGCCAGCCCGGCCAGGTAGTCGCGCTCGGAGAGCGTCTCGAGAAACGCCGTGTCGATCACGACCGCGGCGGGCTGATGAAACGCACCGATCAGGTTCTTCCCGGCCGGGTGGTTGATCGCGGTTTTTCCGCCGACGCTGGCGTCGAGGCCGGCTTCCGTGGTCGTGGGAACTTGAACGAAGCGGATGCCGCGCATCCAGGTGGCGGCGACGAATCCACCCAGGTCACAGATCATCCCGCCGCCGAACGTGAGCAGCACATCGTCGCGCTCGATCCCGACGCGCGCCAAAAAATCGTATAGATCTTGGGCCATTTCGAACGACTTGCTGCGCTCGCCGGGCGGCACACGGCAGAACTGCGTTCGCGGCGGGAGGCACTTCGCGAGGCGCTCGCCGTGCAGCGCCGCGACGGTCGCGTCCGCAATGACGGCGGCGCGCTTTGCGTGAAGCTGGGCGAGAATTTCTGGTAACAAAGCGCTTGCCCCGGCGGCGATTGCAATCTCGTATCGGTGTGCAGGCAGGCCGATGCAGACGCGCTGGATCGGGCCGAGTGGCCGCGGTTGGCTCATCGCGGGAACGCCATCATAAGTAACTTCATAAAGGATGGTTACACGCCGCGTCTCGCGCGACGGAAGCCCGTCGCGCGTTTGTTGACGGATTCGCTACGTTCCGTTATTATAATCGCTTATGGGAAAGACCTTAGCCCGCCGGGCCGCAGTTCGCCGCTCGAACCGTACGGCAATCTCCCGAAAACCCGTTCGTACTCGCCAAGCTCCATCGAAGGCGATCAAGAGTTATCGGGCGGCCGTTGCGTTCCTGAACAGCCAGACGAACTACGAAACGATGGCGCGGGTGGGTTATAATCAGAATAACTTCAATCTCAGCAGGATGTTACGCATCCTGAACGGGATTGGTAATCCGCACAAGAAGTTCAAGTCGGTGCATATCGCCGGCACGAAGGGCAAGGGTTCGACCTGCCACATGCTGGCTTCGATGCTGACGAACGCGAATTATCGGACCGGCCTGTACGTCTCGCCGCACATCGTCGAGCTGCGCGAGCGGATCACAATCGATGGCGCGATGGTGAGCGAAGCCGAGTTCGCGCGGCTGATCGCGCGCATCGCCCCGGTGGTGCGCAAGTTGCAAGACGAGCGCCCGACGTTCTTCGAGATCATTACCGCAGCCGCTTTCCTGTACTTCGCGAACGAAGCGGTCGACATCGCCGTGATTGAGACTGGGCTCGGCGGTCGGCTGGATTCGACCAACGTAATCAAGCCCGAAGTCTGCGGAATCACCAGCATCAGCTTCGACCATACGGCACAGCTCGGCAATCGGCTCGAGCAGATTGCCGCCGAGAAGGCCGGAATCATTAAGGCCGGCGTGCCGGTGATCTTGGCGCCGCAGCCGTCGCACGTGAAGCGCGTGTTTGCGGAGGCGGCCAACCGCGCGGGCGCACCGCTGCGTGTGCTGGGCGACGACATCGAGTTCAGCTTCCGGTTCGAAAGCTCGCGGCTGAGCGGGCCGCAGACACGCGTCTGCATGTCCACACCGGCGAGCCGCTTCGATCACGTGCGCGTGCCGCTGCTCGGCGAGCACCAGGCGTACAACTGTGGCGTGGCGCTGGCGATTGTCGATGCGCTGCGGCAGCGCGGCTTCGAGATTTCCGAGCAGCATGCGGTGGAAGGCCTGCAGCAGGTCAAGATCGCCGGCCGGCTCGAGATGCTGCGTGAGCAGCCGCGGACGATTGTCGACGGTGCGCACAACGCGGCGAGCATCTCGGCGCTGATGCGGGCCATTGGTCAGAACATCAGCTACGACTCGATGGTGGTGATCTTCGCCTGCGCCGCCGACAAGGACATTGACGGCATGCTGGGGCAGATCCAGCTCGGCGCAGACAAGGTGATTTTCACAAACAACGGCACGGCCCGCTCGGCCTTGCCGCAGGAGCTGCTGCAGCGCTTCATGGAGAAGTCGCAGAAGATGGCGCAGGTCGCGGCCAACCTGCAGGACGCCTACCGCATCGCGAGCCACTGTGTGACGCGCGACGATCTGATCTGCATCACCGGCTCGTTCTACCTGGTGGGCGAAGCCAAGCGGCTGCACGCACAAGGGCTGCTGAGCTAGCGCCGCCCAAGCCGGGCCCGCCGGCGCAGAATCCAACTGCGCAATGAGGCCGACGGCCTCGGAGCCTCAAACCGCCACGGAATCACACCCGCTCCGCCGCTTGCAGATGTTTTCACATTTGGGTATGGTACGCGGCTCGACAAAGTTTATTAGGGAATGACGATGCGCAAGTTCAAACCGCATAAGGGCATTCGCAAGCGGATGCGGCTGACCGCCAACGGGAAGCTCGTCCGCAAGACCGCCGGGGCCAGCAAGCTCATGAGCGGAAAATCCGGGCGGCGCAAGCTGCGGCTGCGGCGCAAGTCGGTGCTCGGCGGGTCGAACCTCGAGCGCAACGTGCTCGCGCTCGGGCTGAAGTACAACTAGGTCTGCCCGATCCCTGGCGGGCGCTGCCGGCCAGGGCGTCCTGTTCGGGCGGAGGATGGCCGGCTTTGTCCAAGGTGGTCGCGCGCAGGCGAAAAAGGCCCGCGCAGTTTGAGCGGCAAGGAGTCTAGCCAATGGCACGCACACGCCCCGGATCTGTCACGCGGCAACGCCGCAACCGCATGCTCAAGGCGGCCAAGGGCTACCGCGCCTCGCACAGCACGCTTTACAAGAACGCCAAGCAGACGGTCATCAAGGCCGGCGTCTACGCCTTCCGCGACCGCCGCGTCAAGAAACGCAACTTCCGCTCGCTGTGGGTGGTGCGCATCAGCGCGGCGTGCGAAGCGCGGGGTATCTCGTACAGCCGCTTCATGAACGGGCTCAAGCACGCAAACATCATTCTGAATCGCAAGATGCTCAGCGAATTGGCGATTTTCGACGCCGCCGCCTTCGACAAGCTGGTCGAGTTGGCACGTCGCGAGCTGACCGTCGCCGCCTAACGCGCGGTCCGGCGCTTTCCCCGCAAGAATGTTCGACTCAACCAGAGACGTCCGCTGCGGCGGCGCATAGAGCTGCGCGCGTTGTCAGCGGCGTCGCACGCTGTGATTCGTCGCACGCTACGGCGGCGCTCGCACGGCGTCGGCGCGGATGTACGTCACCTGCGCCAGGGCGACCATTTGTCCGTTGGTATCGTGCAGCTCGACTTGCACCGGGCAGAGCGTCCGTCCCAGCTTGATCACGCGCGCGGTCGCGATTACGTCCGTTAGACACGGATTCAGATAGCGGACGTGCAGGTCGGTCGTCAGCAGCGTCTCGTCCGGGTCGATCTGCGTCACGATCGCATACCAAGCGGCACAGTCGGCCACGTTCGCCAGCATGCCGCCATGAAAGCCTGGCAATACGCCGTCGAAGGCCGGATCATGCCGTGCTGAGATGCGGCACTGGCCGGGCTGGCTGTGCAGCAGGCGGATGCCCAGCGATGCGATGCACGGGGCCTGCGCCGCTCGCCGCTGAATCCGCAAAGTTTGTTCGTCTGACATTGGCGGAAAATTGTACGCGGCTTGAACTGCGCGCGAAAACTGGCGTGTGTCATCGACGGCGCGCCAAATTCAGCTGGCGTGTTAGCGCGTCGCGCGACTAAGATTTCTTTACAGGCTTGTAAGCCGCGTCGCGGCCGGAGGGGAGAATTCGGTGATGCGCAAGTCAGTATTCGTCGCCGCGAGCCTGGTCGTCTCGTGCGCGTCGACCTTTGGTCAGTCGATCGTGATTGAGCCCGACAATTACGCGGACGGGACGTTGCTTGAAAACATCCGGCCTGAGTTCACGCTGTCGACCACGCTGTCAAACAACGTGCCCGTGCCGCTGTTTGAAGTTACCGCCACGATCGATCCCTTCAGCTTCGCACCGACCGGAGCGAGCGTCTTCGGGCACGCGGGCGTGCCGTTCTTCTACACCGATCGGCGCCTGCGGATCGATTTCAATCGTCGTGTCGTCGGCATCGAGATTCAGTTCGCCGGCGGGCAGTTCTTCCAGACCGAGATCGGGCGCCTGCGGTTGTTCAACGCCGCCAATCAGCTCATCGCCGAACAGACCACGCAGCCGCTCGGGCCCGGCGCAAGCGAGACGTTGGCGCTCTCGCGGCCAGCCGGCGACGCGGACTACGCCATCGCCTACATCGCGCCCGGCGAGGGAGACTTCGGCCGCTTCGATCGGCTGGTGGTTTCGCTCGCGTGCGTCGGCGACCTGAACGGCGACGGCCGCGTGGATGAATCGGACCTGGGCCTGCTGCTGCAGGCCTGGCAGACGAGCGCCGGCGGCGACGCGGACGGCGACGGCGACACGGACGAATCTGATCTGGGCATCCTATTGCAGAGCTGGCAGCAGGTTTGCACCTGAAGTGCGAACAAGGCGTGATTGGAGGCGCCGGGAATCGAACCCGGGTCCCGGAGCACTTCAGTTCGTGCGTCTACGTGCGTGTTCGGTCGATTTTTTCTAAGTCCGCGGCAGACCGGCCGACAGGTCATCCGCAAACCGAGCCCGGCTAAATCTCACCCGCGTGCCGCCAGACGGGAACCCGCGAGCCAGCCTGCTGTTTTCGTCGGTTCCGCTAGCAGGCGTCGCGGGCCGACGTGTCACCGCCTAATTAGGCGGCCAGACGGTAGCTGTTGTTGGCAGCTTAGATTCGCCAGGTGTTTTACGAGGCCGCCTGACAACCTCGGCACGCAACCCGAACCTCAACTTGCCCGGTCGAAGCCAATCGCCCCCGGACGCAACATCACGGCGGCCGCGCCGCCGTCGCCGGAGTCTCTCAATTATACATTCGACTTCAAGTTGGAACGCGCGCGGCCGCTCGCTTTTTGACCAGTGAATTAAAATCGAATCAATGAACGACCTGACCGCGTACGCCTGCCCGGACTGCAACCTGCGCGTCGCGCCGCGCCAGGGCCGCGAGCCGAACTTCTGCCCGCAGTGCGGTGCTGCGCTGCAGGTGGTCAACAGCACCCCGAGCGTAACGGGCTTTGCCGTCGCTTCGCTGCTGGTGGGCGTCTTCGTGCTGTTTGGACCGCTCGGCCCGATGAGCGGGCTGGTCGGCATCGGCTCGGGCATCATCGCGCACATCCGCATTCGCGACGCGCACGGTCACCTGACCGGCGCCGGAATCGCGACCGCGGGAATCCTGCTGTCGCTGATTGGGGCGGCGATTCAACTGCTCCGCCGCAGATACTGGCTGCCGTAGCGGCGCCCACCGGCGCGGCCACGACTGTATGGATCGCCACGCTTACCCCAGTCCGTATTCGCGCCAGCGGCGCGTAACACGTTCCTTGATTTCCGGGCTCATCGCGAGCTCATCGGGCCATTCGCGCACCGCGCCTTCGCCCGACAGTTTGCGGGTCGCATCAAACCCGATCTTTCCACCCACGCCGCAGGTGCTCGACGCGTGATCGAGAATGTCGAGCGGTCCGTCGCTGATGACGACGTCGCGGCGCGGGTCGCAATTTGCGCACAGGTGAAACAGCACGTCGTGCTCGTTGTGCACGTCGACCTCCTCATCCACGATCACGATCATCTTGGTGAAGGCCATCTGGCCCGCGCCCCAGATGGCGCTCATCACCCGCCGCGCCTGCCCCGGATACTCCTTGCGGATCTTGACGAACGCGCAGTTGTGGAAGCATCCGAACAGCGGCAGGTCATAGTCCACGATGTCCGGAATCAGCGTCTGTAGCAGCGGGAGGAAAATCCGCTCGGTCGCCTTGCCCAGCCAGAAATCCTCCTGCGGCGGCTTGCCCACGATCGTGGTCGGATAGATCGGCTTGCGGCGATGCGTGATCGCCGTGATGTGCAGCCGCGGGTAGAGATCGGCCAGCGAGTAGAAACCGGTGTGGTCGCCGAAGGGACCTTCGATCACCGGCGGATCGTGCGGGTCGATGTAGCCCTCGACCACCAGCTCGGCATTGGCCGGCACCTCGATTTCGGGCTGCGAGACGCAGGGCGTAAGCTCGATCGCGCCGCCATTGAGGAAGCCCGCGAACAGGCACTCGTCGATTCCCGGTGGCAGTGGGCAGGTGGCGGCGTAGGGCATGACCGCCGGCCCGCCGAACGAAACGGCCAGCGGCATGCGCTGTCCGCGCTGGCGGTAGGCGCGGTAGTGTCGGGCGCCGTCGTGATGCATGTGCCAGTGCATCGCGGCGAGCCTGGGACCCAGCAGCTGCACGCGATACATGCCGATGTTGCGCTCGCCGGTTTCCGGGTGCTTTGTGAACACGTTGGTGAGCGTCAGGTAGCGGCCCTGGTTGGCGGGCGGCAGCAGCGCCGCGGCGCTGGGCAGCGCGCCCGCAAGCAGTTGCCGCGCGTGCTCGCTGCCCTCGTTCACCGTCAACAGCGTTCGCCGCCAATACTCGGAAGATTGTGCGTCGCTCAGGCCGCCGGCGCTACTGGCAGCCTGGCACAGTGCGCGGATGTGGGCATAGGTATTGCGCGAGAGATCGCCGTCTCCCGGCCAGCACTTGATCGCCGGCAGCCGCGTCAGGTCGGCCTGGTCCGTGAGCACGACTTCCTGGCACATGCCGCGCTTGACGATCCGCGGCGGGAGCGAGCCGAGTTGCAGCAGTTGCGGCAACTTCTTGAGCTTCTCGATCAGTGTGGTTGGAATCTCGGGCTTGACCAGCAGCTTGACGCGCGTCGCGATCTCCTCGAGCGACTCGGCGCCGAGCGCCAGGCAGATGCGCGCCCGCGTGCCGAAGGTGTTGATCAGCACCGGCATATCTGCGCCGGCGACGTTCTCGAACAGCAGCGCTGGTCCGCCGGCTTTCGTGACGCGGTCGGTGATCTCGGTGATCTCGAGCAGCGGATCGACCGGCACGCGGATGCGCTTCAGCCAGCCGCGCTGCTCGAGTTCCTCAACAAAAGACTGCAGATCCGGCGCCGGCATCAGGGGCTCCCTTCTGTACCCCGGGAGTATAGGTGGCGCAGCCGACGGTGGCAGAACGCGAACGGCGCGCCCGTGGATCAGGCGGCACGGCGCTTGGTGGACTAACGCGCCTGAAGCCCCGCCGCGCCGCTTGAACGCCGCGAGCACACACGAATCCGCGGAACCGCCTTAGAATTCGATCGACGGCCAGATGGGTTGCGACCGGAACCTGCGTAGAGCGCAGCGGCGCCCCGGTACGCCGGCTGCAACACATATAGCTCGAGGCACGTGTGAAGATCGCGGCGATCGATATCGGCTCCAACTCGGTGCACATGATCATCGTGGAGCGCGAGGGCCCGCTTTCGTTCACCACCATCGACCGCGAGAAGGACATGATCAAGCTCGGCGCGGACACCTTCCGCGTCGGCCGCCTCAGCGACGAGGCCTTCGCGTCCGGGCTCGCCACGCTAACGCGCTTCAAACGCCTGATCGATCGGCGCAAGGTCGATGTCGTCCTGGCGGCGGCGACCAGCGCCGTGCGCGAAGCGCTGAACGGACCAGCGTTTCTGGACGCCGTGCACGCCCGCACCGGCATCTTGCCGCGGATCATCAGCGGGCTCGATGAAGCCCGGCTGATTCACATGGCGGTCTGCCGCATGATCGACCTGTCGCAGCGGCGCGGGCTGCTGCTGGACATCGGCGGCGGCAGCGTCGAGGCGACCATCGGAAACGCCGCCGGCGTGATCCTGCCGCGCAGTCTCAAACTGGGCGTGCTGCGGCTGCGCGATCGCTGCGGCGGCGAAGACCCACTCTCGAAGGACCGGCGGCGGCAGATCGAGGCGCACATCCGCGAACACGCCGCCGCGACGCTGGCGCAGGCCCGCGAAGTGGGCTTCGACCTGGTGGTCGGCACATCGGGCACGATCCTGAATCTGGGCCTGGCGGCGCACCTGCACCGCGGCAGCCGGGGCTGGTTTTCGCCGACCGGTCAGAGCATCCGCCTCGACGATCTGCGCGAGCTCACCGAATACCTGCTGAAAATGAACGCCGCGGCCCGCGCACACGTCAACGGCATCGATACGCAGCGCTCCGACACGATTCACGTCGGCGGCCTGTTGCTGGTAACGCTGCTGGAGCTGGCCCGCGCCGATTCGATCACGCTCTGCGACGCCTCGGTTCGCGAGGGCATGGTGCTGGATCAACTGGCGCAGCACGCCGCCCAGCCCGACCCGACGCTCAGCGCCATCCAGCGGCACAGCGTCGACGAAATGCTGCGGCGATTCTGCCCGGATCGCGAGCATGCCGCGCGCGTCGCCGCGCTGGCGGCGCGGCTCTTCGATCAACTCCAGCCGCTGCACCGGCTGAGCGGGCTCGAGCGGCGGCTGCTGGAATTTTCCTGCCTGCTGCACGATGTCGGTCGCTTCATCTCGTTCGACCGCCACGAGCATCACGCGTACTATCTTGTCCGCCAGGGTGAGCTGCGGGGCTTTTCGGAATGGGAGCTGGAGCTGATCGCGCTGACGGCCCGCTACCATCGCAAATCCGGACCGAAGGGCCGGCATCCGGAGTTCGCCGCCCTGCGGCCGCGCGATCGCCGCACGGTGCGGATCCTGGCGGGGATCCTGCGCGTCGCCGACGGGCTGGACCGGGCGCACGCCAACGTGGTGCGCAGCCTGCGCTGCACGATCGGCGAGGAGCAGCTCCGCATCGGCGTGCGGGCCACCGGCGACTGCGACCTGGAGTTGTGGGCGGCGCGCCGCAAGGCAACCGTGCTGGAGCGGGCCCTCGATCGCCGCATCTTGATTGAACGCGAGGAGGATCGTGTCGAACCTCAATCAGAAACATAGCTACCCCGGCTGCCTGATCGTGGTCGAGGGCATCGACGGCTCTGGAAAAACCACGCAAGCGGCACTGCTGCGGCGTTGGCTCGAGAGCCGCAACACACCCGTGTGCTTCACGGAGTGGAATTCGTCCGAGCTGGTGAAGAAGGCCACGCGCGCCGGCAAGAAGAAGTCGATGCTCACGCCGATCACCTTCTCGCTGATGCACGCGACCGATTTTGCGGACCGCTATCTGTACCAGATCGTCCCGCCGCTGAAGGCCGGGATGGTGGTGGTCTGCGACCGCTACGCATACACGGCTTTCGCGCGCGACTGCGCCCGCGGCGTGCATCCGACCTGGGTGCGCGGCGTGTATTCGTTCGCCGCCAAGCCGGACATCGCTCTGTATTTCCGGGTCGACAGCGAGCTGGCCCTGGCGCGGTTGCTCTCGGCGCGGGCCAAAATCAAGCTCTACGAGGCGGGCATGGACCTGGGACTCTCCGGCGATATCAACGAGTCGTTTCGGATTTTTCAGTCGCGCGTCATCGGCGAGTACGACCGCATGGTGCCGCAGGTTGGGCTGACCGTAATCGACGCCACGCAGCCGATCGCGGCGCAGCAGCGGCAGGTGCGGGCCATCGTCGCCGAACGCCTGGGCCTGCGGCTCACGGGAGGTGAAGTGTGAGACGCTTGCGATTTTACGGCGACGCGCCGGCGTACTTGTCGGATGTCGAGGTCGATGGGCGGCTGATCGTGGTCGAGGGCACGGACGGCGTCGGCCGCTCGACGCACATTGTCACACTTAAGCAGTGGCTCGAAGTGCAGGGGCACGCCGTCACCGAAACCGGCTGGACGCGCTCGAAGCTGGTCGGCAAGACGATCGACGAGGCCAAGAGCGGGCACACGCTCTCGCCGCTAACGTACACGCTGCTGTACGTGTGCGATTTTGCCGATCGGCTGGAGAAGGAGATTCTGCCGGCGCTGCGGGCCGGGAACATCGTGCTGGCGGATCGCTACATCTACACCGCCTGGGCCCGCTCAGTAGTGCGCGGGATGGACAAAGCCTGGGTGCGCGACCTGTTCTCATTCGCACCGCTGCCGGACCTGGTCGTGTATCTGCGGGCGGACGTGCAGACGCTGACGCGCCGCGTGATCTCCTCCAGCGGCATCGACTATTGGGAGGCGGGCAAGGATCGCTATCCGGACCTGGACATCTACGACTCGTTCGTGGCCTATCAGGGGCAGTTGCTTTCGGAATTTGATCGGCTGGCCAGCGAGTTCAATTTTCATGTTGTGGACGCCGCCGAGCCGATTGAAGACGTGCAGGAGCAGTTGCGGGCCGCGCTGCGGATGGTCGTGCAGCAGCGCGGCGCGGGCGGGGTCTAGCGGCCCGCAGCGGCGCGTTTCACTGGGAAAGGAATGCGGAGGCAGCGCGATGCAGCTCTTTCTGATGCGACACGGCCCAGCCGGCCACCACGCCGACCCGCAATTCCCGGATGATCGGCTGCGGCCGCTGACGCCCGAGGGGCGCAAGAAGACGCGCTCTGCCGCCCGCGGGTTTCGCGCATTGGGCGTCGAGCTGGACTTGATTCTGACCAGCCCGCTGGCCCGCGCCCGCCAGACCGCGGAGGTGGTCGCGGACGTGTTCGAGCTGCCCGCCGACCATGTGCAGGACACGCCGCACCTGGAGCCCGGCGCCGGCCTGAAGCCGCTGCTCGAGCAGCTTGCGAGTGAAGACCCACAATCGAGCGTCTTGCTGGTCGGGCACGAACCAGACCTGTCCGAGATGATCTCCGAGCTGGTCGCCGGCGATGCCGACGCGCTGGCGATTTGCCTGAAGAAAGCGGCGCTCTGCGCGTTGAATCTGGACGATGTGCCGCCGACGCAGCGTGCCGAGCTCTGCTACCTGCTGCAGCCGCGGCAACTTCGCGCGCTGGGCCACAATCATCACAAGCACTAAGCGCAGCGCCATCGCTCGCTGCAGCGCAGCTCGCCGCCTTCCAGCCTGGCGTGCGAGACTTTAGAGCGGATTCATTTCTGTCGAGGTGTGCAACATGCTGCGTGAATGGTCCTCCGCGTCGCCGGGCGCGGCAGTCGTTTAGGTTGCGGGCCCGGGGGGCACACCGGCGGCGCGATTTTCGCCCCAACAGGGCGAAGGAATGTAGCAACGGGTGGAGCGAGGCCCGCAGGTCCGAGCGGAACCCGTGGCTACATTCCGCGGCCACTGCGGGGCCAAATTCAAGGCACTACGCGACCGAGCAAACATGAACCGCGCTACAGCTCGTATTCGCGCCGTTCTTCGTCGCTGATGACATCCGCCAGGCGCATGCGGACGTAGTCGACGTCGATTGTGACCTGCTTGTTGACCGCGTCGGACGCGCTGAAGGCGATTTCCTCGACAACTTTTTCGACGATCGTATATAGCCGCCGCGCCCCGATGTTCTCGAGCGTCTGGTTGACGCGGTAAGCCATCGCGGCCATTTCCGCGACTGCATCATCGCTGAACACCAGCGTGACGCCTTCGGTAGCAATCAGCGCCACCTGCTGCTTGATCAGCGCCTGCTCGGGCTCGGTTAGGATGCGGTAGTAATCCTCGGCCGAGAGGTCCTCGAGCTCGACCCGCAGCGGAAAGCGGCCCTGCAACTCAGGCATCAGGTCGCTCGGGCGACACTGCGTGAACGCGCCGGCGGCGATGAAGAGAATGTGGTCGGTGCGCACCAGCCCGTAGCGCGTGCTGACGCTGGTGCCCTCCACCAGCGGCAGCAGATCACGCTGCACCCCGGTGCGCGAGACATCCGGGCCGGCCGCCTCGGCGTACGCTCCGCAGATTTTGTCGATCTCGTCCAGAAACACCAGCCCGGTCTGCTCGCAGCGCCGCACCGCAGCCTGCTGCAGCGCCGCCTGGTCGATCAGCCGGTCGATCTGCTGCTGCGTGAGCAACTCGAGCGCCTTCGGAACGGGCAGCCGCTGCCGCCGAGAATTTCGCGGCCAAACGCGCTCCATCAGTGCCAGCACATCCGGGCCCATCTGGTCGATGCCCATTTGCCGCATGGCGTGCTCTGGGACGGCTGGCTCATCCACGCTCACTTCGACCTGCCGGTCGTCGAGCATGCCGCTGCGGAGCTGGTCGCGCAGCTTTTCGCGGGTGCGCAGGCGACGTTCGTGGGCCTGGCCCTCGCCTTCGTCGCTCGCGGCCCGCTCGTAGATCTGGTCGAGGATGCGCTCTTCAGCCAGCTCGCGGGCCCGCTGCGCCAATTGCTCGGCCATGTGCTGGCGTTCGAGCAGCAGGGCCCGTTCGACCAGGTCGCGGACGATGCTGTCGACGTCGCGGCCGACATAGCCAACCTCGGTGAACTTGGTGGCCTCGACCTTTACGAATGGCGCGTCGATCTTCTGCGCGATGCGGCGGGCGATCTCGGTCTTGCCAACGCCGGTCGGGCCGATCATCAGGATATTTTTTGGCAGCACATCGTCGCGAATGTCGGCCGGCAGGTTCAGCCGCCGCCAGCGGTTGCGGATGGCGATCGCGACGGCGCGCTTGGCGTCCTGCTGACCGACGATGTAGCGATCAAGAAACTGGACGATCTGTCGCGGCGTAAGATCATCGAGCGTAGCGCGCGACGCGGGGTTCATGGAATGGAGCTTACCTCTCTCGATTGTCCGGGTCACGCGTAGCGACTGCGGCCAGCGGCAGCGCCGCGCAGGGCCGCTGGCAGGTGCTCGGCGAGTGCAACGAATTCCGAGCTTTGCCCCAGCAGTCTTGCCGATAAAATTTTATTGCGCAAGCCGCGCGTGGCAGGTCGGGCCGTGTCGAAAAGTACGCAGCCGAGAAAATGGCGTGCAGCGGCGCGACAGACTGGACGCGATTGCGAGAATATATCCAGGTGCGCGACATACAATCGCTGTTGCCGCCGCGGAGCGAGACCGCTGTGAACGTAATTGAACAAACCCGGGCAAAGTTTCCGATCACCCGGAATTACAACTTTCAGAACCATGCTTCAGTGGCGCCGCTGTGCGGGCCGGCGGCGGACGCGCTGGTGGGCTACGCACGCGAACTCTCCGAGACCGCCTATCTCAGCGGGGCCTACTACCGCGCTGCCGATCGCGTGCGCCAATCGGTCGCGCGGCTGATCAATGCCCAACCCGCGGAGGTGACGTTTACCAAGAACACCTCAGAAGGTGTGAACTACGTCGCCAACGGCATCCAGTGGCTCAGCGGCGACAACGTGGTCTCAACCGCCATGGAATTCGCCGCAAACGTGTACCCCTGGCTGAACCTGGAATCGCGCGGCGTGACGTTGCGGGCCGTGCCCGAGGACGACGGGCGTGTCCCGTTTGATCGCATCGCCGCCGCGATCGACCGCCGCACGCGGGTGGTCTCGGTCTCGGCGGTGCAGTGGTCGAATGGGTTTCGCATGGACCTGACGCGGCTGGGTGAGATGTGTCAGGAAAAAGGCGTGCTCTTGTTTGTCGATGCGATCCAGGCACTGGGCGTGCATCCGATCGACGTTCGCGCGATGAACATCGACTTTCTGGCGGGCGGCTCGCACAAGTGGCTGCTGGGGCCCGAAGGCGTGGGCCTGTTCTTCTGCAAGCGCGAGTTAATCGGCCACCTGCGGCCCTCTGAGCCGGGCTACATGTGCATGCGGCAAGGCTTTGAGCCCGCCGAGCGGCGGCTGGATTTCCTCGACGACGCCCGCCGCTTTGACAGTGGCGTTTACAACCTGGCGGGCATTTGCGCACTGGGCGCATCGCTCGACTTGTTGCTCGAAACGGGCATCGATGAAATCCAGGTACGCGTCAAGCATCTAACCGACGTGCTGGTCGAGGGTCTGCGAAAGAAGGGCTGGCGAGTGCACAGCCCGCGCACCGCCAGCGAATGGAGCGGGCTGGTGTCGTTCGCGCACGATCGGCACGACATGGACGCGCTACGAAAGCACCTGCGGACCGAGTTCAAAATCGTGGTCGCAAACCGGCTCGGCCGCTTGCGGGCCAGCCCGCACTTCTACAATACCGAAGAAGAAGTGCGGCAGTTGATCGAGGCGCTGCCGGGTTGAGCTGAGCGCCTTGGTCCGGACACGACGGCTTCGATATAATCGATTGCAGTGGCTGCGGCGCTGCGGGGCAGGAACTGGACGATGAAGCGCACCCTCACAAGCATTCGCTGCGTACCGCGCTTCGGGTACTCGTACACCGACGTTCGCACGATCGATCTCGGCCTGGATGACGAGATCAGCGAGCACGATCTCGCCAGCGTGCTGCGCGAGTGGTTTTCCCGCCGAAATATCGACGACGCCGTCTTCGACGTGGGCTACGACGATGACGGCGTGTTCGCCATCATCAACGACGAAGCCTATGAGCACGCCTGGGGCGAGCCGCTGATCTAGCAGCTTCATTTTTCTGCGGTGCCTTGTCTTCTAGAAATTCGGCCCCGCAGGGGCCGCGGCATGTAGCCACTGGTGGAGCACAGGGCCGCAGGCCCGTGGCGCAACCCGTGGCTACATTCCTTCGCCCCGTTGAGGCGAGAATCAGCGCGGCCTCTCAGGTCGCCCAGATTGGGCGAGGCTCGCGCGCCGTAGTGAATCCGTGAATCCGGTCGGGAGATCCCCTCAGGCCGCTGCATCCAGCCACAGACGCGTTCCCAAGCTGGCGATTCGACCTGTCGATAATGCTGTTGCGCCGCGCCGGCTTGATGAGCCGCCGCGCGTGGTGTCGTCGCCGCATCGCGCCGCCGGCGGCACGACCTATAATCGCAATCTTCGGCGTGCGATGGTCCTGTGCAGGAGCGCCTGTGTCGGATTGGATTCTCGCGGTGCACGAACGGCTGCTCGCGACGCGCACGCCGCGCGGCGCCTGGGGCTACCGCGCCGATTCGCCAGGCAGCGCCGAGCCGACCGCAATGGCGGCGCTCGCGCTGCACGCACATCGCGCGGACGCACACGCGTCGGACGCGCGCAGCGCGAACATGCCGCAGATTCACGAATCCACCGTTCGTGAGGCGCTGAATTGGCTCATCGGGCTGCAGAAACCGGACGGCTCGATCGGCATCGCCAGCGACACTGCCGCACCGCATTGGCCTACCGCGCTGGCGCTCCTGGCGTTGACACACTGCGGCGGCGCCGAAGCGCCGAAATCCTGGCGTTCGGCGGCGGACGCCGCGACCCGCTGGCTGTTGGCCGCCCGCGGAAATGCCGTCGAAGACGACTCCGGCTTCGCCGCGCACGACACGACGCTCAGCGGCTGGTTCTGGGTCGAGAATACGCACTCGTGGATCGAGCCGACCTCGTACGCGATTCTCGCGCTGCGCGCGGTGGGCCAGAGCGCGCATGCCCGCGTGCGCGAGGGCGTCAAGCTGATCCTGGATCGCGCGCTCGACGACGGCGGTTGGAACTACGGCAATCGCAGGGTGCTGGAGAATGCGCTGCGGCCCTTCCCGGCGACGACCGGCGTGGCGCTGACGGCCCTGGCGGGCGAGCCGCGCGACGCGCGAATCGAAGCGGCCATCGCGTATCTGCTGAAAACGCTGCCAACGGTCCGCGCTCCGCTTTCGCTTACCTGGGGCCTGATGGGCCTGCGGGCTTGGGCCGCCGCGCCGGACGAGTCCGAAGCCTGGTTGGTGCAGACCGCCGAGCGGACACTGAGCGACGCGAATAACCCCTGGTATTACGCGCTGCTGCTGCTGGCGGCGACGCCGCGACCGGCACTGCTGAGCGGCGCAGGAGCTGCGAATGGCTGATCAATCACGCGCGCCCAAATTGGCCGGTCGCAAGCGCGGGCTCTCGCGTCGCGAGCTGATCGGCGCCGGCGTGCTTACCGCCGGCGGCTGGGCGCTGGCTGGCGGGTCGGTCTGGTGGCGACGCAACGAGCGCGGAAAACGCGCCGATGTCTTCATCGGCGCCGCCGTCGACTACAACGCCGACCTCCTTGCGCTGGTCGAAGCCGGTCTGAAAACGCTGAACATCAGCCGCGACCAGATCCGCGGAAAATCCGTGCTGCTCAAGCCAAACCTGGTCGAGACCGCCGTCGGCCAGCGGCACATCAATACGCACCCGGCCCTGGTGGTCGCGGCGGCCGAGGCGTTCCGCCGGCTTGACGCGCGCGAAGTGCTCGTCGCCGAAGGGCAGGGCCACAATCGCGACAGCTTGCTGGTGCTCGACGAATCCGGGATGGGCGCGGCGATTCGCGCCGCCGGCCTGCGCTTCGTCGATTTGAATCATGATGATGTGCAGGCGACTGACAATGCCGGCGGCTGGACCAAGCTTGGGCAACTGCACCTGCCGCGCACGCTGCGAGCCGCCGACCTGGTCGTTTCCATGCCCAAGCTCAAGACGCACCACTGGGCTGGGGTCACGTGCGCGATGAAGAATCTCTTCGGCGTCATGCCCGGCATCGTCTACGGCTGGCCCAAGAATGTGCTGCATTGGGCGGGCATCGCCAACTCGATCCTCGACATCAACGCCACCGTCCGCCCGGCGCTGGCGATCGTCGATGGCATCGTCGGCATGGAGGGCGACGGCCCGATCATGGGCACACCCAAGCCATTGGGCTGCGTCGTGATCGGCGCAGACTTGCCCGCGGTGGATGCCACCTGCGTGCGCTTGATGGACCTCGATCCTGCCGGCGTCGAATACCTGAGCGGCGCGTCCGGGCGGCTGGGGGCCACGCGCGAAGCCAACATCCGACAGCGTGGCGAGCGCATCGAACGCTTCCGCACGCGCTTCAGCGTGTTGGAGCTCCCGCACCTGAAGCGGCTGCGCAAACCGGCGACATAATCGCGCAGCGCCCCGCCGATCTACGCCGATGCGCCGCTCAGCCGCCGCTCTGCAGCCGTTACCCGCGCGAATCCGGGCCGCGTCTGTCTTGTGCGCCCGGCGTCGCATATAACCCTACTTATGATGGATACGACGCCAACGAAGGAAGCCGTAATCGCAGCGCTGCGGCAGGTGATAGGCGAGGCCAGTTCGCGGCGCGACGTCGTCGCGCTCGGCTGGGTTCGCAAT
>CAZHTF010000008.1:0-78805 GCA_964535305.1 uncultured Planctomycetales bacterium | reverse complement strand
GCGCGACGATCTGCGCCGCGGCGGTGCTGCGCCGCCGCCCAGTGCGACGACGGCGCCGGTTGCGGCTGCGACGCAGGCTGCGCCGACGCCGCGCGAGCGCACGCTGCGGCTGACGCGCTATCACACGCGCGAGATTCTGGCCGAGGCGCTGCGGGCCCGCTTCGATGTGAACGCTCGGCTGGCCGATCAGCCTGCGGGCAAGCCGGTGCTCGAGGCGCTCGAGCGCGCTTCGGTCGCCTACATCGATGCCTACTTCAGCGACTGGAGCGCGCTGTACAACGATTATCCCGGCCTGCTGGACGGCGCAACGCTCGAGCTGCTGCGCCGCTGCCGCGACGGCCTGCCTTGGAGCGAGCTGCACGCGCTCGTCGCCGGCAAGCGCTCGGAGATTTCCGCCGGGACAGCGGCGCGCTTTGACGCGCTGCTGCGGCACGCGCTGGCGTTTGATCTGCCGCTCGGCCGCGATGAGCGCGACAACGCGCTGGTCGATTGGATTCAGGCGCGTCGCGACGTGCTCGATCGCTCCGGCAAGAGCCCGCCAGACAAGCTGCCGGGCATTCGCGACGCGATGACGCAGCAGCGCGATCCGGAAGCGGGCGTGCGCGCACAGATGGTGGCCGCGCTGTCGACGCTTCTGGGCGGAATTGAAGCGGCCGGGGCCGACCTGAAGGCCGGCCTGCCGCCCGATCGCGCCGCGGTCACCAAAGACATCGACGCGAAGCTGAACTGGAGCAAGCCGCGACCGGGCGAGTTCGCGTTCTTAGCGCCGTACTTTGACTTGGTCGACTACAGCCGCCGCGTTGCGCAGCATGAGCTGCTTTCGCGGCTGGTGCGCGTGCTGCAGCCCGCGGTCGGGCATCCACTGCTGGGCGGCAGCGGTGGTGGCGACATTGGCCCGCTGCTGAAGAACATTGGGCAATTTCAGCGCGAGTTCGAGCCGATCCTCAGCGCGCTCCCGCCGGATGCGCCCGAACGCCGGACGCTGGAGCGTTGCGCGGAGTGGACGCGCTTCTTGTTTGGGGAGGGCGGGTCGTATGAGCGTGCTCCGCAGTTGCGGGTGCGCGTGGCGATCATCGAGCCGCCGGCGGAGGTGTTGAACGCCGGGGCGCGCTACAACCGCATTCGCATTCGGCTGCCGCTGCTGCAGAACGGGGCCCCCGCGCCGGAGATCGTGCGGCCTGCGAGCGTCGGGGCGCTGCCGCCCTTTTCGGATTGGCAGCGCGAGGCGAAGGAATTTGACTGGTCGACCTCGGGCACGGGCGGCGAATTCACCGCGATCGTCGGCGATCGCAACCCGATGCTGACGCAATTGCCTGAGGAAATCCGCATGGGCGGCGTGCCGAATGACCCCTGGCGGCTGTTGCTGGGCACCTCCGCCAGCGGCGGCGTGGTGCGGCTGCCGATCCGTGGCGCGGCGGGCGCCGACCAGATTGGGTTTGATATTGTGATTCAATTCGTCGATAAAAACGTACCGGGCGGTCCGATTCCGGCGATCGGTTCGCCTGGGCCGCCGCCCAAGATGGACGAAGCGGCCAAGTATCTGGAACGGCGCGGCATCTGATCGATCGGTTCTGGCAGCGCCCGCGATCGCCCTGCGGAGGCATCGAAGCATCGCGAGGGCTCCATGGGTCGAGTCGGTGAGTTTCTCGGAAAGCTGTTCGCGCCGCCGGCCGCCACCGGCGATCCGCTGCTGCGCGCCTACGGCAAGCTTCCGTTTTATGCCGAGTATCGACGGCTCGAGCTGGCGCCGGGCACGCCCACGCAATTCTCTCAGTGGATGGACGCCGGCCGTCTCGCATGGGCCAAGTCGCCCACCAAGCTCGCCGGCGGCGCCACACGCGCCACGCGCGCCCTGCTGACCTTGCCCGATTCGCGCGAGCTCGTCCCGGTCGCCATCTGGGACAGCCGCGACAGCCTCGGGCGCGTCTTCCCGTTCGCATTCTTCGTCACCTGCGCAAGCGAGCAACTCGGTCCGGACACGCTGACACGCTTCGTCGCCGCCTGCGAGCTGCAGCGCAGCTTTACCCGCGTGCACGCCGAGCTGATCTCGCTGGCCAACGGCGGCGATTTCTACCGGCATTTCCAGAAGCGCAGCGTCAGCCTGCCCAGCGACAGCTCCGCGGCAACCCGCCTGCGCGAGCGCGCCACGCAGCTCTCGGCGGCCGAATGGCTGACGGCCCTGGGCCTCGATGACGCGGGCGAGGTCGCCTGGCAGGCCGCGCTCGCCCGCCGCCGCGAACGCTGGCTCGCGCAGCCGGAATTGGCCGAAGATTTGGCGCTCTCGCTGCCGCTGGCCGGCAATCAGCCGCTCGAGCCGCAGGCGGCGCTCTGGCTAATGTGGCTCGAGGGCGTAATCGGCAGACTTTCGCGCGGCGTCTCGCTGATCCTGCCCGCGGAAGACAGTCGCACGCCGCAGCGCCTGCATGTCATCGCCCGCAAGCTGCTGCCGGATGATTTCCAGTTGCTGACGACCGACGATGCCGGCTTTGGATATGTTGAATATCTGGGTCCGCCGCCGCGCGACGGTTCATTCACGGGCGCGCCGCCGCGGCCTCAGACGAATGCCGCGCCGCCAGCCGACTTAGCAGCGGTGATATCCGCGCCCGCCGGCCCGGTGACGCGAGGCGGCAGCGCGATCGAGTGGCTGCTTCACTAGCGTTCCCGCGCGAAATTCGCTGGACACATTGGTCTATCGGGTTATGCTCCATGCGGGTCTTCGAGCAAGGAGCCGCATGTCATGGATGACAGCCTCAGCCTCGCTACAACCGTGGATTTCGTGGCACTCTCCCCGTCCGCTGAAAACGCCGCGGATTTCGCACTGTCATCAACCAAGCGCGCGCGAGAATCTTGCGCCGAGTCGCTCACCGGCGTGGCGACCGACGCAGCGGAAGACCGGCGCGATGACGCGCCCGCGGCCGACGAGGTCGCGTCGCGCGCGGTACACGCGGAACCCGGCAGCCCACCCGCGCTGAGCATCGCGCGGACGATTGCCGCGCCCGGCCCGCTGCAGATCATCGAAGCGCTGCTGTTCTCGACCGATGCACCGCTGAGCCCCGGGCGATTGGCGGAATTAGCCGGCGTCAGCAGCGGACAGGTGCCTGAACTGGTCGAGGAGCTCAACCAGCGCTACGAAAGCGCGCAGCTCTCGTTTCGCATCGAGCGAATCGCCAAAGGCTTCCAGATGCTCACGCTGCCGATCTTTGCGCCGGTGCTGGCGCGGCTGGATCAGCAGCATGGGCAATCGCGCTTGAGCGAAGCCATGCTCGAAACGCTCGCGATCGTCGCATACAAGCAGCCGCTGATTCGCGCGGATATCGAAGCGATCCGCGGCGTGGCCTGCGGCGATGGCCTGGCCCGGCTCCGCGAGATGGGCCTGGTGAAGGTGGTCGGCCGGGCCGAGATCGTCGGCCGCCCGATGCTATATGGCACGACCAAGCGCTTCCTGGATCTTTTCGGCCTGGCGGACCTCGACGATTTGCCGCCGATGGAAGCGCTTTCGCTGAAGCGTGCCGCCGCCGCAAACGCAGGCGTTTCGCTGGATCGGCCGCCGATCGCGGCAGCTGGCGCCTAGGCCGCGCGCAGATCTGCGGCGAGCACCATCGATTGATCTTGCAGATTCCAGCAAGCCGCGCTACCGTCGCACAGATCAACATGCGGATGCCTTCGATGCGCGCTGACACAATATATTGTGGCGATTCGGTAGCGTTGCTGAACTCTTGGCCGGAAGGCGGCGTCGATTTGGCGTTCGCCGACCCGCCGTTCAACATTGGCTATGTTTATGACGGCT
This sequence comes from uncultured Planctomycetales bacterium, assembly GCA_964535305.1. Classification (GTDB taxonomy): domain Bacteria; phylum Planctomycetota; class Phycisphaerae; order UBA1845; family Fen-1342; genus CAZHTF01. Next base: position 75,018 of record CAZHTF010000008.1, on the reverse strand, counting down.
ATCGCGACGACTTGCCCGATCACGAGTACGTCGCCTGGACGCGCGCCTGGATGGCCGCGGTTCAGCGCGTGCTGAAGCCAACGGGATCGTTTTACATTGCGATCGGTGACGAATTTGCCGCCGACGTGCGCGTGCTGGGTCGCGAGCTGGGCCTGCACCTGCGAAACTGGATCATCTGGCAATACAACTTCGGCCAGAACATGAAGGACAAGTTCGCGCGGTCGCACACGCACATCTTCTACTTCGTTCGTGACAAGAAGCGCTTCACGTTCAACGATGCCGCGGTGCGCTATCCAAGCGCGCGACACACCGAGTACCAGGATTTGCGGGCCAATCCCGCTGGCCGCGTACCTGACGACGTGTGGACAGAGTTCCCGCGCGTCTGCGGCACGTTTGCCGAGCGACAGGGCTTCCACGGCTGTCAGATGCCCGAGGCGCTGCTGACGCGAATCATTCTGGCGAGCAGCAACCCTGGCGAGCTAGTGCTTGATCCGTTCAGCGGCAGCGGGACGACGCTGGCCGCGGCCAAGCGCGTCGGGCGGCGTTACGTCGGCATAGAACTGTCGGCGGAGTACGTGAAGCACATCGAACACCGGCTAGAGAATGTCTGCGACGAGAGCGATCTGCCCGCCGACGCCGCGGAATGGCCTGCGTTTCACAGCGATACGCTTTTGCAACTCTATCGCGAGACGCGCGTGACGCTCGACCACCTGCTGCCGAACGCGGTTGCGTTGCGCGTCATCGCTGACTGCATCGCGGCCCGCTGTGGCGCGCGATACAGCATCGAGCAAATCTGTGAGAAGCTCAAAGACATGCGGGCAAAACTCATGCTGCCAAAGCTGCCGAACGATCGCGCGTTTGTCCGCCGCGCGCATCAGACCGACGAAGGCAAGCGCTACAAGCGGACGACTCTTCGTGTCCGGCAGCGACGGACACGCGCGGACCAGGTCGCTGCAACGGACGCGCCCGCGAACCCGAAGCTGCGCATCAATACGGGTTCGTAGGATCGCAGTGCTTGGGCGCGTTGCGCGGCCAAGTCGTATGCCGACTGTCCGCATCTTTCTCGCGGCGAGTTCGTGCGCCGCCGAGCATGGATTTCAATTCAGCAATTGGGCAATTCGGGCGCGGGCCGCATCGAGCGACGGGGCGACGTAGATCAACTGGTCGACGCGCGTGACGCGCAGCAGCGTCTGGATGGGCTGTATTGGGTTGACAATCACGACGCTGCCGTGCAGCCCGCGAGCGCTGCGCTGAGCCGCCACGATGGCGGCGATGCCAACCGAGCCGATGAATTCGAGTTGGCTCAGATCCACGATCAGGTTAGGCGTCTGCTGCGTGACCAGCGCGGGCAACTCGATCTTGAGCTGCTCGGCGATCTCCAGCCGAACACTGCCGCACAGCGCAACGATATTCACCGCGCCCTCCCGCCGAACGTCCAGCGCGAGCCGCATGGTGTCGGTGTTCAAGCTGTGCTGAGCGGCGGGCCGGCTTTCGGGATGTTCTCCTTGAGCATCCATACTTCGTTTCCTGCATCGTTGTACCGGACGCGCGTCATGTAGGCCTGCATCAGCATGATGCCGCGGCCATTGGGGCGCTCCAGGTTTTCTTCGGTGGTCGGATCGGGCACGGCGTCGGGGCAGAAGCCATTGCCCTGATCGCGGATCATGATCACAGTGCGGGCCGGACTGATGAAGTACCGCACCACGACCTGCTTGCTGCGGTCATTGCGATTGCCGTGCTTGACGGCGTTGGTCAGGGCTTCTTCGAGCGCGAGCTTGATGGCGAATAGGGTGTCGGTGTCGTAGCCGGCGTGCTCGAGCAGGTGCATGATGCGGTCTTCGGGTGCCTTGACGGCGCGGAGGTCGTTGGGCACGACCATTTCGCTCAGGTCTGCATCGCGGATGCCGAACTGCTCGGGCATCGTCATGGGTCGCCGCTCGCGTCAGGCCGCCGCGTCGGAGCCGGTCAGCTCTTGGCGAAGCCCGCCATGGCCTGGTCGGCACTGTCGTGAATCTGGAAGAGCTTGTTCAGCCGGGTGATCTTGAACACCTCGAGGATCTGGCGGTTGATATCGGAAAGTTTCAGCGCGCCCTTTTGGGCCTCGACCTTTTTCTGCAGCGTGATCAGCATTGAGAGCGCCGCGGAGGAAAGGTGATCGACGTTTTTGAAATTGAGCAGCAGGCGGATGCCGGGCTCGGTGTCGACCAATTGATCCAGCTCTTCGCCGATCTCCTGGATCGAGAGTTCCTCGAGAATCTTGCGGTCGGCGAATTCGACCACCGAGACGCCGTCCGCGCGCTTGATGCGCAGGTGCGAAGAGGGTTGATCCATCGCGATAGGCTCCTCGCGCCGGCAGCGGCCGGCATCGGGCCACCCAAGCGACCGTGCGGCGCGCGTCGACACGCTATTCTCCATTGATTCTCTTAGGCGTGTGTGCAAGTGTCAAGCTGAACGCCCGCGGACCGGCCGGGGGTTTGCGCGCGAACTCTCCGCAGATACAGTACGGGATTGCCGCCGCGGGCGGCGGGAGCTGCGCATGCTGCAAACGCGTGTACTGGTTGTCGGCAATTGCGACCCGGATCACGGCGCGATCCGCGCGCTGTTGCAGCGAAATTTCGAGGTCGAGGTCGAGCGCGTCATGTTTGTGGCCGAGGCGCTGCAGGCCCTGCGCCGTGGTCCATTTGCACTGGTTCTGGTCAACCGCCTGATTTTCGCCGACCAGAGCGACGGTGCGGCGCTGATCGCCGCAATGCGGACCGACCCGGCGCTGGCATCCACGCCGGTGATGCTGATCAGCAACTTCGCGGACGCGCAAGACGCGGCCGTCGTATTGGGCGCCGAGCGCGGCTTCGGCAAGGCGGAGTTGAACCAGCCGGCGACGGTCGAACACCTGGCGCGCTGGCTGCCGCGCCAAAGCGGCGCGCCGCTCAGTAAGGCGGTCTAGGCGCGTTGTCGCCGAAGTTGCAAGCGTGCCGCGGTTGGCGCACGTGGGAGATCTGAGTTTGTCCAACAGCGCGGTGCAGCGTTTCTACCGCTATCACGCCGCTGTGTATGACAGCACGCGCTGGATGATCCTGCACGGTCGCCGCCGGGCGGTGGAGCGGCTCGAGCTAGCGCCGGGCGCCAGCGTGCTGGAGATCGGCTGCGGCACCGGGCTGAACTTCAACTTGCTGCAGGAGCGGCTAGATCGGGCCAACGGCCGGCTGGTGGGGCTGGATTTCTCCAGCGACATGCTGGAACGCGCCGCGCGGCGGGCGCAGTCGCGCGGCTGGTCGAATGTCGAGCTGATTCACGCGGATGCCACGCAACTGGACCTGGGCCGGCGCTTCGACGGAATTCTGTTTGCCTACAGCCTCACGATGATCCCGGATTGGGGCGCCGCGCTCGATCGCGCCGCCGCGCATCTCAACCCCGACGGTCGCCTGGTCGTGCTGGACTTCGGCCCGTTTCAGAATTGGGGACCGCTAGCGCCGCTGATGCGCGGCTGGCTGCGGGCGAATCACGTCGAAACGCTGGGCGGCTATGTCGAAGGGCTGCGAGCGCGCTTCCGAAATCTGGAGCTATATTACTGGCTCGGCGGCTACAACTTTACCGCCGTCGCACGGAGAAGCGAGGATGGTGCGGGTCATTGACATGCCTCACGCCGGCAAGCGCGGGCTGCTGGAGAAGATGGTCTTCCACGGCATCGTGTTCAACATGTCGTGGGAAGACCCTGAGATGGACCGGCGTGCGTTCAACCTCAGCGCTGACGATGTGGTCATCTCGATCACCTCAGCCGGTTGCAACCCGCTGAATTTTCTTTGTCAGAGCCCGGCCCGGCTGGTCAGCATCGACGGCAACCCGGCCCAATCCGCATTGCTCGAACTCAAGCTCGCCGCGATCAAGACGCTCGACCACGCGACCTTCTTCGACATCTTCGCCGCGCGACGCCCGGCGCGCGTGCTCTCGGTCTATCGCACGCGCTTGCGGCCCAACATTTCGCGCCGCTCCGCCGAATTCTGGGACAAGAATCTCTGGATGCTTGCGCGCGACTTGTACCAATTCGGCCGAATGGGGCTGTTTTGCCGCATCCTGCGGCGCTTTCTGCGGACGCTGGGCATCAGCGCGCAGCGCACCGAAGAATTCTTCGAGCTGCGCACGCTCGCGGAGCAAAGCGATTGGTACAGGAAACACGTCGCGCATCGGCTTTGGACGCCAGCCGCGCGACGCTTCGTGCAGTTCAAGCCGTTCATGTATCTCGCCGGCGTACATCCGAATCAGTTCACGCTTGTCGACGACCGGCACGACATGTACGAGTACGTCAAAGAGCGCGTCGAATACGCCCTGACCAAAGTGCCGATCTACGACAACTACTTCCTCAGCCAGGCCGTCACCGGCCGCTTCCGCGATCAGCGCGTGCCGCCGTACCTGCTCGAGCAGAATTTCGAGACGTTGCGGCGGAACTTGTCGCGTGTGGAAGTGGTGAATGGCTGGCTCGGTCCATACCTGGATTCACAGCCGCCCGGGACATTCAGCAAGTTCAATTTGCTGGATATCTTCGATTGGATGTCGCCGGAGGTTTTCGAACGCACGCTGCGCAGCGTGGTTCGCGCTGCGCGACCTGGGGCGACCATGATCTACCGCTCCGGTAGCTATCGCCTCGATCCGCCGGCTTCGATTCGTCCGTACCTTGAGCCGCATACGCAAATGGCACGCGAGTTGCTAGCTATCGATCGTTCTGCGACGTACGGCAGCTTCTACGTGTTCACGATTCTTCGTTCATCCGCTGGGAATGGCGCGCCGATGGGCGAGGTGTATCAACCGGAGCCAGCGCTCGCCGTCTAGCGCGTCCGGCAGTTCTGTCTGCAGCTTGCGACTCACAGTCGTGCAGCGGCCTTAACAATTCGTCAACGTTTTCCAGCAGCGGCCACTCGGCCACAGCGGAGGTGCCTGTGCGTATTGAGCTTACGTTCATCGCGACGCTATTGTGCGCGGCGCTCGCCTGGGCCGATCCACCCATCGGGCGATTAATGCCGGTCGGTGGAAAAGTCGCATCGCAGCAGTCCACGCAGCCCGCGCCGGCCGCCTCTCCATCCAAACCCGCCGCGGCGCAGTCCAAGCCCGCGGATGCTGGGCAGTCTCCGTCGGCGCCGGTAGCGCCAGGGGCAAAGCCCGCCCCGAGTGCGCAATCGGCCGCACCCACTGCGCCAAACGCCGCAAACACCAGCGCGCTGCCGCCGATGAGTTTCGTCTCGGAGCGCGGAACGTTTGCGTTTTCGCGCGAGCGGGTTTTCCCCAATAGCGACCTCCTCTGGCCCGGGTTCTTGAACGGGCTGCGCGGCTTCGAGCACTTCTACGAGCCGGTCGGCAACCCGCTCTATTTCGAATCCCCGTTCATCAACACCCAGGCAAAGGTGCTCTACCTGTGGCACAAGTTCCCGAAAGGCTCTCAGCTCGGCGGCGGCGACCTGAGCGTCTTCGCCCTGCAGGCGCGCGTAGCGCTGAGCGAGCGGCTCGCGTTCATCGCAACCAAAGACGGCTACAGCGTGCTGAACGCCGGGATTCTCCCGCCGGAGGAGGGCTGGAACGACGCGGCGATCGGCTTCAAGTACGCGGCGATCGTAGACCGCGAGAATGACTTCGTGCTTACGCCCGCGATCCGCTGGGAGTGGACCAACGGCGATCAGGAGGTACTGCAGGGCAATGCGCACGAGCTTTCGCCATCGGTGAGCTTCGCCAAGGGCTGGGATCGCTTCCACTTCCTGGGCAACGTCGCCGGGCGGCTGCCGATGGACGAGCCGGATGGCAACTTTATTCTCCAATGGGATGCTCACTTTGATTACGAGGTGGCGCCCGATGTGCTCCCCGGGCTTGCCCCGATGATCGAGTTCCACGGGCTGCACTATCTGAGCAATGGCGAACGCCTGCCGCTCTCGGTCGGCGGCCTGGACTACAGCAACATCGGCTCGCAATACGTCGCCGGCGACAGCGTGTTCTGGGCCGGCATCGGCTTCCGCTGGAAGCTCACGCCGCACCTCTCGGTCGGCTCGACCTACGAGTATCCGCTGCACAACCCGGACAACGACATCATGGGCCAGCGCGTGACGGCGGACATTTCGCTGACGTGGTAGGCCGCGAGAAGAGAACGCAGAACCGAACCGGAGAGAACCACAATGGGCCGCAAATTGACCAAGCGTAGCAGTGCGCGGCGCGGCGTCGCGCTGGGACTGATCGCATGCGTGTTCCAACTGATCCCGTTCAGTTGCGGGCAGGAGATTCTGCGACTGGTGACGCCAATCCTGCTCGATGACACGGTCAACTTCCTGGATGCTCTGGTTGAGACGGTCGCGCCGCTGGTGCTGCCGTAGTAGACCCGCCGCTCACCCCGAATCGAACGCGCGTGGTCGGCGCCGCGGCCGCACGGTCGCGGCGCTCGCGTTGTGCCGGCGCGGTCGGACCTGCGTGCGGTGATGTTGCGATCATCAAGCCTGACCGCACTCTCAAGGTCCCTCACGGTCGCGGCCCCGAACGCGCGATCCGGCGCGATTCTGACACGCAATCCATCGCGCGATGCACCCGCGCGGATCTCGCGCGAGATTCCTTCCGCTTGCCGGCGTTAATCAGATCGGCGATAATCCAGAGTTCAGGAATTGTGCGACCTTTGGCAAGTTGGAGAGTGCCCGGATGGGACCGAAGCTCAAGGCGCTGCTCGAGCTTCAGGAAGTAGAGTCGCAGATCGCCGACATTCGGCGGCAGTTGGCGCGGCATGAGCGCTCGCTTGCACAGCAGCAGGCCAAGCTTGATTCGGTCCGCAAGTCGATCGAAGCGGAGAAGGCGGAAATCCGCCGCTCGCAGGCGGATTTCGACGAGGTGGACGTCGACATCAAGGGTCGCTCGGCGCATGTCTCCAAGCTGCGCGAGCACCTCAACAGCGTCCGCACTAACAAGGAATACGCTGTCGTTCTGACGCAGCTCAACACCGAGAAGGCCGACATGGCCCGGCTTGAGACGCAGGCGCTTGAGATGATGAGCAAGGTCGACGCTCGCCGGCAGGCGCTGGGCACGATCGAGGCAACGGCCCGCGAGGAAGAGAAGCGGCTGGAAGAGCTGCGGCAGCGGCTGGAGCAGAGCCGCAATTCGTTCAGCGCTACGCTCGCCGCGCTCGAATTGCGTCGCAAGCAGGCGGATGGCAGCCTGGAGGCCGAGTGGCTTTCCACGTTCAACCGCATTTCGTCGCGACATGACGGCGAGGCGATGGCCAAGGTGGTTCGCACGCACCCGCGCAGGGACGAATACGTCTGCGAAGGCTGCAACATGTCGGTCTCGCCCGAACGCGTGAACGCCCTGATGACGCGCGACGAGCTGCAGACCTGCAAAACCTGTGGCCGCATTCTGTTCGTCGCCAAATAGCCCCCAGCGAGCCCACGTGAGCCTGACAATCCATGTCGACGGCGGCTCGCGCGGCAATCCCGGGCCGGCCGGGGCGGGCGTGGTCATCCGCGTCGACGACGGACCGCTGCTGCACGAAGCGGGCTACTTCCTCGGCACGCAGACCAACAACGCCGCCGAGTATCATGCCCTCATCCGCGCACTGCAGCGCGTTGCGCGGCTTGCGCCGCAGCCAATCGCCGTGCTCTCCGACAGCGAGCTGCTGGTGCGGCAAATCACGGGCGCATACCAGGTGCGCAATGCGAAGCTGCTCGAGCTCTTCGAGCAGGCCCAGTTGCTGCTGCTGAAAGTGCGCTGCTGGCGGATGCAGCACGTGCGGCGTGAGCACAATCGCCGGGCCGATGAGCTGGCCAATCTGGCGATGGACGAGCAGCGCGACGTGATCGTGCTGGATGCGGATGAAGCGTCGGCGACTTCCGCGAATGCGCCGAATTTATCGCCGGATGCGCCGGCGTCTACCGACGCTGCGGGCGGCGCAAAGGCCGCTACGGGGCAGTCACCCGCCGAGCCGCTCGTACCCGCGGCGCGCGAGCCGCGGCCGGGGAAAAAGTCTGGCCGTGAGGCCGACGCCGCGGAAGTGGAGGCGGAACTCGACCGTGCGGCGCCGGCGGATTCGCCGCGGCGCACGGTGCACGTGGCGGTCGCGACAGCGCCGCCGGCCGGCGTCTGCCCTGCGGGCGGAATCGAACCAACCGAATTCAACGTCGACTGCCGCGTGCCCGGCGGACTGTGCTTGCACGCGGCGCATGCGATTCTGCCGACGCTGCTGGCGATTCAGAACACCGACGCGCGCGAATTCTCCGCCGTCCCGACGCTAACCGTGCGCTGCTCACGAAATGGCTGCCCGGCCCGCTTCCTGCTTTCGCCCGTACGCGGGCACAATGGCACTGGCCATTTGCCCTGACGCGCGGCGCGCTCCTCAGACCTGCCCGAGCCAGTCCTGATCGTGCCGCGCGAAGCACGAGCGCAGCTCATCGTCGATTGCTTGCGGCAGCGGCCCGCGCTCGACGTGCTGGATCGCAGTTAGCAGATGCTCCAGCCTGGAGGTGCCGACGATCACGCTGTGCACGCCCGACTGGTGCGCCGCGAAGCGCAGCGCCAGCTCGTCCCAGCTCAGCTCGCCTGGGCTCAGCGCCATGCGGCGCGCCCGCTCCCAATACGTCTCGCAGTAGTCGCCGACGGGCCGCTCCGCGAAGCGCCAGAATGCGTTGGCCAGCGGGCGCTTGGCGATCACGCCCAGGCCACGTTGCGCCGCGCGCGGCAGCCCGTCGGCCAGCACGCGCTGATCGCAGAGATTCACGGAAGTCTGGATGCTTCCGAATGCGCCGCTCTCGATCGCGAATCGCAGCGCCGCATTCTCACCCGAATAGGCCGCTACCACGATCTTGCCCGCGCGGCGCGCGTGCTCGAGCGCGTAGAGCACTTCCTCCTGCCGCAGCGTTTCGAGCGGGCACGAATGCAGGTGCAGAATGTCGATCCGCTCGCAGCGCAGCGTTCGCAAGGCCTGATCGACGCCAGCGGCGATGCAGGCGCCGCTCCAATCCGGCAGGCCCTCGACGCCGTAGCCGCATTTGCTGGAGAGGATGAACTCGCCGCGGCGCTGCGCGATGAAGCGGCCGATGCGTTCTTCGGAGTGGCCGTAGCTGCGGGCGGTGTCGATCAGCGTTACGCCGGCGTCCAGCGCGCCGTGTAGCAGGCGCTCGACGCTGCGCTCGTCGCCGTCGAGGTGGCCGGCGCCGAGCCCAACGGGCGAAACGCGTAGCCCGCTGGTTCCAAAGTCACGCGCTTGCATGCTCAGCCCGCCGCGTGCTCATCTCCGAGCACTTTCATTGCCGAGTAATGCCGTGCGCCAATCCGGCGCGCGGCGCGCCCTACGAATTAGGTAGACGCAGGTGACGACGTTGCCCAGCAGCAGCAACCCGAGCACCCAAAGCAGCCAGTGGAGCTTGTTTCGCTCCAGCGCGAACATCCAAGCCGCGACGAACAGCAGCCCGACGCCCAGGTCCAGCAACGTCACGACACCCCAGCGCTGCGCCAGAAGCTCGCGCAGCCCGCTGCGCACGTCGCGCTCCGTGACGGCCCAGGCGATTGCCACCAGCAGCGCCAGGAGCACCAGCAGTGAACATGCCAGCAGCGTTCCGCCGCCGCGTTTGGTGCCGCGCGGTGTCGAGTCCGTAGCGCGATTGGCGCCGCGGACCGCATCCGGCGGGTTCATCGGCGAATCTCGCCGGCGACTGCGCCGCTGCGGACGGTGTTCTTGGTCAGATCGATGGTGAAGGCTGGCCCGATCGCGGGAGTCTCGAAGCGCTGCGTCTGCGTGTTCTGGTACGTGATCCGCGCATCGGCCCCGCTCGCGCCGAGCACGCGCACCAGGCTCTGCGGACGATCGAACTCGATCTGCTGCGCCTCAACCTCGCGAATGCCCTCACCCTGCCGATCCGTCAACAACACGCGACCCTGGGCCATCAGCCAGCTCAGCCGCAACGGCTGCATGCTGGCCGCCTCGCGCGCCTGTCCGTCGCTCTCGAAGCGCCCTTCGAGCCGATCCGCCTGTAGCAGCGTGGCGCGGCTTGCCAGCTTGGCCTTCAACTCGGGGTTGTCGCGCAGTTGCGGCAGCGTCTCCTCGAGATTGAGCATCTCGCGGCCGGCGCGGTGCACGAACAGCACATCCCCTTCGAAGAGCACATTGTCGCTGCGGGTCGCGCCGCCGGCCGGGCCGAGCGAGTAGGTCATGGCGCGCGAGCATTGCATCGCGGTCTGGCTGGGGCCGCGGGTCATCAGCGCCGACGGCACGCCCAGCGTCTCGCGCGCTTGCGGATCGGCCGCTTCGTTCAGTCGGCGATTGATCAGCAGCAGCCGCGTCTGACCGCTGGAGCGCACGATGCGCTCGCGCACCAGCACGACCAGCTCGGGCCCCTGGATGCTGGCCTGCACGATCGGCTGCGGGTCAGCGGGGTCGAACGATTGCGTCAGCAATACGCCATTCCGGACCACCAGCCGCTTGGGCTCTTTGCGAACGCTGCCGCCCTGACCGCTGGGGGGCGCGCTCGGCGCGAGGGCGGCGGCCCGCGGATCTTCGCCGCGCAGCAGCGCCAGACTGACGCGCTGCAGGTTTTCGAGGGCGCTGGGCGCCCGGCGGGGCGGGGTGGGCAGGTCCTCGAGCTCGAGTGAGAGCGAATCACCCAGGAGCTGCTCAGGCCCGCTGCGGGCCACGACCTGGCCGACGAAGTTCACCAGGTTGGCGCGCCCGTCGATCTCGATTGAATCCTGGCAGCGCACGCGCAGCGGCTCGGGGCGGGTGCGCTGCTCACCTTGCAGGCTGCGCGCGGTGCGCGAGAACAGCCGCGGCGCGCCGCGCACCGTGACGCGCTGCGCCTCTGGGTCCAGCTCAATGCGCTGACCCGCGACCGCATAAGGCTGCACCACAGCGAAGGCGCGGCGCGCCCCTCCCAGGATCGTCGCCCGCGCCACGGATCCGTCCGGATTCAGCGCCGCCGTCAGACGTGCCCCGCGGGCCGCCGCGCCCTGCTCGCGATCCCGTAGATACACCGCGCCGCGGGCGTCGACCTGTCGCGGCGTGGCGCGGCCATCCGGCCCCAGCTCGAAAGGCAGTTGCATCCAGGCGCAGCTCAGCGATTGCCCGCGGGCGCTGAAGCGCACGTCTTCGCTGGCCAGCGCGGATTCGATCAGCGCTTCGAGCGGTTCATCCGCCTGCGCCGCGCGGAAGGTGGTCTCCAGTCGATGACACGCGAGTGTCTGATCGTCGAGTGCAACCTGCACGCCGCCAACGAACGTCGCAGCGCGCAGTTGCCCGTAATCCGTGAGCGTCGCATCCGGGCCGGGCGCTGCGCGAGGCGCTGTGCCGCCAGCGTCCGCCGCGAGCGTGGTTGGGCGGGCCGGGTCGATCTTGAGCTCGGCCCACTCGCTGGCGCGGACGCGCATGCCGCGCGAGCCGGTCTGCGCTCGCGAGTCGAGCTGCACATTGCCGATCAGCTTCACCAGGTTGTTGCCGCGGTCTACGTAGATGGTGTGGGCCCGGGCCGTCAGGCGCTGCATGCGGAATTCGACCGGCGCATCGCCGCGGTAGAGCCAGAGCTGCTGCGACTCGTCCTGGTAGACCAGCCGGCCGCAAAGGATCGAGCCGTTGGGTAGATCGAGCTTGACGGGCGCGCCGCTGGCTTCCAATCGCCGCCGGGCGGTCTTTGTCTGCGTCTGCTGCGAAGCCGGTCCGAGCGTGAGGCTGCCGCGCCAGCGGACCACCAGTTGTTCGACCTCGTCGTCCGCCGCTGGCGGCGAGGTGCTGCGCTGCCGCCCGAGCATGCGGTCGGCCCGGCCGCCGAGGTCGAACAGCAGTGTCAGTTGCGCGGCGCTCAGCCCGCCGACGCGCTGCTTCCCGCGGAAATGATCGGCGCTGACCTCGTCTTTCAGCAGACACAGATACGTGACGCCGGCGCTGGCGCCGCGCGGCCGCGCACGCACATCCAGCACGTCCGCGGATTTCGCGCCCGCGGCGGGCAAAGTCGCGGCGGGCGTGCTCGCGCTCACTTCGGCGCTGTCCGGATCGCGCAGCGCGCCGAACAGGCCGCCTTGCACTTCGTAGCGCAGCTCGTCGCCGCGCTCGATCAGCAGCGTCTCGACGCGGTTGGCCGCCCGGTTCCACTCCAGTTGCAGGCCGTGGCCGGAGAGCTCCAGCCCTTCGGAGACAAGGTGGAGCGCTTCGCGCGAGCGGAGTTGCCCGAGCTCCAGATCGAATTCGATCCGCCCCAGGCGAATCTCGATCGGCTCGGCGGAGCGCGGCGCGGCGGCCGCGCTGCTGGTCGTGGGCGCTGCGGCAGCGCGTTCATCGGCGCCCGGGCGTTGAATGACGATGCGGGCGTCGCCTTCCAGCCAGCCCTGCTTGGGTTTCATGTCGGTGCGCTGCACGCGGTCGACCGCGATCTGCCCGCGCTGCGCCGAGACGCTCGCAATCAGGCCGCTGGGCATCAGCAGCACGATCTCGGGCCGCACGACGCGAATCTCGTTCTTGGAGTCCGGAACTGGCGACCACTCGTCCAACAGCATCCGCTCCGCGGGCCGCCCGGTATTCGGGTCGTAGCGCGTGAACTCAATCCGCCCCCCGCCGGGAATCGTCACCGGGCCGACGCGGACGGCTTCGTCCGCGGCCCGCTCGAGATTTTGCGGCAGGGAATCGCGTGGCGGCGGGCTGTGGCCGGGTCCGGGCGCGGGCGATTCGGTCAACTTGAGATAACCGACGAACAGCGCACCCAGTACGCCCAGGCTCGCCACCAGCACGATTACGTTGCGCATCATGAGCGTTACTTGATCTCCGCGTTGGGCTGGTCGCGAAAGTGCGCCACAACGCGCGACCAGCGACCATCGGCCCGAAGCACATGTTCGATCGCTTCGCGGACGGCCCCGTAGCCACCGGCGCGGCGCGTCACATGTTGTGCCGCGGCTTTCACTTCCTCGACCGCGTTGGCCACCGCGATCGCGCAGCCGCAACGCTGCATCAGCCCCAGCTCGGGCAGATCATCGCCGATGACGGCCGTCTGGCGCGGGTCGATCCGCAGCGCCGCCAGCAGTGGTTCCAGGTCAGCCCATTTGTCGCGGCTGTTCTGCAGGCAGTGGCGGATGTGCAGCTCGTTGGCGCGCTGCTGCGTGCCCTGCGCGGATTTTCCGGAGATGATGATCACCTCGCCGCCGAGCTTCTGAAACCAGCGGATCGCCAGGCCGTCCTGAACGTTGAAGGCGCGCAGCGGCCGACCCGCCTCATCGACTAGCAGCTGGCCGTCGGTGAGCACGCCGTCAACGTCCAGCACAAGTGCGCGGATCGGCTCCATGGGTATTTGCGGCTGGGCCGCGGCTCATTTTCGCCGGCCGCGCCCAGCGACGCTCGGAGATGATACTCGCTCGCCTGCGCGGGCGGACGCTGCGTACACTGATTCTGGGCGGCGGGGGTGCGCGGAAGGGAGCCTGGCGATGGACGAATTCATGGCAGCGGCGATCGAGCAGGCGCGGGCCGGCCTGCGCGAGGCCGGCATCCCAATTGGTTCGGTGCTGGTGATTGACGGGCGCATTGCCGGCCGCGGCCACAACCGCCGTGTGCAGCGCGGCAGCGCCATCCTGCACGCGGAGATGGACGCGCTCGAGAACGCCGGCCGTTTGCCGGCCGCGGCCTATCGGCGGGCCACGCTCTACTCCACGCTCTCGCCCTGCGACATGTGCAGCGGCGCCGCGCTGCTCTATCGCATCCCGCGCATCATCATCGGCGAGAACAGCAGCTTCCGCGGACCGGAGGCCTATCTGAAATCGCGCGGCGTCGAGCTGACGATCCTCAATCTGCCCGAATGCATCGAGCTGATGCGCGAGTTCATCGACCAGAGCCCGCGGCTCTGGGACGAAGACATCGGCGAGTAAGGCGGCGGTCTACTTGGTCCCCAGCAGCTCGTTCGCCAGTTCGGAAGCGTCATAAACCTCGCGCAGCGCCGCGATGAGCGCACGTGCGTCGACCGCGACCGCGCGGCCACGCCGGTCGTCAAACAGCACGTTCCAGCCGAGAGAATGCAGGTTGCCGTCAAAAATCAGCCCGACCAGCTCGCCGGCGCGATCGACCACCGGGCTGCCGGAGTTCCCGCCAATGATGTCGGGCGTGCAGATGAAGTTGAAGGGCGTCGAAGGATTGAGCCGACTCTGTCGCTCCTTCCAGCGCTGCGGCAGATCGAAGGGCGGACGCCCGCGGCGCGATTTCTCCAGCTCAAACAGACCGCCGAAGCTGGTGAACGCCGGCACGCTGCGCTCGTCGTCCGCGTAACCCTTCACCGTGCCGTATGACAGCCGCAATGAGAAGGTCGCGTCTGGCGGCATGCTCTCGCCCTGCACGGCGAAGCGGGCCGCGGCGATCTTGCCGTACGCGTCGCGCTCGACGGCCTGCACCTCGTCCTCCAGCCGCTTTCGGACGGCACGGGCCGCCGGGTCAAGTCGCAGTGCCAGCTTGATCATCGCGTCGTCACTGCCGCTGACGCTTGCGATTCCGCCTTCGACCAATTGGCGGCGGTAAGGCGGGTCATAGAGTCGGGTGCCCTTGGCCAGCGCGTGCGCCCGGGCCCGCGGAGACTTGCCATCGAGCGCGGCGATGACCAGTTCGTGCTCTGCGCCGAGCAGCTCCGCCATGCGCGCCAGGCCGCTCTCCAATGCCGCGATCTCGCGCTGCTCGTAGAGCGGGGCGTCTGAATAGAGCTCCAGGAAAACTGAATCCAGCGCCGCTTCGGAGTACTCGCGCAGCCGCTCCGTGTTGGGCTTCTCGCGCTCGGCCACGACGCGGACGACGTCCAGCGCGATGTTGTACAGCTTTGACTGCATTGTCAGCGCGGTGTTCAGCGGCAGCAGCTCGCGATGCACCTGCTTGGCCCGCGCGATCGCCGGCCAAGCTTCGAGCCACTCGCGCGGGTGCTCGGGGCTCTCGCGAATCTGGTTAATCAGGGCTTGCTCCTCCTGCAGCTTGCGGGCGAACACGCTCGGATCCTGCAGGTTCTCCAGTTGCTCGCCGAGCGCCTTGCGCGCGTTGGCGACGCCGTAGGCGTCGTCGCGCGCGACGCGCTCGTGCTCGTCGCTGCGGCTCGAGAAGATCTGCAGCTTCACTTCCGAGCGCCACAACGACGCCAGGCTGTTGGGTAGCTGAACGTCGCGCAGAAAGCGCAGGTGATCGACGGTCAGCAGCCGCTGCGTGCTGCCCGGATGGCCGGCGATGAAGATCAGCTCGCCCTCGGACAGCTCGCGGCGCGTCCAGCGCAGGTAGTGCTCGGGCCTCAGCGGCGCGTCGTTCTCGTAGACGCGGAACAGGGCCGCGTCGAGGTTGTAGCGCGGGTACTCGAAATTATCGTGGTCGCCGCCGAAGAAGGCGATCTGCTGCTCGGGCGCGAAGACCAGCCGCACGTCGGTATAGCGCTTGTAGCGGTAGAGGTGATAGCGGGCGCCCTGATAGAGCGTGACCACCTGGCTGTCCAGCCCGCTGCGCTCTTCGGACTGCTGCTCGAGCTCGGTCATTCGCTTGCGCAATGCGATAAACGCCTCGGCCGCCGGCAGTTTCGAATCCGCGGCCTGCGTGATCGCGGCGGTCACGTCCTCAATCTCCCAGAGCACATTCAGCTCCAGGTCCGGACAGCGCAGCTCGTCGGCACGGCCGGAGGCCAGGAAGCCGGCGCGCAGCAGGTCGCGCTCGGGCGTGCTGAGCTTGGCGATCGCGTCGGATCCGACATGGTGATTGGTCAGCACCAGCCCTTCCGGCGAGACGAAAGCGCCCGAGCCGCCGACGTTAAAACGCACCGCGGATTTCTGCAGGTGCTCGAGCCACTGTGGCGTCGCGTCGAACTTGTAGCGCTCCTGCAGCGCTGCCCTGGGCGGGCGGTTGATCAGCCACATGCCCTCGTCCGCTCGCGCCGCGCCGCAAGCGAGCAGCAGTGCCGCCAATCCGGCCTGCGTTGCGCTGTTTCCTGACCGGTTCGCCATCCCTGCACCCTTTCATTCAGCATTGGTCGGCGATCCCGCGAGCGCCGTGTCATGATTCGTAGATACGACGAGCGGCCCCGGCCCGGCCGGTCGCGAATTGGCTGGGAAGGCCGCGTTTGTGGTCGTATGCTATTCGGATTCGGCTGACAGGCCAGCCGCGTGCCGCGCATGCCGTGGAATCGGTATGCGAAACGCGTGCGCGAATTTGAAGATCGGCTGCGGGGATCTCGGGCAAAACGGAGGTTGGGCATGTTTCGAGCATTTCGCTGCGTAGCGACTGGGCTGCTGCTTCTAGCGACCACATCCGCGCTGGCCTGGGCACAGGAGCCGCCGCGCCGGCAAGTGGGCCAGATGGTGCTGGAAGGGATCCCCGATCTGGATCCTGCCCTGCGCGAGCGCGTGATTCAGTACCTCGCGGTCCGTCGCACCGGCCTGCGCAGCCTGAACGACGATGGGACGGCGATGCTGATCTCGACGCGCTTTGGCGATTCCAACCAGGTGCACCTGGTGACAATGCCGCTGGGTATGCGCAAGCAGCTGACGTTCTTTGAGGAGCCGGTCGGGGCGGCCTGGTTCGTACCCGGTGCGGCCGGCAGCCAACTGATCTTCGGCCGCGATCGTGGCGGCGACGAGAAGACCCAGTATTTTCGCATGGATCTGAACGCCGGCCAGCACGAGTTGCTCACCGACGGCAAATCGCGGCATTCGCGGGCCAGCATGTCGCGCAACGCGCGCTACATGGCGTACTCCGGCACCGCCCGCAACGAGCGCGACTTTGACATCTACTTGATCGACAACAGCGCCGCACCCGGCGAGCGAAAGCCGCGGATGATCTGGCAGGTCGAAGGCAGCTATTACGTCAGCGGCTTCAGCCCGGATGAGAGCCGCCTGATGATCGAGCAGTACCTCTCCGAACGCGAAACGTCTTACCACGTCATCGACGTCAGCAGCGGACAGAAAGCACGCATCACGCCCGAAGAGCCCGCCGCGTTCTACGGCGGGGGCGATTGGTCGCACGATGGCAAGGCCGCGTTCTTCACCAGCGATCGCGATGGCGAGTTCCGCAAGCTCTACCGACTCGAGTTCGAATACGGAACCTGGCAGTGCATCACCGCGGACATCAACTGGGACATCGACGAGGTCGCAGTCGATCCGTCCGGGAAAGGCATCGCCTTCCTTGTGAACGAGGATGGCTTTTCCGCGCTGTATTTCGCCGACGAATGGGGCAACAATCGCAAGCGCGTCGCGAACCTGCCCGCTGGCGTCATCGGCGGCCTGACTTTCAACCGCAACGGCGGCGTACTGGGCTTCACGCTCCAGACCGCACGCACGCCAGCCGACGCCTACACGGCGACATTCCCTGAGGGCAAGATCACACGCTGGACCGAGAGCGAGCTCGGTGGCCTCAACCCGCAGCGCCTGATCGAACCAAGCGTCATCCGCTACCCGACATTCGACAAGGTCGACGGCAAGCCCCGCGAAATCCCCGCGCTGTACTACAAAGGCCGCGGCGACGGCCCGCGACCCGTGGTGATCATGTGCCACGGCGGACCCGAAGGTCAGACTGTCCCGAGCTTCTCCAGCCTCCTGCAGCTCTGGGCAACCGAGCTGGGAATCAGCGTCATCTGCCCGAATATCCGCGGCTCCACCGGATACGGTCGGACGTTCCATCAGCTCGACAACGGCGTGAAACGGCTCGACTCCGTCCGCGACATCGGCGCCCTGCTCGATTGGATCGCCACCCAGCCAGACCTCGACGCGCGCCGCGTCGGCATCTACGGCGGCTCCTACGGCGGCTACATGGTGCTGACCAGCCTGGTCACCTACCCGGAGCGCTTCAAGGCCGGCATTAACGTCGTCGGAATCGCCAGCCTGGTCAGCTTCCTCGAAACCACGCCCGAATATCGCCGCGATCTGCGGCGGGCCGAATACGGCGACGAGCGCGATCCACAGGTGCGCGCCGAGTTGGAAAAGGCCTCAGCGCTTCCGCAGGCCGACAAGATCCGGGCGGCGCTGCTGGTCGCGCACGGCAAGAATGACCCGCGCGTGCCCTACACGGAAGCCGAGCAGATCGTCGCGAAGATGCGCGCGATGGGCCGGCCGGTTTGGTACGCGCTGGCGCTGGACGAAGGTCACGGCTTCGGCAAAAAGCCGAATGTCGACCTGGTGGGCGTGCTGTATTCGATGTTCTGGAAAGAGCACCTGCTCAAGTAACACCCGGGACGGTCAGGCGGGAAATAGCGAAGCGGCGGATCGCGTGATTCCGCGCCGCCAGCGTAGGTATCGCTCACGGCAGATACGCGCCGTACTCGCGGAGCGCCGCGCGCAGCTTCTGAACATCCACATCGCGCACGCGTCCGGTCGACGTGGCGCGGGCCGCCCAAGCCGCCGCACAGCCGGCGGCCTCGCCCATCGCCAGGCAATTCGGCATCACGCGTGTCGAACCCTGTACAGCGCGGTCGGTGCTGATGCTGCGGCCGGCGACCATCACGTTCGTCAGCGTGCGCGGCAGCAGGCAGCGATAGGGGATTCCGTGTGATTCGCCGGGGCTGTACTGGTGGATCTTGGATTCCCAGTCGATTTCCTTGCCCAGGTTTCGTTCCCACTCGCGTTTCGAAAGGTGGATATCGATGTAATACGCGTTGCGGGCGATCTCGTCATCGAAGCTGCGCCGCGCCAGGTAATCTTCGAGTGTCAGCACGTAGTCACCGATGATCCGTCGCGTCTCACGCACGCCGATCTGCACGCCGCTGGTCACCAGATACGCTTTCTGGCAGCCGGGCAGGTATTTGCGGACGAAATCCGTCAGCCTGCGGACCAGCGCGCGGCCCTCGATCATCGCGTTCGAAACCTGCTGGGCGTCGGTGCCGTCGATGTCGAACACGTGGCTGAAGTTGAAGCCGAGGGTGCTCTCGGATTGATACGCGACGTTCGCGGCTTCCTCGATGATGTCCAGGTCGCCGGCGGCCTTGGCCTGCGCGATCGACGGTTTGAGCAGCAGGTTGCGGGCGCCGTCGGCCCACAGCCACGGCTGCAGCACCGAATTGTCGACGCCGGACAGGATGAAGCACATTGTGCACGGCTGCAGCTCGCCCGTGCGCGGATCGCCTTTGTCGAATGCGGCACCCGCGGCCGCCGCGACGTCGGCATCGCCGGTGCAATCCAGGACGACGCGCGGCGTGAGCCGCTGCAGGCCGGACTTGTTGTGAATGATGACGCCGCTGACGCGCTGCCGCCCGGATTCGTGTGCATCCGCTTCGAGCAGCACGTCGACGAAATTCGTCAGATACAGAATCTGCGCGCCCGCGTCACGAACGCGGCGCTCGTAGATCACCTTCAGCCCCTCGGCGTCGATCGGCACCCAGTCAAAGCCGTCTGCCGCGACGTGCGGCATGCGCTGCTTCATCTCCTCGAGGATTTCGAGGCCGATGCCGCGGATGATGCACTGTTTGCGGTCGGTGAACGGGCAGAAGGCCGGGACCAGCGCCGCCGTCCCGGACCCGCCCAGAAAGCCGAAGCGCTCGATCAGCAGTGTGCGGGCCCCTTCGCGAGCAGCGGCGATCGCAGCCGCGGAGCCGGCCGGCCCGCCGCCGAGAATCAGCACGTCGCACGGATTCTCCGGCAGCGTCCTCCAGGCTTCGCGGATGGCGGCGGGAGGCGTCATTCAAGAAGTATAGCGCGCATCGTGGAATCGCGCCGAATCGTGCATCAGCGGCCTGTCTCGAATTTTCAGCTTCCACCCTGCGGGCGAAAGGCGAAACGGCGCCGCGCGTCGCACCATCGCATACTCGAAGTTTCGCATCCGGACGTGTGTCATTCCGGCTTGGCCGCTCGCTCACGCGCGCGACTCTGAGTTCGATTCTTGCGGCGCGCACGTCGCGGCCGAGAAAAACTGCGGCGTACGTCGGGCATCGCCGGGCTGTCGCAACCACGGCGCACGAATTGAATGATTGCCTCCATGAGAAAGCGAGACCCGGTTGTTCATCTCGCGCAGCTCGTCTACGTCAGCCGCGCGGCATGCCCGCCGACACGTTCAGAAATCGAGCTGATGGCTCGCCGATTCGCCGAATCGAACGTCAAGCGCGCGGTGACCGGTCTGCTGGTCTACAACGCCGGCAGCTACCTGCAACTGCTCGAAGGCGACCCGAACGTGATCGCGACGCTTTTCGGCGCCATCCGCCGCGACCCGCGGCACTGCGAAGTTGAGCGGCTGATGTTTGTGCGTGTCACGCATCGCGCGTTTCCCAAGTGGGCCATGGGGTTGTGGGATCTCTCGACGACCGGCCCGGTCGATCGCGATCGCGTGCGCTGGTTGGCGTCGATGGCGACAGAAAAGAGCGCCCACCGGTCGGTTGTGGAGATGTTCCGCGCATTTCAAGGCAGCCAAGCAGAGGCGACGCCGGGCTTCGTGCAAGCCGCCCTTTGAGGAGCGCATCGGCCCGACCCGCTGCGCGGCGCATGGTCCCGAAGCCAATCGGCCCGGCGCGCGCAGCCGCTCCCGTCTTGCCTCCGCGGCATCCGCGCGTCACGACGCCAGATGATCTTGCCATGCGGCGGTTTTTCGCGCTAAGCTACGTGCCCATCGCGGTTATCTAAGGAGCGCTTGGGCATGGATACCTGGAATTACATCCTCATCGGCGGCTTGGTGCTGGTCATTGTCGTGCTGTGGATCATCCGCAGTCGCCAGTCGCAGTCGTAGCCGCCGCAGCACGACGACTGGGCGTGAACGAATACATTTCCGGCAGGTCGCCGGCGTCAATTCAGCGTCGTTTTCCTTGCGCCCAGTGCGGCGCGAAGCTAGCCTTTGAGCCGGGAGCGCAAGCGCTTCAGTGCCCCTATTGCGGGCATGAAAACCCGATCGAGGCCGGCGCGCAGCCTGTCGAGGAGCTTGACTTTCAACTCGCGCTGCGCGAGCTGGAGCAAAGCAGCGCCACGCGCGAGGCGACGGTCATTCGCTGCGACGCCTGTGCCGCCCAGGTGGAGCGCCCGCCAAACGTCACGGCGCTGCGCTGCCCATTTTGCGGCTCAAACCTGGTGATTCGCGGGGGGTCCACGCGGCACATCCGCCCGCAGTCGCTGTTGCCGTTCAAGATCACCCGCGCCCAGGCGCAGGACGCGTTTCGAAACTGGCTCCGCCGCCTCTGGTTTGCACCCAGCGCACTGAAGAACTTCGCAGCGGCCGAGCAGGGCCTGCAGGGCGTGTACACGCCATACTGGACGTACGACTGCGAAACTCAGACGCGCTACAGCGGGCAGCGCGGCGATGACTATTACGAGACGCAGACGTTCACGTCGATCGTGAACGGCAAGCAGGTCGTGCAGACGCGAAAGGTTCGCAAGACGCGCTGGACGCCGGTTCGCGGCACAGTCTCGAACTCGTTCGACGATCTGCTGGTGCTCGCAAGCCAGTCGCTGCCGGCCAAGTTTGCCCGCAAGCTGGCGCCGTGGGATCTGGAGAACCTGACGCCCTATCAGGATGAATACCTGAGCGGCTTTCAGGCCGAGAGCTACACCATCGACCTGCCCAGCGGCTTCGAAACCGCGCGCGAATTGATGCAGCCGGAGATCGAAGCAACCATCCGCGGCGACATCGGCGGGGATCATCAGCGGATCGAAGCGCGCGATACGCGCTATTTCGACATCCGCTTCAAGCACCTGCTGCTGCCGGTGTGGCTGAGCGCGTATCGCTACCGCGAGCGCGTCTTCCGCTTTCTGGTAAACGCCCGCACGGGTGAAGTGCAGGGCGAGCGGCCCTGGAGCGCCGCAAAAATCGCGGCGCTGGTGCTCAGCGTTCTCGCGGGCGTCGGATTGGCGATATGGTGGTTCGCGGCGCGTTGAATTTCGGAATCGGCAAGCTGCAGCGTTGGCGACCCGGCGCTGACGACGTTGCTCCAGAATCGATCTACGCCGGCGGCCAGCGCGGCGGTGGAATGTCTCCAGTCGGCTTGTGCTCGGCGTTCTGCGGCTCGAACGGCACGGGATCCGCGTGGCCGCAGCCTGGGCAGGCAAGCTTCGCCGGAGCCTGCGGCTCGCCCGCCTCGTTGCGCGTCATCGGTGGCAGGAACCGCTTCTTGCACCCGCCGCAGAAGTGGAATGGCAATAGTGCCCGCGCGGCGCAGTTCGGGCATTCGAACGGGCCCGCTTGCCCGCCGTTCCAGGTCAGCTCCGCCTGCCGATGGCAGGCCACGCATTTTCCGGGTGTGACATACGTGACGGGCGTGACGTAGAGCGCCTCGTTACGTCCTCCCGCCATCACGAAATATGCAGCGACGATTCCGACCAGCGAAACCGTGCCGACGGTTATCGCGATCCAGGTACGGCCCACGCACGCCTCCAAGGCACAGAATTACTTTACGGCCCTGGCCGATTCGGTGAAAGGTCAATCTGGCGAACTGCGGCGGATAGGGCGCGCCGCGCGCCTTGCGCGGCGCCCAAAGTGCGTTCGAGCGCGTGCGGGCCACCCGCGCCCACGCGCAATCCGTCGTCGCTATCATCCCGCGCATGTCCAAAGCGCTGCCCCATCCCGACGACGTACGTATGACCGTCGGGGAGCATTTGGAAGAGCTGCGGCGGCGCCTGATCCGTGCGATCGTCGCCCTGGTGGTCGCGTGCATTCTGTGCATCTGGCCGTCGAAATACCTGCTCGAATTCATCGCGCGACCGGTTGTGCTCGTCCTGCGGCGGCACAATCAGCCTGAGAATCTTCTGCAGACCAGCCCGGTCGAGGCGATCCTGATTTACATCAAGGTCGTGCTGGTGTTCGGCATCATCATCGCTTCGCCGTACATGCTGTATCAGATCTGGGCGTTTGTCGCGGCGGGGCTTTACCCGGGAGAGCGCCGCTGGGTGACGCGATTCTTTCCCTACAGCGTGGGGCTGTTCCTGGTGGGGGCGGCTTTCATGTACACGCTGGTGCTGATGGTCAGCCTGAATTTTCTAGTTGGCTTCAGCGCCTGGATTCCGCTGCCCGAGGCCCAGCCGAATGCGATGGAGCGGATGCTGCTTGGCGCTCCAGCCCCGCCCGCGCCGACGACGCAGGCGCTCGCGCCCGACACGCCGACGGTCCCATTTCTGGATGCCGACCCGTATGCGCCGCCGGCCGGCTCGCTCTGGTTCAACACGCTTGAGGGCAAGCTGAAGCTGCGGACGCCCGAGCGCACGTTTGCATTTCGCATGACGCCCGATAAGGGACAGGCGATGTTCGAAACGCACTTCAAGATCAGCGACTATCTCTCGTTCGTGTTGATCATGACGATCGCGTTCGGCACGGCGTTTCAGATGCCGCTGGTCGTGCTGTTTCTGGTGCGGACCGGACTCGTCGAGCTGCAGACGATGCGGAAGTACCGCAAGATCGTGATTCTGATGATTGTGTTCATTGCCGGCATACTGGCCCCGCCGGATTTGTTGAGCCACGTGCTGCTTTCGATTCCGATGGTGCTCCTGTTTGAGCTCGGGATGTTGCTCGCAGCGCGCGGTCCGCGCTCGGAGCGCGGCACTGGCGGCCCGACCTTGACGCCGGCGCCCTGAGGCAAGTCGCGCGCGTCGCGCGAATCGTCACGTCAGCGATTTGAGCACCAGATTTTTTTGACCCGACCCATTTGTCGAGCTATTTTCCTTTACGAGATTGCGGCGCGGTCGAGCGTGGTTCCGGCGGCGTGTGCAGCAGCGTAAGTCCGAGGCGCGCCCAGTCACCTTTCATGCAAAACTCTCTCAAGGACAGGGTCTTACAAGCGGTCGACATCGTCACGGTCGTGGGCGAACGCGTTTCGCTCACGCGCCGCGGCAAGGAGTTTGTCGGTCTCTGCCCGTTTCATGACGACCACAAACCCTCCTTGAACGTCAGCCCTGTCAAACAGATTTTTAAGTGCTGGTCGTGCGGCGTCGGCGGCGATGTGATCCGCTTCGTTCAGCTCAGCGAACGCATCGATTTCAAGGACGCGCTCGCGCGGCTCGCGAAGCGCGCCGGAATTGAGTATCGGCGGCAGCGCGTCGAGTCTGCGGATCACGGGCAGCGCGACGAATTACGCGACGTGCTGACCTGGGCGCGCGACCACTTCGTGCGAAACCTGACGGCTGACCCCGGCGGCGGCGGCGCGCTGCAATACGCCCGCGCCCGCGGCCTGAGGGCCGAGACAATCGAGCAATTTCAGCTCGGATTCGCTGCGGACGCATGGGATGATCTTGTGCGGGCCGCGGCGCGCGTTCGCATCGCTCCTGAGCGGCTCGAAGCGGCGGGCCTGGCCGCGAAGGCCGAATCCGGCAAGGTTTACGACCGCTTCCGAAACCGGCTCATCTTCCCAATCGTCGACCCGCAGGGGCGCACGATCGCGTTCGGCGGACGCACCCTCACGGACGACCCGGCCAAGTACTTGAACTCGCCGGAGACGTCACTCTTCAGCAAGTCGCTGGTGCTCTATGGTTTGCATCACGCGGCGGAAGAAATTCGACGTGCCCGCGGCGCGATCGTCGTCGAAGGGTACATGGACGCAGTCTCGCTTTGGCAGGTCGGCGTTCGAAATGTCGTCGCGACGCTGGGCACCGCGCTGACGGACGCGCATGTTCGGCTCCTGTCGAGATTTGCGGACACGGTGTATCTTTGTTTCGATCCGGATGAGGCTGGGCTGAGGGCTGCCGACCGGGCGGCTGAAACGGTCCTGCGCGGTCGGCTGGCTGCAAGAATCGTGACATTGCCGGACGGTGAGGACCCGTCGGATTTCGCCATAGCCCGCGGTGCAGACGCTTTTTACGAAAAGTTGCAATCGTCTCGGGATGCGCTAGAATTCAAGTGGTCGCTGTTAATGCAGCGAATGGGAACGGTTAACCCGGTCGCCCGACGGACGGCGACGCAGGTTCTGTTGGAGTTTGTTGCCCGGGTGACGCTGGAAGGCGGGATGGACCCGCTGGACCAGGGCATCCTGGTGGGCCGGCTGAGCGAACTGCTGGGAGCGCCGTCCGCGAGTGTGCACGAGATGCTCGCCGCCGCGCGGTCCGCGGCAAAGCGAACTGCAACGTCTGTAACGCCGGACACTTCCGATCAGTCGGCGTACGTTGAGTCGCTGGGGGAGCTCTCGTCGGGATCCGTTGCGGCCGTTGAGACGTTGTTTGGAATCGTTTTGTCGGACTCATCGATCTTCGATCGCGTACGGTCGTGCCTCGCGTCGGCGTCTGAGTGGTGTCCCACTTGGCAGCGCCTCTTCGCGCAGTGTGACCGGCTCTTCGAGGATCGTGGCTATTTCACGCGCGACGACGCGCTCGCCTTCGCGGATGATCCCGCGCTGTGCGAGCTGGTCAGCCGCGCGGTCGCTTCATCGGCCGATGCATCGGCGGAGGCGGCGGACACGCTGAGCGCCTGGCTGAAATCGGAAGCGGATCGTCTACGCATGCAGCAGGTTCGGGCGCAGCTCGGGAACGGGAGTGACGCAGGCGAGCGCGATGAAGCGTTCGCGACGCTGCTGCAGTTGGCGCGTTTGCAGCGCGGGCCGCTGGCGTCGACGACACGCGCCGCACTGCCGCTGGGCGAATTGCCGCAGGGCTGAGCGCTTCGGCTCGGTTCGGCTCGGATGTAGTGCAGGACTCTTAACTGAATCCCCAAGAGGGAGTGGATCGGGATGGCAGGGACGACGACAGCAGCGCCGGTCGAAATTGACCCGATTGAACAGTGCGTAAACGGCCTGATCGAATCGGGTAGGAAACGCGGGTATCTCACGTGGGAGGAGCTCAACGAGTCGCTCCCCGATGAGGCCATTTCTCCCGAGAAGCTCGAAAGCGTGCTGAACCGCATCGAGCAGGCCGGTCTGCAGATGATCGACGAGATCGAGGCCGATCGCCTGCGCGAAGCCGATCGCAAGAAGACCCCCTCGCTCGAAGGCGGCGAAGCGCTCGACGAAGTCACCGAAGCCGACCTGGCCGAGGTGACCGCGCGACGCATCGACGACCCCGTTCGCATGTATCTCACGCAGATGGGCGAGATCCCGCTGCTCACGCGCGAGCAGGAAATCGCGCTGGCCAAGAAGATCGAGCTGACGCGAATGGCCTTCCGCCGCCGCGTGCTCGAGAACGACTTCTGCATGCACCAGGCGGTGGATCTGATGCAGGCGGTCGCGGATGGCCGCATGCCGTTTGACCGCACGATGAAGATCTCGACCACGGAAAGCCTGGCCAAGACCACGATCGTCAAGCGTCTGCCAGCGAACCTGGCGACCGTCCGCAAGCTGCTGGAGCTGAACCAGAACGACTGGAACATCTTCCGCGAACATCGCACGCCCAGCGCCACGCGCAACAGCGCGTACGAGCGCGTCGTGCAGCGCCGCCGCCGCGCCGTCACGCTCCTCGAAGAGCTGCCGCTGCGCACCAGCCGCATCGTGCCCATGATGCGGAAGGTCAACGCGATGACGGCCAAAATGGAGTCGATCGCGGCGGAACTGGAGAAGCGCGGCAAGACGCTGCCCGAGGATGAAGTCGAAGCGATGAAGGACGAGATCAACGGCATGACCGACCTGGTCATGGAGCCGTTGGCCGACTTGCGCCACCGCGTCGACGAGGCGCAGAAGGTCTTCGGCGAGTACGAAGAAGCCAAGCGGCGGCTGGCGGGCGGCAATCTGCGGCTGGTCGTCAGCATCGCCAAGAAGTACCGCAATCGCGGCCTGAGCTTCCTGGACATCATTCAGGAGGGTAACACGGGCCTGATGCGCGCCGTCGACAAGTACGAATACCGCCGCGGGTACAAGTTCAGCACGTATGCCACCTGGTGGATTCGCCAGGCGATCACGCGCGCCATCGCCGATCATGCCCGCACCATCCGCATCCCGGTGCACATGATCGAAACCATGAGCAAGCTGCGGAACATCAGCAAGAAGCTGCTGCAGGATCTGGGCCGCGAGCCGACCATCGAGGAAATCGCCGACATCGCCAAAATGCCGGTATCCGAAGCCCGACGGGTGATGAAGATCAGCCGTCATCCGATCTCGCTGGATCGTCCGGTCGGCGAGAGCGAGGATTCCTACTTCGGCGACTTCATCGAAGACGAAAAGGCCGAGAGCCCGGTCACATCCGCCGCGGGTGAGATGCTGAAGGACCGCATCGAGGCGGTGCTCAAGACGTTGACGTATCGCGAGCGCGAGATCATCAAGCTGCGCTACGGCATCGGCGATGGGTACACCTACACGCTCGAAGAAGTCGGGCGGATCTTCAAGGTGACGCGCGAGCGCGTGCGGCAGGTCGAGGCCAAGGCCATCCGCAAGCTGCAGCACCCGGTGCGCTCGCGCAAGCTCGAGGGCTTCCTAGACAAGATCGGCAGCAACGGCAGCAATTGACGGGGGGCGTTCCTCGCCGCTAAGCGAGGGAATCCGGTGGATTGCGATCCGCGCCGCGCTTGCGCGCGGCAACACGTCGGGTAGATCTCTGCCCTGATACGCTTCCGAAAGGGGCCCCAGCCTGCGTTCACGCTTCGCGCCTGAGCGCGAGCTTCCGCGTCGTCTTTCACCCTACCCTGCGGAACCCGACGATGCAGCGCGTTCCGCCCGAGCGAGCAAAGCAAAAAAGCGAATAGCGAAGAGCAGCGCTGGCCCTTCGCTACTCGCAATTCGCGGTTCGATACCGGTCGCTGCTTAGCCGCCAATCGCCTCCTTGAAGTTATCCACTTCCGAGCGCTGAATCGGCGTCGAGGCGTCGAGCGCCCGCAGGAACTCGAGCAGGTTGCTACGCTCCGTGGCGCTCAGCACGGTGTCGATCGTGCCCGTGCCCAGCGCGTGCGTCTTGAACACATCTTCCAGCGTCGCGGCGCTGCCGTGGTGGAAGTACGGCGGCGTGAAGCCGATGCCCAGGAGCGAGGGGACGTTGAAGCCCGCCGAGCCCAACGCCGTGGTCGCGTTGTTGCGGATTTCGAGCGGGTCGGCGGCGTTGAAGGTACCGACCGGATCGATGAAGCGCACGGTCGCCGTGCCGACGGTGTAGGAAACGATCTGTCCGCCGGCGCGGGTGATGCCCGGGTCGCGCGGCGCGCCGCCTGCATTCGGATCCTTGTCGAACGCCGGGTTGTCCAGGTAGATGACCTGACTCTTGGTCCACTTGGCCCCGCCGTGACAAGAGGCGCAATGCGTGCCGAAGGCAGTGGCCCCGGCGCTGCTGGTCGCGGCGCTGATGTCGGGCATGTTCAACGTGCGAATCGTCTGCACCCACAGCGTCTGCGCATCCAGCGCCTCACTGGCGCCGTTGACGATGCCGTGATTGTGCACGTTCGAATTCGGCGGCGTCCCGGCGAAGCCCAGCCCGCCCTGCACCGCGACCGAGTTCTCGTTGAAATCCGTCACGCTGCCGCGGACGGCGTTCCAGTTCGAGATGCGCTGATCGCTGGGCGTCTGCTTGGAGAAGAATGCGTCCAAGGCGATCGTCTGCCGCGGGCCGGTGGCGAAGATCCAGGTCACGCGGTCGGTCAGGCCATCCGGGTGGCACGAGCCGCAACTGCTCCAGCCGTTGTTCGACTGCAGCCCGCGGAACGCCAACGGGTCAATGTCGCGGATTTCCTGGCGGAACAGGTCGTTCTGCGGCACGCCCAGGGCCGTGAAGAACGCCAGCTTGCCGGCGAGCACCGCGTGTTCGAACGTGCCGGCCTTGGGCGGCTCAGACGACTCGATGTCGCGCTGTAGCACGGTGTTGTTCGAGAGGTTGATGGCGGTGACGGAGTAGCCGCCCTCGTTGTTGACGTACGCCCGCGTGCCGTCGCTGTTGATCACCACGCCGCTGGGCAGGTGACCGGTCTGGAAGCGCGTCACGTTCGGCGGGTTGAGCGTCAGTTGGCCGGACGAACCCAGGCTGGCGCGGAAGACAAAGTTTCCGCCGCGGCTGACGATCAAGAAATCGCTGCCAGCCAGGTTGGCATCGATCGCGACCAGGTCATTGCCAAAGAGCTTCTGCAGCGTCTGCGTCGGGTTGCTCGGATCGGCTTCAAGGGTGACGTCGGTGTTCAGGTTCTTGTGCTCGGCGGCGACTTGCGCGCCGCTGGCGGTGTCGATCACATGCACGAGAGCCTGCACGTTGGTGTTAAAGCGTAGCGGCGGCTCGGGCTGCGCGCCGATATTCGGCAAGTACAGCCGCGAATTGCGCAGCAGGATCGAGCCGAGCTGGTTGGGAAACACATCCTGCGGATCCTGCTTGATCACGGCGCTGGCCGGATCGGTGACGGTCACATCCGGGCAGAAGAGGTTGCTGTGCAGCACGGCGGTGGTCGAGACGGCGCAGAACGCCGTGCGATCCGCGGTGAATCCGCTGGCGATCGGCGAAAGCGTAGCGGTCGAGATCGCGTTCGGATTTGCCACGGTGAATGAATGCACGCTGGCCTGGCGACCGTTGTCGGAGGCTTCGCGCGCCCCGGTGATGTTTTCGCCGAAGAATCGCGTGACGAAGACGGTCTCGTCGTTGTCGTCGGCGTCGTTGTCGTTGCTCACGGTGATGGCGAATGGGTTGCCGCCGACATTGACCGTGCGGGTGACGGCGCGCGTCGCGGTGTCGATGATCGAGACCGTTCCGCTGGTGTGATTGGTGACATAAAGCCGCGTGCCGTTGGGCGTGAGCGCCGCGCCGCGCGGCTCGCTGCCCACCGTGATCTCGGCCACGACCTGGTAGATCGAGCTGCCGGCCAGCGAGACGACCGAGACCGTGCCGGGAACGGCGTTGACCACGTAGGCCTCGTCGTCTTCCGGGCTGATCGCCACGGCGCGCGGCTCCTGGCCCACGCCGATCTCCGCCAGTTTCAGGGCCGTGTCGCTGCCGTCGCTGTTTTGCACCTGCAGCACGGTGAGCGAGTTGTTGTCGCGATTGGCGACGAGCAGGCGGCGATTGTCGCGCGTGAGCGCGATCGAGCTGGAGCGCGAGGCGCTGGGCAGCACGTCGCATGCGTTGCCGATGCCGTCCCCGTCGCTGTCTTCTTGTCCGGGGTTCGCAACCGTCGGGCAGTTGTCACACGCGTCGCCAACGGCGTCGGAGTCGCTGTCGGCCTGGTCGGCGTTGGCGACGGTCGGGCAGTTGTCGGCCGTGTCGATCACGCCATCCGAATCGGAATCGACTGGCGGCACGGGGCAGCCGGCCAGGAACAGTGTTGACGCCACCAGCGCGGCGTACAACAACGACGACCGTTGAAAACACGCTCGTAGCATTTGCTCGCTCCTCGAAATGTGTTGAGACGGCCCGAACAGGGTCTCATCAGGCGCACGCACGGCCCGACGAGCGATTGGAAACGTATCAGACCGCCAATCCGCGGCGGATACAAGCCCCGCGCGCAGCGTGCCCAAAACGGGCTCCGCGGCGAACCGTTCGCCGCACCAGGCAGTAACTTGCATGTTCGACTAAGGAGATTTTCATGCACGAAGCCCTGATCCAGCGCTACCTGGCGGGCGCCGACCTGCCGCAGCGCGGCCTTCGCGGCCTGACACGCGAGCAGCTCACCACGTTTCCGATTCCTGGTACGTGGAGCATTCAGCAAATTCTTTGGCATCTGAGCGACAGCGACCTGATTGCATCGGATCGCATGAAACGTGTAATCGCCGAGGACAACCCGCTGCTGGTCGGCTACGACCAGACGCGCTTCAGCCAGCGGCTGCCCTACCACGACCTCGACCCGGCAATAGCGTGCGAGCTGTTCCGCTTGAATCGCCTTGTGACGGCCGAGACGCTGCGGCGATTGCCGGCGGAGGCGTTTCAGCGGACCGGCGTGCACAACGAGCGCGGCAAGCTGACGCTGCTGGACCTGGTGAACATGTACGTCGATCACGTGCAGAACCACATGAAATCCGTCGAGCAGAAACGCGCGCTGCTGGGCAACCCGCTGCCGGCCTGAGCCGCCCCGTCCATGTACACGACCGCGGCGGCGAGAGGCGCGAAGTAGTGCCGTCGCTTGGCGCGACATTTTTGACATTCC
Organism: uncultured Planctomycetales bacterium; assembly: GCA_964535305.1. Lineage (GTDB taxonomy): Bacteria > Planctomycetota > Phycisphaerae > UBA1845 > Fen-1342 > CAZHTF01. The sequence continues at coordinate 44,174 of CAZHTF010000008.1, read as the reverse complement.
GACGCCCGGCGCAGCCGCTGTCAATTTGGCACGGTTGCCGGTGGCCGTGCGCGGTTGCTGAAAAGTCCAGCCGCTCGTAAAAATTTGTAAATAATAAGGTTGTAGGCGCCAACCGTCGCGATTCGCTCGCTGGCATGAGAGTTGCATTCATCGAACATGCCGGCCTGGTTCAGGCCGCTTTTTCGTTGACCGGCCGAGCGCGGCTCGGCAGAATAACGCACCAATCAACCGAATGAAGTGGAGAACGCGACGTATGCCCAAGCTCTCGATTCGCCCGCTGGGGGAGAAGGTTCTGGTGAAGCGGCTTGACGCCGAGTCCAAGACCGCAGGCGGGATCGTGTTGCCCGACTCGGCCAAGGAGAAGCCGAAGCGCGGCACGGTGCTGAGCGTCGGCGAAGGCCGCCTGCTCGAGAACGGCGAGCGCCAGCCGCTGCAGGTCCGCAAGGACGACCAAGTGCTCTTCAGCAGCTACGCCGGCAACGAGATCAAGGTCGACGGCGAAGAAATGATCATCATGGATGAGAGCGACATCCTCGCGGTGATCGACTAGCCAACCGAGGGAGCGCCCGTGGCAACAACAACAAAAACCGATCTGCGCGACGCGCTGCAGAGTGCGGTGACAACCGTCAACCGCAACTCCGGCCAGACCTGCGTGCATCTGCGATTCCGCGGCGAAGAGCTGCCCGAGCTCGAGATCATGGCCAGTGCCGCCAGTCTGCGCGGCGATGCGTTTATGTTTCAATCCGGGCTGGAGCGCTTCGACGGAACGATCGCCGAGCTCGAGGCCGTCAGCACGGAAGTGATTCACTAAGTCCGCATCGACGGGCATGCCGCTGCCAGCCGTGAGCCGGTTGCGCTTGCGGCCTGGCGACGCCCGCCCGGGTGGCGATGGCTGCGGTCGCCAGGGCGACCCCCGATCAAAAATTTGCGACGGCTGCGCTGCGGCGCGGGCGTCGCAATTTTCTTTGGGCGCCGCATTACAATCCGCGATGACCGCCGGGAGCCTCGCGTGACGATCCCCTACGAAGCGGGCGAATCGCTGACGTGTCAGCAGGTGCGCGAACTAGATCTGCTGGCGATCGAGCACGTGGGCCTGCCCGGCCTACTGCTGATGGAGAACGCCGGCCGTTCCGCGGCGGAGTTCATCTTTTCGTTGCTGCCCAACCCCCGCACTGCGCAGGTGACGATCCTGGCCGGACCGGGCAACAACGGTGGCGATGGCCTGGTGATCGCCCGGCATTTGCGAAACGCCGGCGTGCAGGTCGTGGTCGTGCTCGCCACAGCGCCGAATTTGGTGCAAGGCGATGCCTGGCTGAATCTCTCAATCTACCAGCGCCTGAATGCCCCGCTGCTGCGGGCCGACACGACCGATGGTCTCGAGCAGGCCCGCGGCGTGATCGGGTGTGCGGATGTCATCGTCGATGCCCTGCTGGGAACCGGCGCCCGCGGTGCGCCGCGCGGCGCCATGGCGCAGCTCGTTGAGTGTTCGAATGCCGCCAATGCCGCTTGGCGCGTGGCGATCGATGTGCCCAGCGGCCTGAACGCCGACAGCGGCGCCGTTGAGACACCCTGCTTTCGCGCCGATGCAACGATTACCTTCGTCGCCGAGAAGATCGGTTTTTCGACGCCTGCGGCCCGGCAGGTGCTGGGCAGCGTGCGCGTGGCGGATGTCGGCGTCCCGCGCGAGCTGATCCCCGGCCGGCAGAACGCGGGGCGATACGCGCTTTGAGCCCGCGCGCGGCGCACCTGAACCGCCCCCGAACAATCGCACGCGGTGGACGAATCCCCCGCGCTCGCTTTTCACAGCCGATCCCCTACACTCCTCCGCTTCACTCAAACCCAAACGGGCTGGATCGGGAGACGAATATGACGGAGCAGGGGCTGATCCCGCCGCACGGCGGAAAACTGGTGAGCCTATTGGTAAGCGACGCTCGGCGGCTCGAGCTGGAGGCGCAGGCCTCTAAGCTGACGCGTATCAAGTTGCCGGAGCGCGAGCAGTGCGACCTGGAGCTGTTGGCGATCGGGGCGCTGAGCCCGCTGACGACGTTCATGTCCGAGCCGGACTTTCAGCGCGTCTGTGCGGAGATGCGGCTCGCTGGCGGGCAGGCGTGGAGCGTGCCGATCACATGCTCGGTTGACTCGCAGACGGCGGCACGCATCGAGCTGGGGCAATCCGTCGCGCTCACCGACGATCGCGACCGGCTGCTGGCGGTGCTGCGCGTCGAGGAAAAGTATCGGCACGACAAGGCGCTCGAGTGCGAGAAGGTCTATCGCACCAGCGATGCCGCCCACCCCGGCGTCGCGGTCACCATGTCGCAGGGCGACGTCTGCCTGCACGGACCGCTCGAAGTGCTCACGCCAAGGCATGACCCCGATTGGCCGCACTATCGCCTGACGCCTGCGCAGACGCGAACGGCCTTCACGCAGCGCGGCTGGCGGACGGTGGTGGCGTTTCAGACGCGCAATCCGATTCACCGCGCGCATGAGTTCATCACCAAGTGCGCCCTGGAGATCGTCGACGGGTTGCTGGTGCACCCGCTGGTCGGGCAGACGCAAAAGGGCGACATACCCGCCGAGGTGCGGATGAAGTGCTACGAGGCGCTGCTGAGCAATTATTACAACGCCAAGAACACGCTGCTGAGCGTTTGGCCGGCTGCGATGCGTTACGCCGGCCCGCGCGAAGCGATCCTGCACGCGCTGGTCCGCAAGAACTACGGCTGCACGCACTTTATCGTCGGCCGCGATCACGCCGGCGTCGGTAACTATTACGGCACATACGATGCACAGAAGATCTTCGGCGAGTTTGAGCCGGGTCAGATCGGCATCACGCCGCTGAATTTTGAGAACAGCTTCTGGTGCAAGAAGTCCGGCAGTATGGCGACGGACAAGACCACCAACAGCAAGCCGGAGGACCGCGTCAGTTTGAGCGGAACGGCCGTGCGCGAGATGCTGAGCAAGGGCCAGCGTCCGCCGGCGGAATTCACGCGTCCCGAGATTGCGGACATCTTGATCGAGAGCATGAAGGCGGGCGGCTAGCGGGCGGGGCGAGCAGAGATTTCGCCGCCGCAGGCGGCGCCACGTGACCTGCCTTTGCCCGCCTGAGATTTGCGGCTAGGCTATCGCGTCATGGCAAGACTGCTTTCGGCAGAGGAACTTCAGCAGACCTTGACCCGTCTGGCGCGCGAGATCGCCGCCGCGGCACCGGTCGGTGCGGCGCTGGCGGTGGTGGGCATTCGCCGCCGCGGCGAGACACTGGCTCGGCGGCTGGTGGCGCAGCTCGAGCAGGCAGGCCGTTCGGTGGCGCACTACGGCGCGCTGGACATTACGCTCTATCGCGACGACCTCAGCACGATCGGTCCGGATGCCGTGCTGCGCGGCACCGAGATCGACTTCAACTTGACCGACACCTGGCTGGTGCTGGTCGATGACGTGCTCTACACCGGGCGCAGCGTACGCGCCGCGCTCGATGCCCTCACCGACCTGGGGCGTGCCAAGGCCATCCGGCTTGCGGTACTGGTCGATCGCGGTTGGCGCGAGCTGCCGATTCAACCCGATTTCGTCGGGCTTAAGACGGCCACCAGCGCGGGCAACATCGTGAAAGTGAAGCTGGCGGAGGTCGACGGCGTCGACGAAGTCGAGCTGGTCTGAGCGCGAATCAGAGTCGAACGCTGCGCCGCTGCAGCGCGCCGCGGTGCACAAAGGAGCCCGTGCGATGGCGGTTGCTACCGCCGAAAAACCCATCTGGACTCGCAAGCACCTGCACGATCTCGACGACTTGTCTGCCGAGGAGATCGTGTATGTGCTCGATACTGCCGAGGGCTTCAGCGAGGTTTCGACGCGCAGCGTGAAGAAGGTTCCGGCGTTGCGTGGGCGGGTGGTGGTGACGATGTTCTTCGAGGAGAGCACGCGTACGCGGATGAGCTTCGAGCTTGCGGCCCAGCGGCTCAGCGCGGATGTGGTGGATTTCTCGGAGAAGATGTCGTCGACGCAGAAGGGCGAATCGCTGCTGGACACCGCCAAGAATATTGAAGCCATGGGCGTGGATTTCATGATTCTGCGGCATCCGTCGGCCGGGGCATCGCTGGACCTGGCCCGCGCGGTGGGCTGCTGCGTGATCAACGCCGGCGACGGTCAGCACGCGCATCCGACGCAGGGGCTGCTGGACCTGTTCACGATCCGCGAGCGCAAGGGGCGCATCGCCGGCCTGAACGTGGCGATCGTGGGGGACATTGCGCATTCGCGCGTGGCGCGTTCGGATCTGATTGGGCTGAAGAAGCTGGGGGCCAATGTCACGCTGGTCGGCCCGCCGACGCTGGTGCCGCGCGGTTTCGAAGCGCTGGGCGCGACCGTGACGCACGAATTCGAGCGCGTTCTGCCCGAGATGGACGTGATCAACATGCTGCGGATTCAGAAGGAGCGCATCACCAGCAACGTTTTCCCCTCGATGCGCGAGTACGTGCAGTACTTCGGGATGGATCGCCAGCGGCTGGGGCGCTGCAAGCCGGATGTGCTCATCATGCACCCCGGGCCGGTCAACCGCGGCATCGAGCTGGCGACGGACGTGGCCGACGGGCCGAGCTCGAGCATTCTGCGGCAAGTGACCAACGGGCTGGCCGTGCGGATGGCGGTGCTATTCCTGTGTCAGCAGGCAACCAGCGCGGCGCCGGCCTGATGCGCTTCGCGCCGGCCGATCCGGGCGGCGCCGATCCGGAGCGGGTTGCAGCAGGCCGACGTGTCCTGCCAATCGCACCGACGAATTCGCCTGCGCACCGAAGGAGCCGCGACGCATGAACGAACTGCACGGCCGACGGGCACTGGTCGGCGGCGGCTCGCAGGGCATCGGCCGGGCCTGCGCGGAAGCGCTGGCTCGCGGCGGCGCGAGTGTCACACTGCTGGCGCGCGATCGCGAAGCACTCGCCGCGGTCTGCGGCGGATTGCCGCGCAGCGCGGGGCAAACGCACGCCTGGCTGAGCGTTGATTTTCGCGACCCGGATGGATTGAAGCGGAGCGTTGCCGAGCATCTGGCCCAGAGCGGGCCGATCGAGATTCTGATCAACAACACCGGAGGGCCCGCGGCCGGGCCGCTCGCGGCGGCGCAGCCGACGGCATTCGGCGATGCGCTGCAGATGCACATTGTCTGCAGTCAACTGCTGGTGCAGACACTGCTCCCCGGCATGCAGGCCCGCGGATACGGCCGAATCATCAACATCATCTCCACCTCGGTGCGCCAGCCGATCCCCGGCCTGGGCGTGTCGAATACGATTCGGGCGGCAGTGGCGGGTTGGGCCAAGACGCTGGCCGGCGAGCTGGGACCCCTGGGTATCACGGTCAACAACGTGCTGCCCGGTTACACCGATACGGCGCGGCTGCGTTCGCTGATTCAAGCGCGCGCCAGCGGCGGCGGCCAGACCGCCGAGCAGGTCGAGCAGCGCATGAAGGCCGACATCCCGCTGGGGCGCTTCGGCCGGCCCGAGGAGATCGCGGCTGCGGTCGTGTTCCTGGCGTCGCCGGCGGCGGCGTACATCAGCGGCGTGAGCCTGCCGGTTGACGGCGGGAGAATCAGCGCCATCTGAATTCCGCGAGACGGGGCGGGCACAGAACGGCTGGGTGATCGAAGCGGAATGATCTCGATCCAGAACTACATCGGTGGCGAGCTGGTCGCGGCCAGCGGCGGCGGCGTGCTCGACGACTTCGAGCCGGCCACCGGGCGCGTCTTCGCCCATTGCCCGGACAGCGACGCGCGCGACATCGACGCCGCCGTGCACGCCGCGCGAGACGCGCTGCCGGCCTGGTCCGCGAGCAGCGCCGCGGAGCGCTCGCGGCTGCTGCTCGAGATCGCCGCGCGGATCGAAGCGCGGCTGGAGGAATTTGCGCACGCCGAATCCATCGACACCGGCAAGCCGATCAAGCTGGCCCGCGCGCTGGACATTCCGCGGGCGGTGGCGAATTTCCGCTTCTTCGCGACCGCGATCCTGCACCAGCGCGGCGACGCGCATTTCACCGATCAGCGGGCGCTGAATTACACGCTGCGCACGCCGCGGGGCGTGGCGGGTCTGATTTCGCCCTGGAATTTGCCGCTCTATCTGCTGAGCTGGAAGATCGCGCCGGCGATCGCGACCGGCAACACGTGCGTGGCCAAGCCCTCGGAACTGACGCCGCTGACGGCGTTCCTCTTGGCACAGGTGTGTCGCGAGGCGCGGCTGCCCGCCGGCGTGGTGAACATCGTGCACGGCTTGGGCGCGAAAGCCGGCGCGGCGCTGGTCGCGCACCCGAACGTCCCGACGCTCTCGTTTACCGGCGGAACACAGACCGGCACGCAGGTGGCCCGCGTCGGCGGGGCGGCGCTGAAGAAACTCTCGCTTGAGCTGGGCGGTAAGAACCCCACACTGATCTTCGCCGACGCCGACCCGCCGCGGGCGTTGGAGGCCGCGTGCCGAGCTGCGTTTTCGAACCAGGGACAAATCTGCCTGTGCGGCTCGCGCGTGCTGATCGAGCGGTCTATTTATGACGACTTCCGTCGCCAGTTCGTCGAGCGCGCCACTGCGCTGCGTTGCGGCGACCCACTGGATGAATCGACCGATCAGGGCGCGCTGGCGTCCGCGGCGCATCTCGAGAAGGTGCGGCGCTACGCGCAGCTCGCGCTGCAGGAAGGCGGGACGATCCTGTGCGGCGGCGCTGCGCCCGAGGATCTGCCCGAGCGCTGCCGTGACGGCTATTTCTTCCGCCCGACGGTGATCGACGGGCTGGATTCGCGCTGCGCCGTGAACCAGGAAGAGATCTTCGGCCCACTGGTGACGCTCCTGCCGTTCGAGAGCACCGAGCAGGCGATCGCACTGGCCAATGACACGCCCTTCGGGCTATCGGCCTCGATCTGGACGCAGAATCTCGATCGGGCACATCACGTCGCTGCCGCGCTGGTTTGCGGCAGCGTCTGGGTAAACTGCTGGCTGCTGCGCGACCTGCGTGTGCCGTTCGGCGGGGCGAAGCAGAGCGGTTTGGGCCGCGAAGGCGGAGAAGAGGCGCTGCAGTTCTTCACCGAACCCAAAAACGTATGCGTTAGCCTGGCGCCGCCAGAAAGGTGACGCAGCGTTGCACGCCGACAGCCACGTCGATCCGCGAAGCGAAACGCACGTGCCTGGCTGCCAGCCCCTGGCGCTTGACGCCGTGCTGACGCACCATTGGCTGGTGCGACGCCGCGGCGGCGAGAAGGTGCTGGCCGCGCTGCGCTGCATCCTGCCGCGCGCCCCGATCTATACGCTGGTGCATGATCCGGCGGGCGCGGGCGACGGCTGGGGCACGGTGCACACATCCTGGCTGCAGCGTGTGCCGGGCGCGACGCGGCACTACCCGAAGTTGCTGCCGTTCATGCCCGCTGCGGCGCAATCCGTGCAGCTACCGGCGTGCGAAATGGTCGTCTGCTCCGACGCCGCCCTGGCCAAAGCGATGCGGCCCGACGCGCGCAGCAGGGTCGTGTGCTATTGCCACTCTCCGATGCGCTACGTGTGGGAGCCGGAGATTTCGAGAACGTATCAGGCCACGCTGCCGGCCCCGCTGCGGCCGATGTGGCCGGCGCTGCTGCGGCGGCTGCAGCGGGCCGACCTGGTCGGGGCGCAGCAGGTTCACCAATTTGTGGCGAATTCGCAGCACGTCGCGCGGAGAATCGCGAACGCATATCGCCGCGAAAGCGTCGTGGTCTATCCGCCGGTGAGCATCCCGGCCGAGCCGCCGCAGCGGCGTCGCGAGAATTACTTCCTGTGCGTGGGGCACCACGTCGCCTATAAGAGGTTGGACCTGGCAGTCGAGGCTTGTCGGCGGCTGGGCCGCAGGCTGGTGGTGATCGGCGAAGGGCCCGCCGTGCGACAGCTCAGGCACGCCAGCGCGGAGCAGATCACGTTGCTCGGCTGGCAGCCGGATGCGGTGGTGGCGGAGCACTACGCGAGAGCGGCGGCGCTGCTCTTCCCGGGCGAGGAGGATTTCGGCATCGTCCCGGTCGAAGCGATGGGTCACGGTTGCCCGGTCATCGCGTTTGGCGCCGGCGGAGCGACTGAAACCGTGATTGACGGTGTCACCGGCGTGCACTTTCCACAGCAATCGGCGGAGAGCCTGGCCGAAGCGATCCTGCGCTTCGACCAGCACGAGTTCGACCCGATCGTGCTGCACGCGCGCGCATCACAATTCAGCCAGCTCGAATTCCTGTTGAAAATGCGCGCGGTCCTCAACAGCGTGCTGGAGCGGCGCTGAGCCGCACGCCGCAGTTCGCCGCGGGGCGACCGGAGCGGAGCGGCCCACGAGTTCATCGCTCATGCGCGCGGCAGGGCGCGCTTCAGGATCTTCCCGGTCGGGCCGCGCGGCAGGTCGCTGGCGATCCGCACTTCGCGCGGCACCTTGTAGCCCGCCAGCCGCGCGCGGCAGTGATCGCGCAACGCGATTTCGCTGGTCGTCGCGCCTTCCTTGAGCAGCACGTACGCCAGCGGCGTCTCGCCGCGCAGCGCATCCGGCACGCCGATTACGGCCGCTTCCGCGACGGCCGGGTGTTCGCTGAGCGCGTTCTCGATCTCGCGCGGGAAGACGTTCTCACCCGCGACGATCATCATTTCCTTGGCCCGCCCGGTGATGTGCACGTAGCCGTCCGGATCGACGCGCCCAATGTCGCCCGTGAAGAGCACTCCGCCGCGCAGCACCTGTGCGGTTTGCTCGGGCTTGTTGAGGTAGCCCTGCATCACGCAAGGGCCCTGCACGCATAGCTCGCCCTCCTGCCCGATCGGCAAAGCACGACCGGCCGCATCGCGAGCCGTCACCTGCACGCCCGGAATCGGCCGACCGACCGAGCCGGGACGATGCGCCCCCGGCACATTGATCGAGACGATCGGCGAGGTCTCCGTCAGTCCGTAGCCTTCGTGCAGCGTCACCCCGAAGCGGCGTTCAAATGTCTCGGCGACCCTGGTCGGCAGCGGCTCGCCGCCGCTGATCGCCAGCCGTAGCGATGCGAGCGCGGCCGGCTCGGCCTGCTTCAACAGGGCGATTGCGGCGTGCATGCTGGCCACCGCCATGAATACGCTGACGCGCTTCTCGGCGATCGTGCTGACGACCGAGAGTGGCGTGAAGCGCGGCAGGTAATGCACGGTCGCTCCGAGCAGCAGCGGAACGACCGTCATGCCCGTAAAGCCAAAGCTGTGAAACTGCGGCAGGACGCTCAGCAACACCTGGTCCGCATCGATCTGTGCGTGCTCCGCAGCGGACAGCGCGTTGGTCGTGATGTTGTCGAACGAAAGCACCACGCCCTTGGGATCGCCGGAGGTGCCCGAGGTGTAGATCACGGCGCCGGCGTCCGCGCCGTGGACCGCGGGCGTCTGGATCGCGCCTGGAGCGAGCGTTCTCCCGCTCAGCAACAGGGCCTTCGCGCCCACCGCCGCCACCAGCGGCGCGAACATCTCGATCGTCACGACCAGGTCGATGCCGGCGTCGCGCACGATGCATTGCAACTCGGGCGGCGCGAGCAGGAAATTGAGCGGGACCGGCGTACGCCCGCAATACCAGCAGGCCACGATCGCCGTCGCGCACGCGGCGGAGCTGGGCGCCAGCACGCCAACACGCGGCGCATCGCTCTGCGAGGCGATTTGCGCGGCAAGCCCGCCGGCGATGGCCCGCAATCCGCGATAGTCCAGCGTCAGGCTCTGGTCGCTGAGCGCGATCCGCGCGCCACGCCGCTCGGAATGCTGGTCCAGCAAGTCAAGGATCGGGTGCATAGTTCACGCGGGCTTTGTAGATGGGTGATTCACGCGGCACAGAGTCTACGAAATTTCGCGCGGGCATGCCAACCGCGTGCGCAAGCCGAACCGCGCAAGCAGAGCCGCGGCGAGCGCGAGGAGCGGGGTCCCCGGATACCGCGCGGCAGCGCACCCATTTCGGACCCGAAGCGCCAGCAAGCGCGCGGAGCGCGGCGATGCATCGGCAGTGCCTCGCGGCGGGCGCTGCTCTAAGCGCGGATGCGAAGCTCCGCCCCGGACTTCCGAGCGGCCTAGTACCCCGGGCCGGAAACACCACTTGCGATGCTCTCGGCGACGCTCCGCACAGACTTGGCCGGCAGCGAGATGTGCGTGCGAATCTTGGTCGCGTCCAGGTACATCGCGAAGACGATATACGGCGACCTTTCAGCAGTTACCGCTTCAGCGCCCGCCTTGCCGCCGGCAGCCTGCGCGGCATCTGCCCTCGCCCCGTCTGGCCTGTCAGCTTCGTCGGCGTCGCTCGAGAGCTCGGTGAAGACTTCGACGATGCCGGCGATGTCCAGCAGCGCAAGGACCTGCGGCTTGGGTGCGATCGATTTCATCGCCGCCGCGACGCGCGAATTCTCACTGAGCTTCGTGGCGGATTTCACCAGCTCGGTGAAGGCCAGCTTGCTCTCGCCCTGCGGGCCGAGCGTGTAGCTCAGGCCGGCGGGCGTCTTGGCCGCGAAGACCGTCGGATTTGCGCCGTAGAATTGCTCGAGCGCCTTGAGAAACTCCGGCTGCTCGGCCTTCATGCGGATGCCAACCACGTGCGCATCGACATCCGCCACGCGGTCGCGCTTGGCGTCGACGGCGAACTCCAGCACGCCGGCCGCCGCGGTCATTTGCATGCCAGATTCCCAAACGAGCGGGAAACTCTCCAGCAGCTCGGCGTCGTTCTCAGTGAAGTACGTTCCAGAGATCACCATGCCCGGCCCATCTTTGGCCTTTCGCACCGCCCCGTTGTAGCCCTTGATCTTCCGCAGGATCGGTGTGGTACGGTCGAGCTGTTGACGCAGCGCGGTCTTGGCGGGGCCTTCTGGAGCGGCGTCAAGCATGGCGAGGCTCATTTCCTCCTGCAGCGGGCGAGCTTCGCCGATCAGGTCCCACTCGGTCGCGAAATAGAACAAGTCCGACCCGTCGACCAAGCCGCGGAGCGGATCAGCCTCGCTCGTGCGGATCGCCTTCAGGTACTTCGCGACTGCGCCGCTCGGTTGAAATTCGGTCATGTGCCGCAGCTGGGCGCTCTTCTCGTTCACTTCCAGCGAGATCATCGTCACCGTCGCTTCCGCTACCAGCTTCTTGGCGCCCTGCAGCATCCAGCGCGTCATGGTCGCGGAAGATTCGCCCCCGGGGCTGGACATCAGCGCCATGGCCATCATGCCGTCCATCACGCCGACGCCCTGGTCGAGCTGTGCCTTCCAGGTCGGCATGTTCACGAAGACCACCAATTGCGACTGGCGCAGCGCGTCCGCCGCGTGCTGTAGAACCTGCCGCGCGGCCGCGCCGCTGCCGGCACTGCAGTCTTCCACCGCGGCTTCATCGGTGGAAACGACCAGCACGTTTTCGCGAATGACGGCGAAATGCTCGATTTCGTGATCGTCGGTGAATGTCAGCATTCCGCCGCTGCGCTCGCTGACCTTGTTGGCGGTTTTCCAGGCGGCGGCGTCGGACAAGCCGCAGATGACGACCGGCGTCAGGTTGAGCGCGTCGACGTGGATCAGCACGGCGCCGCTGATGTCGACGCCTGCGGAATTGGGCACCAGGCCGTCTTCTTCGAGAACGCGCTTGTAGCTGACGTTGGCGATGGCCTCGATGCCGGAAGCCTTGCCGAATGCCGCAATATTCGAGGCAAACGCCTTCAGGCTGGGGAACGCGATGACGATCCCGGGCTCATCGGGCAGGTGCTTGAGCGCTTTTTCGACCGTGAGTTGAGCGGCGGCGCTGCAGGCGAGCGTGAGCAACGCGATCGAAGCGCATGCGACAGACTTCATCGTGGTCCTCCCAATGCCGCGCGGCTATTCCGGCGTGTCGGTGGACAAATTACAACCAGGCGCGCGCCGCTGTCGATTACACGCTGTCGAATTGTTTTGAGCCGTGCCGCGGCCGCACGACGGATGGGACCAGCTTCGCGCCGCGTGCGGAAGTTTGAGGAGCGGCGCGCGTCAGACGATGACCAATAAAGACGCACCGCGTGCAACCGCCGGGGGGCCGTCGTGCACGCGGGCGTCCGCCTCTACACGGGCGGCCAGGCGGTTCGGAGGAGTCTCGCCGCCGGGCTGCCGCCGATCCGCGCTGCGCCGGTGTGCGGCGCAGTGCGGGTGCCTACGGGCAGAACTGGCGCCAGTTGGCCAGAACGATTCCGAGATCGGCCTCGTCGGTCTCACCGTCGCCGTTGGTGTCGCCGCCGGGGCCGAGGTACCAGTTGGCCAGCAGCACGCCCAGGTCGGCCTCGTCGACGCGGCTGTCGCCGGTTAGGTCGCCCGGGCAGCCAGGCGCGAGGACGGCCAGACCCCATTCGCTCAGGCCGTCATCGAAAGTCTCGAGCTCGACGCCGTGCAGCCGCGCGCCAGACGCATGGCCGAGGATGTCGAAACAGGGCCGCGGTCCGAGCACCAGGAAGTCATTCTGCCCAGGCTGCACCGTGAACCCGGCCTGTTGCAGCCCGCGCAGGATCTCTTGATTCACCTGGTCGGGCGTCATGCCCGGCGCCGTCGGGATGTGCAGCAGAATCGGCTGAATCACGCCGTTGATCTCGATCTCGATCTGGATGCGGATGCCGCCGCCGGCTGGCGCCAAGACGTTCACCGTGATCTGGATCTTGATCGTCACGGGTGGCGGAGGCGGCACCGGCGGCGGGTTCGGCACAAAGCGCTGCGAGAGCTGCGACAACCCCGGCGTGCGGCCCATGCCGGCGGCCGCAATCATCCGCCCGCCTTGCTCGGTCGGCTTCTGGTTGCGATAGCGCGTCACGCACCAGTCGCAGGTGCCGTCCGGCCGTCGCGTGACCGGGCCCGACGCGCTCGATCCCGCCGGCGGAAGCGCGTCCCAGTTGTTCTTGATGTCCGTCAGGATCGCGCAGGCTTCGTCGCCGGGCATTACCGGCCGATCAATGCGATCCTGCCCGACGCCGGCGCTGACCGTTCCGGGCGCGGTCGCGGTCCCCTTTAAGTCAAAACACGCCGAGCCGGCTTGGGCCGCGGCCGTCGCCAGCGCGGCGGCCACCATGCTGAGAATTCGAATCGTCGTTGCGGGTCGGATGTGAAGCAGTCGGGCAGACATGCTCTTTGCCCCTTGTCTAAGGCCCATAAGACGTGCGACCCGGTTACGCTCGGATCCAATCACGTCTTGAATGTTCCGCGTGTGTCCGCCGCAACACTCACGCGAATTGCCGAGCGAATTTCACTGGGCGATTGAGTATGATTTGAATTGAATCAACACGCGCAGGTGTTCGAGATGGCTGAGAGCGACCCAGCACTGCTGCGGGCCGCCATCGCCGGCGACCAGGCGGCGCTGGCGCAACTCCTGGAACAGCACGCGAGTGTCGTCCGTGGCGTGCTGGCCGACGCGATTCCCGCCCGCTGGCAGGCGCTGCTGACTGTCGATGACGTCTTGCAGCAGACCTGGGTCGACGCATTTCTGAGCATCCAGCGCTTCGACCCGCTCGGCAGAGCCGCGTTCGCCACCTGGCTGACCACGCTCGCCAAGCGCAACCTGATCGACGTGCTGCGCATGCTCGAAGCCGAGAAGCGCGGCGGCCAGAGACAGGCCCTGCGGCCCGCGGATTACGAGCAGTCCTGCACCGCGCTGTGTGAACGGCTCGCCGCAGACGGCAGCTCACCCAGCCTGGGTCTGCGGCGCAGCGAGGCGCGCGCCGCCCTGGAAGCGGCCCTGAATGCGTTGCCGGCCATCCAGGCCCTGGTCGTGCGAATGTACGACATCGAGCAACAGCCGGTGGAACGCGTCGCGGCGGCGGTGGGCCGCAGCGTCGGCGCGACCTACATGCTGCGCGCCCGCGGGCTCGAGCTGCTGCGCCAGCAACTCGGACGCGCGTCGCAATTTCTCAGCGGCAGCGCGTGAGCCAGGCGGCTGCCTTCCGCGAAATGCGCGTGACAGCGTGAGTGTGCAATGGTGACCGAATGAGCTCTGCCCCGACTTCAATCCGCGAGCGCGAGTTGATCCAGGCCGCGCTGCTTGAAGCCCGGCTGATCGCCACGCCGACAGCACCGCTCGCGCGCACCGCACCCACGCTCCCAGGCTACGAACTGCTCGAAGAGCTCAGCCGCGGCGGCCAAGGCGTGGTCTACCGCGCGCTGCAGCGCTCGACGCAGCGGCAGGTGGCGGTGAAGCTGCTGCTAGACAGCAGCCACGCAGACCCAGCCGCGCTCCGCCGCTTTGAGCGCGAGATCGAGCTGGTCGCGCATCTGCGGCATCCGAACATCGTGACAGTGTTTGATTCGGGCGTCACGCCGGACGGCCGGCGCTTCTGCGTGATGGACTACGTGCGCGGCGTGCCGCTGGACGAGTACGCGCGGCAAAGCCGGCTTGATGACGCCGGCGTATTGCGACTGTTCTGCAGCGTCTGCGACGCGATGAGCTACGCGCATGATCGCGGTGTCGTGCATCGCGACCTCAAACCCACGAACATCCTGGTCGACAGCGAAGGCTCGCCGCGTTTGCTGGATTTCGGCCTGGCCAAGGCGCAGCTCCACCAGGAGCACACGCAACTCTCCGCAACCGGGCAGGTGCTCGGAACGCTAGCGTACATGAGCCCGGAGCAGGCCCGTGGCGACGCCGCGCAGATCGACGCGCGCACGGACGTGTACTCGCTGGGTGTGATGCTGTATCGGCTGCTGGCGGGCGCCCCGCCGTACCCGGTCGATGGCCGTCCGCACGAGGTTCTGCAGGCCATACTGCAGCACGATCCGGCGCCGCCCAGCCGCGTGCGGCGCAGCGGGCTGCGCGCGTCGTCCGCTGCTGGCGACGCGGCCGGCAACAGCGACGGTGTGCAGACCGCGGCGCATTCGCGGCATGGCTCGGCGTGGTGGAGCGGCTCGCGCTGGCTGGCGCGGCGCGAACATTCAACTCATTTGAAGCTCTCGCACGAGCTGGACACGATCGTGCTGACCTGTCTGCAGAAGGAGCCGCCGCGGCGCTATCGCGACGCCGGCGCGCTCGGGTCCGACATGCAGCGCTTTCTGAACGGCGAGCCGCTGCAGGCCCGCGGCGACAACCGGCTCTACCGCTTGCGGAAATCGCTGCGAAAGCATCGGCTGCGCTGGGTCGCCGGGAGCGGCGCGGCGTGCTTGCTTGTGGCGCTGCTCGGCTGGATCTGGCAGAGCGCGCGGCTCGGCGCGGCTCAAGCCGTGCAGCGAATCACCGGCGAGGTCGTGCACCTGCTTGCGCAGCCGGGGCAGCAGCCGCGCGCCGCCGAACTGCTCGAACAAGCGCTGCGCCATTCGCCCGATGCGCCCACGCCGCTGCTGCTGCGCGGCGTCTTGGCGGCGCGCGAGGCGCTCTCGCTAGCGCCGCCGCTGCGCGCTGCGCGGGTCGACGCGGCGCTGCGAGACTTCGAGCGGGCAGCGCGCGTGACCGGCGCCGGCTCCGCGGCGCACTGGGCGCAGCTCGATCTGCTGCTGTTGAGCGGGCGCGACCAGGAGGCCGACCGCCTGCTGCTTTCGGCCGCCGCTGCGAGCGCGGCATCCGGCCGCAGCGCGGGAATCGGCGGCGCGGCGCCGCGCTAGGCCGGCGCCGCGATCTACAGGCTGGATCAAGATCCGCTGCTGGCTGCCCCGCCGCTGCGCGATACGCCCGAGGCGGCCCTTGCGGACGTGGATGAGCAGGCTTCGATCGTGCGAATCCTGCCGACGCAGCGCGGCTCGCTCGATCCGCGCGAGCCGGCGTCGTACGAGAGCTTCGTCAGCGAGCTGATCTTCGATCCGCTTTTCGTCGTCGACCGCGCGCTGGAAATCATCCCGAACCCGAACGTGGTCGCGCAGGTTAATTCAGACGACGACGGACTGACCTGGACGGTGCGGCTGCGGCCCGGGCTGAGCTGGCACGATGGCATGCCGTTCACGAGTGAGGACGTGTCGTTCTCGTGGGAAGGATTGCAGGCGGATCAGACGCTGCTGGCGGGGATCCAGGCCGTGGATGCGCAGACGCTGGTGTTTCATCTGCGCGAGCGGAGTGCTGCACCGCTGCGCGAGCTGACATTCCCGATTCTGCCACGGCACCGCGCGGCGGGCGTCGCACCGGAAGATTTTGAGGCGGAGCTGAGGCGCCGGCCGATCGGAAACGGACCGTATCGGATCGAAGAGGTCGATGCGCAGCGCGTCGTGCTGGCGCGCTGGGAGGCGTACAGCGGCCGAAAGCCGTACATCGCGCGGGTCGAGTTTCGCTACGTACCCGACGCTGCGGCGCGGATCGAGGCGCTGCTGGCGCCGGGCGGCGCTGACGAAATGGAGCTCTCGGCCAACCAGTTTCGCTGGGACGTGAACGGCCCGGCCTTCTCGCACCTGCGGAAAATCGCCGCGCCGCGGGCGCAGTTCGATTACATCGCCTGGAATCTACGCTTCGAGCCGCTCAGCGAAGTGCGCGTGCGGCAGGCGCTTGCACTGGCCGTCGATCTCGAGACGCTGCGAAAGCAGCGCTTCGGCGAGCTGTTCCCGCCCTTCAAAGGCACGAGCGGCGGCGCGCCGTGGGCCAGCGCTGTGGAAGATGCGAACCCGCCGCCGGCGTTCGACGCTGCGCGGGCCAACGCGCTACTGGACGAGGCAGGCTGGCGCAGCAGCCAGCGCGGCGCGATCCGCGAGCGCGACGGACGGCAACTGCGGCTGCGTTTGGCGATCCCGCGCGAGGCACGCAGCTTCCTGCCGGTGGCGCTTGCGCTGCAGGAGTCCTGGGCACGCGTCGGCGTGGGGTCCGAGATCGAGTTGCTGGGCTTTCGCGAGCTTCAGGCGCGGCTCGCCGCCGGCGAGTTTGAGGCCGCCGCCCGGTCGCTGGTGGTGGCGCCGACGCCGGCGGAGCACTGGGCCCATTGGGGCACGGATGCGGCCCGCAATTTCGGTGGCTATTCGAATGCGCGCCTGGACGGCCTGTTTGATACGCTACAAAGATCAGAAAAAACGCCGCAACGGGCCGCGGCGTTGCGCGAGATTGAGTCGCTGCTGCAACAGGATCAACCGTGCCTGTTCTTGTGGAGCAAGCCGGCACTGTGGGTTTTTTCGCGTCGGGTGCGCGGGATGGAGTTCGGTCCGCGTGGGCCGGTGGGGTATTTCCCGGGTGCGCGTGAATGGTGGGTGTCGCGCTGAGCCGCTCTGTTTGGGCTGCTCGGCGTGCCGATTGGGGAGTTTTCCATGTGCACGAGCCGAACGAACGCATGCGCTTCGCTGCCGAGCCTGTACGCACGATTCTGCTTGATCGCGACGCTGCTGCTGACTTTCGCCGCGCCTGCCGCCGCCCAGACGATCATCTGGAGCGGTGCAGCTGGCACGGGCCTGTGGACCACACCGGGAAACTGGGATCAGAACCGCACGCCGCTACCCAGCGATGACGTGCTGATTCCGCTCGCGACGCCGCTCTGCACGCTGCTGGGTGACGCGACCGTCAACCGGCTTGACGTGCGCGGACAGCTCGAAGTGCTCGGCTCGATCTTCGTCGTCACGACACAACTCCGGGCCTTTGGCGGAACCGTCCGCATTCGCACTTCCAGCGCCACAATGGGCGGCATCGAGGTGCTGCCCGGCAGCAACGCGCTGCTCGAACTGGACGCCACCAATCTCCAGACCAACGCGCTGCTGATCAGCGGCGGCACGGTGCGGGCGTTCAATTCGACCAGCGTCGAGATCATTGGAGTCGTTAACGTGTGCCCCGACCCAAACCGCCCCGACGCGATCGCAGAACTCGACGTGGAACTCGGCTCCATTCTCGGCGCGCTGCTGGTCGACCTCTGCACCGGCGGCGAACTGCGCGGCGGCGGGCAAATCCTCGCGCCCGTGCAAAACAACGCAGGCCGAGTCGTGCCCGGCGGGCGGCTGGCGGCCGGCGGACTATTCATCGCGCAGCAATACGCACAGCTTCCGACTGCGGAGCTCCAGATCGAGCTGGACGCGTCGCTGCCCGTCGTGCAGCACGATCGTCTGTCTGTCGCGAATGTCGCCATGCTCGACGGCACGCTGCGCGTGTCCCTGCTAAGCCCGCCGCCCCCGCTGCTGGGGACCAGCCTCGTGATCCTGACAGCACCAATTGTGCTCGGTCAGTTCAGCAGCAGTGCGGTACCAAATCTCGGATCCGGGAGAAGCTGGATAGTCCGCTACCTGCCGGATCGCGTTCTGCTTGAGATTGTGTCGCTCCCGGGCGACCTGAATTCCGACTGCAAGGTGAACGAATCCGACTTGGGTATTCTATTAAGCTGCTGGCTGACAGCCCCTTGCGGCGATCTGAATGGCGACCTGCTGACCAGCGAACCCGACCTGGGGATCGTCTTGGGAAATTGGGGCGCGGTCTGCCCGTAATGCGGCGTTCGTCGCAGACAATTGGTGGCAGGTCGCTCCGCGGCTTTGCCCAGATCGATCTGTCACTTCGTCTTGACCGCGCGATCGACGCGCTGCGTACAGATTTGGTTGCGATCGATTCCGCCACGCGGTAGAGAGACGGACATCAAACGTCAACTCCTCGGAGCCGCGGCATGGCCAGCCCAAACTTCAGCCCGGTCGGCAATCTTTCGCGTCGAGAACTGCTGCGTCGCCTTGCCGCCGGCGGCGTGGCGCTGGCGGCGTTCCGCGACGACGCGCTGGCCCGCGCGCAGAGTGCCGCCGAGCGAGCCGGCTCGCGCGGCCCGGTGCAGCTCGCCGAAGACGAGGACTTCTGGTTCGACATTCAGCAGGCCTTCGCCGTCGATCGCAGCGTCATCAATCTGAACAACGGTGGCGTCAGCCCGGCGCCACGCGTGGTGATCGAGGCGCAGCGGCGGCATCTGGAATTCGCCAACACGCTGCCCGCACGAAATCTCTGGCAGGTTCAGGATCTACAAGTCCCCACCGTGCGCGCGAACCTGGCAACGACCTTCGGCTGCAAACCGACCGAGATCGCGATCACGCGAAACGCGAGTGAAGCGCTGGAGACCTGCCTGCTGGGCATTGACCTGAAAGCGGGCGACGAAATCCTGACCACGCAGCTCGATTACCCGCGCATGCTCACGACTTGCAAGCAGCGGGCCGCGCGCGAGGGAATCGTGCTGCGCGAAGTGCCCGTCCCTGCGCCAGTCGCAGACCTGGCCGAACTCGCCGCGTGCTTCGAGAACGCCATCAGTGATCAGACGCGCCTGATTCTCTGCTCGCATGTGTGCTTTCTGACCGGGCAGATTTTCCCGGTGCGCGCGATCTGCCGCCTTGGCGCCGCCCGCAACATTCCCGTGATCGTCGACGGGGCACACGCTTTCGCACACTTGGCATTCAAGCGCGACGATCTGGAATGTGACTATTACGGCACCAGCCTGCACAAGTGGCTCACCGCACCACTAGGTAGCGGCTTTCTGAGCGTGCGCGAATCGCGGATCGCTTCGCTCTGGCCGCTGATGGCCGCGCCCGAGGAAATGCGCAACGACATCCGCAAGTTTGAAGAAATCGGCACGCACCCGGCCGCCACCCGCCTCGCGATCGCTGAAGCGCTCATGTTCTACGAGGCGATCGGCGCGGAGCGCAAGGAGCGTCGGTTGCGGGCCCTGCGAGATCGCTGGGCCAGGCGGCTGGCGAGCGACCCGCGCGTCAGGTTCTTCTGCAATCTCGCGCCGGAGCATTCGTGCGCGCTCACAACCTTCGGCATCCGTGATGTCGACCCTGTGAAGCTGACCGAGGAGCTCTGGGCCAAGGACCGCATCTTTGTCGTGCCGATCGCGACGCAGAACGTGCAGGGCGTGCGCGTGACGCCGAACGTCTACACTACGCTTGACGAGATTGACCGCTTCTGCGTCGCGATCGAGCGCGTCCTGGCCAATGGCCTGAGCTGACTGGCTGAGCGTTGTTCGCCACCGGGTTCGGGCGGCCGCGCCCGTGACCGGCGTGGGCCGATCGATCGGGGCATGGATCGCGCATTGCGCTTCGTGCGCGGGGGCGCGCTAGCGTTTTGGGGTCGACGCTGCAATGCAGCGCAGGATGTGCCGGTCTTGGCGGCATTCCGAATTAGCGCCGCATTCATGGGTTATGAACGCGTTGTGCTTGATCCCGCGGGGGGTTCCGGGGTAAAAACATGCTGGGGTACGGCGGGCGTCGTTCCAATCGGTTCAGCGTGCGCAACTTTCGGTGTCGATAGAGGCACTCGGATGCGGGCAGCGCTGTATCTGACGGGGACGGAGTCTGCGCACGTTCGGGTTTCGGGGCGTTCGGGGCGAGCAAGAAAAGTATGCCAATAGCGACCGTCATCGGCGCGGGGCCTGCCGGGCTTACTGCGGCGTTTGAGCTGAACAAGCTTGGCGTTAAGTCCACTGTGCTCGAATCCGACGACATCGTCGGCGGAATTTCGCGCACGGTCAACTACCGCGGCTACCGCTTCGACATCGGCGGCCACCGCTTCTTTTCCAAGGTCGAGCTGGTCAATCAGCTCTGGAACGAAATCCTCGGCGAAGATTTCCTGCTGCGGCCGCGCATGTCGCGGATTCACTACCGCGGTCACTTCTTCGACTATCCGCTAAAGGCGATCAACGCGCTCACCGGCCTGGGACCGGTCGAGTCGGCGATGGTGTGCCTGAGCTACGCCAAGGCGAAGTTCTTCCCCAGCCGCGAAGAGTCGACCTTCGAACAGTGGGTCTCAAACCGCTTCGGCTATCGCCTGTACCAGATCTTCTTCAAGACCTACACGGAGAAGGTCTGGGGCATTCCCTGTACCGAAATCTCGGCTGACTGGGCGGCGCAGCGGATCAAAAATCTGTCGCTCAAGGAAGCCATCCGCAACGCGCTCTTTCCGACGAGTGGCGGCAAGACCAAGGATGGCCAGGTCATCACGACGCTGATCGACCAGTTCCACTACCCGCGCTTCGGCCCGGGCATGATGTGGGAGCGCTGCGAACAACTGCTGGCGCAATCCGGCAATCCGACGCATCGCGGCATTCGCGTCGATCGCATCCGCCATCGCTCGGGAAGGGTCGAGGCAGTCTACGGCGTGAAGGACGGGGGCGAACGGGTCGAGTTTGGCGGGGATCACTTCATCTCCAGCATGCCGATGCGCGAGATGATTGCGGCGATGGACCCGCCGCCGCCGCCGGAGGTCTTGAAGGCCGCCGATTCGCTGCGGTATCGCGACTATCTGACGGTGGTGCTGATCGCGGAGCGCGACGAAATTTTCCCGGACAATTGGATCTACATTCACTCGCCCGAAGTGAAAATGGGCCGCGTGCAGAATTACAAGAACTGGAGCCCCTACATGGTGCCGGATGCAAAGCGCACCTCGCTGGGGCTCGAATATTTCCTGTGGGACAAAGATGAGGAGTGGCGCTGGCCCAACGAGCGGCTGATCGAGCTGGGCATTCGCGAGTGTGCCCAGATCGGCCTGGCTCAGCCCAATGAGATCGTGGACGGCACCGTGGTGCGCATGCCCAAGGCGTATCCGGTCTACGACCAGGAATACCAGGGCCACGTCGAGACCATCCGTCGCTGGCTGGAGACGCTCGAGAATTTCCAGACCGTCGGGCGCAACGGGCTGCACCGTTACAACAATCAGGACCACTCGATGGTCACGGCGGTGTACGCTGCCCGCAACATTGTCGGCGAGAAGCTCGACGTCTGGGCGGTGAATACCGAGATGGAGTATCACGAGGAAGATCGCAAGCCCAAGGCCGCAACCAGTGGCGACAGGCTGACGCCTACGCGCGTGCCCTCGAAGCCCGAGCCCGCCGCGGAAGAGCCGACGCCGGACGAAATCATCGAGACCGTGTTCGCGCGGCTGGATCCGGTGGCGCTGGGCGTTTCGGTCGGGACGGTGCTGGGCGTCGGTCTTTTTGTGATGACGGCGCTCCTGCTGCTGGAGGGCGGACCGCGCACAGGCGAGACGCTTGGGCTGCTTCGTCACTACCTGATTGGCTACAGTGTGAGCTGGCCGGGCGCGCTGCTCGGGCTGGTGCAGGCCGGCATTGGCGGCTTCATCATCGGTTACGTGATCGCGCAGTTGCGTAATTGGGGCATCGCCGCCTATGCGTACCTGCTGAAGCGCCGGGCCGAGGCGGAAGAGGAACGCGACTTGCTAGATCGAGTTTGAGCACGGAGGCCAAGTGTCGTGACAATTCAAGCGGAACGCGAAGTGACGCGGGCGGTCGCCCGGCTGCAGGCCGGAATTCTCGCGTTGGTCTTCGGCGCGATTGGCGGGCTGGCGCTGTTCATCATGACCATCTGGCTGGTGATCCGCGGCGGACCGCGGGTGGGTGAGCATCTGAGCCTGCTGCGGCACTATTTCCCGGGATATTCGGTCTCGTGGCCGGGCGCATTCGTCGGCCTGTTCTGGGGCGTGCTGGCCGGCGCGCTGATCGGCTGGGCGATCGGCTGGATCTACAACCGCGTCGTGGGCGTGCGGCGTTAAGCACCGCCGATGCGCATCGGGATCGATGCCAGCAGTTGGTCGAACAGGCGCGGCTTCGGGCGCTTTACCCGCGAACTGCTGACGGCGTTGGCGCGGCAGGCTGGCGACGATGAAGTCCTGCTGTTCGCCGATCGGCAGACCGCGGAATCCTCGCAGTTTCCGGGCGCGTGGAAACTGGTGGTCGCGGATACGCGCGTCGCGCCGACGCAGGCCGCCGCTGCCGACGGCCGCCGCTCGCTGCGCGACATGTGGGCCATGCGCCGCGCCGCGGCGCGCGAACGCGTCGACGTTTTCTACTTCCCCGCTGTGTACACGTACTTTCCGCTCGGCGGCTCGGTGCCGTGCGTGGTCACGTTTCATGACGTCATCGCCGAGACGCTGCCGCATCTGGTTTTTCACAACCGCGCCAGCCGCTTCTTCTGGGATCTGAAGTGCCGAGCAGCGGTCTGGCGCTCCAGCCTGATCGCGACGGTGTCGGAAGCGTCCAAGCGCGGCCTGGTGCAGCACTTTCGCCTCGCCGAGCAGCGCGTCCGCGTGCTGCCTGAGGCGGCGTCAAGCACGTTCGCCCCGGTCGATACACGCGACAGCCAGCACGATGCCACGTTGGATCGCTGTGGCGTCAAGCGCGGCGAGCGCTTCTTCGTCTACTTCGGCGGCATCAGCCCGCACAAGAATCTCGGCACGCTGATCGACGCGCTGGCCCGCCTGCGCGAGTATGAGGCGCTCCGCGATGTGCGGCTGGTTCTTGTCGGCGATTACGCCGGCGACGTCTTCCGCACCTGTCACGCCGAGCTCTGCCTGCGGGCGCGGCAGTTGGACGTCGCGGCCCAGGTGCACTTTCCTGGCTTCGTGCCGGACGCGGATTTGTGCCACCTGCTGTGCGCGGCGCAGGCGTTCATTTTCCCTTCATTTCTGGAGGGTTTCGGGCTGCCCGCGGTCGAGGCCATGGCCTGCGGCGCCGCCGTCATCGCCAGCAATCGCGGCTCGCTTCCGGAAGTCGTCGGCGATGCCGGACTGTTCTTCGATGCGGACGACGCCGCGGCGCTCGCAGCCCAGATGCGGCGTGTGTTGGAGGATGTTCAGTTGCGAACGGAGCTGCGCGGTCGTTGCCTGGCACGCGCGGCGACGTTTTCGTGGGACATCTCCGCCCGTCGTTTGCGCGACGTGCTGCACGAATTCGACCCAAAGCGCGCCCCGGCCTAGAGCCGCGATCTTGCGCCAGCGCATCCCGCCCGGATCTCGCACGTGAACACAACGTCAACCGGCCCGCTGCGCTTCTGCATCGTCAGCACGTTCTACCCGCCCTACAACTTCGGCGGCGATGGCATCTACGCGCATCGGCTGGCCAATGGGCTTGCGCGGCGCGGACACGCCGTCCGCGTTTTGCACAGTCCATCCGCGTACGAGATGCTGGCCGGCAAGCCGCCGACAAGCGCCTACAGCGACGAGCCCGGCGTAGATGTGCAGCCGATCCGCACGCCACTGGGCGCACTTGGCCTGCTGGCCACGCAGCAGCTCGGCTCGCCGTGCCTGCAGGGTCCGCAGCTTCGCCGCTGGCTGCGCAATGCGAATTATGACGTCATTCATTACAACAACGTCTCGCTGCTGGGCGGGCCGAGCGTGTTTGGCTGGGGCCGCGGGCTGAAGCTCTGCACGCTGATCGAGCATTGGCTGGTCTGCCCGACGCACGTGCTCTGGAAATTCAATCGCGAAGTGTGTCAGAAACCCGAGTGCATCAAGTGCCAACTGGTCCATCGCCGCCCGCCGCAGCTCTGGCGGCACACCGGCCTGATGCGGCGTGCGACGCGGCACATCGACGCGTTCATTGGCCCGAGCCTATTCACCATGCGGATGCACCGCGAGCGCGGCATTCGCGGCCGCATGGTGCAACTGCCGCTGTTCGACTCACGCGCCGGCGTGCCTGAGGCCCTGCCGCAGCGCAGCAACGAGGGTCGCGCATACTTCCTGTTCGTCGGCCGGCTGGAGCAGATCAAGGGTGTGCAGACGCTCATTCCGATCTTCCGCGGGCTGCCGCAGTTCGAGCTGCTGATCGCCGGCAACGGCAACTACGAGCCGACGCTGCGCGCGCTGGCGGCCGGCGCGGAGAACATTCGCTTCCTGGGCCGCACCAGCCGCGCGCAGCTCGAAGCGCTCTATCGCGACGCGATCGCGACCGTCGTGCCCTCGCTATGCTACGAGACCTTTGGGATTATCGTGGCCGAGTCGTTCTGCGCGTCGACGCCGGTCGTGGTCTTCGCCCAGAGCTCGCTGGAAGAGATCGTCAGCACGCATGGCGGAGGCCTGATGTATCGCACGCCGGACGAGCTGCGCGACGCGTTGCAGCGGCTTTCGGTCGATCGCGCGCTGCGCGATGAGTTGGGTCGGCAGGGCCGGGCTGCGTATGACGCCGAGTTTGGCGAGGCGCCATTTCTGACGCACTACCTGGCGGTGGTGCACGAGCTTCTCGCGCAGCGCCGTGCGGGTGTGCCGGCACGGGTGGATTCGGCCGGCGCCGCGCCATTCTCGTTTGCAGGGCGCGTGGCGACCGAGTAGGCCGCCGAATTCTGACGGAGTGCGCGGATTTCAAGCGTGGTTGCAAATCGATGAAGATCCGCGGGATCTGCGCGTTCCTTCAAGACAGCGCCGCGTTTCAGCACTGGGTCAAGCAGCGCGGCGAGCTACGGCTACGTCGTTGACGCACGCTCCGACCGGGCGAACGCCTGGAAAGACGCACCCTGAATCGACTATAGTTCGTGGTTCGAGCAGCTCCACGAGCTATGTCGTGGGAGGGGCGTCCGGCTGGCAGTGGTGGCGTTTCCGTTCGCCGCCCAATACCGCCCGGAGTATTTGCAACACGATCGCGACGATGTGCACAGACCGCTGCGCAAGCTGGCGGAGCTGTGTCAGCGAAACAGGGCGCCGCTGCTGGATCTGTTTGAGCAGCTCGCGCCCACGACCGATATGGAGCCGGACGGGATCCACCTGTCTTCGGCCGCAAGGGCGAAGGTCGGCGCGTTTCCGGCGCGTTTTGTGACGGAATTTGCGCCCCAGGCGCAAACTCCCGCGGGGGAATAATGACGACGTTGAGCAGTACGCAGGTTTCGCCAGTGAGCAGGGCCGCGTCCGACGTGATGCTCTCGGTGATCGTGCCCTGCTACAACTCCAGCGGGATGCTGAAGCAGTGCCTGGCGGCGCTGGGAGCCTCCAACTTCCAGAATTTCGACGTGCTGGTGGTCGACGACGGCTCCAGCGAGCCGCTCGAGCCGCTGGTCCGCCAGCACGGTTTCAATTACATGAAGATCGACGGGCCCAGCGGTCCGGCCCGGGCCCGCAATATCGGCGCGCGGCATGTCAGCGGCGGCAGCGTGGTCTTTATCGATGCGGACGTTTGCGTGCATCCCGATACGCTGGCGCTATTTGCCCAGACGCTGGCCGATCCGAGCGTCGACGCGGTGATCGGAACTTACGACGACACGCCCGCCGACCCCGGCTTCCTCTCGCAATATCGCAACCTGTTCCATCATTACGTGCATCAGCGCTTCGATGGCGACATCCCCACCTTCTGGAGTGGCTGCGGCGCCATGCGGCGGCAGTTGTTCCTGGATTTCGGCGGGTTTGACGAAGTGCGCTATCGCCGCCCGGCAATTGAGGATATCGAGCTGGGCGCCTGGCTGCACAAGGCCGGGCATCGCATCGTGCTGAACAGCCGCGTGAAGTGCAAACACCTGAAGCGCTGGACGCTCAAGGGCGTGGTGCGCACGGACATTTTCGATCGCGGAATTCCGTGGATGCGGCTGATGCTGCGCGTGGGCGAGATCCCAAACACGCTGAACGTCAGCTTCGCGCAGCGCGCCAGCGTGATCCTGGCGTTCGTCGCGCTGCTGGCGCTGCTGGGGCTGCCGGTGGCGGCGCTGCTGGCGCCCGCCGCGCTGCCCTGGCTCTGGCCCGCGCCGCTGATCGCGGCGCTGTTGGTGACCATTCTGAATTTCGACTTTTACCGCTACCTGACAGTTCGGCGTGGCCTTGGCTTCACGCTGCGCGTGCTGCCGATGCACTGGCTGTACTTCCTGTATTGTGGGCTGTCGGCGGTGGTGGGCATCGCGCAGCACGTGCTCTCGGGCGAAGGTCGCGCCGCGCCGCCGGTGCTGAAGAGTTCGCGCGGCTAGCGCCGCCGACGCAGCGAATCTCAACGCTGCGTGGTCCGTTTGCGCAGCCGGATTGCCCAGATCCATCCGATCGCGTAGAAAAAGTTGATGAACCAGCCGGCGCTATCGGTCGTGATTGCCTCCTGTGTCGGGCCACCATTCATCACGCGCTGCCTGGAGTCCCTGGCGACGCAACGGCGCGACGACGTCGAGTTTCTGATCGCGGACCGCGCCGGCGGCGAAGTGGCGGCCGGCATCGAGCGGGAATTTCCCTGGGTGCAGTTGATTCGCCGGCCCGCGGGCGAGAGCGTGCCCGACCTGCGCCGCCACGCGATCGCGCAGGCCCGCGCCGAGCATGTCGCGATCATCGAAGAGCACTGCGTGGCCCGCGGCGACTGGATCGAGGTCATCCTGCGGACGATCCGCAGCGGCGTCGCGGCGATCGGCGGCCCGATTCATGACGACAACTACCCGCGGATCGTGGATTGGGCCGTGTACTTCACCGAGTACAACGCCTACATGCCGCCCTACGAGCGCGGCCCGTCTTACAACGTCTGTGGTGCGAATTGCGTCTATCGCCGCGAGCTGATGCAGAAGTTCCTGCCGGGCTGCAGCAACGGCTACTGGGAGGCGGAGCTGAACACCAAGCTGCTGGCTTCGGGCGAATCATTTCTGAACGAGCCCGATCTGGTGGTGTATCACACCGGTCCATTCGGCCTGAAGTACTACTTGTGGCAGCGATTTCTGTTCAGCAAGGCCTTCGCCGGCATCCGCCGCCCGCATGTCTCGCCGCTGTTTCGGGCGGCGTACATCTTCCTGGCGCCGCTGATCGTGCCGCTGCTGATGTTCCGCACCGCGTCGCGCGTCTTCGCCAAGAAGCAGCACACCGGAAAGTTCATGGCGGCGCTGCCGATCCTGATCCCGGTGAATGTCACGTATGTTTGGGGCGAATGGATGGGATACCTCTTCGGCCCCGGCGATGCACTGACCAAGATCGAATGAGCCGCTCGCGGCGGAGACGAATGGCGCGGACGCGCGCATTCAGCGCTACGCGTGTCGCGAAGCGTTCGCGTCGCAACGCAGCATCCATTCGGAACAATGATGACTGACTCCGCGGTTGCCCCCAATCCACCGCCGATCTCGATCGTTGTCGCGGTCATTGCCGGCGGGCATGACCCGATGGCGACCTGCCTGTCCGCGATCGAGAGCGGCGTGCGCGAGCACAGCGCCGAGGTGCTCGTGCCGTTTGATGCGCGGCTGGAGCGCGTCGACGAGCTGCGCGCCCGCTTCCCCTGGGCCACGTTCATCGACTGCCGCGCACAGGTCGACATGCGGCGTTTCGGGAACTTCAGCCGCGAGCATCATGACATTCTGCGGGCGATCGGCTTGAAAGCCGCGCGCGGGCGAATCCTGGCGCTGCTCGAGGATCACGGCACGCCCGGGCCAGACTGGGTCAACACAGCGCTGCGCGTGCATGAGCAGCCCTACGCCGGCGTGGGCGGCACGGTCGACAACGGCGTCGACAAGCTGCTGAATTGGGCGGTGTATTACGCCGACTTCGGCCGCTACCAGAGCCCGGTGCCCGATGGTCCCAGCGAGTTCATTAGCGACAGCAACTGCGCGTACAAGCGCGAAGCGCTCGCCAGCGTCCAGGAATGCTGGCAGGACGCGTTTCACGAAACTTTCGTCAACTGGAAGCTGCGCGACCTGGGCCGCGAGCTGCGGCTGGATCCGGGGATGGTGGTCTATCAGACGCGCACGGGCCTGACGCTCGCGACCGCGCTCACCGAGCGCTTCGTCTGGGGCCGCTCGTTCGCCGGCACCCGCGCCAAGGGCATCGGTGCGAAGCGCTTCGTCTACGCCGCCCTCTCGTTCGTGTTGCCGCTGCTGCTGACGTTCCGGATCGTCAGCCGCGGCATTGGTAAGAGGCAGCGCGTCGGCACATTGCTGGCCTGCGTTCCGCTGTTGTTGGTGCTTGAGACGATCTGGTCGTTCGGCGAATTCGTCGGCTACATTACTGCCAACCCCGGCGGCCCGACCGAAGCGCACGAATGAGCGGGCAGATCGCGATCCTGGCGTATCACTCGCTGGACCAGAGCGGCTCGGTGATCTCGCTCAAGCCCGAGACCTTCGCCGCACAGATGCGCACGCTGGCCCGGCTGGGGTTTCGCGGGGTTTCGCTACAGACGGCGCTCGCGCAGCGCGAGCAGCGCGGCGAGTGGACCGCGAACGATGCTGTGATTACGTTCGACGACGGTTATGCGAACCTGTATCAGCAGGCGCTACCCGTGCTGCGTGAGCTGGGCTTTGGCGCGACGGTTTTCTTGGTTACTGACTTCATGGCGGCGTTCAACGACTGGGAGGCGCCGCCGGCGGGTTTCGGTCGCCAGGCAACACTGACATGGGACCAGGTTCGCGAGATGGCCGCGGCCGGCGTCGAGTTTGGAGCGCATACTGCGACGCATCCGCGGCTGAGCAGGCTGAGCCCCGCGCAGATCGAGCATGAGTTGACGCAATCGCGCGACGCGATCGCCGAGCAGCTTGGCGCGCCGCCGACCAGTTTCGCATATCCGTATGGCGACACGACGGAGTCTGCCTACGCCGCTGCCCGACGGCATTTTTCCGCCGCGGTGACGACGGTGCTGAAGCGCGCCGCGCGTGAGCCGCGCGAGCGGCTTCCGCGTCTGGACACGTTCTATTTACAGGACCTTCATCGATTCTCGGCTGCAATTCAGGGTCGATTGGACTACTATCTTTGGTTTCGACGCTGCATTCGCAGAGCGCGGGCCTTCGCGGGTGTCTAAGCGCGCTTGCGAGGATTGGGGACGGTGGGAGGGGAGCTAAGACAATGAACCTGGTTGGGCGCGTCGCGAAGCACGTACGTCTCCAATGGCAGAACCTCTCGATCCCGGATGTACCCAGTCCGCCGTTCGTGATTCTGTTCATCAACTCCGTCTGCAACATGAAGTGTGAGCATTGCTTCTACTGGCAGCAGCTCAATAGCCCCGACGATCTGACCTTCGCCGAGATGGTCAGCCTCAGTCAGCAGCTCGGGCCGATCGAGAATCTGAATCTCTCCGGCGGCGAGCCGTTCATGCGGCCCGAGTTCGGCGCCATCTGCCGGCAGTTCATCCGTCACAACGGCGTGAAGGAGATCTACACGCCTTCGAACGGGTTCTACACAAAGAACACGGTCGAGCAGATTCGCGAGACGCTCAAGGAACCGGCGCTCAAGTTCATCACGATCGAGCTCTCGCTCGACGGCATGCCGGATTTCCACGATACATTCCGCGTCACGAAGAACTCGTTCAAGAAGGCGATGGAGACGTACGACGCGCTGGTCGAGGTGCAGAAAGACGATCCGCGGCTGCAGATTCACTCGATCTCGACCGCCACCGCCACGAACATGGACGAGATCCGCAAGCTTACCACTTTCCTTTATGACCGCTGCCCGCAGATGACGCACCACAATCTGGCCATCATCCGCGGCGATCGCAAGAACCCCTCGCTGCAGGGTCCGTTGCTTGACGAGTACACCAAGCTGGCGGACTACGTGCGGCGGCTGTGGGGTCCGCGCGAGCAGAGCCGCGTTGGTAGCGTGGTCGAGCCGATGCTGCAATGGGCCAAGGTCAAGACCGCCCGCGAGCAGCGGCAGGTCGTGCCCTGCCGCGCCGGTGTGCTGAGCTGCGTGATCTATCACAACGGCGACGTGAGCATGTGCGAATCGCACGCGCCGCTGGGCAACATCCGGCAGCGCAGCTTCAAGGACATCTGGTATTCCGAGGAGGCCCGCAAGCTGCGGTCGTCGATCCGCGCCAAGGAATGCTACTGCACGAACGAGATCTTCCTCTGGCCCAGCATCACCTTTCAGCCGCTGCAGCTCGCGCGGGCCATGACCGGTGCGAAAGTCTGGGAGAAGGCTCCGCCGCTGCAGGCTGGCGAGCGCGCGGATTACAGCGACAAGCTGGCCGGAATCCCGCTGCCCGTGATCCAGCAATAGCGGCGCGCCGCACAACTTCGTTTTGCTGCAACTGAAAAACCTCAGCGTTCTGCTGCTGGGCGAGCTCGCCACGCGCATCGTCACGGTGGCGGCGTTTCTGCACCTGGCGCGCGTGCTCAAGCCGGCCCTGTTCGGGCTGGTCGAGCTGACGCTCTCGGTGATGATGTTCGCCACGCTGTTGATCGACCAAGGCTTCGCGATCCTCGGGGCGCGCGAAATCGCCCGCGAGCCCCGCAGAACCGCGCGGCTGGTGCGGCGAATCGTCTCGGTGCAGTTGCTGCTGGCCATGGCGACGGTAGCGACTTTCGCCGTGCTGTTGCTTTGGCTGCCGCTCGACCCGCGGCTGCGCGGCCTGCTGCTCGCATATTCGATCAGCCTGTTGGGCTACCCTTTCCTTCTGAGCTGGGTGCTGCAGGCCCAGCGGCGGATGGGCTGGTTCGCCGCGGGACAATTACTGCGGCAAGCTGTGTTCGCGGCGCTGGTGCTGATGCTTGTGCGCGACCCGGCGCACCTGCCGCGGCTGCCGCTGGCTGAGATTGCCGGCGTCAGTGCCGCCGCCGCGCTGTTCCTGTACGCCTATCTGGGCAACGGCGGGCGACTGTCGTTGCGGCTGTTCTCGCCGGCCAATTGGCGGATTCTCAGGCAAAGCGCACCGATTGGAGGATCCAACCTCGTCTGGGTGGCGCGCATGTTCCTGCCGGTCTTCGTGGTCGGCATGCTGCTCGACCCTGCCCAGACCGGCTTCTTCGGCGCGGCGCACCGCGTGATGATGCTGGTCCAGACGCTGATGGCGGCGTATTTCACCAACCTGTTCCCCAGCCTTAGCCAGGCCGCCGGCGTCTCCCCGCTGCGCATGCTGGATCTGCTGCACGGCTCGCTGCCGTTGCTCACCTGGCCGGCGGCGCTCGGCGCGCTGCTCACCATCTGGCTTGCGCCGCTGGTGATCCGGCTGTTGTATGGCGCGGAGTTCGTCTCGGCCGAGGCGGTCGCATCACTTCAGATTCTCGTCTGGTTGATCCCGGTTCTCGCCATTCGCCGACACTTGGTCAGCGCGTTGCTCGCCTTGAACCACCAGAACGACGAGTTCCGTTGCTCGCTGGCTGGGGTGCTGCTGCTAGCGCCGATGCTGGTGCTGCTGTCACTCCGCTATGGCGTCGCCGGCGCGGCGCTGGCGATGCTGATCTCCGAGCTGCTGGCCACGGCGCTCACCTGGATGGTGCTCAAGGCGCACGCGCCGCAGACGCATGTGCTGCGATCTCTTATGGGACGTTCGCGCGGCGACGCGCTGGCGCCCAGTGCGAATTGATGTCGCCCGCGCACATTCACGATTTAGCGCCTGTCTGCCGCGCCGGCCGCGTGCGCGTCCACCTCCGGACGCCCGCCGCCCGCCGCGGACGGAGAGCAGGCGCCAGTGCCCGACCCGCAGCCCGCAGGTCCGATCTTCGTTGTCGGTGCGCCGCGCAGCGGAACCACGCTGCTGCGCACCATGCTCAATCGGCATTCGCAGATCGCGCTGTGCGATGAAACGTATTTCTTCTATTGGATCTACGAGCGGCGCCGCGCCTTCGGCGACCTGGCCGATCCGCAGCACCGCCTGCGGCTGGTCGAGCAGTGGCTGGCGACACAGCGCGTGCAGCGGCTGGGGCTCGATCGCGCAGCGCTTCGCAACGCGCTGCTGCGCGAGGGCATCGGCTACCGCGAGTTCTTCGACGCGATGCTGCGCGAGTACGCGCGACAACAAGGCAAGCCGCGCCACGGCGAAAAGACGCCCGATCACGCGTTGTACGCTAAACTGCTGTGCGAGTGGTATCCCGACTGCCGGATTGTGCACATCATCCGCGACCCGCGCGATGTGGTCGCTTCACTCGGACAGATGCCTTGGGGCGGCGGACACACGTTGATCAATGGGCATCGCTGGAAGGCGTGCGTCCAAGCCGCCGAACGCTGTCGCGGTCGTGAGAACTACTACGCGCTGCGCTACGAAGACCTGGTCGGCGATCCGCCAAAGACGCTTTCCGCGCTGTGCGCGTTTCTGGGCGTCGATTTTCAGCCGACGATGGTCAGCGCCGATCAACCGGCCAAGGTCGATCATTGGTGGTTCGAGCGGGCGCAGACCAGCATCACGCGCGACCGCGTCGGCGCGTGGAGAAAGCAGCTCCAGCCGCGCGACGCGGCCCTGATTGAGTGGTTTTGCGGCGGTACGATGGGCGCGCTCGGCTATGAACCGTCGGCGCCCACGCCACATTGGCTGAGGCGGATGCTGGCCTGCGCCAGCGCGGCGCTCGCACAGCTATTCTGCAAGCTCGCGAATCTGAGGACCATGTACGCCTACTGGCTGCGACCGACGCAACTCGCGGCCGAAGAGCGCACGCGCAGAGTCCCGTGACGAGTTCTTCCTTAGCGCAGCGCCGCTCAGCGGCCTGGCGTCTATTCCTGACCTGCTGGCTGATCTACGCGCTGCATTTTGCCACCAACACGACGCGCGAGCTTTTCCCCGCGATGAGCCTGGGCGATCGGCTGAGCTTCGACGTCGCAGAGTACGAAGGCCTGCATCACGACATCTTTCGGCTCGAAGGTCGCGGCGTGTTCATCAACAACAACCCCGGCGGCTCGATCATCGGCGCCATTCCGTACGCGCTTTTCCGACCGCTGATCGACCAGCTTGTCGCGCGCGTGCAGGCGCGGCGGGCCGCCGCCGGCGCCGCGCCCGCCGAGTACGACTCGCCCTACCCGCTGGCGCGCGAGTTCATGCGCAAGGCGCAGGAGCGCGGCTTTGACGTGAAATTTGGCCTGGCTGCGGGCGTCACGCAGGCCTTCGGCATGGCCCCGCTCTCAGCCGCGGCCGTGGTGGCCATGTTCTACGCGCTGCTGGGCCGTATCGGCTCGCTGCCAGCGGCGGCTTGGCTCGCCGTGCTGTATGCCTTTGCGACTCCGATCTTTTTCCGTACCGGGCAGCTCAATCACAACCTGGTCGAGACGCACGCCGCCATGTTGGCGTTCTTTCTGCTTTGGCAGCCTTGGGAAGACCCGGCGAATCCGCGGCGGCCGGCGTACTTCCTCAGCGGCCTGCTCGCCGGCTGGACCGTAGTCTGTGATTACAGCGGCGTGATCTTTGTACTGGCGCTCGCGGCATACGGGCTGGCACGCTGGCTGCACGAGCCCGCGGATCGCCGCCGCACCGTCGATCCGTGGAGCTTTGCGGCTGGCCTGCTGCTCTCCGGCGGCGTGCTAATGTACTACCAGTGGGCCTGTTTCGGCCACCCGATCCTGCCGGCGCAGCACTACATGCCCGCCGGGAACGAGCAAGCCCTGCGCGGCTACGTCGGGCTAGATTGGCCCAAGATCGACCTGATCTGGCTCACGCTTGCGAGCGAACGCTACGGCCTGTTCGTCACCGCTCCGATCCTACTGCTGGCGCTTTGGCCCGCGGGTTGGTACGCCGGCGAAACACGAATCGTCGGCGTCCGCGAGGCGGCCTTCATCCTGGCACTGTGCACGGCGTTCGTTCTGTTCTGCGCCGCGAACCAGTTTACGCGGCTGCAGTTCAACAGCGGCCTGCGGCACGTGCTGCCGATCGTCCCGTTTGTATTCCTCATCGCCGCGGGCGTCCTGCTGCGCCTGCCGCGTGTCCTGGCCATGCTGCTCGGCATCGCGACGACCTACTTGTCCTGGTGCCTGGCGATGCACCGCGACGTGGAGCTGGGCCGCGGCGTCGTCGAATCGCTGATCCAGATCAGCAGCGGCGGTCCGCGCCTGCCGTGGTTGACGACGCTCGGACGCATGGGCGGCATGTTCCCGGCGTGGGTCTCGAACCAGACGCTGGCGATCCCGTTGCTGCTGAGCGCGGGCGCGGCGATCGGGCTGCTGTGGTGGTCGCTGCGGTTTTCGGGCGGCGCGAGCGGGCGACCGGTCTCGAAATGAATGGCGGGCAGCACCGCGTTCGCTTATTCTCTAGGACTTGGGCGCTGACGCAGGAAAATCGTCTCGGCGGCGGCTCGCAGCCCGGGCAGCGACGAATAATGGGTGTGGGTGGGGTTGCCGCGCAGCGGAGGGAGAATCGCACCATGGAAGTCTGTATGACGACGCTGGCGTATCTGGACCCGGGCTCGATGATGCCGATCGCGTCGGTCTTCGCCGCGATCGTCGGGTTCTTCCTGATGTTCCTGAATCGCATCAAGGCTTTTTTCGTGGGCCTGTTCGGCCGCGCTGCGCCCAAGTCGACTTTGGGCAATCCGGACGCCCCGTCGCAGCCGTGAGCCAGCGTCGACGTGCATGAGTCGAGCCTGTTTGCGTTCGCGCTCGCGATGGTCTCGCGTTCTGATAGGACGGATGTCGCGCGACGAGCGAGCGGCCGTCAGTTGATTCGCCGATCTGCCTGCCTGTGAAGTTCCGTAAAGTTATCGTTGTCGGTCTCGACGGGCTCGAGCCCAAGCTCGTCGACGCGCTGCTGGCGTCCGGGCGCTTGCCGAATCTCGCGCGGCTGCGCGAGCGTGGTGGCTATGCGCGCGTCGCGACCACGTTTCCGGCGCAGACGCCGGTGGCCTGGTCAACGTTTGCGACCGGCCTGAACCCCGGCGCGCACGGCATTTTTGATTTCCTGGCGCGCGATCCGCAAACGTACTTGCCGGTGTTGGCGCTGAGCCGCTTCGAGCAGAAGAGCGCCTTTGTGCCGCCCAAGCCGGTCAACCTGCGCCGCGGCACGCCGGTTTGGGAAGTGCTCAAGACCGCCGGCGTGGGCTCCACCATCGTCCGTTGCCCGTGCACCTTCCCACCCGACGCGATGCGCGGCCGCATGCTCAGCGGAATGGGCGTGCCCGATCTGCGCGGCGGTCTGGGAACCTCGACCTTCTACACCACCCGCAGCGGCCTGACCGCCGAGGAGAGCGAGAAGATCGTCGTCGTGCAGTTCGACGGCGAGCGTTCCCGCACGCAACTGATCGGCCCGCGCAATCCCAAAGGCGGCGACTATACGCTCGACGTGACGTTCGAGCGCGATCCGCAGCAGCGGCGGCTGGCGATTCTCAGCGATGGTCAGCCGGCCGCGCTGCAATTGAACGAGCGGCAATGGAGCGGCTGGCTGAAAATCAAATTCAAGCTGGGGCTGCTGCAGTCGCTGCGCGGCATGTTGCGCTTCTACCTGGCGCGGCTCGATCCGCTGGAGCTCTATTGCTCCCCGGTGAACTACGACCCCGCGGCGCCGCTCTTTCCGATCAGCGCGCCGCCCGAGTATGCGGCAGAGCTCGAAACGCACTTGGGTACATACTACACGACCGGGATGGTCGAAGATCACGGCGGGCTGAACAACGGGCGCTTTGACGAGTTCGCATACCTCGAGCAGTGCCAGGCGGTGCTGCGCGAGCGCGAACGGATGATGGTGGCGGAGCTGGGGCGGCGTGAAGATGGACTGTTCTTCTGCCTCTTCGATACGCCGGACCGCTTGCAGCACATGCTCTGGCGCTTTCGCGAGCCGCAGCACCCGGCCAACGCCGATGCGGCCTTGCCGGCCGAATTGCGCGAAGCGATCGAAGTGCACTACCAGGCCTGTGACGAGGTGGTCGGAAAGGCGCTGCAGTTCGCCGACGAGCAGACGCTGCTGATCGTGCTCAGCGATCATGGCATGAACAGTTTTCAGCGCGGCGTGAATCTGAACACCTGGCTGCACGCGAATGGCCTGCTCACGTTGCAGCGCGGCGCAGCCCCCGGGCACGACGCCGGTGAGTTCTTCAAGCAGGTCGACTGGAGCCGGACCAAGGCGTATGCACTGGGCCTGGGCAGCATCTTTCTGAATCTCGTCGGCCGCGAAGGTCGCGGTAGCCTGCCGCAAGCCGAGGCCGACGCCGTGAAGCGCGCCATCGTCAGCGGACTGAGCGGGCTGCGCGACGCGCAGCGCGGCGGAAGCGTCGCGATTAACAGCGTGGTGACGCGCGAAGCGGTCTATCGCGGCGCCTGCCTCGTAGACGCTCCAGACCTGCTGGTGAACTTCAACGCGGGCTATCGCGTGTCGTGGTCGACCGCGCTGGGCGGCGTGCCCGCGGAGCTGATCGAAGACAATACGCGCAAATGGGGCGGCGATCACATCATCGATCCGGCGCTGGTCCCGGGCGTGCTATTCATGAATCATCCGTTCGATGCCGCCACGCCGCGCCTGCTCGACCTGGCGCCGACGCTGTGCGCGGCGCTGGGCGTGCCGCCGGGGTCCGCGATGGAAGGCCGGAGTCTGATGCGATGATGAAACTGCAATTGCTGCTTTACGACGGATTGCCCGCCGATCAGGCTCTGCAGGATGAGCGGCTGGCCAGCCTGCGCGGCTTGGCGGCCAGCGCCTGTTACGGCCTATTTGCGCAGCCCGGCGAGTCGCAGGCGTTCTGGTCGCTGGCGGGCTTGCTGGACGGCCGCTTGCCGAACGCGGTGCGCCGCGCCGGCGGCGGGTTGCAGCTACAGAGCGCAGGCGGCGACGCGGGCGCCGCACTGGAAGGCGATGTGGCGGCCGCGGCGCGGCATGCTGCCCCGGCGATAGACGCTGCGCTGCAGCTCGATGCGGCACTGGCGCGCCTGCTCGACGGCGCCGACGAATCTACCGTCATCGGCCTGCTGATGCACAGCGGCGCGAGCGGCGGCTTCGTGATCGCGGACCCGCTGCGGCGCGTGCTCGGCGAGTTCAATGAAGCGCTTCCGGCCGACTGCCTGGCCACGCTCCTCGAACTGGTGGGGCTGCCGGCGGACGGCGCGGGAATTTCGCTGGTCGGCCGGGCTGCGGGCGCGTATTCGACGGACGACGAAGACGTCATCCGCGAGCGACTCAGCGGACTGGGGTACATCTAGATCGCAGACCAAGCCGAAACGCACACTTCCCGACGTTCATCCGGCGCCAGGCTGCTCACGCTGGCACTCTTGACGCTGCTGTTGCTACGCGCCGCCTGGAGCGTGATGGCCGGCGACGGGCAGCGCTGGGACTTCCACAACTTCTATAACGCCGGCACGCGCATCTGGACCGGCCAGTTCGCGGCCCTGTATCAGCCGGCCGAGCCGCAGACCGTCGAGCCGATGTACTACGTGGGCTTCCCGGCGTCTTCGCTGTACCTGGCGCCGCTGGGCGCGTTTCGCTCGGGCATCGCGGTGCGCGCTTTCAAGCTCTCGTGCCTGATCAGCATGATTGTCGGCTGGATCGTGCTCTATCCGCGCTATCGCGAAGCGCTGCGCGGCCAGATCCCGGCAAGATGGCTGCTGCCGCTCTATCTCGCGGTGCTGCTGTGCTTCGAGCCGTTCTGGTTCACGTTCGTCATCGGCGGGCAATCGACGCCCCACGCCTTTGCCCTGATCGCGTTGTTCTTCGTTGCGTATCTCAACGGACGCAACACGCTGGCGGGGCTGTGCCTGGTGTTGGCGGTGCTGGTGAAGCCATTTCTGGTGTTGACGCTGCCGATCCTGCTGCTCACGGGCCAGTATCGGCTGCTATTCCGCGTTGCCGTAGTCGGAAGCGTCGTGGGCGCAGCCTCGATCGCGATTTTTGGCTGGTCGCTGCACGTCGAGTGGCTGCAGATCGTACTGCAGGAAGGGGCCCGCTGGGCGGCGCCGTGGACCAAGAACGCTTCGCTGAGCGCCATCGCCACAAATTGGTTTGTGCACGTCGAGGGGCTGGGCACGGGTCGGCAGCCGATGCCGGCGGCGCTATTGCGGATCATTGCCTGCCTGAAGCTGCTGACGCTGCTGTGGTTCGCGTGGCTGGCGCTGCGCCTGCATCGCGCGGGCCTGAGCGGGCAAGCGCGACGCGAGCAAGCTTGCACACTTGCCCTGATGTTCCCGCTGTTCTTCTCGACGATTGCCTGGTCGCACTATTATCAGGTCCTGCTGATCCCGCTCTTGATTTTCCTACACGCCTGGCCGAAGCTAGGAAGGTCGGGGCGGGGGCTCATGTTGATCATGCTACTGGCGACGCTGCGGGCCAACTGGTACCCGCTCGGCAAGCAGCTCGGCACCATCGAGGTACACACGCCACTGCAGTGGCTGTTCGCGTCGCTGTATAGCTCGGGCGTGATGCTGGCGCTGCTATTGTTCCTGCTGGTCTCATACGGGGTGCTTCTGGAGGCTTCTCAAGCGCACGCTCGCCAGCAGGGTAAGGCGTGACGATCTTGCGCTGCGTGCGGCATACGCCGCGCGCGATCGACGACGCGTGCATTCAGTGGTCCGAACACTGCAAGCGTTCGGGAGGTGCTTGCCGTGCGGGCATGGATCGATTTGCTCGGCCGAGCGGAGGCGGCCAGCGTTCCGGTGGTTGCGTTGCTGCTCTGCGCGGTCGCGCTGCTTGTCGGACCACGCGCCGCTCTGGCGCACGCGCGGGCCTGGCTCCACCTGCTCTCGCCGCACAAGCGCACGCTCGCGGCGGCCGGCGCGCTATTGCTGGCGGCGCCGGTCTTGGCGCAGCCGTACATTCGCATGTCAGGCTACCTGATCTGCCTGCTGTGCGCGACGCTTTCCGCGGTTTGTCTGCTGATTCTGCTGACGCACTGGGATCGATTGTCCGAGCGCGCCTGGGCGCTGCTGCAGCGCGTTGCCGTCGGCCCGCTGGCGCTGGTCGCGTGCATCGCGGCGGTTTGCGGCGCCTGGTTCGTTCTGGATGGCATGCCGCACACGTCCGACGAGCACACGTACCTTTTTCAGGCGCGGCTGTTCGAGCTCGGACGAATTTGGCTGGAGCCGCCGCCGGCGCCCGCGTGCGACTCCTTCACGATGATCCACAACATCATCGATCCTCAGACGCGCCGCTGGTACGGCACGATGAATGCGGGTTGGCCGGCGCTGCTCTCGCTTGGCTCGCGTTGGAATCTGGAGTTTCTGGTCAATCCGGCGCTGTTCGGGCTGGCGCTGCTGGTGTTCAACAGCTTCCTGCGGGTGGCTGGCTATGGCGATCTCGAGCGCAAGCTGGCGCTGCTACTGCTGGCGGTTTCGCCGTTCTGGTTTTTCCAGGCTGCGAGCCTGATGTCGCACTGTGCGAACCTGCTGTTCTTCGCGATATTCCTGCGGGCGAGCGTGCCGACGATCGAGCAGCGCAACGGCGGGTGGTCGCTGCTTGCGGGCCTGGCCCTGGCGGCCAACGTCTTCATCCGCCCGCTGGATTCGGCGCTCGCGGCGCTGCCGTTTGTGGCGCGACTGGGCTGGCAGGCGCGGCGCGAGCTCCGCAGCCTGGCGCTGCTGGCTGTGATGGCGCTGCCGCCCGCCGCCGCAGTCGCGGCTTCGCTCTGGTACAACCAGGCGCTCACCGGCGACGCGTTCACCCCGCCCATGGTGCGGCAGATCAAGCTCTACTTCGAGGGCACGCTCGGCGTCGGCTTCGGTGGGCACATGGGCACCACGCAGCACGGCGACGAGTGGCCCGGCTTCTACCCGTCCGATGGGCTGCAAGTCACTGCCGTGCGATTCAGCGAACTGGCGCACCACTTTGTGGGCTGCGGCTGGGTGCTTGCCGTCGGCTGCCTGCTCATCTTCCGAAACCGCCAAGTCTCATGGCTTGCTTGGGATTCTCTGCTGCGCATCTCCGGCGTGCTGATCGTGCTGGTCTACGCCGCACACTTCTACCACGGCATCGCCTTTGGACCGCGACACTACGCGCTCGCGACGCCCGCACTGGCGGTCATCCTCGCCGGCTGGCTGGCGCGTTGCACCACGACCTTGCCGCCCCAAGCCGCCCGGCTGGCGCGCGTCGGCGTCGTCGCGCTCGTCGCGCATACGTTCATCTTCGGCTATCCGCGGCTGCTGGCGCGCTACGCTACGGACTACCGCCACGTCAACGGCGACTATCATGCCGCCGTGCAGCAGGCCGGATTGTCTAACGCGCTGGTGTTTGTCGACGGGGCCGCGTGGAAGTCCGTGTTCTCGCACAACAAACTGCCGCTTTCGAAGAACGAAGTGCTCTACGCGCACGCCAAATCACACACCATCGAGGCCACGCTTGCGGCGTTCCCGGAGCGCCGCGCGTATGTCGCGCGGCGTCGCGACGGGCGCGTGTACGTGCGCCCCTTTGATCCTGCCGATGAAGAG
The DNA here is from genome assembly GCA_964535305.1 of uncultured Planctomycetales bacterium. Taxonomy (GTDB): domain Bacteria; phylum Planctomycetota; class Phycisphaerae; order UBA1845; family Fen-1342; genus CAZHTF01. The sequence continues at coordinate 3,663 of CAZHTF010000008.1, read as the reverse complement.
CTAGCGACGCTCACGGCCCGACCCGTGCGTCGCCCACGAGACCTTGTCGTCGAATAGCAGGGAGCAGGATTGAGTTCGCAGGCGCCGCGACCCGGGACCGCTGGATTTGCCGCCGCAGCAGACGCGACGGCTGCTCGGCCGGTCTCGCGCTGGCGGATCATCGAACACGGGCTCTGGTTCGGGTTGCTAACCGGGCTGCTCGAGGGCGCGATCGTCAACGCGCTGCGCGGCACGCCCGGCCTGGCCATCCGCTGCTCCGAGGCCATCCTCTGGCAGGCCCCGCTCTACAACACGCTAATCTTCACCGGCGTGGCGCTGCTGCTTTGGATTGTGCAGCGCGGCGCGGGCGCAGGCGCTCGCCGCGATTTCGTGCGCCTCGCGGCGATCAACGTGCTCGCTGCGATGCTGCTGTTCAACCTGCTGCTCATCTGGGGCAAGATGTATCAATGGGCCGCGATTCTGCTGGCCCTGGGCGCGGGGGCGCAACTGGCCCGCTGGCTCGACGGCCGCGACCCGGCCTTCCGCGCGCTGCAATGGCGCACGTTCGGACTGATGCTCGCGACCGCGACCATCGTCGGAGTTTCGGCCAGCAACTCGGCGTATTTCCGCGAGCGGCAGGCCTGGGGTGAGCTGCCCAAGCCGCTGCCGGGCGCGCCAAATGTATTGGTGATTACGCTCGACACGCTGCGGGCCGACCACATGTCGGCCTATGGCTACGCGCGGCAGACCACGCCGAACCTCGATCGCTTCGCGCAGCAGGGCACGCTTTTCGAAGCGGCGTTCACCAACAGCTCCTGGACGCTGCCGTCGCACGCCAGCCTGCTGACGGGGGCGAGCCTGGCGCGGCACGGGGCCGACTGGCTCGACCCGATGCGAACCGGATTCGCGTCGTTGCCGGAGCACCTTGCTACGCACGGCTACAGCACTGCCGCCTTCGCCGCCAATCGCGAGTACGTCGCGCCCGAGTGGGGCTTGGGCCGGGGATTTGCGCGTTTTTCGACCTATGGCGGGGCGGCGGCGGACGATCTGTATCGCACCGTATACGGCCGCAAGCTATGCAAGACGCTGTTGCCGCGCGCCGGATACTTTGACATCCCTGGGCGCAAGCGTGCCCCGCAGGTGAATGCCGAGTTCACGGCCTGGCTGCGCTCGCTGGAGGGGCGGCCGTTCTTCGCGCTGCTGAACTACTTTGATGCGCATGATCCGTACATCGTGCCGCCCGGGCACGTGCGGCGTTTCGACGGCGACACGCCGCTGGGCGACGTGATCAATTTCCAGACGCAGGGCCGGCAGTTTCGCCGCAAGGCCAAGCCGACGGCGACGGACATCCAGGCGGAAATCAACGGCTATGACGAGTGCATCGCGTACCTGGATCAGCACGTCGGCGTACTGTTTGCCGAGCTCGAACGGCTCGGCCTGCTGAACGAAACGCTGGTGATCGTCACCTCCGACCACGGCGAGGCGTTCGGCAATCACAATCTGTTCGGGCACGGAAACAGCCTCTACATCGAAACGCTGCGCGTGCCGCTGATCGTGCGCTGGCCGGGACATGTGCCCGCGGGGCTGCGCGTCGGCGCGGCGGTCGGGCAGGAGCGAATTCCGGTCACGATTCTCGATCTGCTCGGCTATGAGCGGCACGCGTTGCCCGGTGATTCGCTGGTGCCGCTCTGGGCGACCTCTGACGGCGCGGCCAACGGGCGCGGGTTGGAATCGGCAATCTTGAGCGAGGCCACGCACGCGGCCCGCGGCAAGCCCGGCTATCCGACCGCAGCGGGCAATCTGCGGAGCCTGATTACGGACAAATGGCACCTGATTGAATCCGACGCCGGCATGACTCAGCTCTTCGCGTGGCGCGACGATCCGCTGGAGCAGAATGATCTCGCGCAGACCGAGGCCGGCCGCGCGGCGCTCGAGGCGCTGCGGGCCGAACTCGCCCGGCGCCCTGCCGGGAAGGCGCAGCGCGTCAGCGCCGGTCCGGAATGCCTACTCCACGAGCGCCTCGGGCTGGCGACACATGGGCACTGACACGCTGCGCCTGACACGCAACGCGCTGATCACGGCGGGGCTGGCCGCGGCGCTGCTGGTCGCGTTGATCTGGGGCATTCATCGCAACAGCCCCCGTACGCTGGTCTCGTTCCACGGCTTCCTGCACGCGACCGTCACGCAGCAGTTCATTGACGGTGCGGCCCTCGGCCCACCCGAGAATCCGTTCTACGCCGGCCGCAGCCTGCCGTACTACTGGTTCTTTCACTGGACCGCGTCGCTGCCGGCCCGCGCGCTGGGCCTCAACCCGTTTGTCGCGCTCGAGCTGGTCGTACTGGCCGCGGCCGTGCTGCTGGTGAGCGCGGCGGTGGCGCTGGGCGTCGTTCTCTACCGCAGCGTCGCAAGCGGCCTGCTGATGGCCTGGCTGGTATTGGCCGGTACGAATCCACTCGGCTTCGTGTTTGCTGGTGTAAAGGTGCTCCGCGAGCCGTCGCGACTGCAGGATGACCTGGACGAGCTCTGGGGCGTCGCGCACCCGCTCTACTCGCTGATCCGCTTCAATGACTTCGGCGGACTCTACGGCCCGTTGATGAATTTCTTCCTGAACACCACCTCGCGCCCGGTCGCGCTGGCCGCGCTGATGCTGTCGATGCTCTGCCTGCAGCGCGCCCTTCACACGCGCCGCGCGGCGTGGTGGCTCGCGCTGCCCGCGAGCATGGCGCTGACCACCGCCATGAGCCCGGTCGTCGGATTGGCCGCGTCTGGCGCGCTGCTGGTCGCGCTGCTGATTACGGCGATCGCGCTGCGCGGCTCGTTCAGCGCCGCGCTCGCATTGCTCGCGGGCGTGGCGCTGCTCGCCGGGGCGCTAGCCGCCGCGCCCACGTATGTGCACCTGCTGCTGGGGCCCAGCGCCAGCAAGCCGCAATTCTGGCTGCTCTCTGCCGCGGGTCTTAAGCACGCCGTGACGGTCGCACTCAGCGTCACACCGCTGCTGGCCGCGGCGCTGTGGGCGCTGCGCGCAGCAACTGGCGAATCACGCGCGTTTCTAGTCGCAACCGTGTTGGCGGCCGGAATGCTGCTGTCCGCGGACCTGGCGTTCAACCTGCCCGCGGCAAATCAATCGAACTGCTTTCACGCGGCGGTGGTGCTGCTGGCGGTCGGCGGCGCAGGCGTGATCTTCCGTCGCGGTGCGGAGGCAACGACGCCCGTGGTTGCGCCGTGGCGCCTATGGCTGATCACGGCGGCGTGCCTGCCGACTTTTCTGCTGCTGATCGCCAGCTACATTTCGCGCCCGCCGTTGCCGGCGGATTTTGGCGATCCGCCGCTGGTGCGTCGTGACGAGGATCCGCGTGGCCGGCTCTACGCCTGGCTGCTGGCCGAAACGCCGCGCGACGCGGTGCTGGTGGTCGATCCGGCGGAGTTTCCGCCGATGTGCGGCAACGCCGCGGAGTTTCCGCTGATGACGCGCCGCGCGATTTTCAGCGAGAATCCGCGGCACTATCTGGTCGAGCCGTACGCGGACGCGCCGCTGCGCGCGACGCTGCAACGAAAGCTGCTGGCGGGGGCGGAATTGACCGAGCCCGATCGCAATTACCTTCTGAGCCTGGCGCGACCGCTTTACGTCATCCGGCAGGCCAGGGGCGGCTTGCAGCCGGCGGTTCGGGCCGCGCTGGGCGCGCC
>CAZHTF010000007.1:53757-79176 GCA_964535305.1 uncultured Planctomycetales bacterium | reverse complement strand
GCGTCGACGGGGCGGCGCGCTGCCGCGGACGAACACGACCTGCACTCGGCCGCGCCGGAAGCCGCTGCGCGTGCGCCGCTGCGCCGCGCAGCGTGCGCGAGCAGCGCCCCGATCCCGCCTGCGTCCGCGGCGCGCGACCCGACCGCGCAGGTCATCTGGGCCGACGACGAAACGTCCCGACGCGCTCGCCAGCGGCTCGCGGCGGCAACGAACACGCTGCGTGCCGACGCCTCGCACCCCGCCGCACTGCGCGATGCGGCCGACGCGCTGCAGGCGCTCGAGCGCTGGGACGCTGCCGCGGACGTGTTGACGCGCCTGCTCGAAGTGCAGGACCCGCCGGAGGACGCGACCCGGGCGCGGCTTGCCACGGCGCTGCTCCGCGCGCAGCGCTGGAGTGCCGCCGTCGCGCAGCTCGAATGCCTGGCGCACTCGGCGCCGACCGATGCGCGCGTGTGGTTCAACCTGGCGGTCGCGCGGCAGGCGCTCGGGCGCTTGCAGGCTGCCGCGGAAGCTTGGAAAACAGCGATCTCGCTCGAACCCGCGAGCGCGGAATCGCACGCGCGGCTGGGCGAAGTGCTGCTGGACCTGCATGCCTGGCCCGAAGCGGCCGCTGCGCTCGAAACCGCGCTGCGGCTGACGCCCGATGACGGCGCTGCATGTGCGAACCTGGCGCTGGCATACGCGCGACTGCAGCGCTTCGCCGACGCGCAGCGGCTGCTGAAACAACGGCTCGTGACGCATGCGTCGGACCGGGCCGCGTTGATCCGCATGGCGCAGGTGTGTTCCGAGCAGTATCTCGGCGGGTACACGCAAGACGGCTCCACCGCGCGGCACTGGTGCGAACGCGCCCTGGCGGCGGATCCGCAAAATGCCGAGCTTCGCCGGCTGCTCGCCGAGCTGGCGGATTAGCGGCGCACGCGCGCGATTGCCGCAGGCCGAAGCCGCCGCCGGCTACGGAACCGGCACGTGATCCAGCACGTAGCGCACCACGTCGTCGCTGCTCTTTTCTTCCGCCTCGGCCTCGTAGCTTACGATCACGCGGTGGCGCAGCACGTCCGGAGCAATGTCCTTCACATCCTGCGGCGTGACGTAGCCGCGCCCAGCGAGGAAGGCCATGGCCTTCGCGCCCAGCGCCAGGAAGATCGTGGCTCGCGGCGAAGCGCCGTACTCGATGAACTCGACGATGTCCTTGAGTTTGAATTCTTCCGGCCGGCGGGTGGCGTGCACCAGCGCCACGCAGTAATCCTTGATCTTGTCGTCGATGTAGATTTCGTCGAGCACGCGCCGCGCCGCGAGCACCTGCTGCGGCTCGAGCACCGGCTCCACCTGCGGCACGCCCTGCTGCATCGCCATGCGGTCGAGGATGATGCGTTCCTCGTCGCGCGCGGGATAGTCGACGATCAGCTTGAGCATGAAGCGATCGACCTGCGCCTCGGGCAGCGGGTAGGTGCCTTCCTGCTCGATCGGGTTTTGCGTCGCGAGCACCAGGAACGGATCGTCGAGCACAAACGTGTCGCCGCCAATGGTGACCTGCCGCTCCTGCATGGCCTCGAGCAGGGCGCTCTGCACCTTGGCCGGGGCGCGATTGACTTCGTCCGCCAGAATCAAGTTGGCGAAGATTGGGCCCTTCTTGATGGAGAACGAGCCGCTCTGCGGCTGAAACACGAGCGTTCCGAGGATGTCCGCCGGCAGCAGGTCAGGCGTGAACTGAATTCGCTGGAATTTCGAGCGGATCGCCCGCGCCAGCGACGAAACCGCCAGCGTCTTGGCCAGGCCCGGCACGCCTTCGAGCAGCAGATGCCCATTGGCCAGCAGGCCGACCAACATACGCTTGAGCAACGGCTCCTGACCGACGATTACCCGCCGCATCTGCGTCAGCAGCCGCTCGAACGGCTCGGAGTGCTTGCGGACGAGCTGCGCCACCTGCTGGACGTCTACGTGCGTCACCGCCATAAGCCTGCGTCTCCGCGCAACGAAAATCGGCCCCGCGCCAACGGGCACAGAGGCTACCCAATCCGCCGTCAAAAAGCACGGACACGCCGGTGTGGACGATCCAGACGCGGCGCGGCTGTCGGAATTGACCCGCGCTTGGCGCGCTGTATCATCCGTCTGAATTCGCGGCCCCCCAGAGAATTGGAAGATCGCATGCTCAAGACATCCAGCGGAAAGACGCTCGTCACGCTCATCCCCGGCGACGGAATCGGCCCGGAGTGCGTCAATTCCGCCAAACAGATCATCGAAGCCAGCGGCGCGCCGCTCGAATGGGAGGTGCGGCACGCCGGCGAGAGCGTCTTCAAGCAGGGCATCGCCTCGGGTGTGCCCGCCGACACCATGGAATCGGTCCGCAAGACGCGGCTGGTCTTCAAAGGACCGCTCGGCACGCCGATCGGCTACGGCGAGAAGAGCGCCAACGTCACGCTGCGCAAGCTGTTTGAAACGTACGGCAACCTGCGGCCGGTGCGCGAGCTGCCCGGCATCAAGACGCCCTACAGCGGCCGCAACATCGACCTGATCGTCGTCCGTGAGAATGTTGAAGACCTCTACGCCGGCATCGAGCACATGCAGACGCCGGGCGTGGCCCAGTGCCTGAAGCTGATCAGCCGCAAGGGCTGCGAGAAGATCGTGCGGCTGGCGTTCGAGGTGGCCCGGGCCGAGGGGCGCAAGAGCGTCGCCTGCGCGACCAAGTCGAACATCATGAAGATGACCGAAGGCATGATGAAGCGCACGTTCGAGGAAGTCGCCAAGGAATACCCGGACATCCAGAGTTGGCACGTCATCATCGACAACTGCGCGCATCAGCTCGTCAAGAAGCCCGAGCAGTTCGACGTGATCGTCACGACGAACATGAACGGCGACATCATCAGTGACCTGACCAGCGCACTGATCGGCGGGCTGGGCTTCGCCCCGTCGGCCAACATTGGCAACGAGGTCGCAATCTTTGAAGCCGTGCACGGCTCAGCCCCAAAGTATGCCGGCAAGAACTGCATCAACCCGACCGCGGTGATTCTCACCGGCGTGCTGATGCTGAGGCACCTGGGCCTGTTCGAGCAAGCGCAGGCCGTCGAGCACGCCGTGCTGGTCACGCTCGAGGAGAACGCCCGCGCCGGCAAGGGCACGGGCGACGTGGTCGGCTACGACACGCCAGCGGCGGTCTCGACCAGCGCGTATACCGAGCAGATCATCCGCAATCTCGGCAAGCGCTCGGAAAAGTGGAAAGTACGCGACTATAAGACTGTGAAGTTGCCGCAGGTCTCGACCGCGCTGGACACGGTCAAGGTCAAGTCGCGGCGCGTCGCCGGCATGGACGTGTTTGTCGAATCCGCCACGCACCCTGAACAACTCGGTCCGCAGATCGAAGCACTGCTCGAAGGAACGCCGCTGAAGCTCAAGATGATTTCAAATCGCGGGACCAAGGTCTACCCCGCCGCCGGCGCGATCACGGACTGCACCGATCAGAGTCGCTGCCGCATGATGCTTCGCGACGACAAAGCGGATCTGAGCGACGCGACCATCATCGATGTACTGCAGCGCGTCGGCGCGAAGGTGCGCTGGTCGCACATCGAGAAACTCAACGAGTTTGACGGCGCCGCGGGGTTCACCAAGGCGCAGGGCGAGGACTAAGCACGCGGCACTGCTCGGCGGTGAGCAACACGCGGCGCGCTGCACCCTTCGGTGGCCAGGCTCTTTTCCACAAAAATGGGCCGGGCACGGTTTCTGTCATTCTTGACGAAGGAAATTGAGCCGAAGGTCTTATTGGACCATTATTTTGATATTATAGGACTATATCGCAACGGTCGACTTGTCTTGATTCGTGGACTAGAACCAGTTGGGGAAATCGCGCACGACGCGATTTTTCCACGGGATTTCCAAATTTGATGTGGAACCTTCGAGCCTACCGGCCTATTATGGCAATCTCCAGCAGGACCGCGTGGAGGAGGGGAGGCGGCGACCCATTTCGCCGCAGTTTGTCAAACCGCTTTTCGATGCACTTACGGATGCAGGAGGAGGAGTTAATGGTCAAGAAGTTCCTTGCCGCGGCGGCTGTTGCCGCGTGCGCCGGCATCGCTGCCGCCCAGACGGTCAACGGCAACTCGCTCGGTGACGGCTATGGCGCTGCCCGCGCCGTGCAGACGGTCAATACGCAGTTTGGCGACAATCTGAGCGAAATGAACGCGGCATACGCGCGCATCTCCGGTGGTCGCCTTTACTTGATGCTGACCGGCAACATCGAAGCCAACTTCAACAAGCTCGAGATCTTCATCGATTCGAAAGCCGGCGGTTCGAACACGTACCTGGCCGGCAACCCGTCGCAGGACGGCGGCCGCGTCAACAACATGAACGGTCTGGGTTTCGACACCGGCTTCAACCCGGATTACCACCTGTTCGTTCGTCGTGGCAACGGCAACACGTTCGACCTCGACTACGCCGTCATGGGAACGGCGAACTTCTCGTTCTACGGTAACATCTTTGGCGGAAACGTCGAAGGCAGCGGCACGACCGGCACCGGTGCGAACGGCTCGCCGATCCAGGTCGCGTACGACAACTCGAACGTCGCCGGCGTTGGCGGCGGCACGGGCGCGGCGAACCAGGCTGCGGCGCTGGCCGTCACCACCGGCCTCGAGCTGAGCATCGCGCTGTCTGATCTCGGCAGTCCGGTCGGCGCGTTCAACGTCATGGTCTTCCAGAACAATGGCGACCATAACTACTCGTCGAACCAGTACCTCGGCGGCCTCGCGGCCGGCACCGGCAACCTGGGCGGCGATGGCTTCGGCGGCTTCACGGGCGGAACGAGCTTCGACCTCGACAACTACGCCGGCAACCAGTACTTCAGCGTCCCCGAGCCGGCGACGCTGAGCCTGCTGGCCTTGGGCGCCCTGGCGCTGGTCCGCCGCCGCTAGGCGACCGACGGATTGCGCACCCGCACCGCACGCCGGTGCGGGGTCATTGAACCCGCCGCGCAGCAACGGCCCTCGGGCACGCCTGCGTGGCGGGTTCAGTTTTCTCACCGGCCATTCCGCGCCGGACCTGCAGCCCGCCCCGGCGGCGCGCTCGAATTTCGCGCGGCGGATTTCTCCTGCGAAGTTTCTGCATCGCACTGCCGGCCTCTATCATGCCGCGCCATGATCGATATCAAGCTGATTCGCGAGCAGACCGACCTGGTCCGCAAGGCCAGCGCTGACAAGCGCATCGCCTGCGACATCGACGGCATCCTGCAGCGCGACGCGCGCCGCCGCGCGCTCGAGACCGAGTTCAACCAGCTTCGCCACCAGCAGAATCAGGCCGGCGAGCAGATCGCGAAAGCCGCCAAGGAAGACAAGCCGCGCTTGGCGCAGGAAATGACCGCGCTCAAGTCACGGCTGAAGGAGATCGACGAGGAGCGCGTCCGCATCGACGCCGAGCTGGCCGAGCTGATGCTGCGCGTTCCGCAGATACCCGATCCGGCCGCTCCGATCGGCGGCGGCCCGGAAGGAAATGTCGAGGTTCGGCGCGTCGGCACGCCCCCAGCGCCGGCGGCGCTCGGATTCGCTCCGAAGGACCACGTCGAGCTCGGCCTGGCCCTGGGAATTCTCGATTTTGACCGCGGCGTGAAGATCGCCGGCTCGCGAAACTACGTGCTGTGCGGCGCGGGCGCGATGCTGCACGAGGCGGTTTTGCGGCTCGCCTGGGACATGATGCTGCAGCGCGGCTTCACACCGCTGAGCGTGCCGGTGCTGGTGAACGAGAAGCTCATGTACGGCACCGGCTTCTTCCCGCTGCATCGTGACGAGGTCTACCTCGCCGAGCGCGATCAGCAGTGTCTGGTCGGCACAGCCGAGGTGCCGGTCACCGGCTATCACATGGACGAGGTTCTCGAAGAGGCCGAGCTGCCCAAGCTGTACGTCGCCCGCAGCACGTGCTTTCGCCGCGAGGCCGGCGCCGCCGGCAAGGATACGCGCGGCCTGTATCGCATTCACTCGTTCGACAAGCTCGAGCAGGTGGTGATCTGCCGGTCGGATGCGGCCGAATCGGCCCGGCTGCACGAGCGTATCATCCGCAATGCAGAAGATGTGCTCAGCGCGCTCGAGCTGCCCTACCGCGTTGTCGAATGCTGCACCGGCGACATGGGCCAGGGCAAGGTCCGCATGTTCGACATCGAGACCTGGATGCCCAGCCGAGGCGCGTACAGCGAAACGCACTCGGCCAGCCGCTTTCATGATTTCCAGGCTCGCCGGCTGAACGTGCGCTATCGCGACGCGGCCGGCAAGATGCAATTCTGCCACACGCTGAATAACACCGTGGTCGCCTCGCCGCGAATCCTGATCCCGCTGCTCGAGCTGAACCAGAATGCCGACGGCAGCGTGCGCGTGCCGGCGGCGCTGCGTCCGTACATGAATGGGCTGGAGCGCATCGCGCCCAGCCCGGGAGCCGCGGGCAGTGCATGACAGCGGCGGCCTGCTTCACCGCTGGAGCGCCGTATGAACACGCCACGCGATTCCACAGCCGCTTCGCTGCTGCGCGTCCGCGCGCTGGCCACGCATTTCAAGCAGCGCGGCCGGACGATCCGCGCGGTTGACGGCGTGTCGTTCGAGATCGCACGAGGAAAAACGCTGGCGCTTGTGGGCGAAAGCGGCTGCGGAAAGTCCACGCTGGCCCGCACGATTCTGCGGCTGATTCCGCCAAGCGCCGGGCAAGTCGAGTTTGACGGCTTGGATTGGCTGAGTCTGCCCGCCGCCGCGCTGCGCCGTCAGCGACGCCGCATGCAGGTCGTGTTCCAGGATCCGTACGGCAGCCTGAATCCGCGCAGCCGCGTGGACCAGATTGTGGGCGAGGCCCTGCACGTTCACGGGCTGGTGCGTAGCGCCGCCGAGCGTCGGGCGCGCGTCGCGAACGTCTTGCGGCAGGTGGGCCTGCCGCCCGGCGCGCTGGATCACTATCCGCACGAGTTCTCTGGCGGTCAGCGGCAGCGGATCGGGCTGGCGCGGGCCTTGGCGCTCGAGCCGCGGCTGATCGTGCTGGATGAGCCGGTCTCGGCGCTGGATGTCTCCGTGCAGGCGCAGGTGCTGAACCTGTTCATCGAGCTGCAAGCCGAGCTGGGCCTGACGTATCTCTTCGTGACGCACAATCTGGCGGTCGCGCGGCAGATCGCGGACGAGGTCGCCGTGATGCAGAGCGGAAAGATCGTCGAGCTGGCGCCGGCCGACGCGCTTTTCGAGAATCCGCGGCATCCCTACACGCAGGCACTGTTGGCCGCGGCGCCCGCGCCCAACCCGCCGCCGGCCTACTCGGCAGCGCGGCGCGACGTCAGTACAATTCACGCCGCTGGCGGTACTCGCGGAGCGCTTAACGCCTGATGAACACGCGCGGTCAGCATTTCCTGTTGGGCCTGGTGACGCTCGGCTTTCTCGCGCTTTTCGTCGGCTCGATCCTGTTCCTCTATCCGCGCTTGCGGCAATCCACCGCTCCGCTCACCGTGCACTTCCGGCACGATGAAGGCGTGGCGCCGCTCAAGGTCGGCAGCCCCGTGCTGCTTTCTGCCGCGATGCAGGTCGGAACCGTGACGCGCATTCGCCGCGAAAACATCAACGTCGGCGGCGGCGCCGCGCCGAAATATGAGTTGCGGATCATCGTGGACGCCCAGATCGAGAGCGACCTGCAACTCTGGGACGGTGTGAAGATCACCACCGATCAGCCGCCCGTCGGCGGCGCCGGGTTCGTCGTGATTCTCGACGTCGGCCAGACCGGCAAGGAGTTGCCGAATGAGCCGATCCTTGGGCTGCCGCCACAGAGCTTTGGCGCCGCGATCGGGGCGCTCTCGCGGCGGATTCTGCAGCCCAGCGGGCTGCTCGACGACCTGGAGCACGCGCTTGATCCGGCCGCCGAGGGCCAGTTGATGAACCGCGTGCTGGCCAGCGCTGAGGATCTGAACGCCATCACCGGCCAGATTCGCACGCAGCTTGATCCGCAGCAGCAGGCCACACTATTGCGCAAGCTGCTGGGCCTGTTTGACGATCTTGCGATCACGATGAAAGCGCTGCGCGAGCAGAGCGCGGCGCAGGATCCGACCAGCCTGCTCGCAAAGGTGCACACCGCGCTCGATCGGCTGAGCGACGGGCTGGGCGAGATGACCGCGCTGATCCGCGACGAGCGGCCGGTATTGCATGAGACGCTCGGCAACGTCGCAAAACTGGCGCAATCGCTGAATCAGGACATCGTCGCGCAACTAAAGCGCGAGCTGCAGCGCGACGACCCGCAATCCATGATCGGCAAGCTGCACGTCGCGATGGAACGCGTCAACGGCTCGCTCGCGAATGTGCAGGTCGTCAGCGAGAGCGGCAAGCAGCTTTTTCTGCTGAATCGCCCGGCGCTGGACCGCACGCTCGCAAACGTGAAGGAAATGAGCGAGCAATTGCGGCTCACCAGCGAGGAGCTGCGGCTGGCGCCGTGGCGGCTGCTCTATCGCCCGACACCCGCGGAAACGCGCGAAATGGGCGTGTTCGACGCGGCGCGCACGTTCGCAGAAGCCGCAACCTATCTCGACGACGCCGCCGCGCGGCTGCAGGCGGCGGTCGCGGCAGCGCCGCAGGGCAGCGCCGCGATCGCTGCGGACCCCGAGTTGCGCGAGATCCAGCAGTCGCTCAAGAGTGCGTTCGAACGGTTCCGCACGGCTGAGAAATACCTTTACGAGCAATTGCGCTAGCCGATGGCTGTAGCCGCTCCACAGATGCTGGACGTGCTGGTGGTGGGCTGCGGTCCGGCCGGCTGCGCCGCCGCCATCCGCGCCGCGCGTGCCGGGCGCAGCGTGCAGCTTGTCGCGCGTGAAGCGCCCCCGCGTGACGACAGCGGCGCGGCCTGGATCGGTCCGAGCGGTGTGGCGCTTTGCGAATCACTGGGCCTCGGCGGCGGCCTGGCCAGCCCGTTCCGCGGCATGCGGCTGTATTCGGGGGATTTCAAGAAACACGCCGACCTGAGCGATGCGGCGCTCTGCGGCTGGATTGTCGAACGCCGCGCGTTTAACGAACAACTGCTGAAAGCCTCGAAGAAGGCCGGCGCGCGGCTCACCGACGCGACGACGGTCCGAGGCGTGCGCCTGGGCGAAGCGGCGGCCGAGCTGGAGCTGGAGGGCGGCAAGAGCCTCCAAGGTCGCGTGCTGATCATCGCGGACGGGATCGATGCGCCTGTGGCGAAATTGGCCGGCATCGCGCCGACCGGGCTGCGACTCCCGAAACTGGCATTCGCCGACTGGCGCTGTGCCGGCAAGCCGGCGCTGGGCGTGATTGTGCTCTCCGGTCGCACAGCCTTGATCGCCACGCTGGTACGCGCCGAGAGCACGCTGCGACTGGCGCTGGCCGGCCGCGACGCCGATTCTGATGTGGAAGCCGCCTTGAGCGCGCTGATCACCGCCGGGCAGGCCGCCGGCGCCCTGCCGAAGGCCGCGCCGCAATCGCGCGGCGTGACCCGCTCGCCCGCCGGCGCCGCGCTCGATATCGAGTCGCACGTCGGCAAGCGCTGCCTGCTTTGCGGCGATGCGGGTGGCTTTGTCGCCGCATTCAGCCACGAGGGAATTTACCCCGCCATGAAATCGGGCGTAATTGCGGTCGATGTGGCGCTGCGGGCGCTGGATGCGCCGCTGCCGCAGGACGAGCTGGCCAGCTTCGGCGCCGCCTGGCGGACCGAGCTGGCCGCCTGTCTGCGCATGCCCAGCACGGATCTGGCGCTTCTGGCGCCGCTGGTTTTCAGCAACGCGCAGATGTCCAAGCGCGTCGGGCAGGCGTTCCTTCTGGGCCAGTCGTTTTGATACAATTTCTTAATGCCGGCCGACCTCGCAAAGCTCCGCATCATCCACTACCCCGATCCGCGGCTGCGCCAAACCTGCAAGCTCGTCACCCGGTTTGACGACGACCTCGTCGCACTCGTCACACGCATGTTCGAACTGATGCGCGCCGATCGCGGCATCGGCCTGGCCGCGCCGCAGGTCGGCGTCATGCTGCGACTTTTCGTCATGAACGCCACCGGTGAGCCTGGCGACGACCACGTCGTGATCAACCCCGAGCTGCGCGACCTGCAGCAGCTGGTCGTGGCGGAAGAGGGCTGCCTGTCGATCCCGGAGGTGCGCGTGCAGGTTCGCCGCGCGGAGAAGTGCTGGTTGAAAGCCCAGGATCTCTCGGGCAAGTCAGTCGAGGCCGAAGGTCGCGATCTGGTCGCCCGCATCTGGCAGCACGAGACCGATCATCTCAACGGCGTGCTGATCATCGACCGAATGGGCCCGGCCGACGCGATCGCCGCAAAGAAAACGCTGCGCGCACTCGAAGGCTCGTTTCGCTCCGGCGGGCGCTAGCCGCATGCGTTTCGTGTTTCTGGGAACCGGCGAGTTCGGCGTTCCGACGCTCGAAGCGCTGTGCGCCGCGGGTCACGAGCCGCTCGTGGTCATCAGTCAGCCGGATCGCCCCGCCGGCCGCGGACGTGCGTTGCATCCGACACCAATTCACGCCCACTGCCTGCAGCGCGGCATCGCGCACCTGCAGTCGCAGGATCTGGATGCACTGACGCCCGCCGACTGTATCGCGGACGCCCAACTTGCAATCGTGGTCGCGTTCGGGCAGAAGATCGGCCGCGCCTGGCTCGCGGCTCTGCCGCGTGGCATGATCAACGTGCACGCCTCGCTGCTGCCACGCTATCGCGGGGCGGCCCCCTACCAGTGGGCGATTCTCAACGGCGACGCGACCACCGGCGTGAGCGTGTTTCAGCTCGACCAACATTGGGACAACGGCCCGATCTGGGGCCAGGTAGAGACCCCAATCGGCCCAGAAGAAACCGCCGACGAATTGCACGACCGCCTCAGCCGGCTCGGCGCGCCGCTGACGTGTGATTGCGTGGCGCGCATTGAGCGCGGCGAGCAGCCCCGCGTGCAGGACTCCGGCGCGGCGACACGCGCCCCCAAGCTCTCCAAGGCCGATGGCTGGGTCGACTGGTCGCGGCCCGCGTTCGAGGTTGTCCGCCGCATTCACGGCCTGTGGTCCTGGCCAGCGGCCGCCGCCACTTGCGTGCTGGGCAGCGGCGTGCGTGAGCGGCTGCTGTTGGCCCGGGCGCGCGTCTGCGAAGCGCCTGGCGACGTCGAGAGCCGCAGTGCCTCGGGCGACACGAACGCGCAGCCCGGTACGTTTCTGCAAGACGGCTCGATTCAGACCGGCGCGGGACGCGTGCAGCTCCTTCAAGTCAAGCCCGCCGGTGGAAAACTCATGGACTTCAACGCCTACCGAAACGGCCGCAGCGCAGCCCCGCATGGCGGCTTGCTGCGCCTCGCGCCGCCCGAGCCGGCATGAGCCCTGCAGCCCGTGGCGAAGTGCCCGGACCGACGACGCGACAGTGCGCCGCCCGCGCTTATGACGCTGCGCTGCAAGGCACCTCGCGCATCTCCGCGATCGTCCAGAGCGAGTTTGCCCATGTGCTGCCGCCGCAGGCGCTGGCCAGCGCTGCGCGGCTGGCGCGGATCGCGTTTCGGCATGAGCACGTGCTAGACACGCTGCTCGCGGCGCTGCTGCGCTACGCGCCGCGCCGCGTGCCGCCGGCGCTACGCGCCCGGCTGCACATCGGCCTGGTCGAGCTTTTCTGGAGCGATGCGCCGCTGCACGCGCTGGTCGATGAAGCCGTCCGCGACGCGAAGCACCTGCAAGGCACAACGCAAACCAAGGCCGCAAAGCACGGCAATGCCGCCGCCGCGCGACTGACGAACGCGCTGCTGCGCGGCGTCTGCCGCGCGATCGAGACGCGCGACGCGGCCTGGCAACGACTTGATCCGCGGGCATTGCGGACGGATTTCGAGCGCGCCTGCCTGTTCAATCGCGAGATCTTCCCGCCGTACGCCGACGAGCCGCGCGGCAGCGTGCGACACCTGGCGGCCGTTGTCGGGCTGCGCCACGCTCGATTTCACCTGCTCGTCGAGCGCTTCGGGCTCGCCGCAGCCGAGCAGATCGGCTGGGCGGACCAGGCCGAGCCGCCGCTGGTCCTTCGGCCGAATGCGCTGCGGATTTCGGCGGAGTCGTTTGCGGCGCGGGTGTTGCAGGAGTGTCCGCGTGCGGTGCTCGACACCGGACAGGCGTTCATCCCGATCGGGCAGCGCCCGCCGCGGCTCGATCTGCTTGCAGCCGGGCTCGCATACGTGCAGGACGCCACCGCGCGGAGCGCCGCGGAGCTGCTCGCGGCCCAGCCCGGCGAGCGCGTGCTGGACCTGTGCGCCGCGCCCGGGGGCAAAAGCGTCGCGCTCGCGCTGCGCATGCAGGACCGCGGATCGATCCTGGCCTGCGACATCACCGCCGATCGACTGGCGCGCGTCACCCAGAACGCGCAGCGCCTCGGCCTCACGTGCATACAGACCGCCTTGCTCGATCCGGCTGCTTCAGACCTGCCTCAGCCGGCCTTCGACGCGGCGCTGGTCGACGTGCCCTGCTCGAACAGTGGTGTGCTTGCGCGCCGGCCGGAAGCGCGATTGCGGCTCAACCCCGCAGCGCTCACGAGCTTGAGCGAGCTGCAAACGCAGCTCATCCGCCGCGCGGCGTTGCACGTGCGGCCGGGAGGGCGACTGGTCTACTCCACGTGCAGCATCGAAAACGAAGAAAACCTCGGCATCATCAAAGCATTCCTATCAGAGCAGCCGGCTTGGCGGCTGACACATGAGCAACTGACGCTACAGCGCTGGGGCAAGTCGCCGAACGAATGGCGCGATGGCGGCTACGCGGCGCTGCTGCAGCGGTCGTAGTTCAAGCCGACCTGAGCGCGGCCGCGTCGCTCGGCCAAAGGAGAAATGAAGCGGCCTCGTGCGGCGTGCTGCGCCAGGGCACGAGGCCGATTCGCTTGCAGATGACGGAGCCTTATACAGCCATCGAGCGGCGTGCGCTACGGACAGGTCCGCAGCCAATTTGCCAGAAGGATTCCCAGGTCCGACTCGTCGGTATCGCCGTCCCCATCCAGGTCGCCGTCCGCGCCGGCCTGCCAGGACGCCAGCAGCGTGCCCAGGTCTGACTCATTCACGACGCGATCGCCGTTGAGGTCGCCGGGGCAAACCGGCTGCGGGATCGGGATGCCGGCGGCTGTCGGCGGCCCCAACGCCTGAACCTCCGCGTCGCTCATGGCGTAGTCGCGGATCTGGATGCAGTTCACATAGCCCGGCAGTGTTTCGTTATCGTCGTCGGTGAAAGCGAGGAAGATGTCCTCAGCGAACGCGCTGGCGCGGGTCCAGAGCGTGCGCTTGCCGTCGAGGCCTTCGGGCGTCTGCACACCGAAGAACGTCGCATCTGAACGGATGACGTACTTGCGAAGTTCGGCAGCCTGCGTGTCGAGCACGCCGACGATCCGCAGCCAGGTGTCCGGCAGGCACGAGAATTCGAGCGAAACCGGGTACTGGCCGTCGTCTCCGACGTTGCCGTCGGAGGTTCGGATCCAGAGCATCGCGTCTTCATTGTTGAAAGGCGCGCTCTGATAGAGGGCGACCCACGGTCCGCCCTGAAAGTCGGCTTGGCGTACCAGGACGTCCATGATGACGGTGTACTGATTGACGCGTGCGCCGCCGCCGTTGGCCAAGGCCCCGTGCGGGAAGAGGTAGCCGTTGCATGGCGCCGTCGCGGCCCAGCGCATCAGCGAAGGGTTCAGCCCGTCGGGCGTTCGCGGAATCCCAAACGCATCAGCCGTGCCGAACGTGGTGTCGACCGCGAGATTCTGCGTGCAGCCGGGCGGCGGCGGGCAGCCGTCGAAATACACCAAGTCACGCCCGACGGTCGCGCCCAGATTGGCGGCATTGAAATCCCACTGGCCGGTCACGCCCGGTCCGGTCGGGATTCCCGCGGCGCTGGCGCCGCCCAGCGCAGCCACCTCCACGGCGCTCAGCGCCCGATCGCGAATCTGGATGCTGTTGACATAGCCCTGATCTACGTCGCCATCATTGTCGGCCAGCAGCAGCGTCGGCAGTGCATCGGCACGGGTGAACAGCGACCAGCGGCCATCGAGACCGCTGCCAAGTATCTGCGAACCGACCAGCACGCCATCGATGTACTTGTCGAGCGTCGGGCCAGCGGCGTTCGCCAGGTCAACCGAGAACGCGACGCGATGCCAGGTGTTCTGCATGATCTGACCCGCGTAGCTGCCGCTGATGCCGATGCCCCACGAGCTGGTCGCCGAATCAAACCGGCCCGCCAGGTCCTGATCGTTGCTGTTGCATTCGTTGGTCTGCAGAAAACTGATGAACGCATTCGACGAGGTAGACGGATACAGAATATCGTAGATCACGGTGTATTGATTCACGTATGCGCCACCGCCGTTGGCATCGATCTCCGGGAACATGGCGTAGCCCTCGACGCCGCTGAGCACGTCGAAACGCATGACGTTCGCGGGAGTGCCGCCAATGTCGGGGATGCCGAAGGATGTCGTGGTGCCAAAGCTGGTGCGCGAGGCGGTGTTGCCGGCCGGCGGCGTGGGCACCAGGTAGTACGATCCGGCGCGGCCGACGGTGGCGCGCAGGTCGCCGGCGTCGAAATCCCAGTGACCGGTGACCGACTGCGCCCGGGCGCTGCCGGAAAGACACGCGACGGCCATCAGCGCGCTGAGTGTCGCGCGTCCACAATTGCATCGAGTCAACATTTCCACCTCCTATAGTCAACAGCATCCGCGGACGGCGACGCTCGCCGTCCCTGGTGCGTTTACACAAATGTCATTGCAACGTCTCTGGCGGGCGGCCGTACTACCTAACACGACGGACGACTACCGCAAGTAATAGGTGTAATAGCCATTCTGCACAGAGCCGGTCCAGCGCGACACCTGCTGCCAATTGCTCGGCGGGTCGGCGTAGCTTTCCATGTATGCATCGATGACTTTTTCGCCGGCCGGAACCCAGCGGACGTGGCCATCGAGATATCCGATGTTTAGTCCGTGTGGCGCATGATTGTCGAGTCCGTCTGGATAATTATTAATGTTGTTCGCATCCACGTAGGCGCCGGGAGAGCTTTCGCCCCCCTGGTCGTTCTCCAGCACCAACAGCGATCTCGCGGGATTCACCACGTTTCGCAGCTTCTTTAGAACGTCGAAGTTGATTGGATTGCCTGTGCGATAGCCGAAGTCGCCCGGCCACAATCCGAGTTGATTATTGACGGTCCCAAGCCGGCTGCCGTCGATTACGGTACCGTCCGGATAGCGGGCTGCCCCATCAAACCAGCCCCAGATCTCATAGCTATGCCCGCCGCGGTCATCCTCGCGATGCTTGGCGCAGTTGCGCAGGTCGCGCAGCATGTTGGAGATGCCGCCGTAAAACGCCGGCGGGATGAAAACGTCTTCACGTACGCGATTCTGCGTGGATGGGCAGATCGCGATCTGCGGATTCGGCAGGTATGCCGGGAAGATGTGCAGCAGGCTGTCATCGCCGGTGTCCGCGGAGTTGATGAATATTCCCAGCTTGCTTTCATTCGCATGCTGGTTACAGGCGATGTTCATCTGCCGGATATTCGAAGCGCACTTTGCACGCCGCGCCCGGTCTCGTGCCAGCGACAGCGACGGTAGTAGGATCGAAATCAACAAGGCGATGATCGCGACCACAACGAGCAACTCGATCAGCGTGAAGCCGCCTCGAGGACGCCCCGAGCGATCGTCTACTTGCTGCATGCTTGACCCCTGTGCCGCGCCGCCGAGTCGCAGGGTGCTTGGAGACGTAGTTTTCTCAAGACGATACAGTACAAGCGGGAACGTCAACCAACGATGTTGGTGGCGTAAAAATTTGGATAAAGCGCGCGCCGGAACTGTGCACGCGTGCACAATCGAATCGACGCGCGTTATTCTGCTGTTCGCACCGTCTGTGACCACAACCGACCGTGAAGGACACGCATTCATGCTGACTACGCCGCGCTGCCCGCAAATTATCCGCAAGCTGCTGGCCTGCTCTCTTGCAACTGGATTATCCATCGCGCTTTCAGCCAGCGTCGCGCACGCGCACGATGCTGAGCCACACGCGCACGAGCAGCCGCCGCCACCCGCACCGACTGCGGGCCCGACGGCGCCCAGCGGCACGTTGCACTTCCGCATTCTCGACCAGGCGGGGACCCTGATGCCCGGCCGCTTGACATTCATGGGTAAGGACGGCGCGGGCGCGAACTTGTTCCCAAACGCCGAGGCGGCCCCGAACACGCTCGCGGTGCGCGCCAACATCATCTACTCGAAAACGGGCAACGGCGCCGTCACAGTCCCGGCGGGGCGCTACACGCTGTACGCCTCGCGCGGATTGGAGTGGTCGATCGCCAGTCAACAGATCGAGGTCACGCCGGATGCGCCGGTCGATTTCGAAGCGCGCCTGACACACGAGCTCGATACGCGCGGCTGGATCAGCGGCGATTTTCATCTGCATACGCTGACGCATTCGGGGCACGGCGACGCGAACCTGAAGGAGCGCGTCATCACATTCGTCGGCGAGGGGCTGGAATTCGCGGTCGCCACCGATCACAACCATAACACCGACTACGAGCCGACGCTGCGCGAGCTCGGCCTGTTGGAGAGCGTCACGACCGTCACCGGTAACGAGGTCTCCACCGGCATCGGGCATTTCAACGCCTTCCCGCTCGACCCGGCCCGGCCAATCCCGCCACCGAATGCCTACGACGCGAACATGCTCTTCAAGCTGATCCGCGCCGAGCCCAATCGCTACAACGTGACGCCAGTGATTCAGCTCAATCACCCGCGCTGGGGAGACATCGACTATTTCGGGCGAACCGGTCTGGACCCGGTCACCGGCGTCGCCTCGCAGCGCTTCTACTCGTCCGATTTCGATACGATCGAAATTTTCAACGAGAACGAGGGCTGGGGGTACTACAACGCGGACACCGAGCGCGGCGTGAACACCGGGCAGAGCAAGCACAGCGTGCTGCTAGACTGGTTCAATCTGTTGAACCGCGGGCAGCGCTACGCGGCCGTCGGCAACTCCGACAGTCACCATGTCTACGCTGAGTTGGCTGCCTATCCGCGGAATTTCGTTCGCAGCCCCACCGACAATCCCGCGCAGATCGATGTAGGCCAGGTTGCCAAAGCGCTGCGCGAACGGGCGGTGTTCACCACCATCGGCCCGTTCGTCGAGCTGAGCGTCAACGACGAGCCGATGGGCGGGCAGACGCGCGCCACAAACGGCGCCGTCGAGCTGCGGCTCAAGATCCAGGCCGCGTCCTGGGTCGATTGCGATCGCGTGAAAGTCGTGGTGAATGGCGACGTGGTCGACACGCTGCCGGTGCCGGATGTCCGCACGCCGCTGCGCCTGGAAACAACGCATCGGCTGCGCACACCGCGCGATTGCTGGATCGCGCTACAGATCGAGGGCGATGATCCGCTGGATCCGATCGTTCACAAGCAGGATCGGCCGATTCGCCCGCTGGCGGTGCTGAACCCGGTCTGGGTCGATGCGGACGGCGACGGAAAGTGGACCGCGCCCTGGGATCAGGCGCTGGCCCGCGTGCAATCGAAGGATGCCGACGCGCTGAGCGCCGCGGCTTTCGCTGCGCTGCAGCCTTCCGAGCGTGCCTTGACGCTGCTGGCGCTCGCCGAAACCAAGGACGCGCGGGCCGCGGCGCTGGTCCGCGCCAGCCTGAGCGCGGCGGAACGCGTCGAGCGAATCTCCGCGGCGCGGGCCGCGGAGTTGCTCGCCGATTTACAACTGCGCGACGCGCTCGACGGCGCCTTCGCCAACGCGACTCACGATCCATTCATGCGCGTCCTGATCCTGCGAACGCTCAAGCAGGCTGGCGCGCCGGACGTGCTCGAACGCGTGGTCGCCTTTGTCGAAGGTTGTGAGAAGCACGCTGTCGGGCGCTACGGTGAGGATCTGTCAAAGCTGCTCGGCGGCGATTTCGTGCGGCAGTTCAGCGTAGTCGGGTATTTCCCGAAGCCCAGTGCCGACGCCGTCGCCAGCACCAGCTACCCGCCCGAGCGCCTCTCCAATGCCAGCGAGATCTTCGACGGCAAGGACGGGACCAAAGTGAGCTGGAAGACGCAGGACGCGACCCGCGGCGGTTTCTTGGACCTGCGGCAAATCGACACGCGTAAGGAGCAGTACCAGAGCGCGATTGCATACGCACAGGTTTTTGTCTTCTCGCCCGACGCGCGGCAGGCCTTCTACTCGCTGGGGACTGACGACGGCTGTCGTTTTTGGGTGAATGACGAGCTGCTTTACGAAGACCTCACCAGCCACGGCGCATCGCCGATGCAGACGCTGGGACGCATGAACCTGCGCCAGGGCTGGAACCGCGCGCTGATCAAGGTCGAGAACGGCGGAGGCGAATTCGGCCTGTTCTTCCGCTTGTTCGACCAATCGCTAAAGATCTCGCCGCAGCCTGCGGAATCCCCGGCGGCCGCGCCCGCGCAGCGCTGAGTCGCCGCTTCACACAGCGCTGAACGACGTGCCCGCAGCGCTGGTGCAGGCTTTTCATCGCGGAAGCCGCGGCCCACAATGCGCAGCGGCGTGCCAAACCCGTGTTCGCTGCTGGCACGACCCGCGCGCGACGCGTCGCCGGCGAGGCGACAGCGCGCATTGGGAGCTGCACGTGGCCACGTATGCCCTTTTGCGCCCTCATTCCGCTTGCTGCGCCCTGCTGATCGCGACCGTCGCCAGCGGCGCCGCCGCGGCTCAGGCGCAAAAGCTCTCGCAGGTCGATTTGCTGAACCGCATGATCGCGATCGAGCAGTTGCCTCGCGCGCCAGCGCCCGGCGACAAGGCCGGCGTCAGCAGCGCCGCCCCCGACAGCGGCGCCGCGGCGCGCATTTGGGCGGATCTGCGCGGGCCGGGCGTGCTGACGCGGCTCTGGTTCGAGCAGGCCGACGGTACTCTGCAGATCGAGATCGACGGCAAAGTCGTCGTCGACGCGCCGCTCGCGAACCTGTTCAACGGTCAACTCGAGCCGTTTGGTGAGCCGCTCAGCTACCGCTCCGCCGCGGACGGCGCATTCGTCAGCTACTTCCCGATCGGTTTTTCGCAGAGCTGCAAGGTGCTGACGCTCGATGCCCCGACGACGCGCGGCAGCGTGGAATACCGCACATTTGAGGCCGGGGCACAAATCGAACCCTTCGCGCTGCAGTTGTCAGACGACGCGCGCTCCGCGCTGAAGCGCGTCGCCGATGCATTCAAACGCGGCTTGAGCGAAACGCAGCTCGGCGGCGCGCGGCCGCTGATGACCGTCGCGGCGGACGGCGTACTGACCGGCAAGGAGAAGATCTCGCAGGCGGTTGAAGGCGCCGGCACGATTCGAGCCATCTACGTCGGACTGACCGATCCGCAGCCGCCCGCCAGCCTGTACACGCTGCATCGCTGCGTGCTGCGGTTGTATTGGGACGGTGCCAAGCAGCCCGCGATCGAAGCGCCGCTGACGGAGTTCTTCGGCGCCGGATACGAGCGCGAGACCGTCAACGGCCTGCTTGCGGGCACGTTCCGCTTTCTGGATCTGCCGGTCGAGCGCGACGAGCATGCGTTCTTTTTCTACTCGTTCTATCCGATGCCGTTCAGCAAGGGCGCGCGGCTGGAGATCGAGAGCCTCAATCCTGCCCGCGGTTTGAAATTCGGCGTCATGGTGCTGCTGAAGGTCGATCGCACGCCGCCAGCCAGCGACATGCTGCGTCTGCGGGCGCGCTTCTTCCGCCAGGATCCCTGCCGGGCGGCGGAGTTCCCCATACTGGAGACCAAGGGACGCGGCCGCTGGGTCGGCTGCGTGCTGAACGCCGACACCCCGCGCGACGCCTGGTGGGGCGCGGGCCCGCACAGCATCACGCTCGACGGTCAGGCGCTGAACGGCGCCGGTGTCGCGGACTACTTCGGCGACACGCCGCGGCTGCGGGTCTTCTCGCGCGCCCTGCACGGCGTGACACGCGCTGCGCCCTATGGCAAGTCATCGCTCTATCGCATTCATTTGCACGATTCGTTGCCCTACCAGGAAGGGCTGCGCTTCACGCTTGCCAACGAGCAGCCAGGCGCAGCCAGAGACGTCGGATTCAGCGCGCTGGCGCTCTGGTACGGCGACGCGGCCGTGAGCAAGTTGGCTCCGATCAAACCCGAAGATGTCACGCCCTCGGGGCTGCGAATTCCCGGCGCATTCGAGGTTGAGGGCAACATCCGCAGCCCGCAATGGGGAAACGAAGTGCAGGAGGCGTACGCCGGCGGAGCGGAATTCTCCGGCGGCGTGGCCGCGCGCATCGCTACAGACAAGCAGATCCAGATGCGGCTGGTTTCGGAGCGGGCGCAGCGCGTGAAGCTTCTGCTGCGCGTGCAGCCCGGCCGTCCGTTCGAGACCGTCAGCGTCACAACCGTCGACGGTCGTCCGGTCGGGAGCATCGCGTATCAGCGCGGCAGCAGCGGGCTGTATGCCGTTGGCGAAGTGCAGCTCGCCGCGGGCGAGACGCTGCTGAATGTGACCTGCACGAAGCCCGTCACGCTCGATTGCTGGGTGCTTCAGCCGGTGAAATAGCGTGCGCGTTGCGCGCGGCGCGGCAGATTACCGCGGCGACTCTTTCCCTTTGGCGCGCGGCGCACCTGGCAATGGTTGCGTCTTTTCGCCGCTGCGGAACACCAACCCGGCCCAGCGCAGCCGATCGAAGTCGCAGGTGCGCGCGGCCTCGTGCAGGCAAACGCGCACGCTGGGCGCGAGCGTGCGGATGCAGCAGCGCCAGTGTCCAGGCCGTGTGGCCGCCACGGGAATAACCCATGGCGTACACGCGGTCGGCGCCAGCGCCGCGGCGCTACGGCGGCTGTTGGGAAAGCAATTTGGCATCGAAGCGGGTTCCACACTCCGGGCAGCGCGGCTCGTGATTCGCCCGGCAGTCATAGCCGCATCTTATGCAGACCGCGATTCGCTGCGCCAGCAAATAGCGCCGCAATCCGGCGCGCACAGCGCGGACGAAGAGCACCGCGATGCCCAGGTAATAGATGTAAATCACGATCGCGATGAACAGCGCCAGGCCGATCCAGCCGGGCAGCCCCAGCCAGGTCACGCCGCGCACCAGCCAGGCCTCGATCGTCTTGGCCGCCAGCAGCGTCACGCCGACCAGCGCGACTAAGTAGACATAAAAGAGCGGGTTGGCTCCGAATACGCGATTGCGGACGTGCTCGATGGCCTTGCGCCGCGCTTCGTGGTCAGGCAGCAGCGCCAGCTCCGGGAATTGCTGCGTCATCCAGTCGTGCGGGTCGCCGGGTGCGCGTGCGTCAGGCATCGGCGCACACCGCAGGTCGCCGCTGGCTCAACCCAGCGCGCTGTTCGTAGAGCCGCGCGGCCTGCAGCAGCCGCAGCTCGCTGAAGCGCGGCCCCTGCAACTGCAGCCCGATCGGCAGGCCCGCGTCACTGAAACCACAGGGGATCGAGATCGCCGCAATGCCCGCCAGGTTGGCTGCGGTGGTGTAGACATCGGCCAGGTACATTTGCAGCGGGTCGGCGAGTTTCTCACCGAGGCGAAACGCCGGCGTCGGCGTGGTCGGGCAGACCAAGAGGTCGCATTGCTCGAACGCCCGCGAAAAATCTTGCGCGATCGCCGAGCGGACGCGCTGCGCCCGCGCGTAGTACGCGTCGTGATAGCCGCTCGAGAGTGCAAACGTGCCCAGCATGATCCGCCGCTTCACTTCCGCGCCCAGGCCTTCCGCGCGCGAGGCCGCATACAGATCGACGAGATCGCCTGCCTGTGCCGCGCGCCGCCCGTAATGCACACCGTCAAAGCGCGCCAGATTGCTCGACGCCTCGGCCGTTGCCAGCAGGTAATACGCTGCCACGCTGTGGGGCGTGTAGGGCAGCGAAAGCTCGACCACGCTCGCGCCCAGCGCGCGGTAGACCTCAACCGCCGCTTGCACCGCGGCGCGCACCTGCGGATCGAGCCCTTCGCCGAAGTACTCGCGCGGCAGGCCCAACCGTAGACTTCGCCGGGCGGCGTCGAGGGCCGCATCCGCCAGCGCCGCCGGGTAATCCGGGACGGGCTCCGCTGCGCTGGTGCTATCTGCCGGGTCCGCGCCGGCGATGACCTGCAGCAGCAAGGCCGCGTCCGCCACGTTCGCCGACATTGGGCCGATCTGATCGAGGCTCGAGCCATACGCGACCAGCCCGAAGCGCGAGACGCGCCCGTAGGTCGGCTTGAGTCCAACGATGCCGCAGAACGCCGCCGGCTGGCGCACCGAGCCGCCCGTATCAGTGCCGAGCGCGACCGGCGTCATCCGCGCCGCGACGACCACCGCCGAGCCGCCCGAGGATCCGCCGGGAACGCGTGACTCGTCCCAGGGATTTCGCGCATTGCGGTAGCCACTGTTCTCGGTCGACGAGCCCATGGCGAACTCATCGAGATTGGTCTTGCCCAGCACGATGCCGCCCGCGGCGCTCAGCCGCGCGACGGCGGTGGCATCGAATGGCGAGCGGTAATTCGCCAACATCTTTGAGCCGCAGGTCGTGTGGCCGGCGCGCGTGCAGATCACATCCTTGACGGCGATTGGCACGCCCGCGAGCGGCCCGGGGTCGCGCCCGTCGGCGACGCTCGCGTCCACCCGCTGCGCCGCGGCCAGCGCCGGCTGCTCGTGCACTTCGAGGAACGCGCCCAGCGATTCATTCAAACGCGCCACGCGCCGCAGCGCCTCGGAACAAACGTCCGTCGCGCACCGCCGGCCAGCGCGGACGTCGCTGGCGATTGCCGCAGCCGTCCAGTCGTGAGGAGGATTCGCGCTCACCGCCGTTCACGCCCCGCCCGCGTCGAGCACGGTCGGCACAGCGAAGAACGATCCGATCCGCTGTGGTGCATTCGCCAGCGCGTCGTCCGCGTCGAGCAGCGCCGTGCGCGGCTCGTCGCTGCGAAGCTGCTCGAGCTGCCGCGGGGCGGCGGCGGGCAATTCGGAATCCAGCGGGACTTCCTGAAGCTGGCTGGCGTGCGCCAGCACCGATCCGAGCTGCCGCGTGAATTCGGTAATCTCGTGCTCGCTGAGCTTCAGTCGCGCCAGTCGCGCAACCTGCCGCACCAGCGCTTCGTCAATGGGCATGGACACGACGCGACCTGCGGCGAGCCGCCAGGCGTGCGGCTGGCTAGCGGTTCTGGCCTTCGACCTTGGGAATCTCGCGCTTCAGCGGCTTGGTGATCAGCCCCATCCGCAGCGCCTTGGGGCTGACGCGAATGCGGACGATCTGACCGTCGATCACGGCGCGGACCTTCTGGATATTGGCCTTGAAGCGCCGCCGTGACACGCCGGTCACCTTTCGGCCGACGCCGCCGAGGTACTTGGCTTTTCCGCGGCGCGTAATGCTGTTTCCGAAGGTCGTTCGCTTGCCGGTAAACGCGCACTCGCGGGCCATCTGATCACCTTCCGAGGCGGGTCCGATCCGCCAATTGAGTCCCGGACTATATCGCAAGGCGGATCGGAGGTCAAACGGGTCGCGGCGGCGAACAGATCGCGCAGCCAAGCCGCGGCTTGCCCCAATTCTGCGTTGTCGGCAACCCACAGTTTCTCTATCATTACCGGTTTACGACCACAAAGGGGATGGGAGGAACGCCTTGCACAGTACAGCTATTTTGCGCGCCCGTTTCGCGGCCACGCGGTGCGCCCCTTCGGCACGCTTGGCCCTGCGGCGCGCGGCCGCGCTTGCGGCGATCTTGCTGAGCGTCAGCTGCGCCGCGGCTCAGTTGCGGATCGTCTCGTACAACGTGCTGCAACTGAACGGCGATCTGAACGCGTTGCAGGCGGTTTTCGCCGGCCTGAACAACGATGACAAGGCCGGCTTTGCCGTCGCGCCGCACGTGTACATTTTTCAGGAAGTGCAGACCAGCGACGTGCCGGTGCTGCTGGCGCGGCTCAACGCCGCCGCCCCGTCGGGCGTTACCTATTCGCAAGCCACATTCACCAGTAGCGGCACCGAAGACGGCGCCGGCGGCGCGCAGGCGCTGTTTTATCGCGGCGACACGATCAACGAAGTACCGGCCGGTCACGTCGACATCGCCACGGGCTCAAGCCGCAATACCGATCGCTGGCGGCTGCAGTTGAATGGCTACAGCTCGCCGAGCGCGACGTTTTACGTCTACGGCTCGCATTTGCCGGCGGGGAACACCTCCGCCGATGCGACGCAGCGTTTCAACGGCGTGGTCGCGATCCGCAGCAACGCCGACATTTTCCTTGGCGCCGGTGCGCACATCATTTACGCCGGCGATATGAACGTGTACACCAACACGGAGACCGCGTATCAGCGTTTTCTGGCTGCGGGCGCGGGTCAGGCGCTGGATCCGCTCGGAACCGCGAACTGGACCGGCAGCGGCAACGCCATCAAGCACACGCAGTCGACGCACTTGACCGCCAGCGGCCCATACGTCGGTGGCGGGATGGACGACCGCTTCGACATGCAGTTGCCTTCGATCGCGTTTCATGACGGCGAAGGGCTGGCGCTGATCCCCGGGCTCTACCGCGTGCTGGGCAACGACGGCCTGCATTACAACAACTCGGTAAACGCCGGCAACAACTCGTACTATCCCGCAGACATTCCGCGCTCAAACGCGCTGGCCGCGAACATCTTCAACGCATCGGACCATCTGCCGGTGGTGGTCGAATACCAGGTGCCGGCCAAGCTGGACGCGAACCTGCCGACCAGCTTCGGCCGCGTCATTCAGAACGCGCTGGTCAGTGTCGACGCAACCGTGAACAACGCCGCCAGCGCGCTGGTTGCCAGCGGCGCAGACGAACTGGACTACACGCTGACCTCGACCGGCGTCGTCAGCGGAAATTTCGCCGGCACACGCGCGGCGCTCAGCGCGCCCGCGGTCCACACGCTCGCGATCAACACCGCCAGCGTCGGCGCGCTCGCCGGACTGGTCACGGTCAGCACCTCTAGCCAGGCCGCCGAGCCGCCGCAGGAACTGCTCACAATCATCGGCGACGTCGTACGGCGTTCTAATGCGTCGCTCTCGAGCAGCGCCGACCTGAACACCGCCACGCTCGCGCTGAACTACACCGCCGACACTGGCGTGCAAACGATCAGTGCCAGTGTGTTCAATCGCGGTTTCGACTCGAACCAGGCCCTGCTCGACGTCGACTCCGTCACCGGACTGACCGCGCCCTTCGCGTTTGTCTCCGGGCTGCAAGCGGGCATCGGCGCAGGCAGCGCGACGCTGAACTTCAGCTTCGACACCAGCGGCCTGAGCGCCGGCACGTATTCACAGCAGGCCAGCATCAACTGCAGCGATGAAAACCTGCCCGGTGCCGGCACGGAACTCCTGACGCTGACGATCGACGTGCAGGTCGCGTCCGGCTGCACGCTGCAGGCCGACCTAGACAACGACCAAACCGTCGGCCCCGGCGACCTCGGCATCTTGCTGGGCGCCTGGGAGACCAGCGCCGCCGGCGACGTCGACGGCGACCTGCAGACCGGTCCGGCGGACCTGGGCATTCTGCTGGGCGCGTGGGGAGCCAGCTGCCCGTAGCCGACGCAGCTC
>CAZHTF010000007.1:21477-53747 GCA_964535305.1 uncultured Planctomycetales bacterium | reverse complement strand
GCGGGCAGCGGCGTCGCTCGCACCACGAATGCGACTCGTGTTAAAGTGATTCCTCAACGCCTGATTGAGGAAACACACGATGCACGATCGGTCCGCACGCCGTTTCACACGGATGATTCTCACCGCGGCATTCGCGGCGGTGGTCTGCCCTTTCGGCGCCGCTGAGCCGCAGTCCGCGCCCGCGGCAGCGCGCGGCGCGGGGCTGCTGGTACGCTTCTATCAGCTCGAGCAGAGCGTCAGCGCGTTGCCGCAGCTCGCCGCTGGACAGGCCCCCAATGACGTCGCGATCGTGCCGACGCTGCGCTACGGTACAGGCGAATTTGGCGGCTTTGTTGACAATTTTCTGACGTACGCGGACGGCTTCATCCGCATCGAGACGCCGGGCGTCTACGAGTTCCGCTTAATCAGCGACGACGGCAGCCGCCTGTGGATTGACGGCACGCTGGTCGTCGACCACGATGGACTGCACGGCCCGACACCGCTCGACGGCCGCATCACGCTCGACGCCGGCGAGCACGCGCTGCGCGTCGAGCACTTCGAGGTCGGCGGCGGCGAAGCCCTGGAGCTGCATTGGCGTCCGCCGGGCGCCGGCGATTTCAGCTTGCTGCCCGCGGCGCTGCTCACACACGAATCGGGCGCGTTCCAGACCGCCCCAGGTCCCAAGCGCGTCATTCCCGCGTTGCGGCGCGGACGTGCTGGCGACGGCCGGCCGGTCGCGGGCGTACACCCGGCGTATGAGCTGGTCACGCTCGAACGCGGCCCGCGCATCGCGCGCGACTTGCGCGGCTTCCCGTATGGCAACCTCAAGTTCCTGCATCAGCCCGATCCCGCCGCCGCTGGCGCCGCCATCTGGCTGCCGCCCGATCCTGCGATGCTCAAGGGCATATCGATCCAGCCGCTGGGCGACAAGCGCGAGCCGCGCGGCCAGATGCTCGTCAGCGCCCACGGCCGCGCCGGCGTCTGGCGGGCATTCGTCGAACCCGCCGGCAGCGTGTTTCAGGGCTGCATCATGCCGTTCACGCAAGGTCTCGCGGGCAACCCCGCGGCGGTCCGCCTGGCCGGCGATTCGTTCGCCATCGCAATTC
Organism: uncultured Planctomycetales bacterium; assembly: GCA_964535305.1. Taxonomy (GTDB): domain Bacteria; phylum Planctomycetota; class Phycisphaerae; order UBA1845; family Fen-1342; genus CAZHTF01. The sequence goes on along the minus strand of CAZHTF010000007.1, from coordinate 52,662 downwards.
CCGAGCTCACGCCGCCGGGCCCGGGCATCGAGCCCTTCGAACAGGGCCTGAAATTCAAGCAGATCGCCATCTTCGAGATCTCGCACGTCTCCTGCATGTCGAACGGGCTGGAGATCGAGTTCACCAAGCCGCTGCTCGCGGATACGGGCTGGGAGCCCGAGTCGTACTACATCGAGCAATGGCCCTTCTCGCTCTCGGCCGACCGACCTGCCGCTCCCACGCGTGACGGCGTGGCCTATCCGGTGAAATCCGCAAGCGTTTCGAGCGACCGCATGCGCGTCTTCCTCGAGATCGATTCGCTCAAGCCGGGTCATCTGGTCTACCTGCGGCTCCTCCCGCCGTGCCTCTCTGAGCAGCTCGAGCTGCCCTGGTTCACCGAAACCTGGTACACGCTGCTCGCGTTGCCGACCGATCGCAGCGGGCAGGTGCTGCCGCGGCCCGCGGGCCCGCCGCAAAACACCCTGACAGAGGAGCAGGTCAACGCCGGTTGGCGGCTGCTGTTCGACGGAACCAGCCTGTCCGGCTGGCGCGGTTTCAAGAGCAGCGGCGTGCCGGCCCGCGACGGCAAGCCCGGCTGGGTCGTGCGCGACGGAGCGCTGCTGCGCGTCGGTCCCGGCGGTGACCTGATCACGCAGGAAACGTTCGACAATTTCGAGCTCGAGCTCGAGTGGCGCATCAGCCCGGGCGGCAACAGCGGCATTTTCTTCCGTGTCGAGGAGGGGCAGCAGTATCAACATGTCTGGGAAACCGGGGCCGAGATGCAGGTGCTGGACAATGCCGAGCACGCCGACGGCAAGCTCTCGAGCACATCGGCCGGCGCGAACTACGCGCTGCACGCGCCGCCGCGCGACCTGACGCGCCCGGTCGGGCTTTACAACCAGGTCCGTATCGTCGCCGATGGGCCGCGGGTGGAATACTGGCTGAACGGCGTGCAAACGGCCTCGTTCGTGGTCGGCAGCGACGAGTGGGCGAACCGCGTCGCCGCTAGCAAGTTCGCCAAGATGCCCGGCTACGGCCGCAGCAAGCGCGGGCACATCGCCTTGCAGGATCATGGCGACAAGGTCTGGTTCCGCAATATCAGGATTCGCCCGCTGAGCGGCGGCGCACAACCATGAGCCGCGGCTCGGTCATCTCCTCGATCGCGAAACGCACGCCTTCTCGACCGCAGCCGCTGAGTTTCACGCCGCCGTAAGGCATGCTGTCGACGCGGAAGCTGGGCACGTCGTTGATGATCACGCCGCCGACCTCGAGCGTCTCGAAGGCGCGCAGCGCGTGCTCGAGCCGGTTGGTGAACACGCCGCATTGCAGGCCGAATCGACTGTCGTTCGCGATTTGCAGCGCCTGCGAAAAATCTTCGAATCGTTGCAGCGTCGCGACCGGGCCGAAGACTTCGCGACAACTCACGTCCTGCCCGGCGGGCACGTCCTCCAGAATCGTCGCCGAATAAAATGCAGCGTTGCGCTGCCCGCCGCACAGCAGCCGCGCCCCGGCCTGCACCGCCGCGTTTACCCAGCGTTCGACGCGCTCTGCATCCGCCTCGCAGATCAGCGGCCCGAGGAAGGTCGACTCCTCCAGCGGATTTCCGGCCCGCAGCGCCGCAGCGCGTTCCAGCAGCAGTTCGCGCAGCGCGTCATACGCGGCGGCGTGCACCAGAATACGCTGCACGCTGATGCAGCTCTGCCCGGATTGATAAAACGCGCCGAACGTGATGCGCTCAGCGGCGTAGGTCAGATCCGCGTCGCGATCCACGATGCAGGCCGCGTTTCCGCCCAGTTCGAGCGTGACGCGCTTGCGGCCGGCCTGCGAGCGCAGCATCCAGCCGACTTCCGGCGAGCCGGTGAAGCTCAGCAGCGCCACGCGCTCATCGCTCGCCAGCCGCTGCGCCGCCGCCGCCGGACACGGCAAAATCGAGAATGCGCCGCGCGGCAGCTCCGTTTCGGCCAGAATCTCCCCCAGGAGCAGCGCGCAGATCGGCGTGTAGGAAGCCGGCTTCAGCACCCACGGGCAGCCCGCCGCCAGCGCCGGCGCGACTTTATGCGCAACAAGGTTCAGCGGGAAGTTGAACGGCGTGATCAGCCCGCAGACGCCGACCGGGAAGCGCCGCAGAATGCCCTCGCTCGCGGCACTGCGCGGCGAGAGATCCAGCGGCAGCCACTCGCCGCCGATCCGCGTGGCCTCTTCCGCGGCGATGCGGAAGGTATCGGCGGCCCGCTCGACCTCGACGCGCGCGTCACGGATCGGCTTGCCGGCCTCGATCGCCAGCACATGCGCGAATTCCGCCGAGCGCTTGACGAGTCGCGCGGCGACGTGCGTCAGTACGTCGCGCCGCGCATATGCCGGCATCCGCCGAGTTGCATCAAATGCGCGCCCGGCCGCGGCAATTGCCTGTTCAAGCAGCTCCGCATCGGCCTGCGCCACCTGTGCCGCCACGGTGCCCAGGTACTTGTTCAGCACCGGCAGGCGCGCGGCGGCGTCGGTCGGTTCATTCGCGAGGAAGGCTCGATAGTCGTCGCGCAGCATGCGTCCGCTCTCTGTTTGACCGGACGCATGCTACCGCGCGCCGCGCTGCGCACCTCAGAAACTCGGCGCAGCAGTTGCCAGAAACGTCGCGATGATCTGGTCCGCCGCGGCGGCATTTTCGGGCACGAAGTAGCTGAAGGTATTCGCGCAGGCTTGCGGGCGGCCCTTGGCGAAAAACGTGACGGTGGTGAGCGGCATGTCGGTCACCAGCGTCGGCTGATCGGGCAGCGTCATAGCGCCCGCCGCGATCAGTTGCCGCCGCAGCGTTTCCACGCTCAGCGGGTCCACGTAATGAACCGCCGACGCGACGCCGAACACGCCGCTGCGGCAAGCGACAATCTGTCCATTGTTGTAGATCGCAGCGTGGCGATTCGTCTCGCCGATGAAGGATGAGCCGGCGACATCGAAGATCAGAATCGGCTCGACCGGGAACGGGTTCGACGGGTCGCGCAGCGCCGGATCGCGCTCGCCGCCGGCCTGCAGTGGTGTGGAATATGCGACGGTGAGAATCAGCGCCGCCGCGGTAGCCAAGCCAATGATCGTCTTGTGCAACATGACGTGTGCTCCTTGCGGTACGAGTCGTGCCCGCTCGCCTAGACACAAAATGATCGGATTCGCTCGAATTATTGGCCAGACCAGATGTCCTGCCGCAAAATGCGCGCATGCAATTTCAGGTGCTCAGCATCGCGCCGCTCGCGGCGGCAATCGCGCTGACCGCCGTGCTCATGAGCGCCAGCGTGCCGGCGCTCGGCGCCTGGCTGATTTCCGTCAATCTCGCGACGCTCGCGGTGTATGCCTGGGACAAAGGCGCCGCGGCGTCACAGGCGCGCCGCGTTCCGGAGATGACGCTGCACGCGCTGGCGCTGCTGGGCGGTTCGCCGGCCGCGCTGCTGGGCCAGCGACTTTTTCAGCACAAGACGCGCAAACGGTCATTCCAGATCGCCTTTCGCGCGATCGTCGCCACGCAGATCCTCTTAATGGGGCTATGGTTATGGCGCTCGACCCGCACCTGACGCTCGCTCGAAAATCCCGCGCCGCCCGCCAGCCGATCTCCAAATAACGCCGGCCGTCAGCCGTCTTCATCTTAAGAGCAGCCACGTTCCAATGAGCACCCCTCTCTCCGAAGACCAGCGCAGGGTCCTGGCCCAACTGGTCGGTGACATGGCGCCGCGGCTGCTGACGTACGTTCGGCGGGTGTATGCCCGACAGGACGAAGCGGAGGACATCGTGGCCGAGACGTTCGCACGCGCCGCGACGCACTACGAGAAGTTGCGCTCCAGCCCGCGCCCGGATTTGTTCCTGCTGCGGATCGCACGCAACCTGTGCCTGGACCTGCTGCGCCGGCAGCGCACGATCACGGAGCACGCGCTGCAAACGCCGCGGCGCAACGCGGACGACGCGCCCGCCGACGGATTGCTGCAGGCCGAGGCGCTACGCGAGCTGGGATCGGCGGTTGAATCGTTGCCCGCGGCGCAGCGCGAGGTATTGGTGCTGAAATTCACGGCCGGGCTGACGTTTGAGGAGATTGCGCAGACGCTGGAGATTCCGCTGGGCACGGCGCTCTCGCGGATGCATGCTGCCATGGCGCGGCTGCGCAGCACGCTGAGGGTGGTTCCGTCATGAGCGGCGATTTCCCGGCGGTTTGCGGACCTTATCACGACCGACTGCTGCGCGTCGCGGTCGGCGAACTCGACCCGGCGCAGCAGCCCGAGCTGCAGCAGCATCTGGCCGAATGTCTACGTTGCCGGTCGCTGCTCGCCGAGAGCGCGGCGCTGACCGCGGCGCTGCGGAGCGAGCTGGCGCCGGCCCCGCTACCGCTGAACTTTGCTCGCCGCGCGCTGCAACGCTCCACGGCGGTGCTGCCGCGGCCCGCGCTCAGTCCGGGTTGGCGCGCTGCATTTGCGCTTCTGGCGGCCTGCATTCTGGTTGTCATGTTGAACCTGCCCAGCGCCGCGCCGCAGCGCGATCGGGCCGCCTTGAGCGGCGCGGAGCGGGCAGACTTGCTCGCATCGCTGGCGCTGTTGGAGTGGGATGATCCGCTCGAAACGGCACTGGGGGCGCTCAGCGCGCGGTTGGACACGGTCGAGTCAAGCATGTTCGCCGAAGATAGCGCGCTGCTTGACGATTGGGACATTCCCGCGGGGGATCGCGGTGCGCGCGAAGGCACGGGCAAATTGAGGATTTGGACTCGCACGGATGTCGTGCATGAGAGGTTGTCATGAAACACACTTGGATTTCGATCGGCGCGCTGGCGACCTGCGCGTGGTTGTCAGCGCTGAGTCTTGCGGATTGGGATGACGACGATCTGCCGCCACCGCCGGGCGCGGCGGTTGGCGATGGGCAGGAGGGTGCACCTCCTGCGCCGCCGGGTGCGTTTCGCGGCGGTCGCCCGGAGCGCGGACCTCCGCCGCCGCCCGATGGACGCGGGCGGCCGGGGATGGGTGCTGGCCATCCGCCGCCGCCAGGCGACAGTGGGCTTCCGGAGGATTGGCGGGCGCTGCTGCGCGTGCTGGGCGATCGCCGCCCGGATCTGGCGGAGCGCGTCGAGCGGATGATGCTGGAGAATCCGGGGGCATTCGCGGAGCTGTTCGCGAATTCGATTGTCGCGGAGCTGGATGGCGCGGGTCCGCAAGGTCCGCCGCTGCTGCGGGGCTTGGCGGGTCGCGGTGGGCATCGACCACCGCTGGGCGGGCCGGGTAGGCCGCCGTTCCCGCCGCCGGGCGAGCGACCGCCCCCAGGTCGGCCGGGTTTTGGCCCGCCGGATGGTGAGATGCTGAGGCTGCGTGAGCGGGATCGTGACCTTGAGCGGGCCTGTCGCGAGACCGCTGACCAGCTCCGCGGCGCCGGCGAGGGGGCCGACCATGCGCAGCGCGAGCGCGCGCGGGAGCAGCTTCGGCAACAGGTGACCGAGCAGTTTGATCTGCGGACGCAGATGCGCGCCGCGGAACTGAAGCGCGTCGAGGCGGATCTGCGGCGTATCCAGGAAGCGCTGCAGCGGCTTTCCGCCGAGATGGAGCGGCGCGCGCGCGAGCGCGACACAATCATCGCGCGACGCGTAGAGTCGCTGCTCAGCGCGGAGCCTGCGCCGAAGCCGCCGAGCGATGGGGACCGCTAGCGGCTCAACCGGCATGGATGGTCCATGAAACAGCACGGCCCGGCGCACGCGTGGTGCGCCGGGCCGTTTTCGTTCGACGACGTCATCACTCGACGCCGCCAGAATCAGCCTGAGTGACTAGCCGCAGCAGCCGGCGCCGCAGCACGAGCAATCGTCCCCGCAGCAGCAGCATTCGCAGTTGTCACACGCACAATTCACGTCACAGGTGCAGCAAGTGCAGTCGGCCTGCGGCTTGAGCGCCGCGGCGCTCAGGCCGGCGGGAACCGTAGCGAGGCAAACCAGCGTAGCAAACAACCACTTCTTCATGACTTCACTCCATTCGACGAATCGCGCATCGCGATTCGGTTCATTCTTCGAACGCGGCATCCACCGCGGACGCCACGGCGATCGCGCGTCGCAACCCGCGCCGCGCGCATCAAGCAGAAACGCCGCAATGGGGTGAAATCAATTCAGCCAGACGCAGATTCGAATCTGGAGATGGCTGGCGTCACGCTCGAACTCGGCGCACGCCGCGCGCGGCAGAAACGCGCTAAACTCGGCCGAATGCAAGCCCGCCAGCGCGGGTGACCGCAGAAGCTTGGTCAGATGGCGATGACTAGAAATCTCGGGCGCGAGCGGCGTGAAGGGCAACGCCGCGACGCAGCAGCAACAGCGCCGGCAGCCCCCCGCCGGCCCTTCGCTTTCGTTCGTCGCACATCGGCAGCCGCAGATCTGCTCGCTGCCGCAGCAGGCGTCTGTCGCGGCGCTATCATCCTCGGCCTGGCAGCAGGAAGTCTGAGCCACATCCGAATCGGCCGCCGCGGCGAGGCCACACAGGCCATAGCCGCAGAGCCACGGACCGGCGGCCGCGATCCAAATGGTCAATAACCAGATTGGCCCAAGGTTCATTTTTCGAAAGTAGTCTTTCTCAAACGCGCGTCCGGGTCAAGATCAATTTCGCGGTGGCAATTCTCATGCCAGCCAGGGTTGTACGAAGAGCTCTTGGGAACATAGCATACGGTCGATTCGTTAATCAACTTCAAGAGGACGCACGCATGCGCACTGGCGCACAGGGCTGGATCGGCGTAATTCTGGCTGCAGCTTTCACCGGAAACGCCGCGTCCGAAGAAATCATCCTGAATGAAGGCCGCACGATTCGCGCGCCGGTTTTGCGCGAGTTTCCGGACCGCGTCGTGGTCGACCTGGGCTTCGATGTGCTCGCCATACCGCGACAGCACATTCGCAGCATCGAAACCGACACCGGGCAGTCGGCACCCGATTCGGGCGTGCGGCTGCAGAGCGGCGATATCTTCAGCACCGCCGACCTGCCGGCCCGCAGCGTCAAGGAGCTGACGGAGCGCTTCGGCGAGGGCGTGGTGCTGGTGTCGTCGCCGACGGGCACCGGCAGCGGGTTTTTCATTTCGAGCGCCGGCCACCTGGTCACGAATTTTCACGTGATCGAGGGCGAGACGCGCATCGCGATCACCGTGTTTCGCGCCGCAGCCGCGGAATTCAAGCGCGAGAAGTACGAAGACGTTGAAATTGTCGCGACCAATCCGTTCCTCGATCTGGCGATCTTGCAGGTCAAGCTGCCCGAAGGTCGCGAGCCGACGATCCTCTATCTCGCCGACGACGACGCCATCCGCGACGGCGACGCCGTCTTCGCCATCGGCAACCCGTTGCGGCTCGAACGCAGCGTCTCCGAGGGCATTATCAGCCGCCGAAACCGCGCCGAAGGCGGCTTGGCGTACGTCCAGACGACCACGCAGATCAACCCGGGAAACTCCGGCGGCCCGCTGTTCAATTCACGCGGCGAAGTCATCGGCGTGACGAACATGAAAATCACGGGCGGCGAAGGGCTGGGCTTCGCCATCCCGGTGCGCTACCTGATCGACTTCCTCCGCAATCGCGACGCCTTCACCTACAACAGCGAATCCTCTAGCGCCGGCTACCGCTACTTGCAGCCGCCGCCCAGAGCCAAAAGAGAGCCGCCGGCGCTCGTGCGCCCGGCGATCAAACCGTGAAGAGCGCTCGATGTCTGACGCACAAAGAAAGGACGCATCGATGAACCTTTTCCGCTACCTGGGATGCGCCGCGGCCGTTCTCGCACTGCTGTCGTCACTGGCACACGCCGAGAAGAAGGACCCGGCCACGCTGGTACCGGCGGACGCGCTCGTTTACATCGGCATTGAGGACGTCGGCGAGGCCTGGACGCAGTGGAAGCGCACCGCGGCATACGCGCAGCTCAGCGATACGGCCGTGAAAGAGGTCGCCAAAGAGTCGCAGATCTTCGCCGAATTCGCCGACACCCTGCGCAAGCGCCTGGCCAAGGCACTCGAGAAGCAGCCCGACCAGATGCAGAATCCCTTCGCGGGCCCGTTCGCGCTCTACATGGCCCTGCCGCAGGACGCGCCCGAAGCCGAGCCGCCGCACCCGGTCGTGATCGCCGGGGTGGGCGACGCAAAGCTGATGCGCGAGTACTACGACGCGATCGTAAGACGGGTCCGCGCCGCCGCAGACAAAGCCGAGAGCGTCGCCTTCGGCGGCCATAACATTGAGTATTTTGAGCGCACCCCGAAGAGCGAGCACGAGCACGTCGGCGACGAGGAGGCCGACGCCGAGCTGGAGGAAATGGCCGAGGAGAGTGAGTCGCAAGGCGAAAATCCGCTTGGGCAGATGCTCGAGTCGGCGGCGGACGAGATTTTTTCCGCCGAGAATCTGCCGCCTAAGCTCGCGATGTACCTGACCGACACGCAACTGATCCTGGCACAGACGGCCGACGAGGTGAAGGAAATCGTTCGCGTGGCCGAGTCCGGCAAGTCGCTGGCCAGCAGCCCGGACGGCAAGCAATTCGCAAGACAGTTTGAAACGCTCGGCGCCGCGCGGTTCTCCATCAACCTGCCGCGCATGTTCGAGATCGCCCGCAAGTTCGGCGGCGACGAGGCCGCCCGCAACCTGGACGCGCTCGGCACAAGCGGAATGCGCAGCATCATCGGGCATCTGCAGCTGGGCGCGGACAAGTTTGACGGCAAGTTCGAGGCACAATTGCTGCTCGAAGGCGAACGCGTCGGCTTGGCCCGCATCCTCAGCATGAAAAACGCCGAGCTCGCGCCCGCGGCGCACATCAGCACCGATGCGGCCGTTTTCGCGTCCGTGAATCTGAACCTCGGCGACCTGCTGAACGAAGTGCTGCGGATCATGCGGCAGGTCGACCCGGACAGCGCCGATGAGGCGCTCAAGTCGATGGAAGCCGTTCCGATGGGCGAGGAGACCGTCAACCTGAAGCGCGACCTGATCGACCATCTGCGCGAGCCGCTGGTGATGTCGCTGGGCTTCTCGCGCCCGTTCGGGCCGGAGTCGCCGCGGATGCTGATCTCAATCGACCATCGCGACCGCGCCGCGCTCGAGAAGATCTTGCAGCTCACGCCGATGCTCACCTCGCGCGACCTGCAAGGCACTTCCGTGTATGACCTGCCGATCGGCGGAATGTCGCTGGCGACCAGCGCGAACCGCGCGTATTTCGGCAGCTTGCCCGCGATCGAGCAGGCCCTGCGGCCCGCCAGCGACGGCGGCCTGGGCAACGACGCCGAGTACAAGCGCGCCGCCGCGGTCGTGCCGCGCGAAGCTTGGTTTCTGGCCTTCGCGGATGGCAAGAAGATGCTTGAGGCCACGCTCGGCCTGGCCAAGCACGCCGACGCGCTTCAGGCCGCGCAATTCCAGAACTTCGCCGCCGCCCTGACGGCCGGGATCGTCGCCGCCGCAAACATGGCCTACGAAGGCGAGCAGCTCGAGCAGGCCAACAAGCTGCTGCGCTACCAGGCGGCCTCGATCGTGACCATCAGCACAAATACGGATGGCGTGCGCCTGACGCAGATTCAGCTCAGACCCCAGCAGTAGAAGCGAGGCAAGTGACCATGCTGCAGCGTATTTCCCGCGGAATCACACGAGAGTGGCTCTGGGGCTTCACCCTGTTCGGGCTGATCATCTCGCCTTTCGGCTGCCAGTTGCAGCAGAGCGGCGAGGACGACGCCGTCAACAGCGATCCGAACCGCGCCGGGCTGTTCATCAACGACAACGCCGGCGACCCGCTGCTGATCTTCGGCCGCGCTACGCCTGGCGCGTTCTTCGTATTCGGAACGCGCAGCGCCGGCGGCGGGCTCGAGGAGATCGAGTCGATCGTGCTGCGCGGCTCGGACGGTAAGGAATCCTTCATCACCTTTAGCTCCGGCCGGCCCGAGCATATCCAGGGTACAGACGGCAGCTACGCACACGTCACGTACAACGAAGTGTCGGCCCAGCGCATCACCGCCACGATCGAGATCTTCGACGCCGCCACCGCGCAGCAGCAGGATTTCAGCGTCGATATCGATGTGCAGCAGACCGCGGCCCAGATCGCCGCCCTGGTCACGCAGCTCACCGGGCAAAAACTGGAAGCACCCAGCACCGCCGGCGCGGCGACCACCAAGCTCGATCACCGCGCGGTGCGCATCACCGTGTTCAGCCCGCTCTTCTCGCTGTTCATCGCGCCGCTGGCCGCGATCTTGACGCTCTCCACCATCGTGCTCGGACAGATCCTGGCGTCGATCTACGCCGCGGTGGTCGCCAGCTTGCAGGCGGTGGTGCTGGTGATTTTCTCGCCGCTGTTCCTGCTGACGGAGCTGTTCAGCGAGACGGTGGTGAATATCGAGTTTGTGCCGTTCTTTGATCTGCTGGCCAACCCGCCGAGCCAGCCGAACGTGGTTCTGAACTAGGCTGCGTCGCGGGGCGCGGCGCGCGGGTCCGCCCCGGGCGGCAAGCGACCGGGAGCCGTTGTGCAAATTGCCGAGTTTCAGCAGCTCATCGAGCGGATGTACTCGCACAATGACCGCCAGCGCGGCGCGGCCAAGACGTTTCTCTGGTTCGTCGAGGAGGTCGGCGAACTGGCGAGCGCCATTGCCGACGGAAAAGACCGCAAGAACCTCGCCGGCGAATTCGCCGACGTGCTGGCCTGGCTCACCACGCTCGCCAACGTCGAGGGCATCGACCTCGAAAAGGCGATCGCCAAGTTCAGCGGTGGCTGCCCCGGCTGCGGTCTGATGGTCTGCACCTGCGTCGAAAAGCTGAGCTGAAGCGCGGCAACCAGCGGCTCAGGCTCCGCGCGGGTTCTGTGTGATCACAAAGAAAATCGCCGCGCCCAGCGCCACGGTCATCGCGGCCGCACTGGCGAAAAAGCCCGTCCAGGAAAGCTGCGGATTCGGATTGCGCCGCTGCCCGGCGCTGTTGAAGCCCGCCCACAGGCCCAACCCGCTCGCGACGACGCTCGCCGCCAGCGCCGCCATCAGAGCGGCGCCCAGCGGCCGCTTGGGGTTGTAAATGACCCAGAAGGTGGTCGCGTCAAAGTTACGCGCGATCAGCGCGATCGCCGTGATGGCGCTGACCGCGCCCGCGATCGCCAGAATCACGCTCAGCCGCGCCTGCGTTCCGAAATCTCGCAGATTCAATGGCCTACCCCACGTTCGTACAAGCCTGATCGGTCGTTTGTCGCGCCGATCTGATGCGGGCGATGCGGGCCGCGATCCCGACGCACGGCGCTGTCAACGCGCCCGCGAAACCTGCCTCGCCCACGCTTAAGCTCGCGAGCATAACCCGCGGCGCAAGGCACGCAAGCCGCTTCGCCCGCAGCGCACGATACTCAAGCCTCGCCCGCGCCCTGACGCGCACCGCCCTGGATCGTAAAATCCCCGCGTGAGTCCCGCCGCGCCCGACACCACCTTGCGCGCCAGCGTGCTGATCTCCGGCGCCGGCAGCACGCTCGCGAACCTGATCGAGGCCACCCGCGATGGCCGGCTGCCACGGCTTGCGTTGGTTCAGGTGGTCAGCTCGCGCTCGGACGTGCGCGGCGTGACAATCGCGCGCGAGGCCGGCATCCCGCTGCAGATCGTCCGCAAGCGCGACTACGCGAGCGCGTCCGCGTTCTCCGCCGCGCTGACGCGCACGATCGACCGCGCCAACGTGCAGCTCGTGCTCATGGCAGGGTTCCTGTGCCTGTGGCTACTTCCCGAGGCGTACCGTGGCCGCGTGCTGAACATCCACCCGGCGCTGCTGCCCAAGTTCGGCGGGCAGGGCATGCACGGGCGACATGTGCACGCCGCCGTGCTGGCTGCGGGCGAACGCGAAAGCGGCTGCAGCGTGCACTTGGTCGACCAGCAGTATGACCACGGTCCGATTGTGGCCCAACGCCGCGTGCCGGTGCTCGCGACCGATACGCCCGAGACGCTCGCCGCGCGCGTCGGCATCGCCGAACGCGAGCTGTATCCGGCCGTGCTGCGCGAGGTTTGCGAGCGCGGTCTGCCGTGGTTGGCGGCACATTGCAGTTGAAACGCACGTCCGCCGCGCAGATAACTACAAAATGAGCACCGGACTGCCAGCGGAATTCACAACGCTGATTGCGACGCTGCAATCCACGCTGAACGCGGCGCTGCGCGCGGCCGGGGCAGAGACCGCCCAGCCGCAGCAGATGGGCCGCGCATTGACGCTCGACAAGAGCCTGAGCTGGAAGATTGCGCACATCGCGCGGGCAACGGACCATGCCACCGTCGTCCAGTTGCTCCCCGGCGAGGCCGCGGTCGACATCCTGCTGGCGGCCCTTTCGCGCGTCGGCGTCGAACCTGGCCTGCTGAAATCCACACGCCGCGCGTTCAATGCGCTCCGCGACGCCCAGGAACGCCTCGCCGGCGACCGCGCCTCGATGGAGCTGATCGCCGACGCGCTGCCCAGCGATTCGCGACAGCGGCTGCTCCGCAGCCGTAAACTGGCGTTCCGCGGCGCCAGCGCCATCTGGGGCGTGCAGGCCCGCACGCGCGTCAATGTCAGCATCCTCACGCCGGCGCCGGAGAAGCCGGACTTTATCTCCGCCGCACTGATCGGCGGCTGGGTCGAGCTGCGGCGGATACGGGTCGACGCGCGCTGGGTGCTCTTCCGCCGCAAGTCGTATCGCCGCGACTCGCAGCCCGTGGAAGGCCAGTTGCCGCTCGACCCGGACTGCAAAGACCCAGCCATGCTGCTCCAGCCATTCTGCTCGCGCAACGCACCGCCGATCCTGATGAGCGAGGAGGACGGGCAGACGATCTACGAGCTCGGCGCCAGCCCGCTGGCCAACAATGCCGGCGCGTTCACGCTGCACTTCGGCTCGCGGCACCCGGCCATCGGAAGCCGCTATGCCGACGAGCACGATCAGAGCGGCGAGCTGTTCGCCACCATTTCCGCCCCGGTTGAGACGCTGCTGTTTGACGTGATCGCGCACCGCGATTGCCTCTTTGCCCTGAACGCCGAGGCGTTCGTGTTCGGCAACCTGGGGCTCTCGCGACACGAGCGCGACCGCCTGCCGTTCGCGCTGACGACCGAGGAAATCGCGGTGGGTGCGCCCTCGCCGCACTCGCAGCAGCACTCAGCGCTGATCGAATACGTGCTTGCCCTGTTGGGCTATTCGCCCGGAGACTTCCGGGCTCGCCGCTATACGTTGGAGTATCCGCCCTTCCCGTCGACGTGCCTGCTGCGATTTCCGTTGGAGTCACGGCCAGCGTAGAACGCTGCAGCGTGTCAGTGTCAGCAGCTTTGGAGGTGATTCGCGCGGCAGACGCCGCGGGCGGGGCGAGACGAAAAAGCGTCAACGCGTGGCCCAGAAACAAAGCAAGGTTGAGACCGCCCTGCCGAAGCGGTCCCAACCCGTTCCCCATTCTCTCCGGAGGCAGCCGCAACACCCACGCACTGCCCGCTCCGCCCCGGACGAGAGCGAACTAGAACCGGGCTGCAAAGACCCACTGCCCTCTATGAAACGCAGGTTCTGGCGAATGTGTTCGAACAACCAGAACAAGTTGCATGCTATTAACACTCGTTCTCAAATGCAACCGCTCCCGACGAATTTTCTGGGCGCGCCCCGCTGGCTCGCCGCCGCAACTGCGCGTCGCCTGGCGAGTAACATGTTGCGAATGTTTCGCAGGCGATTCAGACGCGGCTCAACTGTGCACGTGCGCGATCATCCGCAGCCATGCCGATATCGCCGTGAATCGCGCCGGCACGTAGCACTGCGGCTGTCCGCAGCGCTGCCGCTGCTGACCGCGGCACTGGGCTGCGTGGCGACGAACGCGACCCGCTTGAGTCAGAACCGCATGCAGGCGCGGATCGACAACATCGCCGCCACGACGAGCATGCTCCGCGCACACGAGCGCGACAGCGTCGAAAATCTCGAGCAGGCGGGCGAGTTTGTCGACAAGCAGCTTGGGCTCGCCGCGCGGCAATTGCAGAGCAACCTGGGCGAAGCGGGCGAGTTGCTGCGCAACGACGCGAAACGCTGGTCCGCGAATCAGCCGCTTTATCTGCGCGAGTTCGAAAGGCAAGTCGCTGGGAAACCCGAGCAGATCGTGCCGTGCGCAATCATGCTTTTCTACTGAGCGCACAAGCGATCGGCAGTGCGCGGCGAGTAGGCCGCGCGGATGCCGTGCGGATCAGTGCGCTCGACTGGGCACCGCAGCTGGCTTGGGCGGGGCTAGGTCGCTGCCGGGCGCGGTCTCCTTCGCCGACGGTGCAACGTCTCCACCGCGCGCATCCGAATCGTCAGCGCCAGCGTCAGTGGAAAAATCGCGGACTGCGTCCGCCGCATCGGCGCTGAGCAGCGCCGCGGCGGCGGGCGCGTCGGGCAAGCGTTGCGCCGTCCCGACCGAGTACCCGCGCATGTGCGTAGTCGCGACCTGGCCGGCGTCCAGCAGCACATTCGGATAGACCGCGAAGATCAGCAGCAGCATGCCACACAGCACCGCGCTCATGCGCTGCTCCTCGCGCGCGACGGCTCGCGGCGCTTCGTCATTCTCATGCAGCAGCACCGCCGCAATCACGCGCAGGTAGTATGCAGCCCCGATCGCCGAATTCAGCAGTGCCACGATCACCAGTGCGATCAGCCACGTTTGATATTCACCCGCCGCACCCTGCGAGACGCTTAGCGCGCTGCCAAAAAGCGACGCTTTGCCCCAGAAGCCCGGCGTCGGCGGAAGCCCCATCAACGTGAACATCGCCAGTGCCAGCAGCCACGCCAACCCCGGATGCCGCCGCAGCAGCCCTGCAATCTCCCGCAATGATTCGCATGCCTCGCCGCGCACCCGCAGCAGCCCGATCACCACGAACGCGCCCAGGTTGGCGATGCCGTAGATGACGACGTAATAGAGCGCCGCCGCCGTGCCATCGCTGAGCATGCCGCCGGCTGCCGGCCCGGCCAGCAGCCCGACCAGCAAGTATCCCGAGTGGGCGATGCCCGAATACGCCAACATTCGCTTGACGTTCTGCTGCATCAGCGCCAGCACGTTGCCGACCGTCATGCTCAATGCCGCGACCCACCACAGCAGCCAGAACAACCCGCCCGAGTCGGTGCGCCAGCCGGTGGCTTCCACAATCTTGATCACCGCGATCAGCCCGGCCGCCTTGGGAACGAAGCCCAGCAGGCCCGCCACCGGCGCCGCGGCGCCCTGGTACACATCCGCCACGTAGAAATGCAGCGGAAAGGCCGAGAGCTTGAACAGCAGCCCGCCAATCGAGAGCACAATGCCGATCGTCGCGAAGACATACGCGGGCGTTCCGGGCTCTGAAAGCGCCGTGCTCAGGCCGGCGATCGCCCCCGGCAGCGAAGCCTCGCCACTGGCGCCATAAATAAACGCGAAGCCATAGGCCGTCACCGCCGCTGCCATCGCGCCCAGATAGAAGTATTTCGTGCCGGCCTCGAGCGCGCGCGGGTGATTGCGGCTGAGCGTGACCATGATGTAAGTCGGCACGCTCACCAGCTCCAGCGCCATGAAGAGCACCACCAAGTCTGCCGACGAGCCGACCAGCATCAATCCGGCGGTGGTGAACAGCAGCATGGCGAAGTACTCGCCCGCTTCGTGCTGCGATGGCAGATTCCACGACGCCAGCGTGAGCAGCACGCCCAAGACCAGGGCGCTGACCCGCACGAAGTCCGCGAATTGCCCGATCTCCAGCCCGCCGCCCAGCGTCGTCTCGCTCAGGCCCAGCCAAGGCGCGAGCAGCGGCCGCCAGCCGCGCACCAGCAGCACGCCCAGCACCAGCGCGCTCAGCGTGATCGCGGGCGTGGCGCGAGCCAGGCCGGCGCGCCGCGATTGACTGGTCAGCAGCACCGTGCAGCCGGCGGCACACAGTAGCAATTCCGGCAACAGCGGCCAGATCGAGAGCGCCGCGTAGAGCGCGTCAGTTGGCATCCGACCAGCTCCCGCCCAAAGCGATTTCGTTTCGAGCGTCCGCCGCCGTGGGCTGCGCAACGGCCTCCGCAAACGTCGCCGCCGCGCCCGCGGCGCCGGCCGCGTATTGCGGCGCTTGCCGCGCGGCGTGCACCACGCGCGGCAGGATCTTTGAATTCAGCGCCGGATCCAGCGTGTCCGTCACCACGCGCGGCGCCACGCCCAGGAGCACGCACAGCGCCGCCAGCGGCGCCAGCAGCCAGACTTCGCGCCGCGTCAGATCACGCGTCAGACCCGCGGAGAAGTCGGGCGTGTGCGGCGGCTCGTTCAACGGGCCAAACAGCAGCTTGCCGACCATGTAGAGCATGTACACGGCGCCAAGCAGAATGCCGGTCGCGCCGACGGCCCCGTACCAGGGCGTGTTCAGCACGGGCGAGTTGAACGCGGCGAACAACGTGGTGAACTCGCTGACGAAGCCATTCAAGCCCGGCAGCCCGATGCTCGAGAGTGTGAACAGCACCAGGAAGAAGGTCATCACGGGCATCTGCCGCGCCAGCCCGCCGATCTTGTCGATATCGCGCGTGTGATAGCGCTCGTAGATCATGCCGACCACAAGGAACAGCGCGCCGGTGCTCAAGCCGTGATTCACCATGTAGAGCACCGAGCCGCTGAGCCCAGCCGGCAGCATGCTGAACATGCCCAGCATGCAGAAGCCCAGGTGCGAGACGGACGAATACGCGACGAGTTTTTTCACGTCGCGCTGCACCCAGGAGCAAAGCGCGCCATAGATGATGCCCGCGACCGCCAGCAGGGCCATCTCGTCTGCCCAGGCCACCGCGCCCTGCGGCGCCATTGGAAGGCTGAAGCGCAGGAAGCCGTAGGTCCCGAGCTTCAGCAGGATGCCTGCCAGCAGCACGCTGCCCGCGGTCGGCGCTTCCGTATGCGCCAGTGGCAGCCAGGTGTGCAGCGGGAAGAACGGCACCTTGATCGCGAAGCCGCAGAACAAGGCGATGAACAGCCAGCTCTGCTCGTGAAAACTCAGACCCACCACATTCGAAAGCGTCAGCAGATCGAACGAGACGATTCGGCTGCCGGCCAGCTCCGCCGAGCGCACCGCCAGGTACAGGATACCGGCGAACGTAATCACGCTGCCGACGAAGGTGTACAAGAAGAACTTGTTGGCGGCGTAGCGCCGCTCGGACCCGCCCCAGATGCCGATCAGGAAATAGAGCGGGACCAGCGTGAACTCGAAGAAAATGTAAAACAGCAGCACGTCACGCGCCAGAAACACGCCAAACATGCCGGCGGTCAGCGCCAGCAGCCAGGCGTAATACTCGCGGACGCGCTGCGTGATCGCAGTGAAGCTGCAGGCGATCGAGATCGGCACCAGCAGGCCGGTCAGCGCCAGCAACGGCCCGGCGATCGCGTCGACGCCGACGTGATAGCGAATGGACACTCCGCCCGTTTCCGCATCGCCCAGCGTTACCCAGGCGCGGTCAAACTCGCCGACCAGTTCGCCGCCGCTCAGCGGCAACCCGAGCCAAAGCCCGATCGAAATCGCCGCGGAGAGCAAGCCCACCCACAGCGCGATGCCCTTCGCCCCGGCTTCTTGCCGCTGCGGCAGCAGCCACACGCCGACAGCCGCCAGCAGCGGCAGCAGAATCAGTAGGTTACAGCCGAACGCCGCCATGTTCCCTCAACTCAGCCGGTTGCGCCGATCCAGCGCCACGCGAGCAGCAGCAGCCCGATTCCGAACACCATCCCCAGCGCGTAGCCCTGCAGCGCGCCCTGCTGGAACAGGCGCATGATCAGGCCCAGCCCCTGCGGCACGGCCGCCACCGCCGCGATCAGCCCGTCGATCCCCAGTCGATCGCTGGCGAAGAAGAAATCGCCCAGGCTGCGCAGCGGCCGCACCAGGGCGCGGTCGTAGATCTCGTCGACGTAGTACTTCGCGTGCCAGAGATTCCAGAGGCCGCCCAGCGCCGCGGCGTCCGGGTCGCGCGTCGGAGCTTCGCCGTAGCGGGCGCGGGCGGCAAAGATGCCACCGATCGCGATCAGCGCCGAGACGTACATCAGCCACGCGCCGCCGCCGTGATGCGCCGCGGGCTTCAGAATCGTGCTAGATTCAAGATAGTGATGAAACGCGCCGTGCGGCTTCAGGAAACCGAGGAAGGCGCTATCCAGCGAGAACGAAAGGCTCACGCCCACGAAGCCGGCCAGCACCGCGCCGGCCGCCAGGACGCCCTTGGGCCGCAGCATGATCGCGCCGGATTCGTGCACATCGTCAGCATGCTCACCGGCCTCTTTGGGCAGCCGCAGCGGCCCATGGAAGCAGAGGAAGAACATGCGAAACGTGTAATACGCCGTCAGCGCCGCGGTCAGCAGCAGCAGCGCGCCCAAAAGCCAATGCCGTTCAAAGGCGGCGTGCACCAGCTCGTCTTTGCTCCAGAAGCCCGCCAGCAGCGGGAAGCCCGCCAGCGCCAGGCAGCCGATCAGCGTCAGCCGATAGGTATGCGGCAGCACGCCGCGCAGTCCGCTGAAGTGCCGCAGGTCGATCACGCCGCCCATGGCGTGCATGACGCTTCCGGCGCACAGGAACAGCAGCGCCTTGAAGAACGCGTGCGTATAGAGGTGGAAGATCGCGGAATCCGGCGCGTTACAACCCAAGCCGACGAACATGTACGCAAGTTGGCTCATGGTCGAATAGGCCAGGATGCGCTTCATGTCGTATTGCGCCATGGCCATGCTGGCGGCGAACAGCGCACCCGCCACCCCGACCACCGCCACCACGTCCAGCGCGATCTGCGACTGCGCGAACAGCGGACCGCAGCGGGCCACCATGTAGACGCCGGCGGTCACCATCGTCGCCGCGTGAATCAGGGCCGAGACGGGCGTCGGGCCTTCCATCGCGTCGGGCAGCCAGGTGTAGAGCGGGAGCTGCGCGCTCTTGCCCATCGCCCCGCAGAACAGCAGCAGGCAGATGGTCGTGACCTGCCACGGCTCGAGGCAGTGCACATTCGCGAAGACCACCGCGTAGTCCAGCGGGTTCTGGTTGGGCCCGATGTGCGGGCTCATGAACAGGTAAATGCTGAAAATGCCCAGCGCGAAGCCCAGGTCGCCAATGCGGTTGACCAGGAAGGCCTTCTTTGCGGCGGCGGCGGCCTCGGGCTTGCCGTAGTAGAAGCCGATCAGCAGATAGCTGCAAAGCCCGACCAGCTCCCAGCCCAAATACAGCAGCGCGAAATTGCCGGCCATTACCAGCATGCACATGCTGAAGACGAACAAACCCAGGAACGCGAAGAAGCGCTCGTAGCCGCGCTCGGGGTGCCCGTGATGATCGCGCATGTAGCCGACCGCGTATGTCACCACCATGGTCGAGACAATCGTCACGACCAGCAGCATCACGATTGTCAACGGGTCGATGAAGAAGTTGAAATCGATGAACTGCCCGTTCCCCAGGCTGATCCAGCGATACAGCACGTGCGTCAGCCCGCTGGGCTGCACCGAGATCGGCTGCCCGCCCGCGACCCAAGTCGGCCCGTCGTGCGCCGCGCCTTCGGCGGCGTGCGGCGGCGAATACTGGAAGAACAACAAGATCGACAGCAGCGCCGAAAGCGCCACACCCGCCAGAACCGCCCAGTGACACTGCTCACGCCCGCGACGCATCGCCAGCGCCAGGCCCACAAGCAGCGCACCCAGCAGCGGCCAGAACGGCAGCGTCGACGTGAGCGTCATGTCCAGCGAAGCGGCGCTTGTGGCGGCCAGCATGTTCACGCTTTCACTCGTCCCTCAGGCTGCGCAGACCGCCCGCATCCAGCGATCCGCCAAAGCGATAGAGCAGCACCACCAGCGCCAGGCCCAGCGCGGCTTCCGCCGCCGCGACGGAAAGCAGGAACAGCGCGAAGACCTGTCCATCGAGCGAGGGCATGCCCGCCAACGGGTAGCGCCCGAAGGCCACCAGCGTCACGACGATGCCCTGGAACATCAGCTCGGTGCACAGGAACATGATGATCAGGTTACGGCGCGTGACAAAGCCGACCAGGCCCAGCACGAACAGTGCCGCACCAATCATGAGGTAGGCTGAGAGCATTATTCGCCGTCCTCCGCCGCCAACTGATGTGGACGCCGCCGCGCAACCGCGATCGCCCCGATCATCGCCGCCGTCAACAGCACCCCGGCGATCTGCACCGCAACGACATAGTCCATGAACAGCGCCAACCCCAGCGGTTTACTGTAGCCGGCGGCAAGTGCCACATCCGGCGTACTGCCGGCGGCGGACATCGTGGGCGTCAACAGCCGCGCACTGAGCACGCCCAGGACCAGGAACCCGGCCACAATCCCCAGCAGCGGATCACGCGCCTGACGATCCCAGCGCGGCGGCTCACTGCCCTGCTGCGCCAGCATGATCACGAACACGTAGGTAACCAGGATCGCGCCGGCATAGATGATCAGCAGCGCCGCCGCCAGGAATTCCGCATCCATCAGCAGCAGCAGCCCCGCGACCGAAACCACCACGAGGATGAAATACAGCGCGCTATACACCGGCCGCGCGTGCGTGATCACGCGAATGGCGGCGATCAGCCCCACCAGCGACAGCGTCACGAAGAACGGGGCGCTGCTGTGCCCGCGCGACAGCGGCAGCAGCAGGCCCAGCAGCGCCGCCGCCGCCCCGGCCAGCACCACCAGCGCCGCGCGGTGCGCGTTGCTGCGCCCGCCGGGCATGGCCAGGAACAGCCCGACCCCGCCGAGCGTCAGCAGCGCAATCAGCCAGACCGCTCCAAGCTCCATTGCGATTCGCCCTGCGTCGGCACGACACCGCCGCGGAGCGCTCCATCCAGAGTACCACGCTTCCTCGACGCCGAAAGAGCGGCGAAGTGTAGCGAGCCGGCCGTCGCGCGGCCAGCGCGACGGTCAAATCCTGCCGGCTCGACCGCGCGTCGTCAAACCCGCCGCCGCATTCAAATCTTTCCGTGCGCGTTGGGCCGCGCGATCTCGAGCGGCTGTCCGCCCGTCAGACCGTAGTCCGTCACCGCGGGGTTCTTGCGAGGCTTCAAGTCCTTGGTCTCGTCGAACACCTGCAGCAGCTTCTCCTTGTCGAAGATCATCTCCTGCCGCGAGCGACCGACCAGCTCGTAGTGCGGCGTGAGCTCGATCGCATCCACCGGGCAGGCTTCTTCGCACATGCCGCAATAAATGCAGCGCAGCTCATCGATGTCGAATTTGACCGGGTATTTCTCGCGATCGGGCCAGGGGCTTTCGCCCGCGACGATATGAATGCAGTGCGCCGGGCAGGCAGTGCTGCACATGAAGCACGCCACGCACGCGACGCGCCCGTCCGGGTCGCGATTGAGCCGGTGCACGCCGCGGTAGTTCTCGACTCGCAGTTGCCGCTTCTGCTCCGGGTATTGCAACGTGGTCTGGTCGCGTTTCTTCTTGCTGAACAGGTGCCGCAGCGTGGTCCGCATGCCGGAGACGATCTGCGGCAGATACATCCGCTCCGCCGCCGATAGCTGCGGCTCATCGAGGATGATGATCTCTTCGTCGCGCAACACGTTGCATCTCCCGTTTACGCGCAGGCGCGGCCTAGCGGCCCGCCGCAAGCCGCTCGCGGCGCCAATCCTGGCCCGGCCGCACGTCGACGTCCGGCAGATTGTCCTGCCGGCCGGTCACCGGCGCGCGGCTGCGCGACGCCAGCGCCAGCGCCAGCAGCACCAGGACCGTGTTCAATGTCAAGTTCGCCAGGAAACTGCGCTGCCAGCCGTAGGTCACCAGCACGGCCTGGCCGACGATCAGCGCGATGCCGATCGGGACCATCGATTGCCAGGCCAGTTTCATCAACTGATCGAAACGGAAGCGCGGCACGGTCCAGCGGATCAGCATGTAAAACCCGATGAACGCAGCGATCTTCAACCAGAAAACGCCGAACTTGACGCACGCGCCGAGGATCGAGGTGTCTTCCGCGCTGGTCAGGCCCCACAGGTGCCAGCCGCCGCAGAACATCGCGACCATCAGCGCGCTGTTGGTGAGCATGTGTGCGTATTCGCCCAGGAAGAACATGGCGAATTTCATCGCGCTGTATTCGGTGTGGAAGCCGCCGACCAGCTCCTGCTCGGCTTCGGCCAGGTCAAACGGGGCGCGGTTGGTCTCGGCGAACGCGCTGATCAGCACCAGGATGAACGCGAGCGGATGCAGGAAGATGTTCCAGACGCCGCTGGCGGCCTGCTCGTTCACCATCACTTCCAGCCGCAGGTTGCCGTGCACCAGCACGATCGCCAGCAACCCCAGCCCGAGCGGCACTTCGTAGCTCAGCATTTGCGCCGTGGCCCGCATCCCGCCGTAGAACGAGTACTTGTTGTTGCTGGCCCAGCCCGCGAGCACCACGCCGTACACACCCAGCGACGCGACCGCCATCATGTAGAGAAAGCCGACATCGATGCTGACGGCCTGCGTGCTGACGGTCTGGCCGGCGGGCATCCAGGGCATATGAATTTCGCCGGCCCAGGGAATCACCGCGTAGCCCAGCAGTGCGATGCCCATCGCAATGCACGGCGCCAGCAGAAACAGCGGCTTGTCCACGTTCGCCGGCGTGATGTCCTCTTTGAGAATGAACTTCACGCCATCGGCCAGCGGCTGCAGCACGCCCCACGGCCCGACACGGTTGGGACCCTTGCGGTCCTGGATGTACGCCGACAGCTTGCGCTCCGCCAGAATGCACAGCGGCGCGGCGGCGCCGGCGATCATGCCGAGCCCGACCAATAGCATGAAGATCGAGAACGTGAATTGCGTGGCGAAGAACCACTGCACGAAATTCGTCGCGGATTCGAGCGTCAATCCAAACATCGCGGCCTCAATCCTGTCGACTAGTGCGCATGCGCCGGCTCGCGGCGCGGCTCAAAAACCTGCGCGAACTCCGGCATGGCCTGGGCCAGTTTCTCTCGAACGCGCCTGGCGCGGAACAGTCCGCTCTCGCCCACCAGCTCCGCCAGGAACTGCCCATCCGCCTTCACGCCCTCCAGCGGCGGAAGCGCCCGCTCAAAGGCCTGTAGCAGCCCGTCGGCATTGATGAACGAGCCTTCGCGCTCAACCCAAGTCGCCGCCGGGATTTGGATCGCTTCGGGCCCGTCGAGCGCGGAGGGGAACAGATCGTGCACGACTAGCAACGGGCAGGCAGACGCGGCCTTCGCGAGCGCGTCGCTGACCCATGGCCGCGGATAGCCGCCAGTCAGATACGCGGCCTTAAACGCCCCCTGACCAAGCTTGCCGACGAATTCGTCAAAGCCGAGCTGCGGACCGCCGAAATGCTCGAGAATCCGCTCGACGCCCCGGCGATTGGGGCACTTTTCGGCCTTGATCGTGAAGCCTTTGCGGAAGCGCTCGTCGCTGCCGATGATCGGCACGAAGCCGCACACGAGCGTGGCGCGCGGCGCGATGCCACGGATGAACGTCGCCAGCAGCCAGGCTTCCTCGCAACTGAGCATCGGGCTGAGCACACCGGCGAGCGCGTCGCCGACCTGCGCGAAGCGCGCCCGCAGCACGCTGGGAATGTCCTCCCAGCGCAGCGGCTCCCACTGCCCGGCTCTTTTCTGGCGCGGTTGGTTCAGACGATCTTTCTGCTGCGTGTATTTCCAGCCAAAGCGGCCCTCGTCACAGATCCACCACTCATTAACCTTCTCGTTGAAACGCGGCCGCAGGCGATGCACGCCCTGTTCGTTGTGGTCGATCTCAATCGTGCAGCCGCGGCTGCAGCCCGGGCAGACCGAATTCGTCGATTCCAGCAGCCAGACGCGCTGCTTGAAGAGAAAGTCCTTATCGAGCAGCGCGCCGACCGGGCACAGGTCGACCACGTTGCCCTGCAGCTTGTTTTCCAGCGGAACGCCGGGAAACACGTCGATCTCCGCCCGGTTTCCGCGATCGACGACGGTCAGCTCGCCCTGCCCTGCAATCTCGTCGGTGAAGCGCACGCAGCGCGTGCAGAGCACGCAGCGGTCCTGGTAGAGCAGCGTGTGCGTGCCGATGTCTTTCTTGGGGTTCTTGTGCTTGTCCTCGACCATCCGCGACGAGCCGCTGCCGAATGACTCGGTGTAATCCTGCAGGTAGCACTCGCCGGCCTTGTCGCACACCGGGCAATCCAGCGGGTGATTGAGCAGGTAATACTCCATCACGTGCTTCTGACTGGCCCGCACGTTCGCGGAATTGAAGCGCACCTCCATGCCCTCGCGGGCCGGCGTCTGGCACGAAGGCACCAGCCGCGACGACCAGACCAGCTCCTTGGTCTTGGGGTCGGGCATCTTCATTTCCATTAGACACAGCCGGCAGCTCGCCACGATCGACAGGCCCGGGTGATAGCAGTAATGCGGCACTTCGAAGCCGGCTTCCAGCGCGGCCCGCAGCACGGGCACCCCGTCGCGACACTCCACCGGCTTTCCGTCAATGACAATCTTTGGCATCGCACTCTCAAGCTAATCACGCCGCGCACCGCGGGCGTCGCGGACTGGCAAGAAAGTAGATGGTCGCGGGTCGCGCGTCCAGCCGCGCAGCCCACTTTCACAGAAACAGAACACTCGCGCGGCGCAGCACTGCGCCGGACGCGCCGCGCGCGTGCCGCGTCAGGCCGCGAATGCGGGGCGCGCCGCGCAGCGCTCGTGCGGCTCTCCAAGCAGCGCGAGCGCCAGCCGCGTGACTGGCGCGCCGTGCGGCACGAGCGTCCGATACTCTCTTTTGCCGTGATGTTCGGAGTTTGACGCACGCAGCCGCACGCCAGTACATATGCAACATGCGCGTGCCCACGCTTCAACCGCTCCACCCGCTTCGCGGCGCGCCGCGCTTGTCACTTGCGCTGCCGCTCTTGCTGCTGACGCTGCCGGCCATCGGCTGCCAGGCCATTTCGCAGGACCAGGCCCGCACGCACATGCAGACCGGCCGCGCCGCGATCCAGGCCGACCAGCTCGAAGCCGCCGTCGCCGAGTTTCGCAAGGCGATCCAGCTCGATCCGCTGCTGGCCGAGGCCCACTGCGAACTGGGCTACGCCTTCAAACAGTCCGGCAAGCTCGAACTAGCCGCCGAGGCGCTTGAGGAAGGCGTGCGGCTCGACCCGTTTCAGCACAAGCCCTTGTTCGAACTGGGCGAGACCTATCGCCTGCTGCATCGCCTGACCGAAGCGATCCGCGCCTACGGCATGGCCGCCCGCATCAATCCGCGACACTTCGAAACACAGGTGCGCCTGGCACAAACCCAGCACCAGTCCGGCGACATCGACGCCGCCATCAGCGGCTACAAGACGGCGCTCGAGATCGAGCCCGACAACGCCTTCGCCTGGAGCAACCTCGGCGCCGCGCACGACGCCCGCGAGCAATTCTACGAAGCGATTCACGCCTACAAGCGCTCGCTCGAGCTCGACACCAACCAGCCGCTGATTCTCGTCAACCTCGCGACCGTCTACCTCAATCAGGAGCGCTGGCCCGCCGCACGCCGAACGCTCGAATCCGCGATCAAGCTGGCGGCCGACACGGCGGTAGCGCACGAGCGCCTGGGATACTGCCTGTGGCGCGAAGGGCGGCTGGACGAGGCGCTGGCGGCGTACAAGCGCGCGATCGAGCTCGATCCGCGCAGCGCCCGCGCCCAGGCTGGCATGGGCGTGGTCAACATGACGCTGCACCTGGCCAAGCCGGCTGAGCTGGCGCTGCGCGAAGAGGCGCTCAACGCCTGGCACACCAGCTTGGAGCTCGACCCGGCCCAGCCGCGTCTGCGGGAATTGATTGAAAAGTACCGCGTGCGCACGCCGCCGGCGCCGATGGCGCTCGACGCGCCCTGAGTGGCCGATTGCCCCGCTGACGCTTGCCGCATCGCGCTACGCATGCCTGGATTGCGGCCGCGCTGGCCGCCCGGCGCTAGAGCAGCGTGCCGCGCAGCACGATCGTCGCCACGCTGAAATAAATGATGATCCCAGTCACATCAACAAATGTGGCGATGAACGGCGTTGAGGCGCTGGCCGGATCGACGCCGCAGCGCCGCAGGAATAGCGGCAACATCGCGCCGATGAGCGTGCCCCAGATGACTACGCCAACGACGCTTATGGCGATGGCGCTGGCGATCAACGTGTAGTGCTCGCCGAAGCCAGCTGCGCCGCTGGCCTGCAGCACATAGTGTCCGCCGATGACGCGCACCAGCCCGAGCGCGCCAAGCACGGCGCCCAGCACCATCCCGACCGTGATCTCCAGCCGGAAGACGCGCCACCAGTCGCGCAGGTGCAGTTCGCCGAGCGCCAATGCGCGCACCACCAGCGTTGACGCCTGCGAGCCTGAGTTGCCGCCGCTGCTGAGAATCAGCGGAACGAAAAGGGCCAGCACGTCGGCGCGTTCGATCTCGGCCTGGAAGTAGCTCATCGCGGTGAGCGTCAGCGTCTGCCCCAGAAAGAGCACCATCAGCCAGATGACACGCTTGCGGAACATCTCGGTCACGCCGGCCTGTAGATACGCCGAATCCAGCGCCTGCATGCCGCCGATCTTCTGGATGTCTTCAGTGGCCTCTTCCTTCACCACGTCGACGATGTCGTCGGCGGTGACGATGCCCTTCATGCGCCCTTCGCTATCGACGACCGGCAGCGCCAGCAGGTCGTGCACGGCGAACAGATGCGAGACCGCCTCCTGGTCCATCTGCTCCGGAACGGTCTGCACCTCGCTGTGCATCACGTCGCGGACGCGCTTGTCCGCGGTCGCCGCGAACAACTCGCGGAATGAGACCACCCCCAACAATTTCTGCTGCGCGTCGATCACATACGCGTAGTAAATGGTCTCGATATTCTCGCGCGTCTGCCGCCGCAGATAAGAAATGGCCTCGTCGACGCTCATGTCCGGCCGCAGCCGTGCGTAGCGCGGGTTCATCAGCCCGCCGGCCTGGTCCTCGTCGTACGCCAGCAGCGCCGAGACCTCGCGGCGGGTGGCGTCGTCGAGCTGCGCCAGCATCGCCTCGCGCTCGGGCGGCTCGATCACCTGCAGCACGTCCGCCGCATCGTCTGGCGGCAGCAGCCGCAGCCAGGAGCGCCGCTCGGGCGGCGGAAGCGCCAGCACCAGGGCCGCCTCATCCTGCGAGCTCAAGCGAAAGAACAGCTCCTCGGCATCAACCCGCGGCAACAGCCGGAAGGCCTCGACGCGATCTTCGTCCAGCAACACGGGCCAGGCTTCGTACAGCTCCTCGGCCGAGAAAATTGCGCTCTCTGGCTGCGTTGAGGTCATGACGGCCTTGCCTTGCTAAGAACGGCCATGCGGCCCGGCGCTACGGCGCCAGCAGCAGCGGCCCAACCAGATTTGAAAGCGGTCGACGCGCGAGCTGCTCGCGCAAATCGACTTCGTCCAGCGCCAGCGCAGGACTGATCTCGAGCGCCGCAGCCGGCGCGCCGTGCGCATCGAGCGGCAACTGCACGCCCGCATGCGCCAGCCAGCGGGCCGCACGCCGCACCAGGTCGCGCCGCGTTGTCGCGGGCGAATCCTCGCCCTCGGCGTTTTTCACCGGCGAGAATTCCTCCTCGCGCGGCGTCATCAATACCAACGGATTGCGCGCCAAAGGGATCGCGTCAAACACGAACAGCTCGAGCTTGACCGCGTTCGGCGCGCTCGGATTGCTGCGCTGCCCGCCGCGCTCGAGCAGCGGCACCTGCTTGTCCGCCCGGTGCCACGGCAGCGACGCCGCCGCGCCGGGCGCCGTGAGCTGCTCGACGAAGGCGCGATCCAAAGCGTGGATCGCGATACTGCCGGCGTAATACTGCAGCGAACCATCGGCCTGCCGCGCGCTGCTCAGCTCCTGTGGCAGATCGCTGTATTCGATCACATGCAGCGCGCCGTCGACGCGCGCGAAGACGCCGACGCGCTCGCGCGCATCGCGCTTGGTCACGGCTTTGCTTGACATCTGCGACCCGCAAAGCGCGTGCAGCCCGAGGAAGAGCGGATCGACGCAGCGCACCAGCGGATTATCGACCTGAAAATAGCTGATATAGTCGATCCCGCGCCGCTGCATGTCCTGCAGCGCCCCACTGACGCGCAGCGCGTGCAAACTTCCGCCGTGCCCATCGGGCGAGAGCGCCAGCCGGTGCGGCTCGCTGAGTCCGATCTTGCCGTCGTGCGTAAAGGTCGGCATCTGCCGCTGCGGGAAGAAGAAGATTTGATCCGCGGCCAGGCCGAAGTACGCGGCCCGCTCGAAAAGCGCGATGGTCTGCGCGTGATTGGACGGGCTGGTCATGATGTACCAGCGCGGCACGCGCCCGTAGCGCCGCCCCGCGCCGCGCAGATACTCCGCGAAAAGTTGGAACAGGCTGGCGTTGCGGATCGGGCTGATCGGGTAGGCGCCCTTGGGCCCGTCGTAGCCCAGCCGAGTGCCCTGCCCGCCCGCTACAGTGAAAGCAGCGACCGCGCCGTCGCGCAGCAGCGCCTCGCCCTGCACGCGGGCCCGCTGATAGAGGGCCGCGCGCTCCGCTTCGGGCGTGCTCGGCAGCGCCTCGGCGGGCGCGATCTTGCCGCTGACGTGCAGTGTCGGCCGCTGCAGCACGTAGCGCTCGATCAGCGGCGCGCAGCGCGGCAGGTCCACCTGG
Organism: uncultured Planctomycetales bacterium; assembly: GCA_964535305.1. Taxonomy (GTDB): domain Bacteria; phylum Planctomycetota; class Phycisphaerae; order UBA1845; family Fen-1342; genus CAZHTF01. The sequence goes on along the minus strand of CAZHTF010000007.1, from coordinate 24,251 downwards.
TCAAGGTCGTCCAGCAGTTGCGCTTGCTGCTGCGCATCCAGCTTCGGCCAGTACGCCAGCACGTGCTCCTGACCATGCCGCAGCAATTGGCTGCGATGCTGTTCCAGCCGCTCCGCGAGCGTCGGCATTCGTCACCTCGTCAACTTGAAATCCACCCGATCCGATACAGAGTAACAATGGCGCACGACACGGGCAAAACAGATTGCACCGCGCAGCTCTCGCGACGGGCGCTGCTGCGCGCCGCCGCGGCGGCACTGGGCGGATCGCTGGCGCCGACGCTGCGCGCGCAACACACGCCGCCCGCTTCCCGTCGCGACGCCGCGCACACGCCAGCCGAAGTAGCGAGCCCGCCGAGCGCTGCGGCGGATACTCCGGCTGTTCCGAAATCCCAGACCGCCGCGAATCGGCCCAGCGCGCCCTGGTGGCTGCAACACCCGTCCGCGGCCCGCGTGGTCGAAATGCGCTCCAGCCGCGTGCTGCGCGGCTCGACGATCGATGCGCGGATGCTGGCGCGGCTGCTGGACGGTGCGGTGACGCACTTGACGCACGCCGGCACGCCCAGCGACGCCTGGCGCGCGATTCTTGGCTCGGCCAAGCACATCGTGTTGAAATTCAACGGCGTCGCCGCCGATGCAATGCAGTCAACCGTTCCGATGGCGGACGCGCTGCTGCGCGGGCTGAAGCTCGCGGGCTATGACCTCAGCTACGTGACGATCGTCGAAGGCGGGCCGGCCGCGGGTCGCGAGCACGGGACGCGCACGGCGGCGGAAGGCTGGGGCCGCGCGATTCCGGTCGCAGACCAGTCGCAGCCGGTCGCGACGTACTGGTACGAGGCGGACGCGGTGATCAACGTCCCGTTTCTGAAAACGCACCAGGTGGCCGGCATGAGCTGCGCGATGAAGAATGTCTCGCACGCCGTCATCCGCCACCCGGCCCGCTGTCATGCCAATGGCTGCGCGCCGTACGTCGGCCAGATCATCGGCCACCCGGAAATCAGCTCGCGACTCTGCCTGAACCTTGTGAACGCGCTCCGAATCGTCATTCGGAACGGACCGGACGCGACCGAAGGCGACCTGGTGGACTACGGCGGCGTGATCGCCGGCTTCGACCCATTGGCGGTCGACGTCGCTGGACTGGAGATTCTGTCGCAGGAGCGGCGGCGGCATGGGGAAAAAGGCGCAATCCTCGCCCCGACGCTGATGGCCGCGGAACGCGATGGCGTTGGCCGGGCCGAGCCGGAGGTGCTGCGCGACGTGCTCGAGGGCGAGCGATAGTTCCGCGGTCCGCGCCCGGAAGCGGCTGCGCGGCGCGCGAATCTGCCCCGGCGAACTATTCGGCAGATCGGCTTGACTGTCAGCCCGCCGGAGGTATTCTATTTAATTGGAGGTTTGAACAGGCAGGATTGACATTGGCGAGTTTATAGACGCTATTATACCTGAATACCGATTGGTTCTTGATGCGACCGTCGCCATCGCCCGTCCGCCTGCTCTCGCTCCTTCCGTACGTCCTCCGCGTTAGTGAGGTTGCAGACAATTGTTGACAATCGCGCGCGGGTTCGTGCCCACACGAACCCTGTGATGTGTGCTCCGTGTTGGGGTGCATGTGACGCGCGTCGGTCTCGATGCTGCGCGCTGCCGGCGTCTTTCATAGACGTCATAACGCGGCGTCAAGCAGCTATCATGCGTACTGTCCCAGCCGGTTGTCGTGGCTGACGGACCGGGACCAGTTGATGTGGGCGCCGAGGAGGTCTCATCGTGAGACGGAGTAAGGGCTTTACGCTGATCGAGCTGCTCGTGGTCGTCGCGATCATCGCGCTGCTCATCTCGATCCTGCTGCCCAGCTTGTCACGCGCTCGCGAGCTCGCCAAGCGAGCCGTCTGCGCATCCAATCTGCGGGGCGTCGGGCAGGGCGAGCATATTTACGCAAATGACAACACGGAGTGGTTCCCGATCCACTTCCACGTGCCGAACTTCGGCACCGGCACCGGCATCGCCGGCGCCCGGCAGACCGGTGTGCAGTTCGTCGGCACGCTGGCGACCAACCCGCTGCCCACCCAGCCGACCACCGTCACCACCGGCAGCAACCGCAGCCATCCCAGCCGCTCGATGTTCCTGCTGGTGATCGGCGGCGGCTCGACGCCGGGCCTGTTCATCTGCCCCAGCTCGGGCGATGCGGATGACGATCTTCGCAACAAGAGCGGCACGACCGATCAGGCCGCGCTGCCCGGCACCAATCGCTACGACTTCAAGGGCTACCCGCAGCTCAGTTACGGGTACCAGATCCCGTATTCGCGCCGCGGCAAGCCGCGCGTCAGTCTCGATACGCGCATGCCAGTGAACGCCGACAAGGGTCCGTACTTCACTGGCGGCACCGCTTCGGCCGACAATTGGACGCCCGACGTGGCCGTGACGACGCTGAACCCGCCGACCACCGGCGCGTTCGGAACCACGCTGCAGGCGATCCTGGCGGTCTCCAACGATCGTTGGCGGCCGTACAACAGCCAGAACCACAACGGCGAAGGCCAGAATGTGCTGTATGTTGACGGGCACGCCGACTTCGCTCGGACGCCAATCATCGGCGTGAACAACGACAACATCTACACCATGCAGGATGACTACGTGAACATTGCCCAGATCCTGCTCGGCAAGAAGCCGGTGGATAACGAGGGCGCCGCCACGAATACCGACACGGTGATCGTGCCGTAGATTCGACTCGGCGACTCGCGCATCGCGCGGGTCGGACGTTCGACACTGCAACACCCGCGGGCCGGTGCG
>CAZHTF010000007.1:0-21467 GCA_964535305.1 uncultured Planctomycetales bacterium | reverse complement strand
GGGCCCCGCGTCGTTTCCGGTCGCCTTCAGCTGATCACCTGCGGCACGCGTGACCGAATGAGAACCACCAGTGAATGCCCGGCAAACTGAAGGCAACCTTCTGCGCTTAGCCGGTCGGCTGAAGCCGACAACCTGCAGCACGTGACCGCATGAGAACCAACAGTGAAGCCGCCGGCTAGATCGAACGCCGGAGGCAAACCCCGATCGGCCAAAACCGACGCGCTACACCGCCTCGACCGCCAGCGCTACCGCGTTCCCGCCGCCCAGGCATAGCGACGCAACACCCTTGCTTACCTTGCGGCGTTTCATCTCATGCACCAGGGTCGTTAGCACGCGCGCCCCGCTGGCGCCCAGCGGGTGGCCCAGTGCGATCGCGCCGCCGTTCACGTTGACCTTCTCGCGGTCCAGCTCCAGGCCCTGCAGACACGCCAGCGATTGCGCCGCGAAGGCCTCGTTCAGCTCCCAGAGGCCCACATCACGCAGCGACCAGCCGGCCTTCTCACACACCATCCGGCACGCCTTGATCGGCGCAAGGTACAGCTCGCGCGGCGGGCCACCCGCGGTGGCGCTGGCGACGATGCGGACCAGCGGGCCGGCGCCGCTGCAGTGCTTGAGCCCCTCTTCACTCGCGACCAGTAGCATCGCCGCCCCGTCCGAGAGCGGCGAAGCGTTGCCCGGCGTGATCGTGCCGCCTTCGCGAAACACCGGCCGCAGCAACGCCAGTGCATCGGCGGTGACCTCCGCGCGCACCGTCTCGTCCGCCGCGAACGGCGCCTTCGCGCCGCGGATTTCGATCGTGCAGCGCTCGGCGTTGAAATGCCCCGCCGCGTCGGCCTTTGCAGCCCGCTGATGGCTAAGCGCGGCGTACTCATCCTGCGCGCGGCGCGTCAGCCCCAGCTTGGTCGCGGTCTCTTCGCCGATCTGGCCCATCAGCTCGCCGTCGTAAATGTTGGTGAGCCCGTCGAATTGAAGCGCGTCGGTGAGCGTGACATTCCCGTATTTGTTCCCGCTGCGCATTTCGCGGCAGAGAAACGGGGCCTGGCTCATCGATTCGATGCCGCCGGCCACGATCAGCCGCGCGTCGCCGGCGCGGATGATCTGGTCCGCGAACATGACCGACTGCAGCCCGCTGCCGCAGACCTTGTTGATCGTGCAGCAGGAGATGGTGTCGGGGATTCCTGCGGCGAGCGCCACCTGCCGGGCCGGGTTCTGCCCGGCGCCAGCCTGTATTACCTGGCCGATCAGCACTTCGTCGATCGCGCTCAGCGCTGCGCGCGTCTCAGTCAGCAGCGCCTTGAGCACCTGGCTGCCGGTCGCAGCCGCGCTCAGCCGCGCCAGCCCGCCCAGGAATTTTCCGGCGGGGCTGCGTTTTGCGGAGACAATGTATGCGTGCTTACTCATCAGAAATCCTCTATTAGATCATAGCGCCGGGAACTACTGCTGCGTTGCCCAGGCCGGTTCATTCAGCAGCTTTCGCGCGATGACGAGCCGCTGAATCTCGCTGGTGCCTTCATACAATTCTGTGATCTTCGCATCCCGCAGCAATCGCTCCGCCGGATAATCACAGATGTACCCATAACCCCCGAAGACCTGCACCGCGGCGTTGGTGACGCGGCTGGAAATCTCACTGGCGAAGAGCTTGGCCATCGCGGCTTCGGCCTCGAAGGGGCGCTTGCTTTGCTTGAGCCAAGCGCCGCGCAGCATCAACAGCCGGGCCGCCTGAACCTGTACGGCCATATCGGCCAGCTTCCATTGAATCGCCTGGAAATTCGCGATCGGCTGATCAAACTGCTGCCGCGTGTTGCTGTACGAACAGGCCGCGTCGAGTGCGGCCTGCGCGATGCCGATGGCCTGCGCCGCGACACCCAGCCGCCCGCCGTCGAGCGTCGAGAGCGCGATCCGCAGCCCGCGCCCGCGCTCGCCCAGCAGGCAATCGTGCGGCACGATGCAATCTTCAAAGACCAGCTCGGCGGTGCTGCTGGCCTTGATGCCCATCTTCTTTTCGACTTTGCCGATTCGCAGCCCCGGCGTCTGCTTGTCGACGATGAATGCCGACATGCGCCGCTTCGGGTTGTCCGGATCGGTGACGGCGAAGAGCACGATCAGCCGCGCCTCGACGCCATTGGTGACAAAGCACTTTGTGCCGGTGATGTGCCAGCCGTCCGGTTTTTCGATCGCCATGCAGCGGGCCGCGCCGGCGTCGCTGCCGCTGCCCGGCTCGGTCAGTGAAAAACAGCCGATCCACTCGCCGCTGGCAAGCTTCGGGAGATACTTTCGGCGCTGCGCGTCGTTCCCGTAGTTCAGAATCGGGTCGACGCAAAGCGAATGATGCGCTGAAACGAGAATGCCGCTGGCGCCGCATGCGCGCGAGAGTTCCTCGACCGCCGTGACGTACGAGGGTATGTCGAGCCCGGCCCCGCCGAGCTCGCTGGGCACGTAAACGCCGAAGAGGCCCATTTCACCGAGCTTTTCGACGAGGCCGGGCTCGAAGCGGCCGTCGTGGTCGCGCTTTTCCGCCAGGGGCGCGATCTGCTCGTCGCAAAACGTCCGCAGGGCGGTTTGCAGCGCCTGTTGATCCTGGTCGAGTCGATAGTCCACGCCGTCTCCAACCGCCCAGACGCGGCCGCATCACTGCCGCGCGGCATTCAGCCGCGCGCGGGCCGCGTGCCTGGTTACTCTGCGCCGCGCGTCAGCAGCTCGCGCGCGATCAGGATCCGCTGCACCTGGCTGCTGCATTCGCCGATCTCGCACAGCTTCGCGTCGCGCATGTAGCGCTCGACCGGAATGTCCTTGGTGTAGCCGTAGCCGCCGTGAATTTGGATCGCGTTCAACCCGGCCCGCGTGGCGATTTCGCTGGCGAACAGCTTGGCGATCGAGGCTTTGACGCGCTCGTTCTCGCCGCGGTCGAGCGAGCTGGCGGCGTCGCGCACCAACAAGCGGGCCGCCTCGGTCTCGGTGGCCATATCCGCCAGCAGGAACTGAATCGCCTGCAGCTCGGCCAGCGGCTTTCCGAACGCTTGCCGTTCCTTTACATACGCCAGCGATTCTTCGAGCGCGCCGCGGGCCAGGCCGACCGAGAGTGCCCCGATGCCGACGCGGCCGCGCTCCAGCACGCGCAGCGCATCCACATAGCCCATGCCGTATTCGCCCAGCAGCGCGTCGGGCCCGACCGGTACGTTTTCAAGATTCAGCGTGACCGTGTCGCTGGCGCGCATCCCGAGCTTGTCTTCCTTGTGCCCAATCGAGAAGCCCGCCGCGCCCTTCTCCACGATGAAAGCCGAGATTCCCTTGGCTCTTTTCTCCGGCTCGGTGCGGGCCATGATGACGAAGACCTGCGCTCGGCTGCCATTGGTGATGAACTGCTTGTGTCCGCTGATGCGCCAGCCGGATCCGTCGCGCTCGGCCCGTGTGCTCAGGGCCGCCGCGTCTGAGCCGCAGCCCGGCTCTGTCAGCCCCCAGGCTCCCAGCCACTCGCCAGTCGCCAGTTTGGGCAGATACTTACGGCGTTGTGCGGCATTGGCAGCAATCAGCAATTGCGCGACGCACAGCCCGTTGTGCGCGGCCAACATCAGCGCCACGGCCCCATCCTGCCGCGCGATCTCTTCAAGTATGACGGTGTTGGCCAAGTAGCTCAGGCCCGCCCCGCCGTATTCGGTCGGGATCATCACGCCCAACAGGCCCATTTCGCCGAGCTTGGCGATCAACGACGCGGGCATGCTCTGCTCGCGGTCCCAGTCGCGCGCGTGCGGGCGGATTTCCTCGAGCGCGAAACGCCGAACCACGTCTCGCAGGGCAACCAGCTCTTCGGGCAGGTCAAACGTCATACGCGATGTTCCGATTTTCTTGACTGGATCCAGCGGCCCCAAGCGACTTCTTGAATCCAACAGTATAGCAAAGACCGGCAGCCGACAAAAACCGCTGGCCGCGCAACGCGCCGGCTGCTAGGCTTTGCCACTCGTTTCAAAACAATTGCATGCAGCCAACCACGATCAAACTGCTCGGCATTCAGGCTGGCAAAGGCGGACGAACCGTCGGCGCCGAACGCGGCCCCGCCGAGCTGCGCCGCCGCGGCCTGATCAAGCGCGTCGAGCAGCTTGGACATCGCGTCGAAGACCTGGGCGACATCCCTGGCGTGTACGAGACGCGTTACCTGCTCGATCGGGCCGAAAGCCTTAAGTACCTCGCCAATATTGTGCAGGTCAACCGCCACACGCACGCCTGCGTGCTCGGCACGCGAAGAAAATCGCCCAACGCCTTTCTGCTGGTGATCGGCGGAGATCACAGCCTGGCGATCGGGACGCTCGCCGGCCTCTCCGATGCCTGCAACCGGCTCGGGCTGATCTGGATCGACGCGCACGCCGACTTCAACACGCCCATGTCCAGTCCATCCGGGAATATCCACGGAATGTGCCTGGCGGTCGCCTGCGGACACGGGCACATCGACCTGCGCCGCATCGCCGACCGCGACCCGATGGTCCGCGAAGACGACGTGCTGCTCTTCGGCTGCCGCGACCTGGATCCGGGTGAGCACTCGGCCATCGCACGCAGCAAAGTGCGGCTGATCCAGCCGGGCGAGCTGCACGCGCGCGGCCCGGAGCTGCTGCTCGATGCCGCCCGCGCTTTGGCGCGGCGCTGCGATCATGTGCACCTGAGTTTCGACATCGACGTGCTCGACCCGAGCGTGGCCCCGGCCACCGGAACGCCCGTCCCCGGCGGGCTCAGCGCCACCGAGGCGCAGGCGTTGCTCGAATCGCTCTGCGCCGAGCGCCTGGTTCACTCGGCGGAATTCGTGGAATACAACGCGAGGCTGGACGAAGACGGCCGCACCGCCGCCGTCATGCTCGCGCTGATCGATAAGCTCCTGGCCACGGACACGGGTAGCGTTGACTAGCGGAATTTCTGCCGACTGGCGCGCCGCGGCGACGCGTCAGAACTTTCAGTTGATACGGCTGGTTGCCGTCCGCGGCTGCTGCTATAACCTCAAGCCCGTCGCAACTGGAATGATTGCGGCGGCGTGCGCGGGAGATCGCTGTGAGCTGGCAGGTTGTCGATCGAAAGAGCGTCCCGGATGAGAAGCTCGGGCCAGGCCTGAGCGACGCGGCCAAGCAGAAGATCCGCGGCTTTTTCCCCCGCTATCCGACCAAGCGGGCCGTACTGCTGCCGGCGCTGCACATCGCGCAGGACGAGGTCGGCTACGTCTCGCTGCGCGTGATGCGCGAGCTGGCCGAGTTGCTGGAGATCACGCCGGCGTCGGTGATGGACGTAGTCACGTTTTACACGCATTTCTGGACGCACCCGAAAGGCAAGAAGGTGATCGTGCTGTGTCGCTCGATCAGCTGCCAATTGCTGGGCGCCGATGCCCTGCAGAAGAAGATCGAGGACACGCTCGACGTCAGCGACCACGGCACCTCCGCCGACGGCGAATACTCGCTGATGACCGAAGAGTGCCTGGCGGCCTGCGACCATGCGCCCTGCATGCTGATCAACGAGAAGATGCACAAGTGCGTCAAGCTCGACGATGTGCCGCGAATACTTGCCGACCCGGACAACGACAAGCTGCGCATGCCGCGCAGCGACCTGTTCGATGCGCCACGGCCGGCAGGGGTGTGATCGTTGATGCTCAAGGTTGCGGCGAAATCGGCGCTGGGCGAGACGCATGCGGAAGTTGTGGTGAAGCGCGCCGTGCATTTCGCGGTGCGTTAACCCGTTGCGGCGCGAGGTGTTTTCTCTCGACCTGAAAATGTAGACCTGCGGGAATGTAACACCGGGCAGCGAGGCGATCGATATGCCGTTCGAAAAGATCCTGATGCGAAACGTCGGCGTGCCCAACAGCGCGTCGCTGCAGGTCTACAAAAAATCCGGCGGCTACGAAGGCGCCGCGCTCGCGCTCAAGATGAAGCCCGACGAGCTGGTCGAGCTGGTCAAGAAGGCCAACCTGCGCGGCCGCGGCGGGGCCGGCTTCCCCGCCGGTGTAAAGTGGAGCTTCCTGCCCAAGGATCGCACCGTCACGTACCTGTGTGTGAACGCCGACGAGTCCGAGCCGCCCACCTTCTGCAACCGCATCACGATCGAAGCGGACCCGCACATGCTGCTCGAGGGCGTCCTGATCGCCGGCTACGCCACGCGCACCACCGTCGCGTACATCTACATGCGCGGCGAATACACCGAGCAGTTCCACGTGCTGCAGAAGGCGCTCGACGAGGCCTACGCCGCCGGCTATTTCGGAAAAAATATTCTCGGTAGCGGCTACGATCTGGAGTGTTACATTCATCGCGGGGCGGGCGCGTACGTCTGCGGCGAAGAAACCGGGCTGATCGAAAGCCTCGAAGGCAAGCGCGGCTGGCCGCGGATCAAGCCGCCGTTCCCAGCGATCGAAGGCGTCTTCCGCAAACCGACCGTGGTCAACAATGTCGAGACGCTCGCCTGCCTGCCGCACATCCTGACGCGCGGCGTCGACTGGTGGCTCTCGCTCGGCCCGCCCGGCTCGCACGGCACCAAGATGTTCTGCGTCAGCGGACCGGTGAACCGCCCTGGCTGCTACGAGGCCCCGCTGGGCGTCAGCGTCCGCGAAATGATCTATGGGGAAGACTTCGCCCAGGGCATGCGCGGCGGCAAACGCGTTAAGGCGGTCTGTCCCGGCGGGCTCTCGATGGGCTTCCTGCGCGGCGATCTGTTTCCCCGGAACCCCGCCGGCACCATCGACCTGAAATCCGATTTTGACGAGCTGGATTGCAAGCTCGACTTCGACGACGTCCGCAAGTACGACCTGCTCGGGCTGGGCACCGCCGCGCTGGTGGTCATCAACGAAGACACCGACATCCGCGACGTGCTCACCAACGTGACGCGCTTCTACGCGCATGAATCCTGCGGGCAATGCACGCAGTGCCGCGAGGGCACCGGCTGGATGTACAAGGTCGCGCGGCGGCTGCGGGCCGACGCCGGCCGCAGCTACGACCTGGATCTGCTAGTCGAGGTTACGCAGAACATGGGCATGATGCCCGGCATGAGCATTTGCGGCCTGCCAGATGGTGCGGCCTGGCCGGTGCGCACGCTGGTGCAGAAATTCCGTGCCGAGTTCGAGCGGCACATCGCCGCCCAGCCGGCGGATGCCGCAAAGCGCCACATCCGCAGATCAAATCCGGCCGCGTACGACCTGCCGATCCTGCAGGGTCGCGCCGTGATGCCCAGCGGCGGCGGAATGGCGCACGAGCACTACACGTAAAATCCAAACACCGCGCGCCAGCCGCCGGAGGCCTGCCCGCGCTTCTACGCGCTGCACAGTTGCTGCAGAATCTGCCCAAGCTGCTCGACAAATTTCGAACGCGACAGGACGCGATCTGCACCCGCGGCGGTCGCGGCCCGCGCCAACTCCGCCTGAACGTGCGGCACAAACGCCACGATGGGCAACCCGGGCCGCAGTGCCTTCAGTTCACCAATCAGCGCCAGCGGGTCCGCTCGAGTCAGACTCAAATCGATGATCGCGCCGCTAGCGATGCCCGTAACTTCGGCGAGCTTTGATGCTGCCGGATCCAACGCATCCCGCACGACACGCACCGGCACGCCGACGTGTCCGGCGACGCCCGTGATCTTCGACGCGAAGATCAGATCCGAGACAAACGCCAGCACGACGCGCTGTGATTCAGGTGTGATTGCTTCGTTCAAGCCGGCTCACCCGCCCACGCGGACCACGCGCACATCCAGCGTCTTGTCGCACTGACCCGCGAGCTTGCGGGCATCGGCCTCATTCTGATAAAGCCGGAACCACGCCGACCCAGAGCCCGTCATGCGCAGCGCGCGGCGGGCGACGCGCTGCACTCCTTGCACCACGTCGGTCAGTTCCGGATGCAGCGTGCACGCCGCAAGCTCCAGATCATTGAACAGCAGCCGCATGATCGGCTCGATCACGTCGGTCTGCGTGCTGCCGCCGCGCGCCGCGGCCTGTATCATGTCCAATAGCCCATCCAGCCGCGCGCGGGCCGGATGCTCGTTCAGCTCGTCCCACTTGGCGTACACCGCCGGCGTATCGCAGTGCACACGCGGCAGCACCAGCACGCACCAGGCATTCAATCGAAACGGCAGATCGCGGACGCGCTCGCCACGCTCCAGCAGCACGGCCAGCGGCGTGTGGAAAAACAGCGGAACATCCGCGCCCAGCTGCGCGCCGATCCGCTCCAAGGCCGAGCCGTTCAGCCCCAGTTGCCACAAATCGTTCAGCAGCAGCAACGTCGTTGCGGCGTTCGAACTGCCCCCGCCCAGGCCCGCACCCATCGGAATCTGCTTGTGCAGCTTGATGTGCGCCCCGCGGCGGACCTTGTGCTGCTCCGCCAGCAGCCGCGCCGCGCGCAGCGCGAGGTTTCGCTCATCGGTCGGGATCTGCGGCTGGTCGCACTCGAGCGTGAGCTGCTCATGGTCGAGCGGGGTTACGCTGATCGTGTCGCACAGATCGATCCGCGTCACCAGCGATTCGATGTCGTGATATCCGTCGCTGCGTTTGTGCATCACGCGCAGCGTCAGGTTCAGTTTGGCCGGAGATTCGCGTGTCAGGCTCGACATCGGCGTTGCCCTTCTAGTTACGCCGCGAAATTCACCGGCGGCATCCGTCGCAGACTAACCAAAGCGCGTTAGGCTGCAAGCTGGAGCGGGCTGCTGCACGCAAATGCGTTCACGAGTTTCTGCGACGCGGCAGTGGACCTGAGAGGGACCCTGCGATGGCCAGATTCGAGCGGCACATCTTCGTCTGCAACAACCAGCGCGAGCCGGGACACCCACGCGGCTGCTGCGCCGCGCGCGGCGGAAACGACGTGCGCGAGGCGTTCAAGGCTGAGCTTAAGAAACGAGGCCTGGGCGTGAGAATGCGGACGAACCAGGCCGGCTGTCTGGATCAATGCGAGCACGGCGTCACGGTCGTCGTGTATCCGGATGCCGTTTGGTACGGCTTTGTAACCGTATCGGACGTGGCGGAGATCGTCGAATCGCACCTGGTCGGCGGAGTGCCGGTTGAGCGCCTTGTGCTGCCAGAGACTTGCCTGAATGTGCCGCGCTGCCCGCACCGTTAGCGGCCCGTGAAGAGGCATTGACAATGCCGAGCGTGAACGCTTACGATCGGTTGTTAGAGGCAGAGGAGGCGGCGCACGGGGCGTCGAGTTCATTTCAGCCTCTCACAACGAGAAGCGGTTGGCGCTCGCGCTCCCGAATCGTTGTGTGGTCAACGCAGGAGGAGGAGTGCTCAATGATGCGACGGTTCTTGATTGCGGGGCTCTGCGCGCTCGCGCTGCCCCTCGCCGCCCAGGCGCAGAGCTTTACAGAGGGCTTCGACAACCTTGGCTCGCTCACCGATTGGTTTGTCGATAACAACAGCAACCCGATCGGATCCGGTAGCTGGTTCCAGGGCAACCCGAACGTGTTCCCCGCGCACGCTGGTGCGGCGAACTCGTACATCGGCGTGAATTTCCAGAGCACCACGGGCGCCAACACGATCAGCAACTGGCTGATCCTGCCGAACGTCACGCTGAACAACGGCGACACGTTCTCGTTCTACACGCGCACCGTGACGAACCGCGCGTTCCCGGATCGCCTGCAGCTTCGCCTGAGCGGCAACGGCAGCAGCACCAACGTGGGCACGCTGCCCACCGATGTCGGCGACTTCGGCACGCTGCTGCTTGACATCAACCCGACCTACGTCGCCACCAACTATCCGAACGTGTGGACGCAGTACAGCGTCACGCTGAGTGGCCTGGGCGGCCCGACCTCGGGTCGTTTCGCGTTCCGCTACTTCGTCGAGGATGGCGGCCCGCTGGGCAACAACTCGGACTACATTGGCATCGATAGCGTCGCGTACACCGCGATTCCCGAGCCCGCCACGCTGAGCCTGCTGGCGCTGGGCGCGCTGGGTCTGATTCGTCGTCGCTAGTCGCAACGCAAGTCGCAAGCAGTATCCGTAGACAGTCTCGGAGGTCGCATCCTCGGGTGCGGCCTCCGCTTTTTTCTCGCGATGCGTACCGATCCAAAGCGAGCCGCGCGGCGCTTTCTCCCACGAACTACAGACTGCGATCCAGCCGACGATACTGAATCGCTTCGCCCAGATGTGCCGCCTGAATCGCTTCGGATCCGGCCAGGTCGGCGATGGTGCGCGCCACACGCAGCACCTTATCGTGCGCACGCGCGCTAAGGCCCAGTTCGCTGACCGCCTGCCGCAGCATGCGCTCGCCCTCCGCGTCTATCGCGGCGTAGCGCCGCAGGGCGCGCGTGTTCATTCGCCCGTTCGAGGTGGTCGACTGCGCGCCGAAGCGCTCGCGCTGCACGCGATGGGCCTGAAGCGCCTGGGCCCGCATGCTGGCGCTGTCGGTGCCGGGTTTTTGATCGCGCAGCGCGGCGATCGGCACGGCCGGCACCTCAATGTGAATGTCGATCCGCTCGAGCAGCGGCCCCGAGACGCGCGCCAGGTAGCGGTCGATCTGCGGCGCGGAGCATTTGCACGGCTTGCGTGGGTCGCCAAAGTAGCCGCACGGGCACGGGTTCATCGCGGCGACCAGCAGAAAATCCGCGGGGAACTGCACGGCGCTGTGCGCCCGGGCGATCGTGACGGTCCCGTCCTCGATCACCTGCCGCAGCGATTCCAGCACGCTGCGATTGAATTCGGGAAACTCGTCGAGAAACAGCACCCCGTGGTGCGCCAGCGAGACCTCGCCCGCAGTCGGCACGCTGCCGCCGCCGACCAGCGCCGGCGTGCTGACCGAGTGATGCGGCTGGCGCACCGGACGCTTCGCCACCAGGCTCTCGCCATTGTGCAACTGCCCCGAGGCCGAATAGATCCGCGTGGTCTCGAGCGATTCGACCAGCGACAACAGCGGCAGCACCGTCGGCAGCCGCTTGGCCAGCATTGTCTTGCCCGTGCCCGGCGGACCGATCATCAGCACGTTGTGCCGCCCGGCCGCCGCCACCAGCAGCGCCCGTTTCACGTGCTCCTGCCCGCGCACATCGCTGAAATCCACGTCGTAGCGGCTGGCCGTGTCAAAGACCGCTGCCACATCGACGCTGGTCGGCTCGAGCGGCAACTCGCCCACCAGGAACCCGGCGGCTTCGCTGAGCGCCGCGATACCCAGCACTTCAACATCTTCGACGACCGCGGCTTCCTGAGCGTTCTCGCGCGGCACGATCACGCCGCGCTTGCCGAGGCCACGGGCCAGCAGCGCGATCGAGAGTGCACCGCGAATCGGCCGCACGCGGCCATCGAGCGCCAGCTCGCCGGCGATCAGGTAATCCGCCACGACTTCGCTGCGGATCTGATCGTCGGCCAGCAGCATGCCCAGCGCGATCGGCAGGTCAAACGCCGGCCCTTCCTTTTTCACATCTGCCGGCGCGAGGTTGACGGTCGTGCGGGTGCGCGGCGGCGCGTAGCCCGAGTTCACCAGCGCGCTGCGGATGCGATCCAGGCTCTCTTTGACGGCCGAATCCGGCAGGCCAACCAGGGTCGGAAATCCGAAGCCGCGCCCGGTGACGTCGACCTCGATCTCACATAGGCGCGCGTCGATGCCCTGTATCGCGATGCCAAAGACGCGTGCCAGCATGCCGGCATTGTACGGACCGCGTTCGGGACCGCCACGCACGCGCGCCGTACCAGCCCATAGAATCGCCTGCGATGCTCGAACGCACCAAGATCGTGCTGGTCCGCACACGCCGCTCCGGAAACATCGGGGCCACCTGCCGCGCCATGGCGAATTTCGGTGTGCGGCAACTGCTGCTGGTCGACCCGCAATGCGACCCGCATGATGACCAGGCCCAGGGATTCGCCGCGCATGGCAAAGACGTGCTCGCCGCGACCCGCGTTGTTCCGGATATCCCGACGGCCCTGTCCGACTGCACGCGCGTCTACGCCCTCAGCGGTAAGGGCGGCTTCTATCGCGATCAGGCGTGCGTCTCGCCGAACGAGGCGGCGCGCGAGCTGGCCCAGGCGAGCGCTGATGTGCGGGCGGCGTTTCTGCTGGGGCCAGAAGACCACGGCCTGCTGACGACTGAATTACTGCACGCGGACCGCATCGTCACGATTCCCGCCACCGCGGCCTACCCGATTCTCAATCTCGCCGCCGCCGCCACGATTGTGTGCTACGAGCTGCACCTGGCGGCGGGCAACTCACGGCCGCTGAATCTGACGGCCGGGCAGGCGCAGCTCGCGGATGATTCGCGTAAGCAAGTGATGTTTGCGAAGCTGTTTGACGCGTTAGACCGCGTGGGATTCTTCTTTGGGCAAAATCCGGATCATCTGCGCTACGCGCTGCGGCACATGCTGGGGCGCATCGATCTAACCGTCAACGAAGCCGACATTCTGATCGGCCTGGCGCGCCAGGTGCGCTGGTACGCCGAGCATCATCCCGATCGGCGAGACTGAGTTTTCGCGGCGGCGATTCCACCCCAGGCTGCCGTGGCGGCGGCTACTTGGCCATCGCCGCCTTCTTGGCCTTGGCGACGACTTCTTCCTGCACGTCGCGCGGAGCCTGCTTGTAGCTGGCGAATTCCATCGAGAACGTCCCGCGGCCCTGCGTCGCTGAGCGCAGCTCGGTCGAGTAGCCGAACATGTTCGCCAGCGGAACTTCCGCCATGATGATCGTCACGCCGCCCTTGGCGTCGGTACCCATGATGATTCCGCGGCGGGAGGTCAGGTCGCCGACGACTGGGCCCTGGTGCTCGGTGGGCACCTCGATCTCGACCTTCATGATCGGCTCGAGAATCGCCGGGGCGGACTTCAGATAGGCCTCTTTGAACGCGTCGCGCGCGGCGATCTGGAACGCGATGTCGGACGAGTCGACCGCGTGTGACGAGCCGTCCTCCAGGATCACCTTGACGCGCACCACTTCGTAGCCGGCCAAAGGACCTGAGAGCCGCGCCGCGGCGAAGCCCTTGTCGCAAGACGGGATGAACTCGGTCGGGATGCGCCCGCCGAAGACGGCGTTCTCGAAAACGTAGTCCTGGCCTTCTTCGGGCGGGAGCGGGACGAGCTTTCCGACGACGTGGCCATACTGACCGGAACCGCCGGTCTGCTTCTTGTGCTTGTAGTTGAACTCGGCGACGCGTGTGGGTGCTTCGCGGTAGTTGACCTTTGGCGCGCCGACCTCGACTACGCAGTTGTACTCGCGCTTGATGCGCTCGACGTAGATCTCCAGGTGCAATTCGCCCAGCCCGGAGATGATCGTCTCACCGCTTTCGCGATCGGTGCGGACGTGGAAAGTCGGATCTTCGCGGACGAAGCGGGCCAGGGCCTTCGAGAGCTTGTCGCGGTCGGCGGACTTGCTGGGCTGGATCGCCAGCGAGATGACCGGCTCGGGCGCGTAGATGCTCTCGAGCGAGTAATTCACGGATTCGTCGCAGAAGGTGTCGCCCGAGGCGCAGTCTACGCCGATCAGGGCCACGATATCGCCCGGTCCGACTTCGCTCACGTCTTCACGGTCGTTCGCGTGCATGCGCACCATGCGGGCCACGCGGTGCGAGCGGCGCATGCGCGTGTTCATCAGCGTCACGGCCTTGCGCAGCGTGCCCTGGTAAACGCGCGTGTACGTGAGCTGGCCGAACGACTCGTCCACCAGCTTGAACGCCATCGCAATCACCGGCGCATCCGGGTCGGCCGTGATCGCAACCTCCGCGCCGTCGTTGTCGTTGTCGCGCGCGTAATAGATGCGGTCCAGCGGCGAGGGCAGGTAGCGCACGATCGCATCCAGCAGCACCTGCACGCCCTTGTTCTTGAAGGCCGTGCCCATCATCACCGGCACGATCTCGCGCGCGATCGTCAGCCGGCGAATGACGGCGTTCAGCTCGTCGACGCTGGGCTGGTGCCCCTCAAGCAGCCGCTCCATGAGTTCATCATCGTAGAGCGAGAGCGCATCGAGCATGCCCTGCCGCGCCTTTTCGGATTCGGCCTGCATTTCGGCCGGGATGGCGTCGTAGCGGACGTTCTCGCCCTTGCTGCCATCGAAGTACACCGCCTGCATCCGCACCAGGTCGATCAGACCTTTGAGCTCCTGTTCGATTCCGATCGTGAGCTGCAGCGGCACGGCGACCAGGTTCAGTTTCTCTTCGATCTCGCGAATCACGCGGGCCGGGTCGGCCCCGACGCGATCGAGCTTGTTGATGAACGCGATCCGCGGGACGTTATAACGCTTCATCTGCCGATCGACGGTCAGCGACTGCGACTGCACCCCGCCGACGCCGCACAGCACCAGGATCGCGCCATCCAGCACGCGCAGCGAGCGCTCGACCTCGATGGTGAAATCGACGTGTCCCGGCGTATCGATCAGGTTGATCTGGTGATCAAGCCATTCAACCGTGGTGGCGGCGGAGGTGATCGTAATCCCGCGCTCCTTCTCCAGCTCCATGTGGTCCATGGTGGCGCCTTCGCCTTTGACCTCGCCCATCTTGTGGATGCGGCCGCTGTAGAACAGGATGCGTTCGCTGAGCGTGGTCTTGCCGGAGTCGATATGGGCCGAGATGCCGATGTTTCGAATCTTCTGAATCGAGTTCATGTCGCGTGTCAGTCCGTAAGTCTTTGCGAAATAAACAGTATCAACGCACCCTGCGACGGATCGCCCGCCGCGTCTGAACATCTCTCCCGGCCCGCGATCGCGGATTAGCGACCCGTCAACGCTCATCAACCGGGATTCGTCGCGATTGCCGAGCCGAAACGGCTGACAAGCACGCCCCAACATCGCCCGCAACCGTAGCCAATCCGCGGCGATTGTCAGGCGATCGCGACCGCAACCGCCGCATTCGGGGAGGCACGGCGGCGCACGGCGATCGCAAAACGCGATCTGCGTGCAAACTCTAGCGGCGAGCGCGCCCGAATTCAAGTCATTCAAACACTGCGCAGGAATGAATTTACGCGCCCTTAACGACCCACGCGCCCTGGGCGCTGCTCAAGCGGGCCACGCCCGACAAACCCCGTGCGCAAGCCGCGTCGCTACTGGCCGGCGATCGCTTCGAGACCATAGTCCGGCCGCGGACGACGCAAACTCTCAATCCACGTACGCAGCGCCGCCGCCCGCGGGTCCGAAACGCCACGAAGCATCGGCGTCACCCGGCCCCGAATCGTCGGCGGGTGCGGCGGCACATCGTCCGAAGGCGGCAACAGGTACGCCAGCAGCGTGCTGCGCGCGGGCGCGTCGCGATCGATCAGCGGCCCCTGCCGCGCGGCGGTCGCGTCCAGCACCGCGAACGTCGTATACGCGAAGGCCTCGCTGTCGGTCGGCCCGTTCGGCAGCCGAAACGCCTCCGAATTCGAGCCGCTGTGGCAGCCGCTCCGCGCGCAGCCGCGCAGCACCAGCGGCAGCACCTCGCGCCGAAACTGGGCGAAACTCGCCGGGTCGCCGCGAATCTCCATCCGATCGGCGAATTTCAGCCCGGTCGCCCGCAGGACAAACTGAACCTTCTCGTGCGGCTCGGCGGTCTTGAAAACGCGGCGGGCATCATCGAGCTCGGGCTTGCCAGCCAGCTCCGCCAGCACAAGCTGCTCGAGATCCGGCTCCGCCGCGCTCTTGACGAAGCGGACGCGGACGCGCTCAGGCGGGCCGCTGCTGGGCAACTCTGCCAGCTTTAGCCGGTTGATCTGCCGCTCATTCAGCAAGACGGGCGCGGCGAGCGCTCCCGGCTGCGTCGTCGGCGTGTCAACGTCGCGGGCTGCTTCGCTCGAGTCGGCCGCCGGGTCGCTCGAGTGCGGCGCCGCGCCGGTATCCTCGGCCCACTCGACGCGTTCGACTTGGTCGCGCGCCAATCGCAAGACGCCGGCGGCGTTCTGCAGCGCGAGCTCGTTCTCGTTCAGCGTGACCAGGCCGCGCAGCCGGGTGCCGTCGTGCAGATACACGTCCGCCAGCCGCGGCGTTTCCTGCGCGAACCTGGTGCCCGGGCCGGGCGAGATTGCGGCGGGCAGCGCTTCAATCGCCGCTGTAGGCGGTCCAAGCAGGAGCGGCGCGAGCAGCGCCGCCGCCCGAAAGGTGCGCCACCGGCGCGGGCCGGATGCGCCAGCCCGCCACGTGCGCTCGCGCTGTACGCTCGAATCGACCCGCATGCTGCCTCGCGCGCTGCGGCGCGCCACGCACGTTTCCGAAGCTCAGACCTTGCGATTAACCGTTCTGGCGACGGACGTTCCATCCGCCAGTGATTCCATCGTGTAATCGCCAAAGATGCTGAAAGACTCCGCCTGCAGCACGCGCAAGATCTCCGTGGCAACCACGCGGATTTCCGTCTCGGCATGCTCATTGGCACGCAGCTCGATGAAGTGCCGCCAGGCGCGGGCATTGCCGGTCACAAAGATCTTTGTCTCGGTCGCATTGGGCAGCACGCTGCGTGCCGCCTGCCGCGCCAGCTTACGCCGCAGCGTCGGCGACGCCTCCGAGGCAAACTTGTGCTCCAGCCCCGCCACCAGCCGACAATACGCCTCGTGCGATTGGCGGATCGACTCCAGCCAGATGGTGTGAAGCTCGGCGTCGGAGGCGATGCACTCTGGCTCGACGAAATCCGCCGTGCTTTCGTCCACGTAGCGCTGCGAGAGTTGCGAATAGCCGAACCCGGCGCGGTGCCGGATCAGTTCGTGCGTAAACGAGCGCGAGACGCCGGCGATGACGAAGTTCCAGACGGCGTGCTCGAGCACCGATCCGTGCCCGACGCCGATGATGTTGCCAAGATATTCCTCGTTCGTCTTGCGGCCTTTTCCGAAGGACATGTAGCAGACGCGGCCGGCCATTTCGCAGAGGGCTTCGGCGCCGACCTCGCTGTCGGTGCTCCAAGTGATTTCGTGCTCGCGCAGGAAGCGATCGACCTGCGTCTGATCCACGATCTGACGTCCGACAAGGTAGACGCGCGGCTGCCGCACGATCTTCAAAACGCACCCTCCTGGCTGAAAAGGCCCACGCTCGGAACGATTGACCGGACGCGCCGCGCGCCGCCGGTGACCTGTCTGGATCGCCCGCGATTCTAACTCCGCGCGGCCGACTTTTCAGCGCGCCGAATCCGACTTCGCGGCCGCGCGGCTATCATCAGCGGCGATGATCGCAACAGATTCAGACAAGCGCGGCGCGCGTCGCGTGTCGCGCGCGCTGCTCGCCGGCACACTCGCGGCCCTGGTCGCGTTTCAAGCCGGATGTGCCGCGAATCCGCCGACACACGCGCCCGCTGGCGGCGCCGCAACCAGCGCCGCGCCGCTGACCGTGCAGGGCGCTCCTGGCGAGTCCAGCACCGCAGTCGGCGCGGACCAATCGCCGCCGCGAAACGCCGCCCGCGTCGATCCGCAGACCGATCCGCTCGCGTACCTGGCCTACGTCCGCGATAAGACCCGCGCACTCGAGCAGTACACGCTGCTCCTGCGGCGGCAGGAGCGCCGCGGCGTGCTGAAGACACTCTCGAAAGTCGAGCGAATCGCCTGCTGGTTCCGCCGCACGCCGTTCAGTGTCCGCATGAAGTGGCTCGACGATCACACCAACTACGGCGAGACGGTGTATGTCGAGGGTCGCGACCAAAGTCGCGTGCGTTTCATCCCGCGCCGCGGCTTCCTGGGTCTGCCGCCGCAGGTTTTCATCACCGATGTGCAATCGCCGGTGCGTTGGGGCGTGGCGAAACGGCCGATCTCGGATTTTGGACTGGAGCGGATGATGGAGCGCACGCTGGCGACACTGGCGGAGAGCGGTTCGGAGGCGCGTGTGTCATACGCGGGCCAACGCCCTGGGCCAGACGGTCGCGCGGTGCACGTGCTGCAACTGCGGCATTCGGCGCAGCGCTATCAAGCTCCGCTGCAGGAGCTGTTGGTCGACGTGCAGAGCGATCTACCGGTCGGCTCACTGCTGCGATTCCTGGATGGCGAGCTGGAATCCAGCTACATTTTCGAGGCCATCGACGCGAGCGTGCGACTGGCCGACAGCGATTTCGTGATGGACGGCGAGCGCGGCAAGCAAGCGGTCACCGATCTCCGCAACGCAAGCACGAAGTAACCGCGGCTCGATCCGCGCTGGAGCCGACCCGCAGTGAACGATCGCGAATGGAGTGCGGACGATCGGCGCTTCATGCAGCGCTGCCTGCAACTGGCGCGGCGCGGACAAGGCCGGGTCGAGCCGAATCCGATGGTCGGGTGCGTGCTGGCGCGCGACGCGAAAATCATCGCGGAAGGCTGGCATCCGCGCTTCGGCGGCCCGCATGCCGAGGTCGTGGCCTTGCGGCGTTGTGGTGCGCAACACGCGCGCGGCGCGACGCTATATGTCTGCCTGGAGCCCTGCTGTCATCATGGAAAGACGCCGCCGTGCACCGAGGCGCTGATCGCGGCCGGCGTGCGGCGCGTGGTCTTCGCGATCGAGGATCCGAATCCACTGGTTGCCGGAAATGGGCGAAAATCGCTCGCGGATGCCGGCATTCAGGTCGAAGCGGGGCTGTGCGCTGAGGAGGCCCGCGCGCTGAATGCTCCCTTCCTGAAATGGATGACGCAGCGCCGCCCGTGGGTGATCCTGAAGTGGGCCCAGAGCATCGACGGGCGAATCGCGACGCCGCGCGGCGATTCCAAGTGGATCAGCGACGAACGCATGCGGCGGCACGCGCACCGCACGCGCGGCCGTGTCGACGCAATCCTGGTCGGCGTCGGCACTGTGCTCTGCGACGACCCGCTGCTGACCTGCCGCTCAGCCCGTCCGCGGCGACACGCGACGCGCGTCGTGCTGGATACGCGGCTGCAAACGCCCGACAGCGCGCAACTGGTCCGCACCGCGAATTCGCGCCCGACCTGGATCTTCTGCGGCCCGCGGCCGCCGCGCGCCCGCCGCAAGGCGCTGGAAGCCGCAGGCTGCAACGTGATTCCGTTGTCGCATAGCGCGGCGGGGCTGGATCTCGGCGAAATGTTGGATCGGCTCGGCTCGCGCGGCATGACCAACCTGCTGGTGGAAGGCGGCGCGGCGCTGCTCGGAAGTTTCTGTGATCAGCGACTCGCGGACGAGCTCCAGGTCTACCTGGCGCCCAAACTGCTGGGCGGGCGCGAGGCCCTCGGGGCGATCGGCGGAAGCGGCGCGGCGCTGGTGAAGGACGCAACCACGCTGCGCGGGCCAAAGATGCGCCCGCTGGGCGAAGGCTGGTTCCTGCGCGCCGCACTGCAAGAAGACTGAACGCCCCCAAGGGGATTCGAACCCCTGTCCCCAGGATGAGAACCTGATATCCTAGTCCACTAGACGATGGGGGCGTTTCTCGCGGACCCTACCAACGCGGGCGGAAACTAGCTCGCCGAACCCAAGCCGTCAACTCGCCGACGCAAACCACCGCGTCATGGATCGCACGTCACCGTCAGCGCGTAGTCGTTGGTCGATCCGCAGGGATATCCGCTGAACAGCCCGGAGCTCAGCGTCCCGGTGCTTACCACCACCCAGTACGGCCCCGCCGCAAGCACCGGCGTGTTTACGCTGCCCGATCCGCAAATCGCGACGTTCACGAACGACCCGCCGGAGACGAGCTGCAGCGGCGCGCAACTCGGCGTGAAGACGGCGGCCCAGGCCGGCAACTCGGATCTCAGCGTCAGGCCGATGCTGCCGGGCGCGGCGAGCGTGACGAGGTACCAATCGGAGTCGCGCTGCCCGCCGCTGGCCCAGAGGTTTCCGCAAAGCGTCGATCCGCAAGAGATTGGCTGAAAGAGCTGCGGCGCGCCGTTGCAACCATTGTTGAGCCCGCCACCGCCTACCAGACAGGGCTCGTTCTCGGGCGTTCCGCTACAGGCGATTTCGCACAGATCGCAGCCGCTGCTGCTGGCGGTGGCGATGTCGACGCAGAGCGCCAGGTCGTTTGAGACGGCATCGTCGCGCGAATAGCCGTCCAAGAAACCTAGTTGCCCATCGATCAGCGATCGGCCGTTGCCGCTGGCGCTGGATTCCCAGAACCAAGCTTGGCCGCTCTGATTGGTGATCTCGACCCAGGTGCAAGCGCCGCCGACGACCGCGACCGGCGCGTGCGTCGCGCTGAACTCGAACTCGGGCGCGCCGAGAATGTTTCCACCCGTGGCCTGGGCAGTGACGGTCAGCGCCGCGCCGCTGAAATCCGCGAGTAAGACCGCCGGCAGCCCGCCGAAATTCGAGAGATAGCGCACGCGCCACGGCCCGAGCGCACTCGTGCCCCACCAAGACAGCCGCGCAATCTGCCCAGCTTGCGCCGGGCGAAAATCTTCGGCGGCGACGGACTGCACGCCGTCGGACAAGAACGCATCGGCCTGCGTCGGATTCTGGCAGCTCGAAACACCGCCGCACGCGATGTTGAGCATGCCTGCACCGCTGGCTGGCCCGGCCGCGCCGCCCACGCGAACCAAGTAGCGCGACCCGTCCACCGCGCTGAACTGCAGCCGCGATTGCAGCCCGCTTCCGCAGCCGACGGCGTCGTCATTACATGCCAGCTCGGAGTTTGCCTGCGTCGGACAGAATTCGCACAGCCAGGATTGCAGAAGAATGCCCAGGTCGGATTCGTTCGTAAGGTTGTCGCCATTGAGATCGCCGCCGGGACCGGCCTGCCAGTTCTGGAGCAGCACGCCCAGGTCGGATTCGTTGACGTTACAGTCGCCTGTGAGGTCGCCGGCGCAGCTACACGCGTAAACCGCCAGCCGCGTGTCGCGCTGCGCGCCGCAGGTCTCCAGTGTGACAGTCCCGGAGCAGGCGGCGGTCCACGCCAGCCACACGTCGTTTTCAATCTGGCCGCACAACGTGGGCGGGCCGTCGGTCGTGGCGAGGCTGATATCGAAGGGAAACGCGCCCAAGCCGCTGATGGGCATCGCGCTGCCGCACGCATCCGGTCCCGGCCCGCGGAGCGTCGTCGCAAAGATATCATCGAACGCGCGCAGGTCGAGCTGCCGCTCCAGCGTGCCCTGCTGAATCGCGCGTTCTCGCAGCGACAACGGCGGCGGGAGCGATTCCGCCGACAGCGGGCGGGATTCAACCGGTGCGGCCGACTGCCGGGCCGCGGCCGCACGCAGCGATTCATCCGCGGCGGCAACCGCCAAGCACGCGAAACCGATCGCACCAATGCCACCGTTGAGCAGCGCCAGAATTCTGCGAGGCGTGTGCATTCGAGCTCCTGTCCCCGACACTTCGCGCGCTTTCGCAATCGCCGCGCGTGGCAAGCTACACATTGTAGGGCCTCGCCGAGTGTTCCTGCCGGCGTGGGGGCAGCGTCCGCGTGGCGTTCAGGGTCGATAACAACGACGGCGACATCCGCGGACCCGCTTGTGACGCGCGCAGCGCAATGTCACAATGCCTGCGAGGGCCGCGCCACCTCCGACGTTGCCGTCGGGAGCCACCGTGTCGACCGGATACTCGTCAGAGCTGACCACGCTGCTGACGCGCGTCAGCGACGGAGATCGCACAGCGCTCGATCGGCTCTTGCCGCTGGTCTACGACGAGCTGCGCGAACTCGCGCGGCGGGCCATGGGCCGCGAACGGCCCGACCACCCGCTCCGCGCCCCCGCCCGGGCCCACGAAGCG
>CAZHTF010000006.1:59173-85690 GCA_964535305.1 uncultured Planctomycetales bacterium | reverse complement strand
GAACGTGGCCCTGCGCGTCGAGCAGGGCGCGACGCCCGAGGAATTCCACGTCTCCGGCCGCGGCATGCTGCACCTGTCGGTGCTGATCGAGAACATGCGGCGGGAGGGCTTTGAGCTCGGCGTCGGCAAGCCCAAGGTCATTTTCCGCGAGGACAACGGTCACAAGACCGAGCCGATCGAATACTGCGTGATCGAAGTGCCTTCGCAGCATGTCGGCTCGGTGATGGAGTTGATGGGGCTGCGCCGCGCCGTGTGCCTGAAG
This sequence comes from uncultured Planctomycetales bacterium, assembly GCA_964535305.1. Classification (GTDB taxonomy): domain Bacteria; phylum Planctomycetota; class Phycisphaerae; order UBA1845; family Fen-1342; genus CAZHTF01. Next base: position 85,428 of record CAZHTF010000006.1, on the reverse strand, counting down.
ATGGAATCCCGCGGCGACGGTACGCACCTGGAGTTCACCATTCCGGCCCGCGGGCTGATCGGGGCCCGCAGCCGGCTGCTGACGGCCACGCAAGGCACGATCATCATGCACCACAATTTCTACGAGTATGAGAACCTGCGCGGCGCGATCGCGGGTCGGCAGAATGGCGTGCTGATCGCCAGCGAGAGCGGGCAGGTGACGGCCTACGCGGTCGAAGGGCTCTCCGATCGCGGGGTGATGTTCGTCTCGCCGGGCGACCAGGTCTACCAGGGACAGATCGTCGGCGAGCACAATCGCGACAACGACATCGAAGTGAACGTCTGCCGAGCCAAAAAGCTGACGAACATGCGCGCCGCGGGCTCCGACAAGACCGTCGTGCTCAAGCCCGCGCGGCAGCTTTCGCTCGAGCTGGCGCTGGAGTTCATCGAGGACGACGAATTGGTCGAGGTCACGCCCGATGGCATTCGGCTGCGCAAGCGGATGCTGAGTGAGAACGATCGCAAGCGCGCCAGCCGCACGACTCAGCAGAATTAGAGCGGTATCATTTTTTTCTCAGTCGCGTCGCTAGCGTGAAGTAGCGATGGCGTCTCTCGCATCGGCGCATCTTGCCTGTGTGTTCCTGGATCCTCTAGCGTGAGCGTCGCCCCGAGAGGCCGCGACCGTAGCCGAGGGTGTCTGGGATTTCTAGAAATTCGGCCCCGCAGGCGCCGCGGAATGTCGCCACGGGTGCAGCGCAACCCGTGGCGACATTCTTCCGCCCCGTTGGGGCGGAACACGTGCGCATGCTCCGACGTGTTCGTTTGACGCACGCCCCAGCGTCGTAATTACACTCCGTCGCCCGGTCGGAGCGAAAACGCGCGCGGCCGCCGTGCCGGGACAACATTTGTTCGCCCCGTCGGGGCGAAAACGAACGCCGGCGCTCTACGGCTCGATCGGCTGCGACGCGCCCAGGCCCGGTCCGTAGACCAGCGCATTGGCGAAAATCCGGGCAGTCCCCAGTGCCCCGGCGCGAAACGTCGGACTCGAAGCGAACAGGATCACCTGGCCCGACCCGATTCGCTCGCGCGTCACGTATGCGCTGTGCGCAATCCGACCGGCCGCCTCAGGCCACAACAGCCCGCTCATCCGCAGCCGCAACTCGAATCCCGGCGGCGCGACGGCCCAGCCAGGCGCGTCGTCGGCGTCCTTGTCATCGGCGTCCGCGTCGGCCGAGTTCTTCGTCGCCGCCGCACTGGCCGCTTGCGCGGCGGCGGGCGCGCTGGCCGGCGCGGGGGCGACCGGGACGTAGTGCCCGAAACGCAGCGGCGCATCGGCGCCATCCCACGCGAGCAGTGTTGCGTCGCTGCTGTAGAGCACGGGCAGGTAGCTGCCGCAGCCGGCAGTGAGCCAGCTTCGATCGTCGACCCGCGCCGCGACGATTGCGCCTTGTGGCATGAAGAGCGCCTGCCACGCGTCGCGGCGCTTGCGTTCATCCTCGCCAGGCGCCTCGCCTGAAATCATCCACGGGTAGCGCAGCTTCGCTGGCGCCACCTGCGCCCAGGTGGCCTGCACATCAGCCTCAGCGCGGCGGCCTTCCCACTCGCGGACGATCGCCAGTCGATGCTCGTCAGACTTGCCAAGCGCTTCGGGAATACTGCGGACCGACCCGAGCCCGTCTTTTTCGACCGCGAGCGCCTCGGCGCTCGAGCCGATCGCGATCAGCGTCCCGCCGCGCTGCACCCAGTCCTTGAGCTGCGCCAGATGGTTGCGGATCAGCCCTGCGCCGCCGTCTGGCAGGACGATCACGTTGTAACGTCGCAGGTCGCCGAGGACGGTGGCGTCCAGGTACGACGCGCGCAGCCCGAGAACGTGATCGATCCAATACCAAGCTTCGCCGAAGCTGTAGGGATTGAATCGTTCGCGGCCGATCAAAGCGATTCGTGGCGTTTCGAGCAGGTTGAAGTGTCCGCCGCCCAGGTCTGGCAGGTCGCCTGCGCCCAGGCCGCTGCGCACGCCGACGAAGCGTACCTGCAGCTCGCTGGCGACGGCGCGCAGCGCGTCGAGCATGTTCGCGGCGTGCGTCAGGTTGTCTTTCGGCACAATGGCCAGCGCGCCGCGGGCGAACTTGCGCCCGTCGAATTCAAAGGGCTTCTCCGCGACGCGCACGCGCACGCCGCGCTCCATCAGCCGCCCGGCGGCCGCGACGGAGCGATCGTCGTCACCGTCGAGCACGAATGCGATCGCGCCTTCCGCGCCCTCCACGCCGCCGCTCAGCGCGGGCAGCCGCTCGACCCGCTGAGCGGCCGGCAGCTCCACAAGGCTGAGCTCGACCGCCTCCAGGTCGTACAGCATGCTGATGTTCCAGGCGGTGACGTCGTACAGTCGGCTGCGGCCGAAACGCAGCAACTCGCGGCGCTCCTCGGTCAGAAATTCCGGCGTGAAGCGCGGGTCAAACTCGAGCATGGCCGCGAGCAGCGGCGCATTGGGCTGGCGATTCGGCAGCAGCAGCGTGCCCGCGGGAAACTTCCGCTCCTCGACCTGCATGCCCAGCCGGTCGCGACCGGCGGCGCTGAACTCGCGCGTTGCGGTGTACAGCTCGAAACCCTGCAGCAGCATCAGATCGATGAACGCATTCTGCCGGCCGAGATTTTCGCCAGGCGGCAGCGCGAACACACGCCGCGACCAGGGCGCGTCGCCTGCGACGTTTCTGCGGCGCTCGGCGGCGTAGTCGCTCAGCAGCGCTTTGCGATTGGCCGCCACGCTCGCCAGGTTCGTCCATGAGCTGACCAACTGGTGATGCACCGACTCGCGATACGTCTGCAACGTGCCTTCGGCGCGGCGGACCGCGTCGGTCATGATGTTGGCCTGCTCGTACAAGTTCTCGACCGCGTTCCGCAGTGCGCCCCAAGCCCCCGAATAGCCGGGATACCACTCCTCGTTCCACTCACCGTGGTAATAGCGCCAGCCCATGCGATCGAACGCGGCCGCGTGATCCACCGCAAAGCGCTCGGTCCACTTGCGCACGTTTGCCGGAATGTTGGGGTTTAGCGGCTCGCGCGGCGGCTGGAACAGGAACGTATCTTGCGAACCCATCTCATGGCTCTCCATGAAATAGTGCGGGTTCCATGCACCGGCGGCAGCGATCCGCCCGCGCGATTCGGGCTGCGTCCCGAGGATCCAGTCGCGGTTCATGTCGAACAGGTAGTGATTCATGCGGCCTGTCGGCCAGACGCCGCTGTGCATGATCGATTGATCGTCGATGTTGGGCTGGCTGGTGCGGGCTTCATCGATGGATGTGATGCAACGGTCGCGCCCGTCGGGGTTCATCAACGGGTCGATCAGCACCACCAGCTCATCCAGCAGCTTGCGAACAGGCTCATCGCGGCACGCCGCCAGATGATGCACCAGCGCCAGGGCCGCGTCGGAGCCGGACATCTCGTCGCCGTGAATGCAGTAGCCCATCCAGGCGATCGCGGGCATGGAATCGACCAGACGCTCGGCGTCGGCCTGTGCCAGGCCGCGCGGGTCCGCCAGGCGGGCGGCGTCGGTCTTGATCTGATCCAAGCGCTGAATGTTGCGCTCGCTGCTGATCGCGATGTAATGGAGCTTGCGGCCCTCGTGGCTGCGCGCGTATTCAAACAGCCGCGTGCGCGGGCTCTTACCCGCGACGGCCCTCAGCACCGCCTCGATCTCGCTCGAGCGCGCTGCGCGCGACCCGACCGGGTAGCCCAGCACGCTGTCAGGCGTCGGGATTCCCGCGTCATATTGCGCGCCAGGGAAAAACGGCAGGTCGTAGCTCAGTCCCGGAAGCGTCGTGGGTGTCAGCGGTGTCGGCTGCGTCGTCGGCCGATGCAGCGCCGGCTGCGCGGCCGGCGCGGTTGGGGCCGTCGATTGGGCCTCTGCCGCCTGCACGGAGCAGCTCGCGATCAACACAGACACGCATACAAGGCGGTGGATCGGCATTCACAAGACTCCCGTATCCGTGCGGCAGAAGTAGACGGGGCAGAATGACGCCCCGCGACGACCCGACCGTCGCAAAAGAAAACGACGAAATCAATCTGCTGCGAGCCGCCGGCGGCAGCGGTGCGCTCACGCGCGACCGTAGTTCTGCGCGACGCTCACCCAGTCCACGACGTTCCACCACGCCGCGACGTAATCCGGTCGGCGATTCTGGTAATTCAGGTAGTACGCGTGCTCCCACACATCCAGCCCCAGGATCGGCGTGTGCCCCTGCATGTAAGGCGAATCCTGGTTCGCGGTGCTGTACACATGCAGCTTGCGGTCGGCGTCCATCGCCAGCCACGCCCAGCCGCTGCCGAAACGCGTCGTGGCGGCAGTGGTGAAAAGCTCCTTGAACTTGGCGAAGTCGCCGAAGGTCGCGCGGATGGCGTCGGCCAGCACACCGCTGGGCTCGCCGCCCTTGCCCTTGCCCATGATGGTCCAGAAAAGCGCGTGGTTGGCGTGTCCACCGGCGTTGTTGATCAGCACTTGTCGCACGCTGTCTGGCACGCTGCTGATTTCGCGCAACAGCGCTTCGACGGGCTTGGCTGCCAGCGCAGGGTACGCTTCGAGCGCCTTGTTCGCATTCGTGATGTAGGCGTTGTGATGCTTGCCGTGGTGAATCTCCATCGTACGCGCATCGATCACCGGCTCGAGCGCGTCGTACGCGTACGGCAGCTTGGGTAGCTCGTAGGCCATGGGGTCTCCTTCGTGATGCGCGCGACCGCGCCAGCGGCCGCGGCGCGCTGCGGACTGGCTGAAAAGCTGCGCCCGACTTTGCGGTCATTGTCAAAGCCAACGCCGCACGCGTCAATGCGCGGCGCGACCGCCTGGTTGACGCCTGAGAGGCGGGCTTCGACAATGCCGAAAATCCCGCTGCCTGCGCCGCAGCGCAACGTCGGCCAGCGGAAAAAAGGCGGTGATCGTGAAGTCGTGGGAAGTTTTGCGAGACGCGGCGGATCGCGTGGGCGTTAAGGCGCTCGCGGCCAAACTGAATCTGAGCACGGCCCTGGTCTACAAATGGTGCCAGGAGGCTCCGCAGGAGGACCCCAACGCCTCCGGCGCGCGAAACCCGCTCGACCGTCTGCGCGAGATTTACGAAGTTACCGGCGATGACGCGGTGATCAACTGGCTGTGCCACACTGCGGGCGGCTTCTTCGTCAAGAATCCGCGCGTCGAACCCGGCGATCGCGAGGAAAATCTGCTCTCAACCACGCAGCGCGTCGTGGAAGAATTCGGCAACATGCTCACGACTATCAGCCGCAGCGTCGAGAACGACGGGCAGATCTGCGACCAGGAAGCCGACAAGATCCGCTTGAGCTGGGAACGGCTCAAGTCGCAAGGCGAGAAGTTCGTGATGGCCAGCGAGAAGGGCCTCTACAAGATCCGCCGCGGCCGCTGAGCGCAGCGCGCGAGTCCGCTGCCGCGCGTTGCACGGCTCCACAAACACAAACGCGCTCGAAACCGCCGGCGGCGCGCGGCGCTGCAAGGCCTGGCTAGCGCACCATTCTCAGACGTCGCCACGCGCTGCGGCCGGGCGCTTCCAAAATCGTCGCAGGCGCGCCGTTCTGCTCGCGTTTGCTGCCGCTAGACTGAAGGTTCGATCTGCGTGCACCTGCGATCCCAGCGTGCACCCGATTGCCCGAACGTGTACCTGGAGGCCAAGCATGCTCGATCCTCGTATGACCAAACTCGCGCAAACGCTGGTCGGCTACTCCTGCGCCGTAAAGCCCGGCGAAAAGATCCTCTTCGAGGCGATCGATATCCCGCTCGAATTTACGGCCGAGTGCGTCCGCGTGGCGCACGCCGCCGGTGCGCATCCGCTGGTAACGCTCAAGAGCAACCAGATTCAGCGGGCGCTGATGATGGATGCGAAGAAGGAGCAGTTCGACCTGATTGCGGACGTCGAGCGGCTGCGGATGGAGAACGTGCAGTGCTACGTAGGCATCCGCGGAAATCCGAACGTCTCCGAGCTTTCCGACGTGCCTAACGAGCGGCAGAAGATCTACGAAACGACCGTCTGGCGCCGCGTGCATTCCGAGGTGCGCGTCAAGAAGACGCGCTGGGTCGTGCTGCGCTGGCCCAGCCCCAGCATGGCGCAGCTCGCGCAGATGTCGACCGAGGCGTTCGAGAACTTCTATTTTGACGTATGCACCATGGACTACGACCGCATGAGCCGCGCCATGCAGGCCCTCAAACGCCGCATGGAGGCCACCGACCAGGTGTGCTTGAAGGGCCCAGGCGCGACCGATCTGACGCTCTCGATCAAGGGCATTCCGGCGATTCCTTGCGATGGGCACGTGAACATCCCGGATGGCGAAGTTTTCACCGCCCCGGTGCGCGACAGCATCAATGGAATAATCCAGTTCAACAGTCCGACGCTCTATCGCGGCGTCACGCACGAAGGCGTGCGGCTGGTGTTCAAGAATGGCCGGATCGTCGAGGCCAGCAGCTCAAACACGCCCAAGCTGCTGGAAGTGCTGGACACCGACGAGGGCGCGCGCTACACGGGCGAATTCGCGATCGGCTTCAATCCCTTCATCACCAAACCGATGAAGGACATTCTCTTTGACGAGAAGATTGCCGGCAGCATCCACCTCACGCCGGGCAAGTGCTACGACGAAGCCTCGAACGGCAACAACAGCGAGATTCACTGGGACCTGGTGATGATCCAGACGCCCGAATACGGTGGCGGCGAGATGTACTTCGATGGCAAGCTGGTCCGCAAGGATGGGCGCTTCGTCAGCGACGAACTGCTGCCGCTGAACCCTGAGAATCTGAAGTAGGCCGCGCTTCGCCCCCGCTGCTCGGCACGACCTGCGGCAGGGGCTGCTCGAACAGCCGCTGACACAGCGCGTTCAGCCGCACAATGGTCTCGCCTGCCAGGCCCGGCGATTCGCAGCGGGCGATGGCGCTGGCGAGGTTCTGGGGCGAGAGCAGAATCGAAGGTGGTGACGAGGGCGCGGCGCCCTGCACGACCGCCCGCAGGTCGCGGCGCTCCTGCTCGCTCAGGTTCAAGAGGTCCACGACCGTCGTCAGGTAGTCCGGCGTATCGGGCGCTACGCTGCGCTCCCGCCGGCGGGACAACGCGAACGCCACCGTCGTCGCAACAATCAACCCGCCGACGACCAGCAGCAAAACGGTCGTGTCCGTGCGGTTCGGCCCGGCGGTGAAGGCGTTGCGGATCGCGTCGATGGTGTTGACGTAGGCCGCGTCTTTGGGCGAGGTCGCCAGCAGCAGCCAGCAGATGTTCATCACGCGGCTCCCGCGGGCGCGACGCCAAAGTTTTCCGGCAGCAAATGGCCGTACAGTCGCTTCAGCAACGTGCGTGCCCGGCGAATCACGGCGGGATCCGACGGATCGGCCCGATCGGTCAGCAGCCGGCGCAGCAGCTCATCGAGCTCGCGCCGCATGGCCCGCGCCTCATCGATGGAGAGATCGGGCGTCTCATCGTTGCCCGAGGCCGACAGCGCCGCGCGCGGCAGCTCGCTCAGGCTTGCGAGCAGGCTCTCTGCCAGCCGGCGGATCGGATCGACGGCATCGGCAAGCAGCGTCTCGATCTCGGCGGCAAAGTCGCGCGCCAGGTTCGTGACGCTCAGCACCTGCAGCACCATGGCGCGGTCGCGCGGGTCGGGTGAGCGGATGTGCTGCACGAGCTGCCCACGCCACAGCGCGGCGTTCTCACGGATCAGCTCGATCAAGCCGACGCGTTCACTCGGGCTTTTTCTGCGGCAGATCTGCCACAGGCTGGCGAAGTCCGCCGCCGGACCGCTCGGCTGCTCCCTGGCGGCCGACTTGGTCTCGTTCTGCGCCGGGCGCGTCAGACCCGCCTGGCGGACTTCTACGTACCAGCGCGCGAACGACGCATTCGGCGTGTTCGACTGCGCGATCTCAGACAGCACCTCGACGGCGCTGGGGTGCTCGACGTCTGCCAGCGCGTACGTCGCCGCGCGGGCCAGCTCGCTGAAGCGCGAGCCCGACCAGCGCGCCAGCGTGCCGACCTTTTCCTGATCGGTGTAGCCCAGCGCCAGCAGCCAGCGCGGAAGGAAGCCGCGCAGTGCCGGCGGCATCGCCGGAACGACGCTCTCGGCCGCGTCCAGCCAGCCGCGCGTGCGCATGCTGGGCACCTGCTTGCGAATCTCGGTCTCGCCCAGCAGCGGCGTGAGCGCCAGCAATGCACATACCTCGGCCTTGCCCGACCAGGAGCGCAGCAGCCGGGCCGCGTGCCGATGCCAGTTCTGCCGCGCCAGGGCGCACAGCAGGAAGCCCGCCAGCTTTGGATTGTTCCACGAATCGAGATTCTCGATGACAGCGTTGCCAGCTCGCGAGCGGCGATTGTCGAGCAGCTCCCAGAGCGGTTCGCCCACTTCCGGGCAGAGCCACAGAGCCGTCTCGAGCACCTCAATGCGAAAGTGCAGATCAAACGTGCGCAGGCCCTCGTGCACGGCTTTGACCACCTGCCGCCGGGCCGCCGAATATGCATTCTGCTCGGCGTCGGGCGCGTCGATCCGCGGGGGACGGTCCAGCAGTGCCTGCGCGACGGTCCGCAGGGTCGCGGCGGCGGCCCCGCGCACTTTGCTGAGCGAATCGCGCAGCGCGCCTGGCAGCACATACGCCAACGTCGGCGTCGGATCGTCTTCATACGCCAGCAGCGCGTTCTGACGCTGATGCGGACTGGGCAGGCGCACTGCTTGCGCCAGAGCCGCGCGGCGGCGTTCGACATTCTGGCCCAGCGTTTGCACCAGTGCGTCTGGCAAATTGGCGTAATCACCAAGCAGATTTGCCCACGAGGCTTCCGTGTCGCGCTCCGCCAGGATCGCGCGGATCCGCTCCGCAAACGCCGGCTCGGCATGCTCCAGGCCCGCGCCCAGAATGCGATCACAGTCAGCGTTTGGCGTGCGCGCCAGCCAGTCGTAAAGCTTGTCCACCAGTGGCATTGCTTGATTCCAACGCGGGCGTGCCGCCAGCGGAGCGCCCGCCGCGGCCTGCGCGTTCATCGGCGCGCAGCGCTGGGCGCATGAATGATTCTCGGTGCAGCGCCGTTGAACGTTGACAAGGTCCGAGAAGCCCTTGATGCTGACGGACGATGAGCAGCGCCAACTCGCCCGACGCGCGCAGCGATCCGCGGCTTGAAACTGAGCTGTGCGGCCTGCGGCTGCGCACGCCGGTCCTGACCGCCTCGGGCACCTGCGGCTACGGTCCCGAGTACGCGGATCTTCTGGATTATCGGCGACTGGGCGGGTTCACAACCAAGAGCGTCACGCGGCACGAGCGCCCCGGCAACGAGCCGCAGCGCGTGGTCGAAGTCCGGGCGGGGCTGCTGAATGCGATCGGCCTGGCGAATGTGGGTGTGCAGCGCTTCGTCGCGGAAAAGCTGCCCTTTATTCGCGAGATGCCCTGCGCCGTGCTCGTGAATGTCGCCGGCTACAGCGTAGCGGACTACGTGGATGTGGCGGCAGCGCTGGACGAGCACACCTGCCTGGCGGGGATCGAGCTGAACGTCTCCTGCCCGAATGTCGCCGACGGGCTGATGTTCGGCACTGAACCCACGCTGCTACGCGGGCTGGTCGGTCAAGTGCGGAAAGTCGTGCGGCGGGCGAAGCTGATCGTCAAACTCTCGCCGAACGTGACCGACATCGCGCCGCTGGCACGGGCGGCGATCGAGGGCGGAGCCGAGATGCTCAGCCTGATCAATACCTACGTCGGCATGAGCATCGATGCCGAGCGCGGCACGCCGCGATTGGCGAACATTACTGGCGGGCTGAGCGGTCCGGCGATCAAGCCGCTGGCGCTGTTCAATGTGCACCGCGCATATCGTGAAGTGACGCGCAGCGCCGGTGTGCCGATCATCGGCATGGGCGGAATCCAGACGGCGAGCGACGCGATCGAGTTCCTGCTGGCCGGGGCCGCGGCCGTCGCCGTCGGAACCGGGCTGTTTCTCGATCCCTCGCTGCCGACGCGGATCGCCGATGGCATCGCGGCCCATTTGGAGCGGCATCGGCTGTCCAACGTGGGCGAGCTGGTCGGGCGGCTCAAGCTCCCGAGTTCAAACGCCCCCTGACGCACAGCCCGGCGCGGCAAGCCTGGCATGAAAGGGACAGCGACCGCATGAATACCACGCGCTTCGAGGAACTCGCCAGCGTCTACCGCAGAGCGCTGCTGGACGACGTCGTCCCTTTCTGGATGCGGCATTCCGTCGATCCGCAGCAAGGTGGATTCTTCACACTGCTCGACCGCGATGGCACGCGCTACGGCGACGACAAACCCGTCTGGCTGCAGGGCCGGCAGGTCTGGCTGCTGTCTACGCTCTTCAGCAGCGTGCAGCAGCGCAGTGAATGGCTCGACGCGGCCCAGCGCGGCGCGGATTTTCTGACAAGGCACTGCTTCGCACCCAGCGGAAAGATGTACTTCCTCGTCACGCGCGAAGGCCGACCGCTCCGCATGCGGCGCTATGTCTTCAGCGAGGTGTTCGGCACGCTCGCATACGCGGCGCTGTCGCACGCGACCGGCTCAGACGCCGCGCGCCGCCGCGCGCTCGAAATCTACGAGCGCTTCAAGACCCATCTGCGCACGCCGGGGCTGATCGAGCCCAAGACCAATCCAGCGGTGCGGCCGGGTAAGGGGCTCTCGCCGCTGATGTGCCTGCTGAACATGTCGGAAACGCTGCTGCGGCTGAAGATCGGTGACGCTGCGGCGCTGGAGCGCTGCATCGACGAATGCGCCGAGGAGATCCTGCGCGATTTCGTGCGGCCCGAAGACGCCTGCGTGCTGGAGAGCGTCGCCCCGGATGGATCGCGGATTGATGCCCCGGAAGGTCGCGTGATGAATCCCGGCCACGCGATCGAGTGCGCCTGGTTTATCCTGGAAGCCGCGCAGCGCCGCGGCGACGCGCAGCTCGCCCGCCGCGCGCTGCCGATGATCGATTGGTCGCTCGAGCGCGGCTGGGACCGCGAGCACGGCGGCTTGCTGTACTTCGTGGACGTTCACGGCAAGCCCGCCACGCAGCTCGAACACGACATGAAGCTCTGGTGGCCACACAACGAGGCGCTCGTGGCGACGCTGCTGGCGTTTTCAATGACGCGCGAGCCGCGCTACTGGCGCGCGTTCGAGCAGCTTCACGAGTGGAGCTTCGCGCATTTCGCCGATCCGCAGTTCGGCGAGTGGTACGGCTACCTGCGGCGCGACGGCAGCGTCAGCACGCCGATCAAGGGTGGACACTGGAAGGGCGCATTTCACGTGCCGCGCTGCCTGCTATATTGCTGGCGGCTGCTGGAGTCGCTGGCGCGCCCGGAGTAATCATGCCGGCAGGATTCGGACACGATTCTGTACGCGGCGCCTCCTGGGCAGCGGCCGCCACGGCAACGCCGCGCGGCGAGAAGCCGCGCGTGGCGCTTCCGTTTGCCATGCGACTGCTGAGGTATTCTGCGGCATGCGCGATTCACGCCGCGGTATTCGCGCAAACACAGACCGCCCCGTCGGCCAGCGCGCCCGCCACGGAGCCGAGCAACCCACGGCTTGTGGCGACGCTTCCCGCCGCAACGCAGCCAGCCGTTCCGTCGGGCGAGGCGCTGCAGGCCTGGATCGCGGAGGCACGCGGCTGGCTGCGGACGCCCGCCTCGCGGACGCTCATTCCGGCATTTTCGCCAGCGCTGGAGCTGCACGCGCTGGAATTCACAGGCCCGCGGCCGCAGCGCGTCTGGATCGCGCGGCTCGACCTGCGCATCGCGGGCGTTCGCAGCATCGTCACCGACCCGGTCCGCTTCGACGGAGCGGACGCGAAGTTCGAAACGCGCTGCGCGACCACGCTCGAGTTCGCCCAGCAGACCGGGGTGCAGCTCGCGCTCAACACCAGCGCCTTCGGTCCCGGGCGTTCGCGGAGCGGCCTGCCGATGGACGTCGTTGGCCTGGCCGCCTCCGCCGGCAGAGTCTACTCGACGCCGCACGACCCGTACGGCGCGATGTTCGTCGGCCGTGACGGAAGCGTCGCGCTCCGCGCGCCGCCGCTGGAAGCCGGGCCGCAGCCCTGGAACATCGTCCCCGGCTTTTCCATGCTGATCGACGACGGGAGGTTTGTTGTAACGCCGCACCAGATGCGCGACAGCTTCGGCGGTCCGAATCCGCGTACAGCGCTCGCGGCCGACCGCGCTGGGCAAACGCTCTGGATTCTCACGGTCGACGGCCGGCAGGCGGGCCGCGCGACGGGCATGACGCTGATCGAGCTGGCGGTGCTGTGCGAATCGCTCGGGGCGTGGGACGCGCTGAATCTCGACGGCGGGGGATCTTCCACGCTTGTTCTGGAGAGCGCCGTCGGGACGCACGAAGTGCTCAACACGCCGGTCGGAATCGGCAACAAGCCCGGCTCGCTGCGGCCGGTCGCGAACAATCTTGGCTTCTTCCTGCCCGGCCGCGGTTGTCCGCCGCGCGAACGGCACGGGTTGCGGGCGCACCTGGTCGAAGCGCTGCACGCGCGGCTGACGCAGCGGGCGCCGCCGCCGGGCCATGGCCTGCACTACGCGCGCCAACCGCTGGATCAGCTGCTGCGCGACCGCGCGGCGCCGCAGGCGATCGTGCTGCTGCTTTCGGCGTTCGCGCAGTTCTGCGAAACACCGCAAGACGGCGCTGGGGCGGGAAACTGGTTCCTGGGATGGGACGCGAGCACACTCGCCGCGTGGGTGCAGGCGTGGTCAGAGCAAGCCGAACTGGCGGCCGAGCCGCTGTTGCGTCTGCGGCTGGCGGGCTGGCAGCCTGATGCGCTCCAGCTTCGTCGCGGCGATCTGCTGCTGCTGCCGGCGGGTGTGTCGGCGCAGACGGTGCACGTATTCTGGATGCGCGACATCGACGCGCGCGGCCGATCGCAATTGTGGATCTGGCCGCCGCCGACGCGGCCCGGCGCCCCGGGGCGGGCGGGGCGGGGCGCGCCGCAGAGCGCTGCGATTGGCGCGGCGAGCCGGCCGGCAGATGAGCCGGAGCGCCCGACGCCGCTGGTGGTAGGCGCGGATGTCGATTTGGCGGACGTGCGCGGACTGACTTGGATTGACGAATAGCGCGCGTACGGCGGCGGCATGCAACGGCGACGTCGGGCACACTTGCCTTCCGAGCCGCTTTCGGAAACAGTGCGGCGATGCGAACATGCGTTTTTCGCTCGTGCCGCGCGGCATGCACGCCGTTGATTCTCGGTCTGATCGGCGTCGCGGCGGGTTGCAGTCCGCAGGATTCAGCGCGTTTGTCTCCAGACCTGCCCAGTTTCGAGCTTTCCTCCGCGCGCGATACCGACGCCGCGCTGCAGCAGGCGCTGCAAAGCTTCGACGGAAGCGTCGCCCAGCAACTGAATCTCGGCGACGCGCCGCGTGCCATCGGCGTGCTGGATCTGAGCGACCTGCGGCTGGCAATGATCGCGCCGGACGAGATTTTCTACGGCGCGAGCGTGCCCAAAATCTGCATCGCGTTGGCGTATTTCGAGAAGCATCCCGATGCAGCCGAAAGGCTCGATCCGCGCGTGCTCGACGAGCTGCAGCGGATGATCAAGCGCTCCGACAATGACCTGGCCGCGAAATACAGCACGCTGATCGGATTGGATTTCATCCAGGAAATGCTGCAATCGCCGCGCTACGCGCTCTACGACGCACAGCGCGGCGGACTCTGGTGCGGCAAGCATTACGGGCAAGACCAGCCGCGGCGCGGCGACCCGCTGCGCGACCTTTCGCACGCCGCGAGCGTGCGGCAGTGCTTGCGCTATTACCTGCTGCTCGAACAGAACCGGCTCGGCGGCAAGCGCGTCTGCGACCGGCTGCGCCAGGTGTTCGCCGCGCCGTATCTGGATTTCCACGACGACGGCTTCGTCCGCGGATTGAAGGATCGCGACGTGGCCATGCTTCGCAAGAACGGCGTGTGGGAAGATTGGCATCTGGACACGGCGCGGATCGAGCACGGCCAGCGCGTCTACCTGCTGGCCGGCATGATCCGCCACGCGCGCGGCGACGACTACCTGGCGCGAATGGCGGGACGCATCGATGAACAACTTTGCGGCGCGCAGCCGATGAAGCCCTACGCGCATCACCTGATATTGCACGACGCGTCGAGCGGTTTCGGCGGCGCGGACGTGCACGCCGGCAGGCCCGACGCGGCCGGGATTTCGCTGGACCTGAGTGGGGCGGACTCGACGCTGCCCGCGATCACTTCGCCCGAAATCGCGACGCCCTTCAAGTTCAACGAGGCCCTGCTCTCGTGGAACGTGCATGTGCCGGCGGGCGCCGCGATTGGCGCGGAGCTACGCGTCGGGCGCAGCGCGGACAACTTCTGGTCCGAGTGGCTGCACATCGGCGAATGGGGCGCTTGGCCGGAAGCATGGCCACGCGTGACGCAATTCGATGGTGGAAAGGTCGATATCGATTACTTCCGTTCAGCGGAGCGCTACGACCGCGTGCAGTATCGCCTGCGCGCGGCGGGCAAAGCGCAGTCCGGACCGCTGCGCATCGAGCGTGTCGCACTGTGCGTCAGCGACACAAGCGGCATGCCTGACGCGTTCCGTCGCAAGACGTCGCGGCGCGATCCGCCGGAGCGGGCCAAGTTTGTCCGCCGCCTGCCGGTGCCGTTCCGCAGCCAGAAAACAGAGCGTCCCGAGCTGGCCGGGCGGATCTGCAGCCCGACCAGTGTGGCGATGGTGTTGGCGTATCGCGGCGTCGAGCAGCCGACCGGAAAGGTCGCGCAAACCTGCTACGACGCGCGGCACGATATCTACGGAAACTGGACGCGCGCCGTGCAGGGGGCCTATGCGCTTGGCGTCCCGGGATATCTGGCGCGCTTCGCGGATTGGACGGACGTCGAGCATTCCATCGCCGACGGACAGCCGCTGATCATCTCCATCCGCGTGCCCAAAGTCGGCGATCTGCGGAACGCACCGTATCCCACGACGGACGGACATCTGATCGTGCTCTGCGGATTCGATGAGGATGGAAACGCGCTGGTCAACGATCCAGCGGTGTCGACGCCGCAACTGGGGCAGCTTGTCTATCGCCGTGAAGATTTGCAGAACGTCTGGATGCGGGAAACCGGGGGCCTGGCATACGTGCTGCTGCGGGCTGCTTCCCCGCGCGAATAGTGCGGCGTCGGGCCGCTCGGAACTGGCTGCGAAATTGCCGCGCGGGCTGAGCGCGGATGGCCGCGCGGGCGCAGGCGGGGACGAATTGTCCGCAGTTAGAAGAAGAAGTTAGCAGCCGCGGTCGAGAAGCTCGAAAACTTCTTTACCCGCGCGCGAAATCGGCCCTGTGGCCGGCTGGACGAGCAAATTTCAAACGCGACCGTGGGGTGAACGCGGCTTCTACGCGAGCGATCCCTTCGGCAACCCCTTGTGCTTCGTCGACGCGACCACAAAATTCACCGGCCGCTGAAACATTCAAAACATCTGAACGGCATTATCAGACGGCACGATTGCCAGAGCGCCGCGGCGAATCCGCCTACAATGAGTGCAAGGGGGCGGATCGTTCGGCTGGGAGAGGTGCCACTGTCATGCTTCCGAATCGCGCTGCGCTCACACTATTGCTGCTGATTGCCGGCGGCGCCGGCTTCACGCTGCTTGCGCTGGCGGCGCTGATCCCCACCACGCGAAACGATTTCTTTCAGCCCGGCACGCAGCCCAACATGGTGCAGGACATCATCATGCCGGCGCTGTCGTGCAGCTATTGCCACGGCAACTACAACGCCGACATGGAGCCCTACGAGCGCTGGTCGGCCTCGATGATGGCGCAGGCCGCCCGGGACCCGGTCTTCCAGGCCTGCCTCACGATCGCCAACCAGGACGCCGGCGAGGCCGGGGAGATCTGCATCCGCTGCCACGCGCCTGGCGGCTGGCTCGAAGGCCGCAGCAGCCCGCCGGACATGTCCGCATTCATCGACCGCGACTTCGACGGCGTGTCGTGCAACTTCTGCCACCGCATGGTCAATCCGAAATTCGTCCCCGGCGAAAGCCCGGACGTCGACGCGGACATTCTCGCGGCGCTGCCCAGCGCGCCCGGCGAACCGCACTCGGGACAGTTCGTCGTCGACATCTGGGATCGCCGCCGCGGACCGTTCGATCTCGGGCCAGACTTCTTCTACCACGACTGGCTGCAGTCGGCGTTCCACCGACGATCGACGCTCTGCGCCACCTGTCACGATGTGAGCAACCCGGCGTTCACGCGCCAATCCGATGGCTCGTACGCGCTCGGTCCGCTGGATCAGCGCCATCCCGGCGACAAGTTCACGCAATTCCCGCTCGAACGCACGTTCAGCGAGTGGAAAATGAGCGCCTTCGCCGCCGGACCGATCGACATGGGCGGGCGCTTCGGCGGAAATCAGCGTGCCGTCAGCACCTGTCAGGATTGTCACATGCCCAAGACCACCGGAACGGCCTGCGCGCCGAGCCTGGGTGGGGCACATCGCAATGACCTGCCGCTGCATGATTTCAACGGCGCGAACTCGTGGGTGCTCGACGCCATCCGCAGCCTGTACCCGGATTCCGAGACCGGGCTGAGCGCGGCGTCCGTCGCGGCCGCCAAGGCCCGCAACGCTGCCATGATGGCCGCGGCTTCTGACCTGAGCGTGTCGCAGAGCGGCGCGAGTTTGAATATCCGCATCATCAATCAGACCGGCCACAAGCTCCCGACCGGATACCCCGAAGGCCGGCGAATGTGGATCAATGTGCGCTTCCTCGACGCGCGCGGCGCGCTGGTTCAGGAGCACGGCGCGTACGACGCCGCGACCGCGACGCTCAGCGCCGCGGACACGAAGGTGTACGAAGGCGTCCTGGGCATCGGGCGTGACGTGGCGCTGGCGACCGGTTTGCCGGAAGGGCCGTCGTTTCATTTCGCGCTGAACAACCGCTGGCTGTTGGACAATCGCATTCCGCCGCGCGGCTTCACGAACGCGGGCTTCGCGTCGGTGCAGGCCGAGCCGGTCGGCTACACCTACGCGGACGGGCAGTATTGGGATGATACGGCGTACATGATTCCGCCGGGCGCTCGCAGCGTCGAGGTGAACGTGTATCACCAGACGACCACGCGTGAGTACATCGAGTTTCTGCGTGACGCGAACAGCACGAACAGCGCCGGGCAGCGGGCCTACGACCTGTGGCTGCAGTTTGGAAAGAGCGCGCCGACGCTGATGGATAGCGCCAGCATCACGCTGCGCGTCCCGGGCGATCTCAACGGCGACCAGTTCGTCGACGAGGCCGACCTGGGCATCCTGCTGGCCGCGTGGCAGAGCACCGCCGGCGGCGACATCGACGGCGATTCCGACACCGACGAAGCCGACCTGGGGATCCTGCTGGCGCATTTCGGCAGCTAGCGAGATTTCGGATCGATCCGCCTCAGTCGAAGCGGGTCCAACGCGCTTTGCGCCTCGCGCTGGCTGGCGCTTCCGTTCTGACTGGCGTGACCAGGTCGGCCGCGTGCCAAGCGCGCTCAACACGTGCCGATTCAAGCGGCGCTTACGCCGTCGACTTCGCCGGCGCGGAGCCGCCTGCTATCGGGTGGAACGCGCCCGCCGCGGCTTGCAGCGTCAGCAGCCGCGCGTTCAGCAGCGCGCAGACCGTCGTGAACGCGAGCAGCACGGCGCCCAGCGTCTGATGCAGCGTGGTTACGAGCACCTCGACGGCCAGGATTGTCTCGGCCGACTTCACGCCCAGCGCGAGAAAGCCGAGCATGAATTGCGAGCCGATCAGTGCCGTCAGTACGTTGGCCGGGCGGCGCAGGGCCGCGATCGATTCGTGCAGCGTGCTGAGCCGCAGCGCGTACGCGCCCACAATCACCAGCACGGCGAGCGCCATCGAGAGATGCACGTAGAGGCCCCAGTCGAAGTGTCGCAGCAGCGCGCCCAGTGAGATTTGCAGCAGCAGCGCGACCAGCGCCAGGGCGCCGATCGTGCGATCGACCGGGGCCGCGGGGCTGCGCTGCGGGCGCGCCTCGCGCCAGGTGTTCCCGAGCACCACCCGCAACGCCGCGAGCATGCTGAAAAACACCTGGGCGGTCACGCCATGCGTTACCGCCAGCGCCAGATTGGGCGCGAGTTGGGCGGCGTCTGTGGCGAGTGTGAAGCGGCCGGTGACGCGCAGCCCGCCCAGCACGCCCTGTGCGATGACCAACAGCAGCGCCAGCAGCGCCAGCGTGCGCACCCAGCGGCGCGGCTCGACCCACAGCAGATAGACCGTGAGCGTCAGCGTGGTCAGGCCGACCAGCGAGCCGAACAGACGGTGGGCGTGCTCGTAGTAGATTCCGCCGGTCATCCTCGCCAGCGGGTATGCGAACATGTTGACGCCGAACGAGTTTGGCCAATCCGGCACGGCCAAGCCCGCGTCGTATCCCGTGACCACGCCGCCGACGCTCAGCAGCACGCCGGTCGCCAGTAGGGCGACGTTTGCGAATGCGGTAGGCCAATTGGTCACGGCGATCGGCGCGGCGCGGCGGCGTCCCAGCAGGCCGGCGACGCCTGCGATCATCGCAGCGGCCAGGATTGAGCCCGGGATGTAGAGCAGCGCCGCGGGCGTCGGCGTGCCGTCGCGCGTCAGCAGGCTGCCGAGCACCATCAGGTTCAGGACGCCGGCGACGAAGCCGACGCCAAAGCCGACACCCGCGGAGTGTGGCGACCAGCGGCCCGCGAGAAACCCACCCGCCAGCAGGCACGCCAGCATGGCGCCGAAGACCAGCGGCGCGGGCGTGCTTACGCCCGGCAAATGCGCCAGGTACGCCAGCGTCCACATCGCCACCGTCGTGCCGAAGCCGACGGCGAGCACAGCACCGATGTTTCGCCGCGGCGGCGGCGCAGAAGCCTGGTTGTGCGGTTGAGCTTGCTGCTCTGATGGTTGGAACGTCATTCCGTGGATTATGCGGCATGCGCTCGGCGCGGAAAAGCGCTAGCCAGCGATCAGGCTCCATCAGAGCGAGCCCGGCCGCAGTCCGGGCGACCCGGCAGCGATTCAGAACCGCAGCGTCTCGACCGCCGCCGTGACCACGCGCTGCGCGTCGGGCAGGTAGTTCTTCTCGTTTGCGAAGAATGGGATGATCGTGTCGAACCCGGTCACGCGTTTCACCGGCGCTTCGAGGTACAGCAGGCTGTCTTCCACGATCCGCGCCACGATCTCCGCACCGACGCCGCAATGCCGCGGGGCTTCGTGCACGATCACCGCCCGGCCGGTCTTCTGCACCGAGGTCGCGATCAGCTCGCTGTCCAGCGGCGCTACGCTCAGCAGATCCAGCACCTCCGCGTCGACATTGTGATCGTCGAACAACTCCTCGGCGGCTTCCAGCGCGGTGCGCAGCATCGCACCGTAGGAGATGATCGTCAGGTCCTTGCCCGCGCGGGCCACCATGCCTTTACCCAACGGCAGCTCCTCGGGCGCATCCGGCACTTCCTCGCGAAACGCGCGATACAGCGCCTTGGGCTCGAAAAAGATCACCGGGTCCGGCGAGAGGATCGACGCCCGCAGCAGCGCCCGCGCATTCCGCGGGCCCGACGGCAGCACCACCTTCAGACCGGCCAGGTGCGCATAGGTGGCCTCGGGCGCCTCGCTGTGATGCTCGATGGCGCGGATGCCGCCGCCATAGGGCATGCGGATCACCATCGGGCAGGTGTAGCGGCCGCGTGTGCGATTGCGGAAGCGGCGCATGTGGCCTTCGACCTGGTGGAAGGCCTGGAACGAAAAGCCATCGAACTGCATCTCGCAGACCGGCTTGAAGCCGCGGAAGCACAGGCCGATTGCGCTGCCGGCAATGGCAGCCTCGGCCAGCGGCGTATCGACGACGCGGTCTGAGCCGAATTCGTCCAGCAGGCCTTCCGTGACGCGGAAGACGCCTTCGTCCCGGCCGACGTCCTCGCCCATGATGATCACGTTCGGGTCTTCGCGCATGATCTCGGCCAGGGCCAGGTTCAGCGCCTTCACCATTGTTAGCTGAGCCAAAGCACACGCTCCTACGTAGTCGCACGACCGCGGTGAATGAAAAGTCCGCTTCTATGCAATGCCCCGGCGCGGTTCGCGCGCCGCCGCCGGCTAATGCGCGCGGCTCATCTCGCGCGCCGCCGCCGTTTCCGGCGCGACGCCGTTCAGATGCGCCTTCAGCTCGGCCCTCTGCCGCTCGAGCTCGGGCGTCGGCTCGGCGAACATGTGATCAAACAGCTCATACGGGTTGTGCTGATACGACTCGTACTTCACCACGGCCTCATCGAGCTCGCGGCGGATTTCCTCTTCGATGACCTTCTCGATCTTTTCATCGAGCAGGCCCTTGTTCTTCAGATAAAGGCGGAAGCGCGGCAGCGGGTCGCGAGCTTCCCACTTCTTGACCTCCTCTTCGCTGCGATATTTCTTGGGGTCGTCGGCGGTGGTGTGCATCGCGAGGCGATACGTGACGGCCTCGATCAGCGACGGGCCGCCGCCGCTGCGGGCCCGGTCGATCGCCTCGCGCGCCGCCACGATCGCGGCGAGGATGTCATTGCCGTCGATCTGCAGACCGCTGATCCCGTACGCCAGCGCTTTCTGCGCGATGGTCTGCGATGCGGTCTGCTTCTCGCGCGGGACAGAGATGGCCCAGTGATTGTTCTGCACCACCATCACCAGCGGGACCTTGAACACGGTCGCGTAGTTCAGCGCCTCGTGAAAATCGCCTTGCGACGTGCCGCCGTCGCCGCAAAAGCAGACGCAGACGGTGTTGTCCTTGCGAAGTTTGCTGCCCCAGGCGATGCCCATCGCGTACTGGCATTGCGACGCGATCGGCACGCAGATCGGCAAGTCATTGATGCCCTCGGCGATCGTCGAGCCGATCTCGTGACCACCCCACCACAGCATGAAGCGGTCCAACGGCCAGCCGCGCCAGAGAAACGCGACCGTCTCGCGATACGTGGGCACCAGCCAGTCTTCTTTTTTCAGGCAGTAGGCAAAGCCCAGCGGCGTGGCTTCCTGCCCTTTGCTGGGACCATACGTGCCGATGCGGCCCTGGCGTTGCATGTGTAGGCAGCGCTCGTCGAGCATGCGACTGCCCAGCATCGTCTTGTAGAGCTTGCGCAGGTCGGCGTCGGAGATCTTGGGCTCTAGCGCCGCGTCGACCTTACCGTCCGGCTCGAGAATCGACATGGTTTCGACGCGGCACGGCAACGTCAGGGTCTGTCGCGGCACGGGGTCGCCCTTTGCTTCAAACGAGAATGACGGTTGTAACTGAAAGTTGAATCATGATAGTGCGCTCGCGGCGACGTGCCAACGGCGGCGGTGCGGCCGAGGTCGACTTGCGTGCGGCGTCGACATTCGATTTCAAAGCCGCGACGTGAGGGAGCGGTGGGGCCGGAATCGCAGAGCGCCGGGATTCGAATTCCGAGCCGCGCGCGTAAGCAAGCGGTCTGGCCGGAATTGCAAAGCGGCGCAATTCGAGTCCCGCGCTCTTCCGAGTTTCTCCGAGCCAGCCGGTTCTCGGCCCGTCAAATGCTGTAGCGACCGCGGATCTCGCGGGCTATGCTCAGGCAGGGGGCGAACACCGCGCATCGGCCTGCGCCGGCATTATCAGTCTTGGAGGATCAGAATGTTTTCGCCTCGCACAATCGCCGCAGTGCTTTTGCTCACATTCAGCCTGCCGTGCGCCCTCGGCGCCAGCCAAGATCGCCAGGACGCCGCTGCGGGCGCCGGCGGACTCGCCGCCTGGACGCTGCTGGACGCGATTCCGGCGGCGGTGGAATCCAAGACACCTTGGATCCGGCCCAGCGCCTTTCAGACCGTGCAGGCGAATTGGGACGTGCTGATGGCCGAGCTGGCTGTCGCGCCGCACGAAAGCCAGGTTGAAGCGCCCGATTCGCCCTTCGTCGTCGCATTGCCCATGCCGGACGGCAGCTTCGCGCGCTTCCGCGTGGTCGAGTCGCCGATCATGGAGCCGGCGCTGCAAGCGGAGTTTCCGGAGATTCGCACGTTTCTGGGGCAGGGGATCGACGATCCGACCGCCACGCTGCGCTTCGACTACACCCCGGCGGGTTTTCATTCCCAAATCCTCTCGCCGAACGGTGCGGTCTACATCGATCCGGTGTCTCAGGGTGATCGCGACGTGCACGCCGTGTACTACAAGCGGGACCTGATCAATGTGCACGCGGGCGCCTGGCAGTGCCACGGTCCAGAGCCGACGGACGTCGCGCACGTTCTGGAAGACCTGGAGCTGCGCGACGGCAGCCTGGAGCGCTCCGGACCGACCCGCAGAAACTACCGCCTGGCGGTCGCGGCGACCGGTGAATACACGGCGTTTCATGGCGGTACGGTGCCGCTCGGGCAGGCCGCGATCGTGACGACGGTAAATCGCGTCGTGGGGGTCTACGAGGTGGAAGTCGCGATCCGCATGACGCTGGTCGCAAACAACAGTTTGCTTGTTTATACAAACGCCGCGACTGACCCGTACTCGAACACCAACGGCGGCGCGATGCTCGGCCAGAACCAGGCCAACGTCGATGCCGTCATCGGTAGCGCCAATTACGACATCGGGCACGTCTTCAGCACCGGCGGCGGCGGCATCGCCGGCCTGGGCGTGGTTTGCTCCGCCGGGAACAAGGCTCGTGGCGTGACCGGTCTGCCGTCGCCCGTGGGCGATCCGTTCGCGATCGACTTCGTCGCACACGAAATGGGCCACCAATTCGCCGGCAATCACTGCTTCAACGGTGCGACGCCGCCGTGTGCCGCGAATCGCTCGGCCAGCACCGCCTACGAGCCGGGCAGCGGCTCGACGATCATGGCGTACGCCGGCGTGTGCGACGCGGGCGACAACCTGCAGAGCAACAGCGATCCGTATTTTCACTCGATCAGTTTCGACGAGATCATCAATTTCTCAACGCTCGGCGTCGGCAACGGGTGTGCCGCGCAGACCGCGACCGGAAATCTCGCGCCGACCGTCAACGCCGGCGTCGATTTCACCATCCCGCGCGGCACGCCCTTCGCGCTGACCGCCACCGGTTCTGATCCGAACGGCGACGCGCTGACCTACTGCTGGGAAGAGCGCGATCTGGGGCCCGCGACGCTGCCCTCCGCGCCCGACAACGGCTCGAGCCCGATTATCCGATCATTTAGCCCGTCCACCAGTCCGACTCGGCTGATCCCGCGGTTGCTCACGCTGCAAACCGGAGCGGCGGCACTCGGCGAGCAATTGCCGAATACCACACGCGTGCTGCGCTTCCGCGTCACCGCCCGCGACAATCGCGCCGGCGGCGGCGGCGTCAATACCGACGACATGCAAGTCAACGTCACCGCAACCGCCGGTCCATTCGCTGTCACCAGCCCAAATACGAACGTGCTCTGGTCTGGCGCGCAGACCGTCACCTGGAATGTGGCAAACACCAACCTGGCGCCGGTCAACACAGCCAATGTCAATATCCTGCTTTCGACTGATGCGGGCGTGACGTACCCGTTCACGCTGGCGGCCAACACGCCCAATGACGGCACTGAAGTCGTCACGCTGCCTTCGCTTTCGAGCACGACCGCACGCATCAAGGTCGAGGCCGTCGGCAATATCTACTTTGACATCTCGAACGTGAACTTCCGCGTCACGATCCCGCCGCCCAGCAGCGCCAGCGCCTCGCCCGCGGCAATCTGTGTTGGCGAATCCAGCATGCTCTCCGCCACCGTTGACGCCGGCGAGACCGTCGAATGGTTCACCGGAAGCTGCGGCGGAACGCTGGTCGGCACCGGCGTCAGCATCAACGTCAGCCCCACGGTCACCACCACGTACAACGCGCGGCGGCGGGTGATCGCCACCGGCGCGACCAGCGCCACCTGCGCCACCGCCGTCGTCACCGTCGATCCGTTGCCCGTCGCGCCGTCGATCGTCACCGCCGACCGGCTCGCGATCTGTAACGGGGCCGGTGGAAATGTTTCGCTCTTCGCGCTGCTCGGGCAGGGCGGAGCGCTGCGCTGGTATACCGACTCGTGCGGCGGGACGCTGATCGGCTCGGGTCCGACGCTGATCCTCGCGGCGCCCAGCGTCACGACTACGTACTTCGCCCGTTGGGAGAGCGCCTGCGGCAACTCGACTTGCGGCTCGGTCACGGTCAGTGTCGACGTCACGCCGGTGATCTCGCAGCAGCCGACAGATGAGACGGCTTGCGTCGGCGGGTCGGCGACGTTTGACGTCAGTGCCAGCGGCGCGGGCAATTCGTACGAGTGGCGGAAGGGCGGCGTGCCAATCGGCGGTGCGCCAAACGCGCCGTCGTTCACCATTTCGCCGGTTGCCGCCGGCGACGCGGGCGTGTACTCGGTTCGCGTCTTCAACGCCTGCGGCAGCGTCACCAGCAACGACGCGACGCTGACGATCGGCGGCTCGCCGCCGGGCGATCTCGACGGCAACGGCACGGTCGCCGAGGGCGACCTGGGCATTCTGCTGGCGAACTGGCAGGCCGGCCCGGGCGGCGACCTCAACGGCGATAACCAGACCGACGAAGCGGATCTGGGTATTTTGCTCGCGAATTGGCAGGCGACTTGTCAGTAGCGCATGAGGTTCAAGCTTGGCTGGGCGCGCTCCATCGCGGGCGCGCCCAGCCGCGACTAAGCGACCCTGCTGCCGCGCGCCGCGACGGCAGCTTCTCCAGACGAAAGGCAAAAAGTTGAACACCGCGTTTCTGCGCCCAGCGTCGGGTGCATTCGTCCCGTTTTTCACGGCACTCGTCTTGCTCGCGTATTCGCCTGAGCCGCAGCGGTGTGCGGACCTGACGCCGCAGGCGTGCGGGTCCGCGCGATTTGAGGAAGGCCGCATGCCGCTGGCGGCGTGCTTCGCGCCCGATACGCCGCCGGAAGTCGTGGCCGCCGTCTACCAGGCGATGGAGGCGCTGCAGCTTCGCTACAACGCCAATGCGCGCTGGCCGGGCACGGTAGGCGATCCAATCACGATCACCTGGAGCTTCGTTCCCGACGGCACATTTATTGAGAGCGGCGTGGGTGAGCCGGCGGGCGCGAGCAATCTCTTCGCCACGCTCGACGCGCGCTTCAGCAACAACCGCGCGCTGTGGGTCTCGCGCTTTCAGCAGTGCTTTGACCGCTGGCAGCAGCTCAGCGGCATCACCTTTCAACGCGTCATCGTCGCCAACGACGCCGACGACGGCGCACCCGCGCCGATCTCGGACGCCGTCCCCGGCGTGCGCGGCGATATCCGCATCGGCGCGCGGCCGATCGACGGCGGCTCGAATATCCTCGCGTACAACTACTACCCCGCGCTGGGTGACATGGTGCTCGACTCGGCCGAGAACTGGGGCAGCTCGTCCAACAGCAACATCTTCCTGCGGAACGTTGTGCGGCACGAACTCGGCCACGCCCTGGGCATCGCGCACGTTTGCCCGGTCACCGCCAGTAAGCTGATGGAGCCTTTCTACACGTCGAGCTTCGACGGGCCGCGGCACGACGACCTGCGGGCGGTGCAGCGGCTCTACGGCGACCCAAATCGCGACAACGACACTGCCGCCGCGGCCGTGAACGTCGGCACGATCAGCGCGGGTGTGCCGCTGAGTCTCGGTGCGATCCCCTCGCCGACCATTTCAAACAGCGGTCTCTACAGCATCGACGTCGCCGGCGAGGCGGATTTCTACCGCTTCAGCGTGAGTGGCTCGCACACCGTGACGGTCACCGTCACGCCGCAGGGTCTGAGCTATGACAGCAGCACACAGAACAGTGACGGCTCCTGCAACAGCGGCAATGTCTCCAGCAGCCTTTCCGTCGCCAATCTGCGCGTCAGCGTGATCGGGTCTGACATGCTCAGCGTGCTCGGCACGCGCGACGTGAGCGCGGCGGGCGTCGCTGAGACGCTTTCGAGCGTCTGCCTGCCCTCGGCGGGAAATTACTACGTGAAGGTCGATGCGTCGAACAATCCGCAGCAGTCTCAGCTTTACACGATGACGATCTCGGTCGCGACGGCGTCGCCGCCCAGCATCACGCAGCAGCCACAGGCCGCCAGCGTGTGTGCCGGAGCGCCGGCGCTGCTGAGCGTGAGCGCTACGAACGCGACCGCATTTCAGTGGCGCAAGAACCTAGTCGACATTCCTGGCGCGACCAGCAGCACGCTCGCGTTCAACCCCGCCAGCGTCGCGGACTTCGCGGCCTACGATTGCGTCGTATCGGGAACCTGCGGCAGCGTCACGTCCAACCTTGTGGTGCTCAGCGTGCTGACGACGCCGGCGATCTCGGCCGACCCGTCGCCGCAGAGCGCCTGCGCAGGCGGCTCGGCCAACTTCACTGTGACCGCCAGCGGCGAGAGCTTAACGTACGACTGGCGCCGCAATGGCGCGTCGCTTGGCGCGCCGAGCTCGCC
>CAZHTF010000006.1:48837-59073 GCA_964535305.1 uncultured Planctomycetales bacterium | reverse complement strand
GACGCTCACGCTCAACGGTTTGACACTGGCCGACGACGGCGCGGCGTTCGATTGCGTCGTCAGCAATGCCTGCGGAAGTGCGACCAGCAGTGGCGCCACGCTGAGTGTGCAGCAGGGCGCGAACATCACGCAGCAGCCTCAGGATCAGAGCGTCTGCGTCGGCGGCAGCGCGGTCTTCACGGTCAGCGCCGGCGGCGCAGCGCCGATTTCGTACGACTGGCGCCGCAACGGCGCGTCGCTTGGCGCGCCGAGCTCGCCGACGCTCACGCTCAACGGTTTGACACTGGCCGACGACGGCGCGGCGTTCGATTGCATCGTCAGCAATGCGTGCGGCTCGGACACCAGTGCGGCGGCGCTCCTGACCGTCGGCGCGGGCGCCGGACCGGTCATCACGCAGCAGCCCGCGCCCGCGGCGGTCTGCATTGGTGAACCGGCGTCGTTCAGCGTCACCGTCGCGGACGCTGGCGTGAGCTACGAGTGGCGCAAGGACGGCTCGCCGATCAGCGGCGCGCCGAACGCCGCGACGTACAGCATCGCAGCCGCCGGATTGGCCGATGCGGGCGTGTATTCGGTGCGCGTGTTCACGGCTTGCGGTTCGACCCTCAGCGGCGGCGCACCGCTGCGCGTTCCGGGCGTGGTGGGCGACTTGAACAACGACGCGCGCGTCGACCCGGCGGACCTCGGCATCCTGCTGAGCGCCTGGGAGAGCAGCGCCGCCGGCGACCTGGACGGCGACGGGCAATCCGGCCCCTCCGACCTGGGAATCCTGCTGGCAAACTGGCTGCGGGCCTGCCCGTAGTCATGGCGTCGCAGGCGTGCTCTACAATCCACCGCGAAGGGCGCAGTGGAGGGAGAGCGCATGCAACCGTCGGAGGATTCGTCACAACCGCAGCCGCCGGGCAGCGCCGCGCCTACCGGCCAAATTGAGCCGGGCGCGTTGGCTTCGCCGATCGTTGCGGCGGCCGTTCCGCCGCGCCGTCGCCGTCGCTGGCTGCGCGTACTGCTCGTGCTCGCGAGCATATTCGTCACACTATCGGCACTGCTGATCGCGACGTTGCCCTGGATTGCATCGCAGCCAGCGCTGCTGGCGACAGTGCTCCATCGCATTAACGCAGAAATCGGCGGCGAACTGGCGGTGTCGCGCGTCAGGCTGGGCTGGACCGGCCCACTTGTCGTAGAAGGGCTGCGGCTGCGCGACACGCAGCGGCAGGACGTTGTGCAAATCGAGCGCGTCGAGCTCGAATCCGGCCTTTGGCGGCTGATCACGAATCCCACTTCACCCGGCAAACTGCGGCTAGGCAGGCCGCGCGTTCAACTGCTGCTGGACGCAAGCAATCGCCCGTCGCTGGCGGCAGCGCTCGCGCCGCGCTCGCTAACGCGCGGTGCTAGCGAGCCGGCCAAATCGCGCAGCTCGCGCGATACGGCGAAATCGCCCGCTTCCGCCCGCACCGCCGCGCCCGATGCGGAGTCGGCATCCAATCAGCAGTCGGCTGCCGCGGATTCGACCATTGTCGGGCAAATTTTCGCCGGGATTGAGATCCAGGACGGTGAACTCACCATCGAGCGCCCCGGGCAGGAAGCATATCGCCTGGAGCAGCTCGGCCTGAGCCTACAGATCGCCACGCTTGACGACCTGAGCGCGACGCTGACGGCCCGCGCGCCCGGCGGCGGACAGTTGCAAGGCAAGGCCCGACTCACCGGACTGACGCCGCACGGCCGCATCGACCCGCAAGCGGCCTGCGGCGAGGTCTCGCTGAAGACCGACCAGCCGATTGCGATTGGCGCGCTGGCGGACCTGTTGCTGCAGCAGCGCGGGCTGAGCGGGGCGGTCACGCTCGCGCTGGAAGCGAAAGTGGCTCAGAACGACCTGCTCGCCGACTTGAACGCCGAATTGCGCGGCTTTCAGCAGGTGTCGCTTCACGGCGCGGAGCCGCTGGATCTTGCGTGTCGCGGCGCGCTCTCGCTGCGCGACGCACTCGCCAACGCGCGGCTGCGCGTGGAGGGCGGTCCTGGCATTCTTGATGCGACGCTGAAGTTTCCGACCGATCGACCGCTGCCGGAGATCGATGTCGAGCGGCTGGCGGCCGCGCTGCTCGGCGGTGAGCCACTCACATTGCCGCAGCTGGAATTGCAGCTCGACGGGCGCCTGGACCTGGCGGCATTCGAACGCGCCGCGCCGGGCCTGTTGCCGCTGCGGCCGGGACTGGTGCTCACCGCCGGCCAGGTGCAGATCAGCGCGCTCGAGCTGCGCGGTGGGGCCGAGCCGCTGCTGAGCGGCGTGATTCGCAGCAGCGGCCTCACCGCGCGCGACGGTCCGCGCGGCATCGCACTGAGCGATGCCCAGCTCGAGCTGGATGCGACACTACCGCGCAGCGGCGGCCTGCTCGTGCGTCGCGCAGAGCTGCACAGCAGCTTCGCACGGGTCAGCGCCAGCGGCTCGGCGGCGGACCTGCGCACACAATTCCAGGCCGACCTTGGCAACCTGCGCCGCGAGCTGGGACAGGTATTTGACCTGGCTGCTCTGGAGCTTTCAGGCCAGCTCGCCGGCGAGTTGGCGCTGAAGCGCGCCGCGGATGGCCGCTTCGACACGCAAATCGAGCTGACCGCGCGACAGGCGCGCTACGCGGAAGCCGGACGAGCGCTGGATGTGCCGCAGGCGTCGCTCTCGCAGCGCGGCGGCATCGCGCTCGCGCAGGGACGCATCACGCGCATCGATGCACAGCAGCTCTCGGCCGATCTGAATGGCGAGCTGCTGCTGCGCGGCACGGGAAACTTCGAGCCGGATTCAAAGGCATTTACCGCGGACCTGGAACTGACCCGCGCGGACGCCGCCGCGCTTGCCCGCCGTGCGAAGTCCCTTGGCATGTCGGGCCTGGACGAGCTGGCCGCCGAGTTGAGCGGCCGCGTGAAGCTGGCCCGCGCCGCCGCGGCGGATGCTGCGCTGTTGACGAGCGGCGCGGTGACCGCGCGAGGCGTTCGCTTCGGGGGGCGCGCGCTGGCGGAGTCTGACACGAGTCTCGCCTGGGAACAATTCGAATTCACAGCGAAGTCCGGCGCCCTGCGGCTGGCTTCGGCGGTGCTGAAATCCAGCGCCGCGGACGTCACGTTGCGCGACTGGCGCGCCAACGCCTCCGAGGGTCGCATCGAGAGCGGCAAGCTGGAGCTCGCTGGCGAGCTTCCGCGCATGCTGGCGCTGGTCGGTGGTGCGCAATCGCAGATGCCCGACCTGCGCGGCCGCGTGCAGCTCGTCGCCGATGTCTCGCAGAGCGGCGGCCTGACGAAGCTGACGGGCAATGGAAACATCGCCGGCTTCGAGTTCGGTCCGAGCGAGAAGCGCATTCGCGAGGAGCGCGTCGAGTTGCTGCTGGACGCGGCGTTCGAGCCTGGCCCGCAGCGTCTGACGCTTGGGAATAACCGGCTGACTTCGAAGCTGCTCAATGCGCAGGTGCAGGGCAGCATTGACGAGCTGAGCGGCCGCGCCGTCGCGGCGCTGCGCGGCGATTTGAGTGCTTCGTGGAGCGAGCTCACCGCGCTGCTCCACAGCCTGGTGCCGGCCAGCGCCGAACTGCTGATCGTGCGCGGCGGCTCGCAACACGCGTTCACGCTCAGCGGCCCGCTGAATGATGCCAGCGCCACGCCCGCGTTTCGCGCGGCGCAGGCGGCCAGCGGGCTGAGTTGGCAGTCGGCGACGCTCGCGGGCGTCGCGGTCGGGGCGGCGGAGCTGCGCGTCAGCCTCGCGGATGGCCAGGTGCAGCTCAGCGGACCGCCGATCTCCGCGTCGCAGGGCGCCGTGACGCTGGCCGGCACGCTCGATCTGCGGGGCGCGGCCCCGGTGCTGCGCATGCCCGGGAAGACGCGCGTGCTCGGTGGTGTGCGGCTCTCGCCCGAGCTGACGCGCGAGCTGCTCAGCCGAATCAACCCGATCTTCATGCACGTCGCCAGCGCGGAGGGCACCGTGCAGCTCGACGTGAAGGACCTGGCCCTGCCGTTTGGGCTCGCGGCAAAAGCGGAATCCAGCGGCAGCGGCCGACTCGAATTGATCGACATGAAACTTCAGCCGAGCGGGTTCCTGGTCGAGCTGCTCCGCCTGGGCGGCGTGAAGGCCGAGCGCGACGCGCTCAGCGTGCTCGTGAAGGGGCTGGATTTCAGCGTCGAGCGCGGCCGCGTGTTGTATCGCGATTTCACGCTGATCTTCCCGAGCGAATTTGACCTGAAATTTCTTGGCAGCGTCGGGCTGGATGACACGCTGGACCTGTTCGTCTCGGTGCCGGTCCGCCCGGAGCTGCTCGAGGCCTTCAAGGTGCGCGGGCCGGTCGTCGAATATTCACGCTTTCTCGCGGGTGCGCGGGTCGAGATCCCGATCGTCGGTACGCGCCAGCAGCCCAGGCTCGACGTGGCCCGCGTGGACATCCAGCCATTGGTCGAGCGCGCCATTCAGGGCGGGCTGAAGCAGTCCGGCGAGAAGGCCGTCGACGACGCGCTGCGCAAGCTGCTCGGTGGTGACAAGCCGCGCTGACGCGCTTTGCCACGCGCCGCCACATCGTCGCGGAGCACTGCATTCCGTCGCGGCACACGCCGATGCGCGTGAGTATTCGCGCATTTCGGGGGATTTCCCGCACGCAAGATCTGCGCCGCCGCTGCGCGCCGCGCTCGGAATGAAGAAGCCGCACGCAACGGACGATACGCCTGCATGACACGTTGCACGTTGCGGAGAATTCCAACATGGCTCGAGCCGAGTTGCATCTGACGGGCAAAGAGCGGACGTTTGCGGCCAACGAGATCATCGTCAGCAAGACCGATCTGAAAGGCCGCATTACGTACGCCAACCAGGTGTTCGTGCGCGTCGCGCAATTCAGCGAGGCGGAGCTGCTGGGCCAGGCGCACAACATCATCCGCCACCCGGCCATGCCGCGCTGCGTGTTCAAGGTGCTCTGGGACACGATCGCCGCGGGCAACGAGATCTTCGCGTACGTGATCAATCGCGCCCGCAGCGGCGATCACTACTGGGTGTTCGCGCACGTCACGCCCACGTTTGACGAGCAGGGCGCGATCATTGGCTACCACTCGAACCGTCGCGTGCCGCAGCGCAGCGCGCTGCCGAAGGTGATGGAGCTGTACGACTGGCTCTCGAAAGAAGAGGCGCGTTTCGGGAATCCGAAGGAGGCCTTGGCGGCATCGCTGCCGCGCCTGACCGGGCTGCTGGCGGAAAAGAAAATCTCGTACGAAGAGTTCGTGTTCTCGCTGTGAGGGACGACGTGAGCCGCGCGGCGCGGCGTGATGAGCAGGCACGATGCCGGAGCCTCAAAAGAATCTGGTGAAATCGATGAGCACCATCTTTGCGGAACAGGGCGCGGCGGACGCGCGGGTCGACCCGGCAGCGGCGAACGCACGCGCCGCCGTCGACGACACGCAGCGCTGGATCAGCGAAGCGGCCCGCGTGGTGCGCCGCGCGGCATCCGGCGACCTGGAAGCGCGGATTCTGAACATCGATGCTGCCGGCGATCTGGCCGAGATGCTGCATGGCGTCAATCACCTGCTGGACATGACGGATGCCTTCGTGCGCGAATCGCGCGCGGCGCTGAGATACGCCAGTGAAGGCAAGTTCTTCCGACGCGTGCTGTTGCCGGGAATGCTGGGCTCATTTCGACACGCGGCCCAGAGCATCAACTCGGCCAGCGAGGCGATGCAGTCGCAGACCGCGGCGCTGCAGGCCGCCGAAGCGCGGCGGCAGGAGCTGGCCGGGAGCTTTGAGTCGACGCAGCGCGTGGTGGACGGCCTGACGCGCGCGTCCGAGCAGATCGGCAGCATCTCGAAAGTGATCGGGGCGATCACCGCTCAGACCGACATGCTGGCGCTGAACGCCGCGATCGAAGCGGCCCGCGTTGGCGACGCCGGTCGCGGCTTTGCCGTGGTTGCGACGGAGGTCAAGAAGCTCGCATCGCGGACCGCGGATGCCACGCGGCAGATCGAGACGCAGCTCAGCGCGATCCGCGACGCGGCCAGCGAAACGGCACAGTCGATCGAGCACATCTGGAGTGTCTTGCGGAGCGACAGCCAGGCGGCCGCTAGAGCCGCGCCTTAGGCGCCTCCTCAGCGGAACGGCCGCGCGTCAGCCCGCGGCCCAGGCCGATCGCACAAATCGCCGCCGCGCGGTTCAGCGTGACAATTCAACCCGTCGCAGAATCGCGTCGGTGAATTCGCGTGTCCCGGAGCAGCCGCCGATGTCGCGCGTCAGCGGGTTGCCGGCGGCGAGCACGCCGTTGTAGGCATTCTTGATCCGCTCGGCGGGCGCTGTCTGGCCGATGTGGTTGAGCATCATGACGCTGGTCATGATGACGGCCAGCGGGTTGGCGACGCCCTTACCGGCGATGTCCGGGGCGCTGCCGTGCACAGCCTCGAAGATGGCGCAATCGTCGCCGATGTTTGCGCCCGGCACCACGCCCAGGCCGCCAACCAGCCCGGCGCACAGGTCGCTGATCACGTCGCCGTAGAGATTTTCCATCAGCAGCACGTCGAAGCGCGATGGGTCGCGGACAAGCTGCATGCAGGCGTTGTCGATGATCAGCTCTTCGTATTCGATCTGCGGCGCGAGCTGCTTGTGCATCCGGCGGGCGCAGTCCAGGAAAAGCCCGTCGGTCTTCTTCATGATGTTGGCTTTGTGGAAGACCGAGACGCGCTTGCGGCCGCGCTGCTTGGCGTATTCAAAGGCGAAGCGCGAGATGCGCTCGCAGCCGACGCGCGTCGCGATCTTGACGCTCTCGACCACGCCGTCGGCCACTTCGTGCTCGATGCCGCTGTAGAGCCCCTCGGTGTTCTCGCGAATCACGACCAGCTCGACGTCGTCGTAGCGCGTCCTCACGCCCGGCAGCGAACGCACCGGCCGCACCGCGGCGTACAGATTGAAATGCTTGCGCAACGTGACGTTGATACTGGAAAAGCCCTTACCGATCGGCGTGGTCAGCGGGCCCTTCAGCGCCAGGCGATACTTCTCAATCGCCTCAAGCGTCTGTTTGGGCAGCACGTCGCCGTGCTGCTCGGCCGCCGCGGCGCCCGCGGGCAGCTCGATCCACTCGATCAGTGCACCGGCGGCCGCGATGACTTCAAGGGCCGCGCTGGTGACTTCCGGACCGATGCCGTCGCCTGGGATCAGACACACCGTTCGCGTCATGCTGTTCTCACCGGGTTGCCGGCCGCGCCGAAGCCCAGCGCCGCCGCGTTCTCAAAATACACGCGCTTCAGGACCGGGCCAGGCAGGTCGACGCCCGCCAGCAGCGGCGGATCGGCGGCGTCCGGGTCCTCAATCGGGCTCTCGCCGCGATAGGCCGTCTCCCACATCGTCCGCTGGGCCCAGTAGCGGCTGGCGTAGTGCTCGAAATCATAGCGTGCGTCCACCACCAGGTCGCTGCCCAGCAGAACGCGCTGCGCGTTGCGCACGACGAAGTCGTGCACGGCGCGCGGCTGGGGCGCAACCTCGCGCACCACCCACTTGGTCGCGCTGGTATCCAAATACAGATTCGGACGTGCGTCCAGCAAACCTTGAAGAAACGGCAGATTTTCGACCGTCCCGCCCATGTGCGCCGCGATGATCCGCCGTGGCGCGACGCGCTCCGCAAGCCAGTGCAACTGGTCGTATTGCTGCGCCTTGGTCCCGAAGCGGTCGATGTCGGCGTATTTCGTGCTCCACCAGACGCTCGGGTCGCCGATGTGCACCATGAACTCGTAGCCCAGTGACAGGGCCTGCTCGATCACCGGTTGCAGGAACTCGTGCTCGAGCGTCAGGCCGTGCTCGCCGCGCATCGGCGGAGCCATCCAGAATTTGCACAGCCGCGCGCCCAGCGCGCGGAAGCGGCCCAGCAGATCGATCCACTCCGCGCGGAACTCGTCGCTCTTACCCTCGCGCTTCCAGTTCGGGATCGCAATGAACTGCAGCCGCTCGCCGTACGCGTCGCGGAGCGCCGCGGCCTGCTCAAACGGCGTCATCGAGACAATCGTGCCCACGCCGAAGTGATCGGCCGCCTCGAAGAACGGCGCCGCGTCGGCGAGCGATTTGACGTGCGTGTGAATGTCGACGATCGGGGGGCCGGCGTAGCGCCAGGCGTGCGCGGCGCGATAGTCCAGCCCGATGCGATTGGCCGGAGAGCGCGCCGCGCTGCTCGCGGGCACTTCGCCGCCGATCCCGGTCCTTGTTGGCTTGCTGCTCATGCAATCTCCGGTCAGGAATTCGGGATTGTAGGCGGGGATGCGTCGCGCGCCGCGCGCTGCCGGATTGGGCATTCGCGCGGCGGGCTCGTAGAATCGCAGGCCGGGCCGCGATTCGCACGCGATGCACGTGTACGCAAGCCAGCCGCCGGCCAGCCGAGTTTTCGCGAGGTGCAACAGCGCGATGCCGCAGCTCAGCTATCAAACCGCCGGCGAATCGCACGGCCCGGCGCTGACGGCGCTGGTCGACGGCATGCCCGCGGGTGTGCGGGTTGACCTGCAGCAGATCGATGCCGAGTTGCGTCGCCGACAGGGGGGCTACGGCCGCGGGGCGCGCATGCGCATCGAGCGCGACAGCGCCACGCCGCTGGCCGGCGTGCGGCGGGGCGTGACCACAGGCGCGCCGATCGTCCTGCAGATCACAAATCGCGACGCGCGGCTCGACGCGGCGCCGCCCGTGCACCGCCCGCGACCTGGTCACGCCGACTTGCCGGGCGCGATCAAGTGGCTGACCACCGATTGCCGCGAGACGCTGGAACGCGCCTCGGCCCGCGAGACCGCCGCTCGCGTCGCCGTCGGGGCGCTCGCGAAATGCCTGCTGACCGAGTTCGGCGTCGAGTGCGTCGGGTTCGTGTGTGAGATCGGGGGCGTGTGCGCCGTCAACATCCCCGAGCAGCTCGACGCGCAAGCTTTGCGCGCGGCACGCGACGCGAACGAAGTCTATACGCCGGATCCGCTCGCGGCGGAACGCATGACCGAGGCCATTCGCGAAGCGAAGATGAGCAAGGACACGCTCGGCGGCGTGGTTGAGGTGCGCGTCTTCAATCTGCCCATCGGGCTCGGGTCGTGCACGAGCGCTGCCGGGCGACTCGACGGCCGGCTGATGCAGGCGGCCGGCTCGGTGCAGGCAATCAAGGGCGTCGAGATCGGGCTGGGCTTCGCTGGCGCGCGCCGCGCGGGTAGCCGCGTGCACGACCCGATCGACTTTGACGCCGCGCAGCGCGGCACGCCGAACTTCGGCTTCGCGCGCCGCAGCAATCACGCCGGCGGACTGGAAGGCGGCATGACCAACGGCCAGCCGCTGGTTGTGCGGGCGGCGATGAAGCCGATCAGCACGCTGCTGCAGGGCATGGACAGCGTGAACTTGCAGACGCTGGCGGCCGAACGCAGCGACTACGAACGCAGCGACGTCTGCGCCGTCCCGGCCTGCAGCGTGGTGATCGAAAACGTGGTTGCGTTTGAAGTCGCCCGCGCCTGGCTGGAGAAATTCGGCGGCGACACGCTCAGCGAGGTCCGCGGGGCCTACGACGCGTTCGGACGCGCCGTGCGGGGACTCGCGCCGTGAAGCGAAGCGCCGCCAGTGCAATGACACGGGGACTGCGATTCGCGCATCCTGTGGGTTCGCGCTAGCCCAGGGCGCGCTTCACAGTCTCGCCAATGACCGCCGGGGTTTCACAAACCAGTGCTCCGCTGCCGCGCAGCGCCGCGATCTTGGACGCGGCCGTGCCCTCGCCGCCAGAGATGATCGCGCCGGCGTGTCCCATGCGGCGACCCGGCGGCGCGGTCTGGCCCGCCACAAACGCCACCACCGGCTTACGAACGTGTGCCTTGATGTGCGCCGCGGCGGTTTCTTCGTCGGTGCCGCCAATCTCGCCGATCATGACGATCGCGTGGGTTTCCGGGTCGGCTTGGAACAGGTCGAGCAGTTCGATGAAGTTCAGGCCTTTCACCGGATCGCCGCCGATGCCGACACAGGTGGTCTGTGGGAAGCCGCGTTCGGAGCATTGCCAGACGGCTTCGTAGGTTAACGTGCCGCTGCGCGAGATGATGCCGACGTTTCGCGTTCTCGGGCCAACCGGCTTGTGAATGTAGCCGGGCATGATGCCGATCTTGCATTGCCCGGGGGTGATGACGCCGGGGCAATTTGGGCCGATCAGGCGGGCACCTTTGTCGTCCAGATACTTGCGGGCCTTGACCATGTCGAGCGTCGGGATGCCCTCGGTGATCAGCACCACCAGGCGAATCCCGGCATCGGGC
>CAZHTF010000006.1:41422-48827 GCA_964535305.1 uncultured Planctomycetales bacterium | reverse complement strand
GGTAACCGTTTCGGCCGCGGCCTGGTCAGGCCCGGCGGCCTCGGCTGCGAAATTGGCGGGCACGAAGATCATGGTGGCATTGGCGCCGGTGGCGGCGACGGCCTCATGACAGGTGTTGAAGACCGGCAGGCCGTGCTCGGACTTGCCGCCGCCCTTGCCGGGCGTGCAGCCGCCGACAATGTTGGTGCCATATTCGAGGCACTGGGTGGTGTGAAACGCGCCGGCTTTGCCAGTGATTCCCTGGCAGATCACGCGTGTCGACCGATCGACCAGAATGCTCATCGTCTGCGCTTTCTGTGACAGTGGTTGCGCCGCGCCGCTAGAACCCAGCTACGGGTTGCGCGGAAGACCTCCTTATAGCCCACGCCGTTTGCCTGCGAAAGTGACCGCGCGCAGCCCCGCGAGTCGTGCGCGGGTAGAACCCGACCGATGATGACGCGTAGCCACAGTCGCTGCGTTGGCCGCCGTCGCGTCGTGGGCGCTGGATAAACCAGCGAGCTGAATGCCACCTGGGCGGCGGTTCTCGCAAGGCCGGTCGGCCTTCGTCAGCGTGGCGGCGGCTTGCGTTCCGGAGCGCAATCGCAATAATGCGGTTTTGTTTCCGCACCTGCAAATTCTGGCCTCGGTCCAGCGCGCGTTCTTTGACCCGGACGGCGGTCTGCAGCCGCGCTGCGCTGTCGCGCGCTTCAGCGTATTGGACTGTGTCCGCGTTGCTGGTTGACTTGTCGGTTTCGCTACAAGAGGAGTTGTTGCACCATGGAAGTGACGAGCAATCCCCGGCTTGAAGCTGTGCTGGCGGCCACCACCTGGAATGACGCTTCCGGGAACGGTGAGCCGCAAACCAACCCGCGGATGGAGACGCTCTTCGGGGCCGACGTGTTCAGCGAACGCGTCATGCAGCAACGCCTGCCAAAGAACATCTTCAAGGCCCTGATGCGCACACTCGACCTGGGCGAGCCGCTGGACCCGCACGTGGCCGACGTGGTCGCCGCCGCCATGAAGGACTGGGCCATCGAGCGCGGCGCGACGCACTACACGCACTGGTTCCAGCCGCTCACCGGCCTGACCGCCGAGAAGCATGATTCGCTGATCGTCCCGGATGGGCGCGGCGGCATGTTGTTCTCGTTCAGCGGCGCGGACCTGGTGCAGGGCGAGCCGGATGCGTCGAGCTTTCCTTCCGGCGGGTTGCGAGCGACGTTTGAGGCCCGCGGCTACACCGCGTGGGACGCGACCAGCCCCGCATTCCTGCTGCGGACGGAGAATTGCGCGACGCTTTGCATTCCGACGGCGTTCGTTTCGTGGAACGGCGAGGCGCTGGACAAGAAGACGCCGCTGCTGCGCTCGATGGAGGCGCTCTCGAAGCACGCAATGCGGATCTTGAAGCTCTTCGGTACAGATGCGGGCGTTTCGCGGGTGTATACGACGGTCGGGGCTGAGCAGGAGTATTTCCTGGTCGATCGCAATTTGTACTTCGCCCGGCCGGACCTGGTGACCTGCGACCGTACGCTATTTGGCGCTCGTCCGCCGAAGGGGCAGCAGCTCGAAGATCACTATTTCGGCTCGATTCCGACGCGCGTGCTGACGTATATGGCGGAAGTCGAGCGCGAGCTGTATCGCGTGGGCGTTCCGGTGAAGACGCGGCACAACGAAGTGGCGCCCGGGCAGTACGAGCTTGCGCCGGTTTTTGAGAATGCGAACGTGGCGTGCGATCACCAGATGCTGGTGATGGAGACGCTCAAGCGCGTGGCGCCGCGCTTCGGGTTGCAGGCGATCCTGCATGAGAAGCCGTTCGCGGGCATCAACGGCTCGGGCAAGCATAACAACTGGTCGATGTGCACCAATACGGGCGTGAACCTGCTGGATCCGCAGGACGAGACGCACACCAACACGCAGTTCCTGGTGTTTCTGTGCGCGGTGCTGCGCGCCGTCGACAAGTACGCCGACGTCTTGCGGGCGGCGATCGCCTCGGCGGCCAACGATCACCGTTTGGGTGCGAACGAGGCTCCGCCGGCGATCATCTCGATCTTCCTGGGCGACATGCTGAGCGACATCATCGAGCAGTTGGAGAAGGGCGCCGCGCAGCGCACGCTGAAGGGTGGCTCGATCGACCTGGGTGCCGACACGCTGCCTCAACTGCCGCGGCATGCCGGCGACCGCAACCGCACGTCGCCCTTTGCGTTCACGGGCAACAAGTTCGAGTTTCGCGCTGTGGGTGCGTCGGCCAGCTCTGCCTGGCCCAACACAGTGCTGAACACGATGGTGGCCGAGTCGCTGGACGTGATCGCCACTGAGCTGGAGAAGGCCGTCGGCCGCGAGCCAAGCAAGGCCAAGCTTGAAACCGCCGTGCGGGCGCTGCTGAAGAAGCTGGTCAAGGAGCACAAGCGAATCGTCTTCAACGGCGACAACTACTCGAAGGCTTGGCACACCGAGGCGGATCGCCGCGGCTTGCCGCATCTGCGGAACACGGTCGAGGCCCTGCCGGTGCTGGGTTCGTCGCGGGCGATCGAGCTCTTCAAGAAGTACAACGTGCTGAGCAAGGCGGAAGTCGAGAGCCGTGTGCACGCCTTCACGGAGAAGTACGTCAAGCAGATCACGATCGAAGCCGAGCAGATGGTGCTGATCGCGCGGACCATGATCCTGCCAGCGGCGCTGCGGCACCAGGGCATGCTGGCAGAAACGGTCTCGGAGAGCGAGGAGGCTGGTGGCGACATCAAGGTCGTCCGCAAGCTGTTTGTGGACTATGCGAGCCTGGTGAACCGCTTCATCGCAGCGATCGACAAGCTCGAAGCCGGGCTGAGCGCGCACGAGGACGACGCGCTCAAGCACGCCAAGCACCTGAAATTGAAGGTCTGCCCGCTGATGGACGAGCTGCGGGCGCGGGCTGATGAGCTCGAGGCGCAGGTCCCGGCGAGTCTGTGGCCGCTGCCGTCGTATCGCGAGCTGCTGTTCCTGAAGTAAGGCCGGCGCTTGCGCCCTTGCGACAAGATTGCGGTACCGACGATTGCGTTCCGCAGATTCTGACCGTCGTCAGCCGCGTCGCATCTCGCCCGCTCTCCCGGGCGGAAGCGCATCCGTACAGGGAGCCGATTCCGCGCGTGCCGCCCGAGCGGCGGCCAAGTGAGCTTCACCATTCGCTCGTCGCAAGGCGCTGTTCGCTTCTCGCAGCGGGCGAGTCTTTCGTTCGCCGCTGAATAACCCAGCGAATCTGCCCGTCGGAAGGTAGTGGCTACGGCGTTGAAAGCCGATAAATCGCGGTCGCTGACCGTCCGGGACGCGCGGCACGCTGCTGACGCCGAGGCCGGCCCGCCGCGCGTGTGGTTTAGTCCCAACCTTCGAGGCACTTACGTGTCTAACGCGGCAGGTGATTCGATTGATGCTCTGCGGCCGGCGACGGCCGAGCTTAGCGACGCGGAGCTTGTTCGCCGGACGCGCGACGGAAAGCGTGAGGCGTTCGACGTGTTGATCGAGCGTCACCAGCGGCGTGCGACGGCCGTAGCCTATCGATTGGTCGGGAACCTGCACGACGCCTTGGAAGTTTGTCAGAACGCGTTCGTTCGCGGATTTCGAAATCTCGAGACGCTGGAAGACCCGGATCGGTTTGGCGGATGGTTACTGCGGATCGTCACGAACCTGTCGCTGAACTTTCGCCGCGATCGCGCCGTGGGCGGTCCGCGGCTTTCGCTGGACGATTGCATCATCGAGGACCAGCCATTTTCGGATCGCTTGGCCGAGCCGGACCATTCGGATCAGCAGCCGGGCGCCGCGCTGGCGGCCAACGAGCTTTCGGCCCGCATGCAACGCGAGCTGGCGCAATTGCCCGAGCAGCAACGATTGGCGCTGGTGCTTTTTTCGGTGGAGAACATGCCGCAGAAGGAAGTGGCGGCGATCATGGGCTGCAGCGTCGAGGCCGTAAAGTGGCATGTGTTTCAGGCGCGCAAGCGACTGAAGGAGCGCCTGGAAGACTTTCTCTGAAGCGTGGAGCGCGGCGTGCCGCACGAGCAGTTTGAGCGCTGGCTGAGCGATTGGCTGTGCGACCCGGCGGATGTCGGGCTGCGGGCCCGCATCGATGCCGCCATGCAGGCAGATCCGGCGTTGCGGACGCTGGCGCGGCGCTGGTGCACGGTGCAGGCGCTGACGCAGTCACTGCCGCGCGAAGAACAGCTCAATTGGGCGACGCTGGCGGCGCGCACAGCGCAGGCGGTCCGCGCGGTCGAGCCGCTGCCGCGTGCCGACGCGCGGCTGGATCAGGCGCTCGCAAACTTGGCCGAGCTGCCGCCCGTGGATTGGCAGCGGCTGGTCACGCGGATTTCAGCAGCGGTCGCGCACGACGCAACGGCGCGCCGCGCTCGGCACTGGCGCGGCATTGGGACGATCGGCGCGGTCGCCGCTGCCCTGGCGCTGATGCTGGTCTGGCAGGCCGCACCGCAGCCGCAGAATTCCGGCCAGCCGCGCGGCACGCCGCTAGCGCGCGGCGTGGCGCTGGCACGCGTCGAGGCCGACCCAGCGCCGTTGGCCGCGACGGGCGTATCCTTCGCACGAATCGAGCCGCTGGCGGATTTGCCCTTGGCGGCGGGCGCGGCGGACGACGCCGACGCGTCCGAAGAAATCTTCCTGATCATTTCGCCGGCAGCGGCGGACGCGAGCGCGGGGCTGTGATGAGTGAGCTTCGAATGGGACGGCGGCGCGTCGAGCTTCGGTTCTCACATTCGGGCCGCGCTGCGGGCCTGCTGCTGCTGTGCCTCTGGGCGGCAGCGACGCCTGCCGCGGCACAGTCCGACAGCGAACGTGTCGAGCGGGCGCTGGATCAGCCGGTGCGCCGAATTCAGATCGTCAATCAGCCGTTCAAGAAAGCACTCGACGAGCTCGAGGACGAGACCAAGCTCGAATTCGAGATCGATGACGACGTGTTGGCGCTCATGCCCTACGGCGACGATACGCGCATCTCATTCGTGATGCACGATCTTTCGGCGCGACAGGCGCTCACGCAGGCGTTCAACGGCCTGGGGCTGACGATCGTCGTCGAAAAGGACAAGGTCCGCATCAAGCCCGGACCGCTGTTGGAGCGGCTGGGCCGCAAGTTGACGGTGCAGGAGACGGCCCTGCTCGAGCGGCTCGCCAGCGGACCCTGGGCGCAGGTGCTGCAGAATCGCGAAATTCGCCTGCAATTCCGGGTCGATCCCGCCGGCAACCCGCAGGAGCAGTTCGAGCGGGCCATGCGTCAATTCCGCGGGCCGCACGCGCTGCGGCAGCTCGATGAAGTCGCGCGCTTGCTGGGCTGGGTCTGGACCCCCGACGGCGACGAGATTGTGTTCTCCTCGCGGCGCGAAGACATCAACCGCCGGCTCGACCGGCCGCTGGACGTGAAATTCGAGCGCACGCCGCTAGACGCGGTTCTGACCGAAATCGCGCGGCAATCCGGCGTACCGATCGAATTCGAGCCCGGGGTGCTGCGGCAGGTCGGGGCGCGCGAGCGCGTCGTCGACCTGGTGCATCGCCGCGTCAGCGCCCGCGCCTTGCTCGAACGCATCTGCGGCGTGACTGGGCTGCGCTACGAAGTGACCGAATCGGCGGTGCGGCTTTCGGCCGCCCGCGCGGCGCAGGTCGCCGGCACGGCGGCCGCTTCGCGCGCGGAGCCGACTACGGCGCTCACGGAGCCGTCGGGACCGCGCGGCGAGGTGCTTGCGTATGTGAGCATCATGGTCGATGGCCGCGTGGTGTTGCTGCCCGTGACCGGCGAGGATCTGCCCGAGCCGGCGGCCCAGGCACTGCGCGAAATCATCCGCCGCCACAGCCAGGGCGCGGATGCGCCGCGGCCGTAGTCGCGGACCTGGCTAGATATAGCCTGTGTTGCGCGATGTACTCGGCGACGGCCGGCGCGACCATTCCCTCCAGACTCGACCCAGCCTGCACGCGCGCGCGGATCTGCGTGGCGCTGATATCGAACGTCGGCGTATCCAGCACCTGTTCAAGCAGCCGCGCGATCTGTTCGGCACTCAGCACGCCGCTCAGCGCGCCCGCCAGGTCGGGCAGCATTTGACCCGGCCGGCGAACAGTGACCAACTCGCACGCGTCCGCCAGCTCCGCCGCGCGATGCCACGTCGCCAGCTCGGCGAGGCTGTCCATCCCGATCAGCCAGAATAGGCGCCACCCGGGCAACGCCGCGCGAAAGTGCAGCACCGTATGCAAGGTGTAGCTCGGGCCGCTGCGGCTGAGCTCCCAATCGCTGACTTCAAAGAGCGGATCGCCCGCGACCGCCAGCCGGCACATCGCCAGCCGGTGGGCCGCGGACGCGAGTTGATGGTTCTGCTTGTGCGGCGGAATGGCGGCCGGGATGAGCAGCACGCGCTCGGCGCGCAGTCGTTCCGCGGCGGCTTGCGCCACACCGACGTGCCCGACGTGAATCGGGTCAAACGAACCGCCAAAGAGGAGTACTGCGGACACGCATGCTTCTCAGATGTGGCGGCTTGACGCCCGCTCGGCAAGCCTGGCCTCGCGGCGAATGCTCCGCTGGGCGAATCAGGCTACCGCGGAACGCCGCACCGCCGCTTCCAACTGCGGGATCGCATCGCGCAGCTCCGGCTGGCGCGGGTTGATCTGCAGCGAGCGTCGATAGTACCGCAGCGCGGCGCTGAACTCACTCCGCATCAGGTGCTGGTGGCCAAGCTCGGCGGCGGCGGCAAAGTGGTTTGCGTTCAGCCGAAGCGCCCGTCGCGTCGCGAGCAGCGCGTCGTCCAGCCGCTCGAGCAGGCTCAGCGCCAGGCCGCGCTGGTGATGGGCCTCGGCGAAATCCGGCTCGCTGGTGGTCAGGGCGCTCAGCGTCAGCTCGGCCTGATGGAATTGTTCGTTCTGGATGAAACGCACGGCACGCGCCAGCGCCGCGTTGCCGTCCGGGCTGCCGGCACGCATCCAAAGCCGCCAAAGCGCGTCTTCAGCAGAGCCGGCCAGGCGATCATCGTCGCCGGCGAGGTAGGGC
Organism: uncultured Planctomycetales bacterium; assembly: GCA_964535305.1. Lineage (GTDB taxonomy): Bacteria > Planctomycetota > Phycisphaerae > UBA1845 > Fen-1342 > CAZHTF01. Next base: position 41,854 of record CAZHTF010000006.1, on the reverse strand, counting down.
ACGAGTTCATCACAGTGCGATGTATCGCCAACCAGGCCCAGGCCGCGGATGGCGCTATCGACGACGTCTAGATCCTTGCTTGCGAGGAATGTGCTCAAAATTGGGGCGGAAAATTCGCCGCGCAGCGCGGGGAGCGCGTCCGCGATCTGGCCGGCGACCAGCAGCGGTCGAAGCCTGGCCAGGAATTCAGATTCCAGGAACGTACGTTCCACGCGGTAGTCTCAGCGTCCCGGCCGCATCGGCCCCGGGTAGCCGGCCACGTTCGCACTGTTCTCTGAGGCGATTGCGAGCAGACAGACGAAGCGGCGCTTCCCTCTTCCACAAAAGCGTAGCGACGGGGACGCGAAAAAGTCAACTGGTGGATTGGCGCGCAGTTTATTATCGGTTCGAGAGTTGCGCGATCTCGTCGGAATCGGGGGGGGGGGGGGGGGG
>CAZHTF010000006.1:0-41412 GCA_964535305.1 uncultured Planctomycetales bacterium | reverse complement strand
GCGCAGCGCTGCTCGCGCGCTGCGCGGCGGGTGCAGAAGGAGCTTGCTGGTCTGGCGCGCCCGGCGTTTGCCGAAACCGCCGTGCCGCTGGCGCGGACCTAGCTCGCGAAGAGTCCGTCCTCGAGGACGGAACGGAGCTTGCCGAGGGCCTTGTTCTGGATCTGGCGAACCCGTTCCTTGGTGACGCCGATCAGTTCGCCGACTTCCTCTAGCGTCTTCGCGTTGACCTCGGTCTCCGGGTTAGCGTCATCGAGTGCGAAGCGGGCGCGAATGACACGCTGCTCAACATCGTTGAGGTTCGCCAGGTTGCTGCCCAGGATCGACTTGAGCTCTTCCAGGCAATCGCCCTCGACGTTTCTGCGGTTGTTGTGCTGGATGTCGCCGCGCTCGAGCGTCGGGTCAAACTCGGTCGGGAAGTGGCCGCGATAGCGAGCGGTGCGCGTCGCGACGCGCGAGAAGGCTTTCAGGATCGCGCGGCAGGCGTAGGTGCTGAATTTGAAGCCGCGCGAGCAGTCAAACTTGTCTACTGCCCGCAGCAGGGCCAGGTTGCCTTCGCTGATCAGGTCGGACTGATCGACCGCGGTAATCTTGGTGCGCTTGACCATCGCCAGCACCAGCGCCACGTTGGCACGCACGATCTCGGCCCGCGTTTCCGCCGAAATCTGCTGCCAGTGCAGAACTTGCTGCGCGGCCTCGGGAGTCAGGCGCTTGCCCTCAAACTGCCGCAGGATGTTGATGATGCGGTAGCGCGCGTAATTCAGCCGCAGAAAGACGGCCCGCTCCGCGTCGGCGGTGTGCGCCGGGGCGGGGCTGGCGAACAGGTCGATGCCGCTGTCGTCGTTCTGATCGCCGCGACGCGGCTTCTTCTTGGCGCGCGACTCTTCCAGCCGCAGCACCGGAATGCTGAAGAGCGCCTCGGCGCCGCGCTCGTCGAATTGCGGGTCGTAGACGCATTCGACCGGCTCGAGCAGGCGGCGCTTCAAGACGCGCTGTTCCGCGTGCGAGAGCGTGCCTAACACGGCTGCGCCCGGCAGGCGCGCCTGGGGCTCGAGCTTGACGACCGACGTAGTACCGGGCGTCGTGACGGCGGTCGTCAGGGGCGGATTCGTACTCGTCATGGCGGTGTTGCTTGCGGCCGGCAGCATTCGTGCTTCCCCTACCTGTAAACCCAGAATCGCACTGGGCAGACCCTCTCCGACCACACGGAGCCGCGGCAAAAGAAGCAGCGCGCGGAACCGAATGGATTCACACGGACGCACTAACCAAGTGGTGACTCCGAATGCTGACAACTGGAGGGGAGCGTTCCAGTGCGGCTATCAGCGTTCGGCTACCTATCGGGGAGCCTATTCGAAAGGAGTATAACCTACGCCAAGTGGGCATGCAAGATGAGTCAAGCGCAGGAAATCGCATTTCGCGCGAAATCCGCACTGCGACCGATATACCCGCTGCGCTATTCGTATCGCAGCGCCTCGATCGGATCTAGACGTGCCGCGGCACGCGCCGGATACAACCCAAAGCCGATGCCGATCATCACCGAAACCAGGAAGCTCAGCACCACCGACCACCACGAGACGATCGTGTCGAACTCGGCGAAGAACGTGACCACCCGCGCGAAGCCCACGCCCAGGAAAATCCCGATGACGCCGCCCGAGACGCTCAGGATTACCGTCTCAATCAGAAACTGCGCCGTGATGTGATAACGCTTGGCGCCCAGCGCGCGGCGGATGCCGATCTCGCGCGTGCGCTCCGTGACCGAAGCGAGCATGATGTTCATGATGCCGATGCCGCCGACCAGCAGCGAGATGCCGGCGATGCTGCCGAGCACGATCTGCCAGACGCGCTTGTTCTGCTCGGCCTGCTGCAGCAGCTCGAGCGGCACGACGATCTCGTAGTCCTGCGTCGTATGCGCCGACGCCAACACGCGTTCTGCGAGCTTTGAGACGTGCACGACGCGCTCTTCTTCGGTCACGTTCAAATACACGTCGCTGAATTGCACCTGCTTCATCTCGCGCGACCCGCTGGCGAATCGCACCTTCAGATCGCCGTAGCGCAGGTCGGCGGTCGCCAGCGGGATGTACACGTCGCGGTTGATGTCGCGCATGCCCTTGCCGCGCGCCGGTGAACCAGCCGCGACCACATCGGCCAGAATTCCCACGACCTGGTAGGGTACGCTGCCGCTGGCGCGGCTGATGACCGTGACATGCGCGCCGATCGGGTCGTCGAGCTTGAACAACTGCCGTGCAACTTCAGCCCCGATTACGCAGACTTTCTGACCGGTCAGGCCGTCCGCTGCGGTGAGCGCCCGCCCGCGGGCGATGCTCAGGCTCACGACGCTGAAGTAATTCTCGCTGGTGCCCAGTACCGAGCCGGTGAACTTTTGGGCCGAGTACGTTAGTGCGTCGGCGACCTCGCGCATCCGCACCACATCCTTCACGTTCGGCAACGCCGACAGCCGCTCGATGTCCGCCGAGGTCAGGCCGTAGGCCTTGACCATCGAGGTGGATTCGCGGGCCTGCTGCGGCGTCTGCGGCTCGATGCTGCGCAGAATGATGTTGCGACTGCCCAGCAGGCGAATGCTCTCGAGCTGCTCGGCGGATGCGGCTTCGCCGATGCTCAGCATGCAGATCACCGCGCCGACGCCGAAAATGATCCCCAGCGCCGTCAGCAGCGAGCGTAGCCGGTGCGTGTGCAGATTATGGATGCCCAGCGCAATCAGCTCGCGCGAGAGCAGCGTACGCAGAAGCATCGCGACTCCGGGAGAGCGTGCGGCCGTGGCGCCCGGTTCAGGACCGCGGCGAGTCCGGCGGCTTGGGCATCGCCAGCTCGATCGGCCCGAACCGGTCTTCGTGCGCCTTAACCGTCTGCTGCAGCGCGATCATGAGACGCTTGGCGTTCTGCGGCAAGAGCATCAGGCGATGCGAGACGCGCACCACCGGCTCGCGCACCTCGGGCAGCGGCGAATTCGCGCCCAGGTAGATCGTAACCTCGTCCGGTGAACCGGCCAGCGCGAAGAAGTTCGCGTACACCGTGTCCATTTGCGAGATATCAAATCGCAGCCGCTGCTGCGGTGCCGACTGCTGAGGTTGCGAATCCTCTTCGCCGAAAATCATGAACGCTCTCCGAACCAATGCGAATCAACAAAAGCAATTCATTTCTTATCGGATAACCCGTCCGGCCACAAGCTGCCGCTCGTCGCCCGCGCCGAGTGCTGCCGGTCGCGACGCAATGCGGTCCATTGCGGCAGCTGCCGGTGCTCCAGACTTCGAGCCGCGACCGTCCCCTTGCCATCGCGGCGCCGCGATTGGATCCGGCGCGGGCCGCTTGACACGAATTCGCCCGCGAGTCACGCTTCCCCGCGGCGTCAAACCGCGATCCATCACAAACGCGATTGCGGCAACGCGACTTCAACCCGCACAACGGAGCCAGCAGCGTGACGCACACGCGGCGACCGACCACCGGCCTGTTCCTGCTCTTTCTGGTCTGCGTTCCCAGCGCGGCGCTGGCGGATTCGCGCCGCGGCGAATCGCGAACCGCGCGGGCCGATGAGGCGGCCTTCGACGAACACGTCGGACGCGAACCGCGCCGCTTTCCGCCGGACCCAGTCGTCGATTTTCAGCACGTCGTGCTCGACATTCGCATGGAAAAACCCGCGACGCGCGCGTTCGAGTGCGTCGAGACAATCCTGTTCAAGACGCTGGCGTTTCCGCTGGAGCGGCTCGAGCTCGACGCCGTCGAGCTGCAGATCGCCGCCGTGTCCGACCTGAACGACGCCGCGCTCGCCTTCCGATACGACGATCGGCGGTTGTCGGTGCGATTTTCCAACGCGCTGCCGGCAGGCGCGGAATCCGGCATTCGCATCCGCTACCGCTGCGAGAATCCGCAGGCGGGCATGATTTTCGCGTTGCCGGATGCGGGTTACCCAAAGCGGGCGCTGATGGTGCACACGCAGGGTCAATCCGACGATTCGCGTTACTGGTTTGTCTGTCACGATTTTCCGAACGAGCGATTCACGAGCGAGATCATCGCGACCGTGCCGAGCGAGCTGAGCGTGATCGCCAATGGCCGGTTGCTCGAACGCCGCGAGCTGGGCGACGGCTTGGCGCAGCATCATTTCAAGCTCGACCAGTCGCACCCGAGCTACCTGGTGTCGCTGGTGGTGGGGCAGTTCGCCACGGCCCGCGAAGTGTGGCGCGGCAAACCGATCGAGTACTACGTGCCGCCGCAGGACGCCGCGAATATCCAGCGCACGTTTCACAAGACGCCGCTCATTCTGGAGCTGTTCTCGAATCTGTTGGGAATGGAATATCCGTACGACAAATATGCGCAGGTGGCGGTGCACCTGTTTGAGGCGGGTGGGATGGAGAACACCAGCGCCACGACGCTGTACGAAGACGTGTGTCTGGATGAGCGGGCCGCGCTTGAGCTGAGCGAAGAGGACTTGATCGCGCACGAGGCCGCGCATCAGTGGTTTGGCGACGCGGTTTCGTACCGCAGTTGGGCGCACGTCTGGCTGGGCGAGGGCTTCGCGACGTATCTCGAGTGGGTCTGGCACGAGCACGAATCCGGTCGCGCGGAATACGAATACGGCATCTGGAAGGCCCGGCGCGATGTGGCCGGCTCGGATGGCGTCCAGGCGGCCGCCGGGCTGGTCGTGCCGTTCTACCAAGAGCCCGACGACATCTTCGTGCGCCCGGGCAGCAATCCGTACAGCAAAGGCAGCGTCGTGGTGCACATGCTGCGCGCCGCACTGGGCGACGATGTGTTCTGGCATTGCATCCGCGAGTTTCTTCGCCGGCACGCCTGGAGCACGGTCGAGACGGACGATTTGCGGCGGGTGATTGAGGAAATCAGCGGCCGCAGCTTCGAGCGGTTTTTCTACCAATGGTTGAACCGGCCGGGCACGCCGCACGTGCGCGTACAGTACGCCTGGGATGATGCGCAGCGTGAGTTGACGCTGCGCTTCGAGCAGACGCAGCCGGTGACGCGCGCGGCGCCGGCGTTTGACCTGCCGATTGAGATTTGGCTGCTGCACGCTGCCGGCGAGCAATCGCGGCATCTTGTGCGCATGGACGAGCGGCAGACGGCCTGGACGCGCGGGCTGCCGGTCGAGCCGGCGCAAGTGCTGCTGGACCCGCGCGCGGCGCTGCTGTGGCAGGTCGAGCTGCAATTGCCCACGCAGATGCTGCTGCGGCAGTGCGAATCCGGTCCGACGATGTTCGCGCGGCTGCAGGCGGCGCAGGCGCTGCTCAAGCAGCAGCGCGCCGACGTGCTTGAGCTGCTGCGGCGGCTGTTGGTGGACGAAAGCCAATTCTGGGGGTTGCGCTCTGAAATCGCCGCCGGCCTGGGCCGGATGCAGGCCGAGGCCGCCCGCGACGTGCTGCTGGATTCGCTCCAAGAAGGGCAGCAGATTCAGCAACACCGCGTCCGCAAGGCGGCGGTCGAGGCCCTGGCGCAATACCGCGACGCGCGCGTCACGCAAACGCTGCTCCGGCTCGCAAAACGCGACGCGACCTACGGCGTCGAGGCCGCCGCGACGCTGGGGCTGGCCAGCCAGGAACCAAGCGACGAGATCCGCGCCTGCCTGCTCGCGAACGCTGATCGGGATTCGCATCGAGATGTGCTCCGCGTAGCTGCGGTGCAGGCGCTGGCGCAGATCGGCGAGACGCGCGGACTGGAGCCGGCGATGCGGCTGGGCGCCTACGGCGGCGTATTTCAGAACCGACCCCGCGCAATCCGCGCCGTCGGGCTGATCGGAAAGAAACTGCAAGATGCGGCCCCCGCGCGCGAGTTTCTCCTGCGGCTGATCGATGATCCGCAGCAGCGTTCGGCGGTGGCGGCCATGCAGGCGCTGGGCGAGCTGGCGGACGAGCAGGCACTGGAAGCACTCGAGCGGCTGGCAGCAGGCAGCGCGACGGCAGCGCGGCGCGACGCGGCCCGGGCCGCGATCGACGCGATTCACGCCATGGCCGGTGCCGACGCGGACGTCGCGGCGCTGCGCGAGCGTGTCAAGCAGCTTGAAGACGCGCGGCGCGAGATGCAGCGCGCGTTGCAGCAGGCCACCGACCGTCGCGGGGAAGCGCCGTAGCGCGAGCGGCAAGCCGCAGTGGCCGCGAGCGGTGAGGAGCCTCGGCGCGGCGGGTATTCCTTGCCGCTGCGCGGATCGGCCCCTAGAGTACTGCCGCGGTCGAACTCCCCGGATTTCGCTGGTTCGGAGCGTGGCATGAGCAGCACCGCGGTGCATCGAAAAGCCGCTGATTTGGGCAAGTGCGTGCTGCGGATGACGGCTAAGTCCGGCTCGGGTCATCCGTCGAGTGCGCTTTCGCTGGCGCAGATCGTGACGCATTTGATGTATGAACGGATGCGCTACGATCCGCGCGACCCGTGGAATGCCGCCGCGGACCGGCTGGTGCTTTCCGAGGGTCATGCGGTGCCGATCGTGTATGCCGCCTACGCCGACCTGGGCGGCGTGGTCGGAAATCGTGAATCCGCGCGACCGTTGACGCTCGCGGATCTCGACGGCCTGCGCGATCGCGGTAGCGTGCTCGACGGCCACCCCAATCCCGCCGAGGGTTTTCCATTCTTCGACGCGGCCACGGGCAGCCTGGGGCAGGGGCTGAGCGTCGCGGCGGGGCTGGGACTGGCGGCGCGGCTCGACGGCAGCCCGCGGCGGATCTACGCCCTGATCGGTGACGGCGAAGCGCGCGAGGGGCAGATCTGGGAAGCGCTGGATTTCATCGTCGATCACAAGCTCAGCAACATCTGCGCCGTGTTCAACTGCAACGGCCACGGCCAGGCCGGCCCGATCTCAACGCAGCAATCGCCCGAGCGCCTGGCTGAGAAGCTCGGCGGCTTCGGCTGGGACGTGCGCGTCATTGACGGGCACGACAGCGCCGCGGTTCAGACCGCGTTTGACGCGTTTGGCAAGACCGCGCGACCGCTGGCGATCGTGGCGCGGACGGTGAAGGGCTGGGGCGTCGATACGCTGCTTGATGGCAACTGGCACGGAAAGCCGCTGAGCGAAGCGCAGCTCGATGCGGCCAATCAGAGTCTCGACCGTGTCGCCGCCGGGATCGCCGCCGCGGGGCCGCCGCTGGGCCGGCCGAGCGTTCCGGCTACGCCGGCGTCGCCGCCGCAGCGCCTGAACCCGCGCAACGTGACCTGGCCCACGTTTGAGGAGGTAATGGAGCAGGGCGGCTTCGGCGCGGCGCTCAAGAAAAACGTGCTGGGCACTCGCAAGGCATATGGCGCGACGCTCAAGGCGGCCGGCGCGCTGCTGCCGCAAGTGGTTTGCCTGGATGGCGACGTCAGCAACTCGACCTTCGCCGAGCTTTTCGCCGCGGCCTACCCGCAGCGCTTCTTCGAATGCAAGATCGCCGAGCAGAACATGGTGTCGGCCGCGGCGGGGCTGGCCGCAGCGGGCTTGATCCCATTTGTGAACTCGTTCGCCAAATTCATCGCCCGCGCGTATGACCAGGTCGAGCTGGCCAACATATCGCGCGCCAACATCAAGCTGGTCGGTTCACATTCCGGCATCACGCCCTGCAGCGACGGGCCCAGCCAGATGGGTTTGCTCGACGTCGCATTCTTCCGCTCATTCACCAGCGTGCGCGGCGACGACCGCACCAGCCCGATCTGCTGGATGTTCCAGCCGGCAGACGCGATCGCCGCCTTCGCCTGCACGCGGCTGATGCTCGAGCTGGACGGCATGTGCTACATGCGCACGCATCGCCCGGATGTTCCGCTGCTCTACACACCGCAGACGCGCTTCGTGCCCGGCGGGCTGCATGTGCTCTCCGGCGGCGAGGACCTGGCGCTGGTCAGCAGCGGCTACATGGTGTACGTCGCGCGGCAGGCCGCCGAGCTGCTCGCCCGCCAGGGCCGCCGCGCCGCAGTCATCGACGCCTACAGCCTGCCGCTCGACGCCGCCGCTTTGACGGACGCGCTGCGCCGTTGCGGTAGCCGCGCGGTCGTGATCGAAGACAACTACGGCGGCGGTCTGGGCTCGGCGGTGGCGGAAGTCGCGGCGCGCGAGGCCAGCATCCGCGTCCGCACGTTACACGTGCAGCGGATCCCGAAATCCACGCGTACGCCGGAAGAAGAGCTCGAATACTGCGGCCTGAGCGCGGCCCAGGTGGCGGACCAGGCCATGACGCTGCTGGCCGACGCGGGTTGAGCGCGGGTCGCGCTGCTAAGCGCTGGTTTGCCGCGGGTGCGGGGCGTAGAGTAGCGTTCGCGCATGAATTCGGCTTCGACCTGGACGCGCGGCCCAGGCGTACGAGCACTTAGAGGACTCTGGAACGATGAATCTTGTCACCGGTGCGACCGGTTTGCTGGGTAGTCATATCGTCGAGCAGCTCCGCCGCCGGAATCAACCGGTGCGCGTGCTCGTGCGGCGCAGCAGCGACCGCAGTTGGCTCGCGACGCAAGGCGTGGAGTATGCCGAAGGCGACGTAACCGACGCCGGCTCGCTGCAGCGGGCCTGCGTGGGTGTAGACGCGGTCTTTCACTCGGCGGCCAAGGTCGGCGATTGGGGGCCGTGGGAAGATTTCCAGCGGATCACGATCGACGGCACGCAAAATGTCATCGACGCCTGCGCCGCGGCCCGCGTGCGGCGGCTGGTGCACATCAGCTCGATCAGCGTCTACGGCTACCACACCGTCGACGGCACGATCGACGAGACCTACGACCTTGGCTACAAGCTCTACAAGTGGGCGTATTACAGCCGCTCAAAGGTCGAGGCCGAACGCCGCGTCTGGGCGGCGCACAAGGCCGGCAAGATCGAAGCCAGCGTCATCCGCCCGGCCTGGATCTATGGTGAGCGTGACCGAACCACCATCGCACGCCTGGTGACCATGGTCTCGCAGGGCCGGGCCAAGATCCTCGGTCGCGGCGACAATCGCCTGAACGTGGTCTACGCCGGCAACGTCGCCGAAGGCGCCATCCTGGCGGCGACGCACCCGAAGGCCGCCGGCGAGGCATTCAACTGCTCCAACGATGGTGACATCACCCAGGAGCAATACTTCTCGCTGATCGCGAAGGCCTGCGGCGCACCGCCGATCAAGCATCACGCCCCCTATCGGGCGGCGTACTTCGCGGGATTCATGCTGGAGTGCCTGGGGCACGCGCTGCGCTCGCCCAAGCCGCCGTTTGTCACGCGCTACGCCGTCTGGTTGATGGGGCGGCGCTCGTTCTTCTCGGCGGAAAAGGCGCGGCGCGTGCTTGGCTGGCAATCGCGCGTGCCGTACGAAGTCGGCGTCCCCAGCACAGTGAAGTGGTATCTGGATAGCGCCGCTGCAACGACGCGCAGCGCCGATGTCGCAGCCGTCGCGGGATAAGTGCGACGCGGCAGTTCTAGATCGCCATCCCGGTGATCACCGCCTCGAACACCATGGTCGAGCCGACGTAGCCCTGCGTCTCGCAGACCGTGCGGCGCTTGCGCACTTCGGTGGCGCGGCCAATCACGACGAAGCGGCAGGGCGGCTCGACCGTGCCGCGGAATTTCACCTTGTCTACACCGGCGAAGCCAATGAAGCCGCAGTCTTTGATCAGGTGGTGCGTGACGAAGCTGGCGAGTTGGGCCGCGACCTCGATCATCAGCACGCCGGGGAACAGCGGCCGGCCTGGGATGTGTCCGCGGACCCACCAGTCGTCGGCGCGGACGTCGTGGTAGCCGACGAAGGTGGAGCCGTCATCGGCGCACGACAGCACGCCATCGAGCATGGCGAATTCGTGCCGCTGCGGGTTGAAGCGTTGAATGGCGGCCGCATCGGCTAGCAGATCATTGAAGTCGAGCTGGGTCGGGTCGAGCAGGGCGGGCGGGGGCATCGATCTCGCGCTTGAAGAACGAACAAAAAAAGCAGACACGCACCCGAGACGCGTGTCACATGTCGAACCGGCTGAATCTAGCCCTGCGCGCTGCCGCCCGGGGGCGAGGTCGATTCTTCCGCCCGCAGCGAGAGGACCTTCTCGCGCACTTCCTGGGCCGCATTCTTGATATCCTGCATGATCTTGCGGACACGTGTCCCGGCCGCCTTGTTGCCCCCTTCGGCCTTGAAGACGTCGTCGGTCACGCTTTCCAGCAGGCGCTTCAGCTTGTCGAATTCCTCCATGAGCCCTCTCCGTCGCGACAAGTTCCCCACGGCGTCACTCCCGACGCCGCCCGCGGCCGCGCTTAACTTCACCAGCCTGACAGAGTTGTATCGGCCGGGGTCTGCTTTTGCAAGTGTCTCGCCTGCGGCGCGGGTTGGACCGGGGCGCGCAGCGCCTGCGTATAATCGCTGCACGATGAGCGACCGCGACGAACGCATCCAGCGCCTGCGCGACAAGATTGCTCAATTCCCCAAGACGCCGGGCGTGTATCTGATGAAGGACGCGGAGGGCCGCGTGCTCTACGTCGGCAAGGCTCGTGATCTGCGCGCCCGCGTCGCCAGCTATTTCCAGGATTCGGCCGACCTGCTCGGCTCGCGCGGCCCCGAAATCGCGCACATGGCAGCGCTGGTGCAGGAAATCGACTTTCTGGATTGCGAGACCGAGGTCGACGCGCTGCTCACCGAGAACCGGCTGATCAAGGACATCCAGCCGCAGTTCAACGAGCGGCTGCGCGACGACAAGAGCTTCCCCTATCTCGAAATCACCACGTCCGACGAGTTCCCCGGCGTGTTCGTCACGCGCAAGCCGCGCGTCCGCGGCAGCAAATTGTTCGGTCCGTTCACCAGCGCCGCCGGCGTGCGCGATGCGGTCAACGCGCTGCAGAAGGTGTTCAAATTCCGCACCTGTGAGCTGGAAATCCGCAGCGGCGACGAGAAACGCCGCTACTTCCGCCCGTGTCTGCTGCACGCGATTGATCAGTGCAGCGCGCCCTGCGCTGACCTGATCGGACGCGAGGCATACGCCGGCGACATTAAGCGGCTGATCAAGCTGCTGAACTCGAAGCGCAGCGTGCTGCTGCGCGAGCTGCGCCGCGACATGAGCGCTGCCGCTGCCGAGCAGCGCTTCGAGGATGCCGCGGTGCTGCGCGATCGCATCGCCGCAATCGAGGCGCTCAGCCTGAGCGGCGACGTAAATGAGGATCTGCAGCCCGAAGTGTTCTACATTGACCCCACCCGCGGGCTGGATACGCTGCAGCGGCTGCTGGGGCTGGCGAATCCGCCGCGCATCATCGAAGGCATCGACATCGCCACGCTGCAGGGCGACGACTCGGTCGGCTCGCTGGTGTGCTTCATCGATGGCAGGCCGTTCAAGGCTGGCTATCGCCGCTTCCGCATCCGTCATGTGCAGGGCATGGACGACTACGCCATGATCCGCGAGGTGATCGCGCGGCGCTATCGCTATGCGGCGACCGAAGAGGAGCTCTTCCCCGACGTGGTGTTGATCGACGGCGGCATCGGTCAATTGCACGCCGCGCTCGAGGCGTTTGAGCATCTTTATTCCGCGATCGAAGTGGAGCGCGGTCGGGCGGCCCGTCCGCCGATGGTGATCTCGTTGGCCAAGCGCGAAGAGCTGATCTACGTGCAGGCCCGCTCGAAGCCCGAGAAGCTGGCGCGGAATAACGAGGCACTGAGGCTAGTGCAGCAGATCCGTGACGAGGCCCATCGCTTCGGACAGCACTACCACCACATTTTGAGGCGGAAACGGACATTCGATGAAGACGTGCAGGCGGGCCGCCGTCCGCCGCGCAAGAAACGCACCTGATTGGCGGTTGTCCGTCAATCGCTGAAGCAGCGGCGCAGCGATTGGAAAACGCGGCGCGTTTTGTAGTGCAACTTTCGGCCGGGCGATTCGTATACAAGAGCGAGCGGCCCAGGTGTGGCACCGCGTAACGCGCTGCCGTGCTCCGAGTCGTGGAGCCGTACATCCAGTCGCCTAACAAACGTGGGGGCGTCCCAAGCGGGGCGCCCCCATGCGGTTTGTCAGGACTTTACGCCTAGATCGGGTAGGCCGCCGAGCCTACGGGCAGACGACTTGCCAATTCTGGAGCAGGATTCCCAGGTCGGATTCGTCCGTGTCGCCGTCGCCGTCGGCGTCGCCGCCCGGTCCACTCTGCCACGACTGCAGCAGGATGCCCAAGTCGCTTTCGTTCACGCGGCGGTCGCCGTTGAGGTCGCCGGGGCAGGGCAGCGGGTTGTTGTTCTGCACGATTACGGTGCCGAACATGCCCACGCCGGGCGCGCCGTGCAGCGAGCAGTGATATCCAAATGTGCCCTCGGACGGAAACGCGACGGAGAAGGTGTGCGGCGGAAAGTGCAGGCTGCTGTCGAACGCGCCGTCGTCCGAGGTGACGGAATGCAGCCCGAACTGCCAGGTCCAGCGTACCACGTCATTCGGCGCGATCGTGCAGTTGTTTGTGCCGACGCCCGGTACATTCGAGATCACCAGGTAGAAGTTGCTGTCGACATCGACATCGATGATGTCGGCCGAGGCAACCGCGCTGGTGATCAGCATCACGATCACCGCTCGCCATATGACGGTCATTCGAAACCCTCCCTTGAAAATGCGTGTTGCTAATATGCCCTTCGGCAGAATAGCCGCGGGCGGCGCGGTCTTCCATCGAAAATTACGCGCCGGCCCGCTAAGAGCCGCGCGCGGTTGGAGCGGAACTCACATGAGATACCGAATGGGGCTAGCCATCGCGGTGGTATGCGGTCCAGTGCTGGCGTCTACGGCATTTGCGCAGAGCCCGGCGAGCGCGCCGATGGAAACCGGAGTAATAGTGCCGGCAAATGCCGGGATGTCGGCCAACGCCGCGTTTGATCGTCTGCTGGAAGGCGCGCTCCGCGAGCACAACTTCCCGAGCCTGGCTGCGGTCGTGACGCGCGGCGACCAGGTGCTCTACACGCGCGTGATCGGATTCAAGGACCGCGACGAGCAGACCCCCGCCGCCGCCGACACGCTCTACTGCATCGGCTCGGTGACGAAGGTGGTTACGGCGACGCTGCTGGTGAAGCTGCGCGACGCCGGCATTGTGGCGCTGGATGATCCGGTTTCTAAGTACCTTCCGGCGGCCTTCGTGCTACCGGGCGACCCGCGCGGCGCGCCGGCAATCACGCTGCGGCACCTGGCGACGCATACCTCCGGTTTGCCGCGCATCAGTGACAATCTCAACGGCTTGTCCGCCGACCCATATGCAGGTTACACGGTCGAAAAGATGTACGAATCGCTGGGGCGGATGCGGCTGGAGTTCCCGGTCGGGCAGCGCGTCAGCTACTCGAACCTGGGCTATGCGCTGTTGGGGCACGCGCTGGAGCGCGCCGCGGGCAAGCCCTACGAAGCGCTGCTGCGCGAACACATCTTCGAGCCGCTCGGGATGCGCAGCGCATGCGTGACGCTCGATGACACCCGCCGCGCACTGCTGGCGACGTCGTATTGGGGGCACATGCCGGAGGTTCCGGTCGCGCACTGGGACCTCGGGGCCTATGCGCCCGCCGGTGGCGTGCTCTGCACGGCCGGCGAACTGGCGCGCTTCGTCGCACTGCACGCCCAGGCCGGTGGCGCGGCCAGCACGCTGACAATGCGCCCGTCGAGTCTCTTCGAGATGCAGCAGGTGCAGCGACTCGATCGCGGTTGGTCGAACGGCGTCGGTCTGGGCTGGTTCCGCGAGGAAGACGTGGAGCACGGCGACGACCGTGTGGGTCACAACGGGGCGACCTTCGGCTTCTTCGCGACCGTCGCGATTCTGCCACGCGCTCAGCTCGGCGTGGTGCTGCTCAGCAATTGCGGTGCTGAGCAGGTCGAAGTGGTGGCGCACGAATTGCTCGCGGAGGCGCGGCGGCGCTACGTCGCCTGCGCGCTCGATCCACGCATTCGCGACGTCTTGCAGAAGCTCGCCGGGCACATTCGCGCGCCCGACACGGGCAGCAAAGCAGATCGCGCCAGCACTGCTGACGGCGCGCCAGCTGCGGAAGGTGCGGCGCTCAACGTACTGTTCGATCCGGGATTTCTGAGAGCTGTTCCAATCTCCGCGGTGCGCAAGCTGTTCGCGAAATTGGTTAAGTCGCACGGCGCCTTCGTAGCGATCAAGTCACTGGTCGCTGGCCAGGAGCCGCACTCGGCGATGGCGCAGTTGCAGATGGAGCGCGGCGTGCTGCGCTGCGAAATGCGACTGGCGCCGGATGAGCCGCCGCGAATCGTGTCGCTCTATTTCCCGCCGCGCTGAGTTGCAGCGGGTTGTTGCGCTTCGCTCGTGGCTGGCTGATTTGCTGTCGCGAAGTAGTCCACATTCGGCAGGATTTGTGCGGCGCGCTGGAAGACAATCTCGTTGAACCCGCAGGCGCGGAAGATCCGCAGCGCCTGCTGCGGCCAGCTCGGCTCAGCGCGGATGCCGGCGTAATCCGAGCCCAGCGCCCAACGCAGCCGTGCCGCGGCCGACGGAATTGGAAAATCGCTGCCAAAGAGCAGCTTGGCGTGCAGTGCCTGCCGCCGCGCGATCGAGTGCAGAAACTCGACCTTGCCGAATGCCGCCAGCGCGGAGATGTCGGCGTAGAGTGGCGCGTCGGCGAATTCTCCCTGCAGCGCGTCGAGCAGCGCCGCGTGCGACCGCAGCTCGCCCAGGGGCGTGACCGGCGTGGCGACGTGCGCGACGATCACGGTCGGCAGGCGCTCGCCGCGGCGTCGCAGCCGCGAGAGCAACTCCAGCAGCGCGGTCAGCGAAAGGAATTCGCGGTGCTGCGTGGCGAGCGTGAACTCCTCGCTGTAATGCACCAGCAGCGGCAGGCCCAGCTCGCCGCAGCGGCGCAACGCGGCGACGCTGCGCGGGTCAAAGACGTCGATGTTCTGATGCAGCGGCAGCCACTTCAGCAAGCACGCGCCGGCCTCGAAGACCTCGACCAATGCGTCCAGCGCGTCGGCCCGGTAAGGGTGCACGGATGCGCCGAACAGGAAGCGCCGCGCGTGCTGTCGGCATGCCGCGCGTACCAGCGAGTTTGACGTGTAGATGTCGCTGCCGAGCTGGTCGGCACGGCGCGGGATCGCCGCGCGGCGGCCGTGCACGTCGTGGTATTCGTCGAAGGCCAGCAGCACAAAGCGCTCGATCTGCTCGGCGTCCAGCAGATGCCGCTGATAGACGCGTTCCAGCGCAGCGTCGAGCTCCACGCCGGGCGGCATCTGCGGCGGCACGCCCAGCATGCGGCGCAAGGCGCGCCAGGTGATCCGCCGCAGGGCCCGCGGCGCGATGAACGAATCGAGCGCCGCCTGCCCTTCGCGGAATTCGGGCTCGAAGCGGAAGCGCTCGCCGCGCGCCGCGGCGCGGGCGGTGAACGTGTAGTGACAGTGGCAATCGATGATCATCGCTGTGGCGGCCGCTCTGGAGTGGCATCATCGGTCTCTGCCCAGTCTTTCAAATCATCGGCCAAGTGCAGCGGGGCGGCGCGCTGCGCGCGCAGCGTCTGCACGACGTGTCGCGGGCGAGCTGCGCTCTGCCGCAGCAGGATCCAGAGCACCAGCAGCGCCGCCAGCACACCCGCGGCGATCCAATACAGCGCTGCGCTGGCGCTGAACGCCGCGGTGCGCGACGCCTGCTCGATCGCGCTGGGAGCGCGGGCGACCAGCAGCACGGCCTGGCGGACGCGGTTGCTGCCGCTGTGATACTGGCGGACCTTCAGAAAATACCCGCTGACGTCAATCCATGCGCCGATCGGCAGATCGCTGGCATCCTGCGTGAACACCACGGTGCACGCGACCGGCTCATCGGAGCGGTGCAGCTCAACCTGCCAGACGGGCCCCAGGCCGCCGGCCGACGCGGAGCGCAGCACGTACGCACTGTTGCGACCGACGCGCCCTGCGACTGCGATCCGCCGCCCGCGGTAGTCGCGCGGCCGCTCCAGCAGCGTCGCCCAGCGGTCCAGCGGGACGCTGGGCGGATCATTCCCGGCCGGCCCGCGCTGCAGGTGCGCGACCAGTGCATAGAAGGCGGGTTCGTCGAAATCAAACGAAAAATCCTGCACCTGCTCGAGCAACGCCTGCAGCTCGGCGGGCAGCCCGTCCTCGTTTACTGCTGCGGATTCCGGCGTCTGCGGCTGTGCCCGTGCGACGCGTGGCGCCGCAGCCGGCACGAGCAGCAGCGCCGCGCACAGCACGCGCGCTAGTAGTCGACGTTCTGGTCCCACGGGTAGTCCGGGCCCTCCGCCGGGCGCGCTTCGTCCGTCGCGGGCTGCTGGTCGTGCGGCTGCAGGTCGGCGGGCGCGGGCAGCATCGCGTATTGCCCGGCTTCGAGCAGCACGACGATTGCCAGGCGGCGTTGCTCGCCGCGCAGCGCGGCGCGGGCCTGCTCGCTGTGGACGTGGACGGTGCTGATGACGCGGAACGCTTCGGTCTCTACGCCGGGTAGTCGCACCGGCGCGATCGACTCGACCTCGACGCGCGAGAGCCCGTGGTAGATCGCCAGGAAGCGCTCGCGACTTTGCGGTTGCCGCGCGCGACTGACGAGTTGGCGATAGCCGGCGTAGTCGCCCGCTAGGCAGGTCTCCAGGAATTTCTGCACGAACGCAACCACGTCCGGATGCTGCTCGCGCAGGCCCGGCGAAAACGTGTAAGTCGGCAACGTCGTCGGCGCGCCCAGCGGGCTCTCATTCGCGACGGAGCTCGGTGGCGCCGGGCGCTCACACGCGACCAGCGAGCAAGCGCCGATCACGCAAGCGCGCAGCAGCGCGCGGCGAACCGGCCACTTCTCGTGCGATCGTGCACGCGAAGACGTGCGCGACGGCGCCTGCGACGCGATTGGATCAGCCGCTCTCGGCCCGTGTTCGTGCAATGCAAGCTCCCGACATTCGCCGCGCGAAATCCTTACACGCGGCGTGCATAGCGTACTGCCTGCCGCACCCAGGCCAGCGCCGCGCGCGGGGCGGCGTGTACCGCTTCGAAATCGAAGTACGTCACGCCCGCCTCGCACAGCTCGCTCGTGCTGCGCACCAGCTCGGTCGCCAGCATCTGGCCTGCGCTCCAGGCCGGTACGCGAACCGCGTCGACACCCGCAGCGATGCGCAGCCGCTCGCGCGCGGCGCCGGGGTGCGGCGCGGCGAGCTGCGCCGCGGCGTCCAGCAGCGTCCGCCAATCCGGCAGCGCCGCGGCGCCCAGCGGGTCGGGCGGCGCCAGCAAGAAACGCTCCCACGGCTCGCAATGCCGCGCCAACGTCGCCAGCCAGCGCAAATGCCCCTCGGCGCGGACCTGCCGATACTGCTCCAAAGCGGCGTCCGGTTCGCTGCCCGGCCGCGTCCCGTCCGGACCAGCCTCGGCGATCGCGGCGACTCGCGCCCGCACGACGCGGGCCGCGGCGTCCGCGTCGCAATCCTTCGCACCGGCGATCGCGCGACACGCCGAACAGAAGCAGATCGCCAGCAGTGCTGCAGTGCGCGGGTCGACGTTCTCGAATTCCGCTCTGCGGGCGCCAACGTCTGAGCCCACCGAATCCAGGCCCCAATTGGCCAGCTCGATTCCGGCCGGCGCGAAGCGCCGCAGGTCGCTGCAGGTTCCCAGCAGCAGCTCGCGCACCTGCGGCTGCAGCGGGCACAGGCCGGCGCTGACGCGCTCGTCGCCCCAGGCGTTTCGGCGGGCCAGGTGCGGCTGATGCTCGGCCAGCCAGCGCACGCCCAGCAGATCGACGCGCGCGATGCAGCGGATGTTTCGGCGGGCCAGCTCGTCGGCCAGGGGCGCGAGCGTGTTTCGTCCGCCGACCCAACGCGCCGCGCGCGGCTTCAGATGTCCGATGTCCAGGCCGCTGAATGCGCCGGATTCGGGTGGATAGTGCCAGCCGCCTTCGGTTTCAAAGTGTGGTGTGCCGCGGCCGCTCGAGAGGATTGTTTCGACGCACGCGCCGCTGACGACCGGGCAGGTGATGTGCTGCAGGCCAATCTCGCCGACCGCGCGGTGCAAGAGCTCCGGCGCGTCCTTGTCGAAACACCAGAGCGGAAGCACGATGCCGAAGTCGGCGCTCATCTCGCGCGTCGATGGTAGCCGATGCGCCGCGGCTCGGCTAGCATGCCGCCGATTGATTGGAGCGTAATTGGTGGAGCTACCGCAGTCGCCGCATTACGCGCGTTATTGCCCGGGTGAGGAGAGTATTCGCATTTCCGACGCGGTCTGCCTGGGTCGGCGTCGGGCGAATTTCTGGAAGTGTCCCGGTTGTCAGTTCAACGATGACGAGCACGGCCGACCTTCATTTGAAGCGTCGCTGGTCAGTCAGCGGCACGTGCGGCAAGCGCCGGCTGAGGGTCCCAAAGAGGCAGGCATGATTGAAAAGGTCTTCAAGGCATATGACGTGCGCGCCACGGTGCCCGAGCCGCTGAGCGAGGAAGTCGCCTGGCGGATCGGCAACGCGACCGCACAATTTCTGCGCACAGCGCTGAGCGGCTACGACCGCAGCGATCCGGAGATGAATCGACTCGTCGTCGGCCGCGACATGCGCAAGAGCAGTCCGATGCTGGCGCGGGCCCTGATCGAGGGCATGGTCGCCACCGGCGCCGGTGTGCTCGACATCGGCATGGTCGACACCTCGCAGATCTACTTCGCGGTCAACCACCTGAAATGCTGCGGCGGCGTACAGACCACCGCCAGCCACAACCCGGCAAATTACAATGGCTTCAAAATCTGCGGGCCAAAGGGCAAGCCCATCGGGGCCGAGACCGGACTGGCGGAGATCCAGCGGATCGCGCTGGCGATCGCTCGACACGCCGTCCCCAATCTGGACGAAGTCCGCCAGGTCGATCTCTCCGAGCCGTATCGCGCCTTCCTGCTGCGCTTCCTGGATAAGCCGCGACCGATGAAGGTCGTTGTCGACGCATCCAACGGCATGGCGGGCCGCTGGTTCCCGATCCTGCTGGGCGACATCCCCGGCCTGACCGTGATTTCGCTGAATTTCACGCACGACGGCGAATTCGTGCACCCGCCGAATCCGCTTGTGCCCGCAAACCTAGCGCAACTGCGGGCCGCGGTGCTCGAGAGCCGGGCGGATTTCGGGGCGTGTTTCGACGGCGACGCCGACCGTTGCATGTTCGTTGATGAGCAGGCCGAGATCGTCCGCTGCGACCTGGTGACCGCCCTTCTGGCGGGCGAGTACCTCAAGAAAAACCCAGGGGCCGCCGTGGTCTACGACCTGCGCTCCAGCCGCATCGTGCCCGACACGATCCGCAAGCTGGGCGGCGTGCCCAAGCGGCAGCGCGTCGGGCATGTGTTCATGAAGCGCGCCATGGCCGAGACGCGCGCCGTCGTCGGCGGCGAGCTGAGCGGGCATTTCTACTTCCGCGACTTTTTCAACTGCGATTCGGGCTTCTTCGCCTTCGTCGCGCTGCTGAACGCGCTGACTGCCTCGGGCAAGAGCCTTGGGCAATTGCTCAAGCCCTATGAAGTGTACGCCGCCAGTGGCGAGCGCAATTTCGAGAATGACAACAAGGACGCGACGCTGAAAGCCCTGGCGGAGCGCTATCGCAACGGGCGGATCGACCAGCTCGACGGCGTGACGATCGAGTTTGACGACTGGTGGTGCAATGTGCGGCCGTCAAACACCGAGCCGCTCCTGCGGCTGAACGTCGAGGCCGACACGCCGGCGCTGCTGGAGGCAAAGCTGGCCGAGCTTACACCGCTGTTGGGCCACGCGGTGGATCACTGATGCTCGCCAACGCGCCCGCGTCCGCCGGCTCGATCAGCGGCCAGACGACGCATCTGAACCTGGATTGCGGCATCGAATTCTCGGCCGAACCGCTACCCGACCGGGCCGCCGTGACGCTCGCATTCCGCCTGCTGGGCGGCGCGGCGGACGACCCGGCCGAGTTGACCGGCGTGACGGCAATCGTCGAGCGCACGCTCTCGAAGGGTACGCAACGCTTTGACGGGCGGCAGCTCGCCGACGCGTTCGACGCGATCGGGGCGCAATGGTCGACCGCGACGGGGCGGCAATCGCTGCTGGTGCGGGTCGCCTGCCTGCCGGAGTTTGTCGAGCGCGCCGTCGAACTGGTGGCCGAAATGCTCTGTCATCCTACTTTTCCCGAGGAGGCCTGCAAGGTCGCGGTCGAGCTCTCGCTGCAGGATCTCAAGCACCTCGAAGACGATCCCGATTCGGTGCTGCGGCTCATGACCCAACGGCTGACGCTCGGTCCGGTCTATGGCCGCAATGTGCAGGGCGAGCTCGAAACGCTGCCGCGCATCACGCGCGAGACCGTGCGAAACCGCTGGAAGACCGCGTTTCACCGCGGGCGGCTGCAAGTCTGCGCAGCCGGCGCCTTGCAGGTCGAGCCGCTGGCGGCCCTGATCGAGCGGCACCTGGGCAAGCTCGGGGATGCGGCGCAGGCCGGGCGCGATGCGGCTCGGCTCGAATTCACGCCCGGGCGCGTGCATCGCAACAAGGATTTGAAGCAGCAGTACATCGCCATCACGTTGCCGGGCCTGCGCCGCGGCGATGCCGACTTCGCGGTCGAGCAGGTGCTGCTGGGCGTGCTGTCGGGCGGCATGAGCGGGCGGCTCTTCACCGAAGTGCGCGAGAAGCTGGGGCTGGTCTACTGGGTGGGCGCCTGGCACGAGCAGCTTCGCGATACCGGCGTGATCCACCTGGGGGCCAGCACCACGCCCGAGCGTTGCCAGCAGACCTTCGACACGCTGCTGCGCGAGTTGCAGCGGCTGGGCGAGGATCTGAGCGAGCGTGAAGTGAAGCGCGCCCGCGATCAGTTGATCGCGCACCTGGAGACAGAGGCGGATCTGACGCCGGCGCGCGTCGCCGGCCTGAGCGAAGATCTGTTCTACTTTTCGCGTCCGATCGGGCTGGTGGCCAAGCTGGATGCGCTGCGGGCAGTCGATCTGCCGCGCGTCGTGGATTACGCCCGGCGGCTGCCGCGAACGCGGCTGTGCGTCGCCACGCTCGGACCGCGCGAGTTGTCTCAGCTCGGGTAAGGCGCAGGTTCTTTCTGCGCGACGTGGTTACGCGTGCGCGGCGCGCGTCAGCCGATCGCGAATTGCGAGCCAATCATCGCCTTCTGGCGGCGCCGCGACGAGGATGCGGTCGAGACCGGCTTCATCGAGCGCGTGCAACGCGCCGTAAAGGCCGCGCGCGCATGCCGTCCACTCGCGCGACAGGCGCATTTCGACCAGGTTCACATCCGCGGCGTATTTCGACTCAGAGTGTCCGCCCAGGGCGTCGGCTCGCGATCCGGCTTCTTCCTCGTTCAGGAAGCGCAGCCAACCGACGCGCCTGCCCGCGTCGCACAACGACCGAACGAGCGCCGCGCCGTCATCGGGGCAGAGCTCGAGTGGCGTCTGCGGCGCATAGTGTCGCGCAAGCAGCCCGGGCGAGCGGAGCACCGCGGACGTTGAGTCGATCGCGCCGCCGCGCTCGATTGGCCCGATCAGCGCTTCAATGGCGGCCGGCGGCGTCAGACCCGGCCGCAGCAGCCGCGGCGGTTGCGCGGTGAGGTCGAGCACGGTCGACTCAATGCCGCCCGGCGCCGGGCCGCCATCCAGCACCAGCTCAACCCGGCCGCTCAGGTCACGAAGCACGTGTGCGGCGGTGGTGGGCGAAATCCGTGACGAGCGGTTGGCGCTGGGCGCCGCGATCGGCGTGCCGGCGGCTTCGAGCAGTGCCAGCGCCAGCGCGTGCCGCGGAACGCGCAGGCCGACCGTGTCGAGCCCGCCGGTTACTTCGCGGGGAATGTCGCGGTGGGCCTCGACCACCAGCGTCAGCGGGCCCGGCCAGAAGTGCGCCGCCAGCAGATCGGCGAGCGTTGACCAGCTCCGCGCGAGCTGGCGCGCGGCTTCATGATTGGCCGCGTGCACGATGATCGGGTTAATCTCCGGTCGGCCTTTCGCAATGAAAATCCGCCGCACGGCGCCAGCATCGCGGGCGTTGGCGCCGAGCCCGTAGACCGTCTCGGTCGAGAAGGCGACCAGGCCACCGCGCGTGATGGTTTGTGCCGCGCGGCGCACGCATGCTTCGCGCTGTGCAGGATCCTGTGCGTCCAGTAGTTCGGTCTGCACGATCATGATTCCGCACGCAGCCCGGCTTGGCAGGCCGCCCGTTGTTCGAAGGCGCGGCTTTGCGACGCGTGCTGCCGCCGTCTCGCGTCGCGCTCGCGTCGCCGTCACAGATGGTAGACGCATTGCCGCGTCACACGTTGCCGCGTGGCTGAAATTGCCGGTACGGTAGTGCGGCGTCGCAGCGCAGCTCGAGCGTGGCGTGCGTTCGAGACGACCGTGAGGCAGCGCAGGGTGATCTCGTGATTCGGCTGGGCCTAAATGCGGGATTATTCGCGGCGCAAATGCCGATCGAAGAGCAACTGCGCGCCACCGCGGCGGCGGGATTCGGCGGGATCGAACTGATGGCGGCGGCCGAAGGTGAGTACACGCCGGAGACGCCGGCGCAGGTTTGCGCGGCTTGGGCGCGCAGTGCCGCCGATCAGAATCTGGCCATCGTGGGCGTCGGCTCGGCGCTGTTCTGGCAGGCGAATTACGCCAGCCCGGAAGCGGCCGATCGGCAGCTCGCGCTGGATCGCACGCGGCACATGCTGGAGCAGGCCGCGGCACTGCGGGCCGAAATCCTGCTGATCGTCGCGGGCGTGGTCGGCCGGGCGGACGACCCGCAGCCGCGCGTAGCGTATCGCGACGCATACAACCGCACGCTGGACGCGCTGGCGAACCTGCGGTTCGATGCCGAGTCCGCCGGCGTGACGATCGCGATCGAGAACGTCTGGAGCCGCTTTCTGCTCTCGCCGATCGAAGCCGTCGAGTTACTCGACGCAGTGAATTCGCCGAACGTCGGCTTTTGCCTGGACACCGGAAACATCCTGGCCTGGGGCTATCCCCAGGATTGGATCCGCACGCTCGGCCGGCATCTGGCGCACGTGCACGCGAAGGATTACGACCTGAGCAAGCCCGGTCGCAGCGGATTCTGCGGCCTGGGCGAAGGGCACGTCGATTGGCCGGCGGTGCTCGCGGCGCTCCGCGAAGTCAGCTACGACGGACCGCTCGTCTACGAGGGCCGCGGCCCGGCGGACGACGCCTACGCGCGGCTCAGCCGCATCATCGGTTCACCGCCCGACGATCTTCCGAACAGAGCGCCCGCCGCACCGCCGCGTGGAGCGCCCGCCGCATGAACTGGATCGACGAGCTGCGCGGTCGATGCATCGCGGCGGACGGCGCCTGGTCCAGCGAGCTGTGGGCCCGCGGCGTGCCGCGCGGCGCGCCGGCGGAGCTGGCGAACGTCACGCACGCGCACATCGTCAGCGAGCTCGCCCGCGAGTATCTCATCGCCGGCGCGAAAATCCTGAGCACCAATACGTTCGCCGCCAATCGCCTGGGGCTGCAGCAACGAAAGCAAACCGCGACCGCCAGAGCGCTGAACGAAGCCGGGGCGATTATCGCCCGGCGCGCGGCGGACGAATTCAAGGCGCGCGTGGTGGGCGTGATCGGGCCGAGCGGCACGTTGCTGGCCGTCGCTGAGCGCGCGCCCAGCGAGCTGCACGAGGCCTTCGCCGAGCAGGCGCGGCTGCTCGCCGAGCACGGCGTCGACGCGATCCTGCTTGAGACGTTTTCCGATGTCCAGGAACTGCAGGTCGCGATCGCCGCGGCCAAGCAATCCGCCAACCTGCCGCTGATCGCCTGCATGTCGTTTGACTCCGGCCCGCAGCGAACGCGGACGATGATGGGCGCCGAAGCCGAGGCTGCCGCCGTCGCGATGGTGCAGGCTGGGGCGGATGTGATCGGCTGCAACTGCGGCGTCGGAGCGGCGCTGGCGCTGCCCGCGGTGGTGGCGCTGCGTGCCAACGCGCAGACGCCGCTGTGGGTCAAACCCAGCGTCGGGCTGCCGGAGCTGGAAGACGGGCGGCCCGTGTATCGCACGAGCCCGGAGGAATTCATCGCGCCACTCAGCACACTGATCGACGCCGGCGCGAACGTCATCGGCGGCTGCTGTGGGGCTGGGCCGGAGCACGTGCGGCGGATTGCGGCGCTGCTGGAGAGCAGGGGGCGCGCGCCGCGCAAGCGCGCGAGTGGCTGACGCGGATCAGAACTCGTCTTCGTCCGATTCGAGCGTGGAGTGCCATTCGTCGAGGTGATTCAAGTATTCGCAGGTGCCGCGGGCCACGCAGGTTAGCGGATCTTCGACGACTTTGACATCCAGCCCGGTCGCCTTGGCGATCACCTGGTCAAGCCCGCGCAACAGCGCCCCGCCGCCGGCCAGGTGAATGCCGTTGTCGACCAGGTCTGCCGCAAGCTCTGGCTCGACCTGCTCGAGCGTGCGGAGCACGGCGTCGACAATGGCGCCGACCGGCTCCTTCAGCGCTTCGCGAATTTCCTCGCTCTTGACGATCGCGCGGCGCGGCAGGCCGCTGATCATGTCGCGACCTTTCACTTCGAGCGTCGACTCTTGCGGCTGCGGCGCGGCGGAGCCAATGTCAATCTTCAGTCGCTCGGACGATTGCGGCCCGATCATCAGGTTGTAGGTGCGCTTCATGTAGTTCGTGATGGCCTCGTCCATGTCGTCGCCGGCGACACGCAGCGATTCGCAGATGGCGATGTCAGTCAGGCTCATGATCGCGACTTCGGACGTGCCGCCGCCAATGTCGACGATCATCGAGGCGGTCGCATCGAAGATCGGCAGCCCGGCCCCGATCGCGGCGGCCTTCGGCTCGGGGATCAGGTAGACACGCCGCGCCCCGGCCCGCTCGGCGGAGTTGTAGACGGCGCGTTTTTCGACCGCGGTGATGCCGGAGGGAATCGAGATGACGACACGCGGATGGGCCAGTCCGCGGTTGCCGTGCACTTTTCGAATGAAGTAGGCCAGCATGGCCTCGGTGATGTCGAAGTCGGCGATCACGCCGTCCTTGAGCGGGCGGATGGCGGTGATGCTGCCGGGCGTGCGGCCGAGCATCTCTTTGGCGACCAGCCCAACGGCCTTGCCGTCTTCGGTGTCGAGCACCTGGTTGGTGCCTTTGCGGACGGCGACAACCGAGGGCTCATTAAGGACAATGCCTTCGCCCTTGACGCAGACCAGGGTGTTGCACGTCCCCAGGTCGATGCCCATGTCGATGCTGAAAAGTCCGGTCAGGCGGCGCAGTAACACAGGTCGCTCCCATCCTTGGTCGCTGGTGCGCCGACCCGCGTCGCGGGCTGCGGTGCCATTCCCGCCGACATGCGCGGCTCAGCTCCCTCCCGGTGGCAGCACACCGCCGAAGAGTGCCTGCGTGCGGTAGATTAGGAATGCGGTTGCAGCCAGGGTAAAGAGGAACGCCACTACGATCAGCGCGGTGTAGATGTCGTTTTCGGCCGGCCGGCCCGGTCCAGGACCGCTGCTCATCATGCTCATGCGACAGACTCCTGCGCCGATTCGGTGCGCTGCGCTTAGTTCTTGTCGAGGCCGAAGATGACCCGATCGCCGCGGCGGATGTCGGCCTGCACGGTGGCAAGCCGGCCGCCGGCATCCTTGGGCCGCACCTGCTCAACGACCAGATCGCCGAGGTAGCCGGTCCCGTCGCGGAACACGGTGAAGGTCATTCCGTTGGAGACGCCCGAATCCTGGCCGATGTTGATGCTGGCGTAGCCGCCGTCGACCGAGAGCACTTCGCCGCGGATGATTCCCTTGACCGCGGGCGTAACGGCGACGACCCCGGGCGTCTCGGGCTGGATCAACGCGCCGGCCGGAGCGCGGCCGCCGGCGAGCTGCTCACAGGCCGCCAGCCGCTCCTTCGTGTTGCGAACGTCGTCGGTCAAAATCGCGACGCTGGTTGTCAGCTCCAGCATGCGGCTGTTGAGCCGTGCGTTGCGCGTCTGCAGGTCGATGTTCTGCTCGAGCAGCGTCTGGTTTTGCTTCTGCAACGCATTCCGCTCAGACGAGGTGACATCCAGCAATTCCTGCAGCTTGGTTCGGCCGGCGTCGAACGCCAGCGCCTCGTTGCGCGCTTGCGCCAGGTCTGCCAGCGCCTTGGCCTTGTCGTCATTGGCGGATTGCAGCTTGGTCTGCAGGTCGGCGATCTCGCGGGCCCGCGCCTCGAGCGTGATGTCGCGCGTCGCCAGCAGCGCCTGCATGCTGGCCGCGGTCTGGGCCGTGCGCGTGAACTCAGCCTCGCGGGCGACTTCGTAATCCTGCGCCAGCTTCTTCCAATTGTCCCACTGGGCCGTGGCCGAGATCGACAGCACCGAAACCGCGATCGCCAGGATCGCCGTCAGAACCACGAACACCTTCGTCATCGTGCTCACGAGAGGACTCCTTGGCGGCAGGCCCGGCGTCGGGCCCAGCGGCACTGCGCTCGGCTCAGGGACGGAGACACCTCACTACCCGCGCTTCACCCAACTTCTGGCCAGATTGTACGGGCCGCGCCGAAGCGTGCAACGGGTGATTGCGACCCGGGCCGTGGCCCGAGCGACGATCAGTAAGCCGCGACCGGCGTCCTGCCGCGCGTCACCCGGCCCACTCGTGCATGCCGAATTGAAACGCCCACGACGCCTGCAGCAGCAGCAGCGTGCTCATCACGGCGATCCGTACGCCGGCGCCCGCCCGGCTCAGCAGCAGGCCCAGCATAACGAGCGCCGGCAATGCCACCGCCGTGTAGCGAC
The DNA here is from genome assembly GCA_964535305.1 of uncultured Planctomycetales bacterium. Taxonomy (GTDB): domain Bacteria; phylum Planctomycetota; class Phycisphaerae; order UBA1845; family Fen-1342; genus CAZHTF01. Next base: position 14,892 of record CAZHTF010000006.1, on the reverse strand, counting down.
CCGCGGATTCCAGGCTGAAATCCGCGCCGCCGCAGGACAGGTAATGATGCAGGAAGATCAATGCGCCCAGCGGCGCCAGCGGCCGCAACCAGGACGGACCTCGGAGCGTGCCCCAAAGCGACAGCCCGACGATTGCCAATGTGCAGGGCATATTCCAGGTCATCGGCCCGGTCAGGTTGACCAGCGTGGTCGGCAGGTCGCTGAAGGTCTGCCGCAGCGGCCGCAGCCCGCGCCACACTGGCTGCAGGCTGAGAAACTCGTTCCAAGCGGCGCGGCTCTCGGGCGCGTTCCAGCCGGCCTGGTAGTTCGCGAAGTAGACCAGCGGCGATCCGAAACGCAGCGCGAGATACGCGGCGTACGCCAGAATGCCGCTCAGGCCAACCGCGGCGACGGCCAGCAGCCGCAGCAGCGCTGGCAGGAGCGGAACCCGCGCGGCGCGGAATTGAAACACCAGCGACAGGCACAGCACCAGCATTAACGAGATTGCCGTCGGACGGGCGGCGGTCGCCAGGCCGCACGCCGCGGCCGCGAGCCACCAGCGCTGCCGCTCGATCGCCAGCAGCGCCGCGGCGATCAACAAGAGTGCGGTGCTCTCGCTGTAGCCGAACGAATAGAAGCACGCCGCGGGCCAGGCGAAGACGACGGCGGTCGCGAGCAGCGCCGCGGGTTGCCCAAGTCGCGGCCGCAGCCACAGGAATGTCAGCACGCAAGCCAGCAGGCCGCAGACATTCGACACCAGCACCAGCGCCGGTCGAACGCCGATCAGCGGCGCGAGCGGCTTGCAAAGCAGCGGGTAGAGCGGGAAGAAGGCGATGTTGTGCTGCGCGTCAACCTGCGTCTCGCCTGGTCGCGGCGGGGCGTAGTGGTAGCCGCGCTCGATGATCGAGCGATAGTGGCCGCTATCCCACCAGACCAGAGGCGAGAAATTGTGAAGCAGCGTCTGCCAGCGCTGCCGCAGCGGGGAATCCGGCTCGGCGAAGCGTGCCTGCAGCTCGTTGATTCGGTACGAGAATGGCGGCTCAATCTGCTGCTCGATGCGGAAGAAGACGATCGCGCCGGTGTACGCCGCGCTCCAGACCATCAGCCGTGTGAGCAGGTAAATCAGGCAGGCACGGCCGACGCCGGCCCACAGCGCGTTCGCTTCGCTGGGCGCGGCGCTCGTGAGCGCGGCGCTACGCGTAACGCACCCAGCGCAGCAGTTCGCTCAGGTTTGGCGCCTTGCCGTACATCAGCACGCCGACGCGGAACACCTTGCCGGCCGCGAATATCAGCCCGACGACGGCGGCCCACAGAACCAGCAACGTCGCCACCACTTGCCAGACGGGCAGGTCCGGGTCGGCACACAAACGCAGGATCATGACAAAGGGCGTGATGGGCGGAATGAAGCTGAGCACGATGCTGAGCAGCGAGCCGGGTGATTGCGTGATCGGGAACCACAGCACCATCGGCACGATATTGATCAGGTTCAGCGGGCTGGACATGCTCTGGGCTTCCTTAAGCGTGTTGCACGCAGCGCCGATTCCGGCCAGCAGTGCGGCGTTGAAGAGGAACCCAGGCACGAAGTAGAGTGCGAGGTAGCCCAGCCGCTCTGCGCCAATCAGGTGCGCCATGTCGTAGGAGCGCGCGGTGACGTAGCCGACGCCCAGCCAGGCAGCCAGCACGAGGAAGCCAATCATCACCGTCCCGAGGATTTTTCCCGCCATGAGCTGGGTCGGGCTGATCGCGGCCAGCAGCACCTCGACGATGCGCGAGCTTTTTTCCTCCAGCACGCTGGTGAGCAGCCCGAAGCTGATGCCAAACGTGCCGAAATAAAGCAGGAACATGAATGCGAAGGGCGTGAGCAGCCGGGCCATCATGTCATCGGCGCGCTTCTGACCGGTCTCGACGTTCACCTCGGTAAGTTGCGTCGGCTGCGTCAGGCGCTTGAAGACCTCGCGATCGATTGGCGGATCGTGCGCGGCGAAGCGCACCGCCGACACGGCTTCGTCCAGCGCGCGATCGATGGCCCGCAGCGCGGAGAGCTGATTGTCCGTCCGGCCGAGCTGCGCGGGCGCGGTGCCGGCCACGGCCTCCGCGGGAATCAGCAGGTACGCGTACAGCTCACCCTGGCGGACGCGCTGATTCAGTGCCTCGGTCGACTGCTGGGCTTCGCGTTGCGGCACGATGGTCTGGTTCGGGTTCTGCTGATTGAACGCGCTCAGCTCGCGCTCCAGCGGCTCGAAGATCGCGCCGTGCTCGTCGATCACCGCAAGCTTTCGCGGCGGAAGCTCTTCCTGGGCGTAGTCGCCAAGCTTCTCCGCGCCATAGACCACGAGCAGGATCAGCGCCGGCATGATCACCACGCCCAGAAAGAACGCGCGGGTCTTCACCGTTTCGGCAAACTCGCGCAGTGCGACGCTCAGGATCTTGTTCATGCGCTCAGCACACTCGCCAGTGTAGGAGACGATTCGGAATGCGACGTGGCGCACTCGCGGTCGGCGCTGACAAGCCGCACGAAGATTTCCTGCAGATCCGGCTGCTGGATTTCGATTCGCGTGACGCGCAGCGTCTCGCACGCGTGCTGCAGGATCGGACGCGGGTCGCAGCCATCGGATAACTCGAAGCGCGCGTGACCGCCGCTGACGTGCGCGTCGGCGATTCCGGGCATGCGGGCCAGCGCCTGCAAGTCGCCCTCGGCGTCGATCAGCATGGTGCGCGAAGCGAAGCGGGCGCGAACGTCGCTGACGGCGCCTTCGATCAGCTTGCGGCCGCGGTTGATCAGCACCAGCCGGTCGCAGAGGCGCTGGGCGGTTTCCATCTGGTGCGTGGAGAGGATGATGGTCGAGCCGCCGCGCCGCAGGTCGAGGATCAGCCGCTGGAGCAGGTCGACGTTCAGCGGATCCAGGCCGGAGAAGGGCTCATCCAGGATCAGCAGCTCGGGTTGGTGCAGCAGTGTCGCGATCACCTGCACTTTCTGCTGCATGCCCTTCGAAAGCGTCTCGATCCGCTTGTGCCGCCAATCCGAAAGCTCGACGCGCTCGAGCCAGTCGGCGACGCGCTGCGTCAGCGTGCGGCCGTGCAGGCCCTTGAGCTGACCAAAGTAGCGCAGCAGTCCGTCGACGCTCATCTTGCGATATAGGCCGCGCTCTTCGGGCAGGTAGCCGATGCGGTCCTTGGCTTGCAACGCGCTGGGTTTGCCGAGGATGCTGATGCGGCCCTCGTCGGGATAAATGATGCTCATGACCATGCGCAGCGTCGTGGTCTTGCCGGCGCCGTTCGGCCCCAGGAACCCAAAGACCTCGCCGGCCCGGACGGTTAGACTGAGACGATCGACGGCAACGAAATCGCGATAGCGCTTGGTGATCTCAGACAGAATCAGGGCGTCGCTCATGCGAGGGTCGTTCGCTCCATTGCGCCAGTCCGCATATCCCGCCCAGAGTATGACCGCGCCGCGGGCGGCGTGCCAATTCCAATCGGCGCAGCCGTTTTGACTGTGCGGCGCCGCGGCGATCGTCCGTCAAAGCGGGCGACTCACTCCTTGGTCCAGCTCGGTAGACGGCCAGGCGTCCAGGGCGCGCCGGCGGATTCCGCCTGCGACTCGAGCTGCTTCAATTCCTGCTCGATTAGCGTGCGCAAGTCGCGCAGCAGCGCGCTGAACGCATCCGCCGCGTAGTCGTACGCGTCAAGCTGCGTCTGCGTCGGCGCCGACGTGGCGTACCAGAGATCCGAGACGATCTCGGAGACACGGCCGCTGATCGCGGGCGGCTGCGGCTCGTTGCGGCGCTCCATGGTCGGATCGCCACGCAGCGCGATCAACAAATCGTGCAGCTTCTGCTGCAACGCCTCGGTCTGCTTGAGCAACGACGGGTCAGCCCGCGGCGCGTCGAGCAACGCCTTGCGCAGATGTGAAATGCGCGTCTGGGCCTCGCCCGCGGCGCGCGACGCGCCTTCGACGGCCCGCTGCAGACGCGCGACCTTCTGCTTGAAGGCCTGTCGCGCTTCGCGATCCGCCGCCGCAAATGTCGCCAGCGCCAGCGGGACGACTTTGATCCGCTCTGGCCCGGCGATCTCGCTCAGCACGCCGTCGACTTCCTTGGCGAGCGTGACGGTGTAGTCGCCGGGATCGGCCAGCGGGCCGTCCGGCTCGCGCTCCCAGGGATCCGGCTCGGCGCCGCGCGCGAGCGTGGTTGGATTCGCGGCGGCGTAGCGCAGGTTCCAGGTGACGCGCTGCAGGCCCTTGTCGCGCGGTGCGCCGATCCGCCGCACGATCGCGCCGCGCGCGTCGCGGATGATCAGGAGGATCTGCGGCTCGCGCGTCTGGTCCTCCTCGCGGAGCTGCTCGATGCTGGGATACGCTGGCGTGCGGCCGTCCTTGGCGGCCTGCTTCTCGTCTTCGCGGCGCTGCTCCTTGCGTGAAAGCGGCTTTTCGCGGAGATAATAGGTAATCGTAGCCCCGAAGGGCGGATTGGCCGCCGCGTAGAAGCTGTTGCCCGACCAGCCGCGGCCGTTTCGCGCGCCCAGCCGGCTGGCCTCAACGTAATGCAGCGCGTCCTTCACCGGCAGGATCGCCGCGTCCTTGGCGAGCAGCTCCGGCGTCAGGCTGCGCAGCGGAGAGTAATCATCCAACACGTAGAAGCCGCGCCCAAACGTGCCCAGCACCAGGTCGTTCTCGCGCCGCTGAATCTCGAGATCCCGCACCGAGATGGTTGGCAGGCCGGACTTCAGCCGCTGCCACTTCTGCCCGCCGTCGACCGTGCAGAACACGCCAAACTCCGTGCCCAGGAACAGCAGCTTGGGCGAAACGTGATCCTCCTGCAGGCAATACGCGATCTGCCGCTCGGGCAGGTCGCCGGCGATGCTGCTCCAGCTCTTCCCGCGATCGCTGCTCCTCAGCAGATACGGCTTGAAATCGCCCATTTTCTTGTTGTCGAATGCCGCGTAGACCGTGTCCGGCTCGTGCAGCGAAGCCACCAGCCAGCTTACGTAACTTCGCTCCGGCACGCCCGGAAAGGTATCCACGCGCCGCCAGTTCTGACCGGCGTCTTCGCTGATCTGCACCAGCCCGTCATCGGTGCCGACGTAGATCAGCCCCTCGACGAGCGGCGATTCGCTGAGCGAAACGGTGTTGCCGAAGAACGAGGTGGAATTGCTCTTGGCGACCGCGTCTGCCGGCTGCCGCTTGCCCATCACTTCAAGCTGGTTGCGATCGATTTGCCGCGTCAGGTCACCGCTGATGGCGCGCCAACTGTTGCCCTGATCGTCTGAGCGAAACAGAATGTTCGCGCCGAAATACAGACGCTTGTGATTGTGCGGACTGATCCGCAGCGGCGAATCCCAGTTCCAGCGCAGGCCTGCTTCGCCGGGTTTCTCGCGCGGCTTGATGTCCACCGTCTCGCCACTGCGGCGATCGTGCCGCACCAGCCCGCCGTACTGCCACTGGCTGTAGACGATCATCGGGTCCTGCGGGTCGATTTGCGTTTCGAACCCGTCGCCGCCGACGGTGATGAACCAGTGCTCATTGGCGATGCCGACGTTGTCGATCGTGCGCGAAGGGCCGCCGACTGTGCAGTTGTCCTGCGTGCCGCCGTAGATGTAGTAGAAGGGCTTCGAGTTGTCGAGGGCAACGCGGTAGAACTGCGTGATGGAGAGGTTCTCGAAGTGCCGCCAGTTCTTGCCCTCGTCGAATGACTCGTAGATCCCGCCGTCGCCGCCGATGATCCAGTGCTGGATGTTGCGCGGGTTGACCCAGAAGGCGTGGTCGTCGACGTGGCGGTTGAGGATCGGCAGGCGCGAGAAGGTCTTACCGCCGTCCTTGGTTTCGGCGGTGAATGTGTCGGGCACGATGACGCGCTCGGGATCGGTCGGGTGGCAGACCAGCTCGTTGTAGTACTGCGGGCTGGTGCAGACGTGGTCGCTGCGCTTCTCCCAGGTCTCGCCGCGATCAAGCGAGCGGAAGAATCCGCTCTTGCCGTCGGCGGCCTCGATGATGGCGTAGGCCGTGTCCGGCCGCGCCGGCGAGAAGCCCAGCCCGATGCGGCCAAGCTCGACCTCCGGCAGGCCGCTCTTGATCTTGCGCCAACTGCGGCCCGCGTCCGTGCTCTTGTAGATGGCCGACTCGGGCCCGCCATTGATCAACGTCCAGACGTGCCTTCGGCGCTGATAGGCGCTGGCCAGCAAAGTATCCGGGTCGGTGGGGTGCAGGTGCACTTCGTTGATGCCGGTGTGCTCGCTGACGTGCAGAATGTTCGTCCAGGTTGCGCCGCCGTCGCGCGTCACGTACAGGCCGCGCTCGGGCCCGGCGCGCCACAGCGGCCCCTGGGCGGCGACGTAGACGACGTTTGAATCGCGCGGGTCGATCACGATCTTGCCGATGTGCTCGGAGTCGCGCAGGCCCATGTTTTCCCAGCTCTTGCCGCCATCGCGCGAGCGATACACGCCGTCGCCAAACGAGACGCTGCGCTGGCTGTTGTTCTCGCCCGTGCCGACCCAGATGACGTTTGGGTTCCGCGGGTCGATCGCCAGGCAACCGATGGAGTACGAGCCTTCGTTGTCGAAGATCGGCGTGAACGTGACGCCGGCATTCTCGGTTTTCCAGACGTTGCCGGAGGCGACCGCGACGTAGTACGTCCGCGGATCATCCGGATGAAACGCGAAGTCGCCGATCCGCCCGGCGGTGAAGCCCGGTCCCAGGCTGCGGAACTTCAGCCCGCCGACCAAATCGGCCAGCGCCGGCTGCGTGGCGGGGGCCGTGCTCGGCGCAGACGCCGGCTGTGTCGCGGCTGGTTGCGTGGTTGTCGGGCGGGCAGGAGTCGACTGCGCCAGCACCGCGGCCGCGCTGAGCGCGACCAGGCAAGGGGCGACGATGCAGACGGGCAGAAATCGGCGCGACAGCGCGAGCGATCTAGTCACGATGAATCCTTCTGGAATCAAGGAGCCGCACGGGGCGGACCAGTTCGCCGCTGACTGTCCGGAGCCGGCCCAGCGCCGCGGCTTGGCGACATGCCTGACACTCTAACGCCGAGCGCACTGTCGAAAAAGCGCGGCGAAGTTCCGCAAAGTTCAATGCCGCGCGCGCCAGCAACAGTTTGCTTACGCGCGCGGCGTTGAATCACGCGCATGAACCGCGCGCGAATTTGACGGCGCCTTCACGTCGCCTGCGTGCCGATCTTGCGGCGTTTTGTGCCGACGTCGGGATTCTGCGTTACGCAGGTGCCGAGGATGCCGAGCGAGCGAACGAAGGCCTTGAAGCCGGTGCGCTTGATGTGGGCCGGGTCGCGGCCGACGTCGGGATAGCCCAGGGCGCTGGCCGAAGGCGCAACCTGCTCCCAGTTGCTGAAGAGCTTGCCCCAGTCGCTATTGAGCGCCAGGTCCATGTACCGCTTTCCGAGCACCGGGTACCAGAAGCTGTCGTGATAAATGACGCTGGCGACATACGACCACGGCGCCAGCCAAGTCTTCAACGACCACTCGATCGGGCGCTTGAGCTTGCCCCAGTAGATCTGATGCTGCATGCGACTGGCGAAGGTCATCTTCTTGAAGGGCCCGACGAAGTTCCAGTTCTCGCGGGCCGCCTCCGGATCGCCGACGATCTCGATCTTCGCCGGGTCGCCACAGCCCAACCCCAGCTCGTGCGCGATCTTGATGAACTTGATGCTGAGCGGGTCCATGCCCATCAGCTTGGCGGCGACGGCATCGATCGCGACCTGATCTTCAGATGCCAGGATCACGTTCTTGACGTGCGGGATCATGCAGCGCGGGCCGGGCCCGTCGCCGGCGAACGTCCCATCCATCACGGCGAAGACGCCGCGATGAATCTTCTTCTGGATCATTAGCAGGTCGACCAGCGTCTCGTGGATCACCGGGTGGGTCCAGTGGCGATGCTCGTTCAGCAGGCCGCCGAAGGCGTTTTTCATCGCGCCGGTCGTGGTGGTGAAGATGTGCGTCTTCACCGTGGGCAGATGGATGATGTTCTCGCCGATGAAGCGGCGCGGAATCATGAAGCCCTTGGGGTACACCTCGTTGAGGCAGACGAATTTCTTGGTCAGATCGCCGACGGCGTCCCGAACGCTGATCCATTCCTCGCCTTCATACAAGTGCACATTCCGCAAGCCGTGCGCCTCGACCACGTTGATCTGCTTGTTCTCGCGCTCGCCGAGGCGCGCGTCGATCACGACCGTGCGGTTGTGGCAGGCGTGCAGCAGCTCCGGGTCGTATCCGTCCTGTTTCATGGCGCGGATCACGCCTTCGAGCTGCCAGGGCGTCGTGCTGCTGCCAGGGAAGAAGAAATGCCAGGAGATGTTGACCTTGAGCGCGGTGTCGGCGTCTTTGGCGACGACCGCCTGGTAGTCGGCCAGGTTGAGCAACTCGTGGTAATCGCGCAGCACGGTCGCTGGCGAGGTTCTCAGAATCGCGACTTTCGCCTTCGGCATCGGGCGGTTCTCTTTCGAAATCGCGCCGCTGGCGCGCGGACCCGGGGCTTGAAACGCTTCGAGAGTATACGGCGTTCACGCGTGCGAGTGCGCGCCGGCGACTTGCAGACGGCGAGTGATCTAGGGCCTGCGCATTGCCGAATCATGATTTCGAGGTGCTGAAGCGTCCGGGTTCCTGGTTCACAAGCCCATCATTGACCTGCGATTGCGCTTGCAAGTCCCGCTGTTTTCGGATAGGAAATCGCCTGCCGGGGGATGCGACGGAGCGGCGACCCTGCGCGCTGCTTCTGAAAGAGGTGTCCGAGGAAATGCGTCTGGTTCGGTTCTTCGCGGCGGCGCCACTGATCCTAATCTCTTCGCTGGCGTCCGCACGCATCACCACTGCCTCCTATCTGCTCGACTACTCCAGCGCGCTTTCGCAGCGCGTCGATTACGGCCGTGTTGATATCGTCGCGGACGACACCACCGGCGTCGTGCAGTTCACGGTCAACGCCTTGAGCACCTCGGCGTACAGCGCCGTCGGCGCCGATTTCGGAATCGATCGCTTTGGCTTTAACGTGACGAACATCACCAGCGGCGTGGATCAGTGGCGCGTCCGCCGGCCGATCGGCTGGCAGCTCACTGCACGCTCGGACATTGGCAAATTCGGCACGTTTGTCGAGCTCTATCGCGCCGGTCGTGGGCTACCGATGTCGTCGCTGACCTTCTACCTGGATCTGGCGAACCCCAGCGAAGCGATCGCCTCCAGCTTTACTACGCTTTCGAGCGGGTCGGCCGCGGGCGGCAATCAGCTGTTCGCCGCGCGTGTCAGCGGCTTCGATACGCTTGCCGGCATTCGCGAGCACTTCATCGGCGGATCTACACCGATCAGCGCCGCGCCGGTGCCGGCGCCGGGTGCGACATCGCTGGGCGTGATCGGGCTGAGCTCATTGGCGTTGATTCGGCGAAGCCTCAGCTGAAACGGATCCGCGCCACGAAAGCAGAGTGACGATTCCGGGACGGCAATTTAGCCGTCCCGTTTCAATTTCGTGAGCGGCGCGCCAAGCTATGGGTGCACCAGCGCCGCGGTCGCCCGCGGCGCCGGCGGCATCGTCAACGGCGGCTTGCGCAGCAGAGTCAACGCATCTTGCGCGATGTCATGCGCGGCGGCCGGCCGCGCACAGGCCAGCGCCGCGGCCTGCATCTGCGCCAGCCGATTCGGATCGTCGAGCAGCCGGTCGATTCGAAACGCGAGCAGCCGCACGTTGTTGACCTTCAGCGCCAGGCCGTGCTCGAGCAGGAAGTCCGCGTTGCGCGTTTCCTGACCGGGGATCGGGCTGACGATCACAATCGGTCGGCCGCAGGCCAATGCCTCGGACGCCGTCAAGCCGCCAGGTTTCGAGACGACTAGATCCACCAGTTGCATCCACTCGTGCATGCATTCCGTGTAGCCGAGGATTCGCACTTCGCGGCGCGAGCCGGCGATCCGCTGCGTCAGCCTGCGCCGCAGCGCTTCGTTCTTCCCGGTCACGACGACAACGCCCAGCTCGTGCCGCGACGTCAGCAGACCGCTCAGCAGCTCGTCCGTTGGTCCGACGCCGAATCCGCCGCACAGCAGCAGCGCCAGCGGCCGGTCACGTGACACACCGTGCTTGTCGCGCAGCGCGTCGGCGTCAGCCGTGTAGCCGAATGCCGAGCGGATCGGGATGCCGCTGACCAGCACACGCTCGGGCGCGACGCCCCAGGTGCACAGATACGCCTTGCCCTCGGCGGTGGCGGTGTAGTAGCGCTCGGTGGGCTCCTGCACCCACAGCCGATGCGTCTCGAAATCGGTGGTGATCGTCACCTGTGGGCACGCGAGTTTGCCGGTGCGCCGCTGCAGCGCCACGATCTCGGCCGGCAGGAAGTGCGTGTTGACGATCAGCCGCGGGCGGCGCTGCTCGAGAAAGCGCGTCACCCGTCGCGCATTGGCGTTCTGAAATGAGCTGCGGAGCGCATCGCGCAAGCGGTGGTCGGGGCGATCGGTCGCCTCGTAGATCAGCCCCATCGCGGTGGGCGCGTGATTCACCAGGCTCAAATAGCCCTGGGCATACAGCGCGCGGAAGAATCGATTCGTGAGCTGCAGCACATCAATCACTTCAACCCGCAAGCTCGCGTCCGCGGCGCGCAGCGCCTCTGCGACGGCTTGCGCAGCGATGGTGTGGCCCGTGCCGGCGGAGGCGGTCAGCACCAGGACTGGTCCATCCGCCGCCAGGCCGCCGGAGGGCACGCGCGGTTTTGGCTGCGACATCAGCCCGAACGCTACCGCGCCCGCAAGCGCGGCGAAAGCCGCGCGACCAGGCTACGGAGCGCGTCGAGCGCGTCGCGCAGCTGCAGCCGGGCGCCCGGCCGCGGCGCCACCAGCAGATCCAGCCCGCTGGGCAGCTCGTGTTTACACAGGCGGAATGCGGCGCGAATCACGCGCTTGAGCCGGTTGCGCTGCACCGCGCCGCCGCACCGCCGCGCGACCATCAGTCCCAGCCGCGTGCAGGGCAGGTCGTTTGCGCAGGCCCAGATCGAAAGGCGCTGGTCGCCGGCGCGCAGCCCGTGCTCCAGAATGTGCTGGAAGCGGGCGGGCTGCGCCAGGCGCAGGCGGCGCGGCAGCCGCTGGCCAGGGTTAGTCGCGCGGCGCGGATCGGAAGATGGCGACGCTGGCGGTGTGCCCATGCAGGAAGTTCCGCGGGCCGATCGGGCCGATTTCGCCGGCACAGAAGAAGCCCGCGACCGGCACGGGTCCGTAGCGATCGCAGATGGCGCGGGCATCGTGATGAGCGTGCGAGAAAAGCCGAGTGCCGCGCCCATTGCAACTGAACAGCAGCGCTCCGCCGGCCGGGCGTGTGCTGGCGCCCGTCAGCAGCGTCTGCAGATCTTCGCTGGCGCTCTCCTGGTCGCGCACGTGGAATTGAATGGTCTGCCCGGTGCGGATGAAGTCGTTCACCGCCATTGCGCCGCTGCCGGGATCGAAGCCGATCGGGTTTCGGATCAGAAAGTCCCCGCGCGAAAATGCGGCTTGGTATTCGTTGATCACGCGCCCGACCAGCAGGCCGCGCGAACGGGCCAGCTCGACGTCGCGCGCCGGGCAGGCTTCCAGCAGCTCGTTCACCGCGGCCAAGGCGGTCTGCCCACCGAGCTTGTAAATGACATTTCGCTCGGCCTTCGTGATGACCAAGTGTCTGCCGATCGGTCGGCAGCCTTGCGATACGACATAATCGATCGAAAGCGTGCCGCTCAGTGCGACGCCGACAATGCCTTCGCGCAGCGTCTGTCCGTCGAAGACCATCGCATTCTGCCGCGGCCGCTCGGCCGCTGAGGCCATGCCCCCGACCGCCGGCCGGCCCGGGTAGGCGTCGCCCAGCCGCTCGAGCATCATCAGGACGTCAACGCTGAACGGATCACCCAGCAGAATGAAGTGCGGATCGCTCGCTGCGGCGATGCCCAGATGCTCCTGCATGGCGCTGGGCGAATCGAGGCGCTTCACGTCGTCCTGCGAAAGATGAAACGAAACAGCGCTCGCGCCCGGGAGAGCGGCGCACCAGAGCGCCAGCGCCGGCTGGTTCTCGTACTCCATCTCGCCGCAGATCACGGACTCGCCGCTGGTGCCGATCAGCGCCCGCGGCTCGAGCTTCTCGGCCAGCTCCAATGCGAGTGGGGCGATTTCGTCCTCGAAGTGTGCGCTCGCCAGCAGCACCGCCAGCGTGGGCCGCGCGTTGCCGAGCTTCTCGCGAATGCTGCCGACCAGCGTCGTGGCGGCGTCGGCCTGACCCGTACGTGTCAGAAGTGCGCTGGCGAACTGCGGATGTGCGTCGCTGGTGCTCACAAGCCTTCCAAACAAGCCACGGCGGGGATCAAGCACGCTCGCGAGTCGGATTGTAGCGCGACCCGCCGGGACGCACCGCGCTGATGCGTGTCGCACGCACCCGCCTCTGGGTACACGCACCCTGAATCGCGGGCGCAGCGCCCCCGAGCAAACGAGGACAAGAAGCCGATGATGGGACTTGAACCCATAACCCCGGCTTTACGAAAGCCGTGCTCTACCATTGAGCTACATCGGCGGAACGACCCGTGCAAAGATAGGCACGCGGCGAATCGGAATCAAGAGACGGCCCTTCCGACACGGCCTGCGGCCGCAAGCAAACCGCACGGCGCTGAATGTCGCGCGCGGCGCTACGCGCTGGCGCGCGGTGCTGCGTCGGGCCGAGTGCGCGCATTCACACAATCTCGGCGGAATCCTGCGCACGTCATCGCCAATGCTCCGCCTCGGGGCGCGCAGGAATGAGATTCAGCGTCGATCTAAGGCCGCTTCGGTCTGGCACGCTGCGTGCAGGATTGGATGATTGGAAGGATAGGGGAGCAGGCGTCTCAGCGGTAGCCACCTTCCCTTCGGCCCGAACACCCCGGCTGCCGTTGCCTGCTCCCTCTTTGGTTTTCCTGCGGGCCAGCGCCGCGGCGCGCACCTCTGCTCAGTCATCCGCAGCCGCCTGCTTCGCCAAACTCGACGATCGACGGCGCACTGCTCCGCCGCGCGCCACGCCACGCGGAGGCTTCCATGACGTCGGATTCCGGTTCTGCCGCGCGTCGCGCCCCATAATGGCAGGCGATGGGGTGCTTCAACATAACTGTTTATAGGAAAGACAGTTGCGTGCGAACCTGCAATTGACTTCCAAGGCGCTCCCGCCCAAGTATCAGTACCCGTCGAGCTGCGGCGAGTGGTTCCCGCAACTCGGAGTTTGTCGACAACTTGTACAGGAGAGGACTGATGCTCAAGAAGCTTCTTGCCGCGGCGACCGTGGCGTCTCTGGGCGCCATGGCTCAGGCGGCCATCACGACGGCGTTGATCCCGGTTTTCGGGAACAATCCGTCGACGCTGGTGCCGAATCCGATCTCGGGCGTTGCGCCGGACCTGCTGCCTCAGCCGTTCAATATCAATGACGGCACCTACTACGCGTTCGACCTGGTTGTGACGGTCGATGCCGGTGACGACTGGACGCAGTCCAGCACGCCCGTCCCCGGTGGTGCGACGATCGTCGGCGGCACGTTCTTTGATCACCCGCTGAATGCGGGTACGGCTTCGGGCGACAACCCGCCGAACGCCGGCCTGCTGCCGTTGGTTCCGTCGCTCGCGTACGATTCGTACTATCAGGCCACGGACGGGACCTCGCCCAGCTACGCCGGCACGCTGACCAACCAGCCGACGCTGCGTCGCGCCACCTGGTTTAGCACGCCGCCGAACGCGGGCGCTGGCTCGCATCGCATCGCGCGTTTCACGGTTCGCGTTCTGCCCGGCGACGTCGGCCCGAACACAATCCTGCGGATCGCGGGCGTGCACACGACGCGCGTCGGCGCCGGCACGCTGTTCCCGTTCGACGTCTCGGCCGCGATTCCGGAGCCTTCGACGATGCTGCTGCTGGGTCTCGGCGGGCTGTGCGGCTTGATTCGCCGCCGCTAGAAACATTCGCCGCTGAACGACGTTCGCCACAGATCATTTCCACCGGGCGGGCCGCGTTGTCGGGCTCGCCCGGGTTCTTTTTTTTCTCGCGAAGTGCGCGGCGAAGTGGCGGGCCGCTCCGCCGACGTTGCCGCAGCCGGCAAACAGCGATACGGTCTGCTCATGTCACGAAGGGACATCGCTGGCCGACTCGCGTGCCGCATGCCACCCACGCCACCAATCAGGGGCGCACGGATACGCTGCGAGTCGACCTCACGGATGTTGACATGGGTGCTGACCTTACTGATCACGCTGTCTGGCTGCATCGGCGATGCGTCCGCGGTCAGTCTGCGGCTGGCGGGCGCGCAGATTCCGGTCGAGCTGATCGAATCCTGGCTGGCGTTGGCCCGCGCGCCGCGCATTCGGACCGAACGAATCCCGCCGGTGTATCTCTCGCAACAGGGGATCGAGGCCCTGCGGCGCGGCGAAGCCGACCTGGCTTGCACGGATCGCATGATGACGGCCAACGAGCTGCGCGAGTTCGCGGGTCAGCGGCCGGTGGGCCTGCGCGTCGGCTTCTACGGCTTTGCGCTGTACGTGCACCCCTCAAACCCAGTGGAGAGCTTGTACGCCGGGCACCTGGGCCTCCTATTTCAGCAGAAAATCCGCGATTGGCGCGAGCTGGGCGGTCGCGACGGGCCGATTCGCCTGATCGGACCGCAAAAGTCCACGCGCGGCGGCACGATCCTGATGCAGCAGGCGCGGATCTGGTTCGCCGAACCGACCTGGGAGGCGCTGCCCGACGAGTCCGCCGCGCTGGCGACGCGCGCCGCCGCGGACCCGGCCTTCGGCGCCTGGTACCGCGCCAACGTCGCCGCCCACCGGGCCCCGGGCTACGCGATCGTCACGCTCACGCTCAAGTCGCCCAATGCGGCGCCCGGCGACCTCACGGCCGACCAGATGGACCGCGTCGCCGACCTCGCCGACCGCTACAGCCTCGGCGAGCTGCGCGTGTCGCACCGGCAGAACCTGGTGTTCACC